>JAYODI010000072.1:14951-29721 GCA_038279365.1 Candidatus Latescibacterota bacterium | reverse complement strand
TGCAAAGGCGATCTGGAAGTAGACGCCCACCACACCGTAGAAGACGTAGGCATTTGCATCGGCCAAGCCCTCGAAAAAGCCCTCGGCGACAAAAAAGGCATCACCCGATTTGGTTCGGCCTATGTGCCCATGGACGAAGCCCTCGCCAGAGCCGTCATCGACCTCTCTGGCCGTGGTCACCTCGTTTACGAAGCCACATTCACCGAAGAAATGATTGGCACCTTTCCCACATCACTCGGTATGGAATTTTTCACCGCACTCTCACAAAACGGACGCTTCAACCTACACATCGACCTCATTCGCGCCAGCAACGCCCACCACGGCATGGAAGCCATCTTCAAAGCCGTTGCCCGAGCCTTGCGCCAAGCCGTTTCACAAGACCCACGGGTTACAGGCGTGCCCTCAACCAAAGGCAGCCTATGAGTCACCCAGCCGTATTCATTGACCGCGATGGCACCATCAACGTCAATGTGCGCCACCTACACCGCGTTGAAGACCTCCAACTCATCCCCAACGCAGACAAAGCCATTGCCAAACTCAATGCCGCTGGTTATGCAATCATTGTCATCACAAATCAATCGGCCATTGCCAGAGGCCTCCTCACCGAAGCAGGCCTCACAGAAATACACACCGAACTCAAACGTCAACTGGCAAACCAAAACGCAACCCTCAACGCCATCTACCATTGCCCCCATCACCCCGAATATGGCGAAAAGGTGATCTGCAACTGTCGCAAACCCAAACCCCACATGCTCCAACGCGCCGCCAAAGAACACAACCTCGACCTCTCGCGTTCATACATGATCGGCGACAGCCTCAGCGACCTCCAAGCCGGCTGGAACGCCGGATGCCAATCGGCCCTCGTTCGCACAGGCTATGGTGAAGACGTGCTCAATCAAGCCAACGCTCAAACGCGCAAACAAATCAGCTACATAGGCAACGATCTCTTAGATGTTGCCAATTGGATTATAGATACACACCCATAACCTCTGCACCGGAATAATGGAGATTGAAATATTAATTCGGTCATCGCCCGATCAACCGCACCGGAATAAATTCCGGTGCTATTTTAGAGAAAAGTCCTACGGACTCGAGATCAAAAGACAATCGAATCATGGCCAACAGGATAAAACACCTAAAACCCTTTCGAAAATCATCGAATCAACCGCACCGGAATAAATTCCGGTGCTATTTTAGGGAAAAATCCTACGGACTCAAGATTAAAAGCCAATCGAATCATATCTAAAACTTCAATTCCACCCACGGGTGGTGTGGGCCGTTGTGCAGTTGGTGTGGATGTGATGGGTGGGTGTGGAAGGGACGTGTGGAACACGTGGCAGGGTGGGAACTGCACGGGCAGGTGAGGGTGGCCTACGCCCATAAAAACACTGAACAAAATGAAAGCTCCACGCAGTGGCGGCTTTTTGGGATACTTTTTTTGCCGTAAAAAAATGTATCTCGCCGAAGGCAACAAAACGACAAATCATACAAAAATACCGATTGTTACCAAGGACTCAAAAGTGCCCAAAAACTTCCCCAAAATAGACCTCTCCAAAGTCCAAACCTATCCCCTATCCAATCGCCCCAACAAAGTCTCCCTCGCCACCTTTGCCACCTCCGCTCATGGTGGGGCCTCCTTCGGCCACTTCCTCACCAGCCTCCCCGACATCCTCATCGGTGCCGACTTTCGAAACCTCATCCGCACCCTCTCACAAGCCATCCGCAATAACAAAACCATTGCCATCGGCATCGGCGGCCATGTCATCAAATGTGGCCTCGCGCCCATCCTCATCGACCTCATGAAACGCGGTTGGATCTCCGCCATTGCCATGAACGGCTCCACATCCATTCACGATGTTGAAATTGCCATGCAAGGCCAAACCTCCGAAGACGTTGCCGAAGGCCTCAAAGACGGCTCCTTTGGTATGGCCCAAGACACCGGCACATTCATCAACCACGCCATAGAAAACACCTCCCTCGGATACGGCAAAACACTCGGCCAAAAACTCGTCGAAACCAGCCAACCCTATTGCCACACCAGCATCTTGGCCACCGCCTATGAATTAGACATTCCCGTCACCGTACACGTAGCCATTGGCACCGACATTGTTCAACAACAACCCACCGCAAACGGTGAAGCCATCGGTCGGGCCTCATACAAAGACTTCGAAACCTTCTGCTCGGTTGTCGCCTCCCTCGAAGGTGGCGCCTACCTCAACATCGGTTCCGCCGTCCTCTTACCCGAAGTATTTCTCAAAGCCCTCACAGTCGCCCGCAACTTAGGCCACACCGTGGATCACTTTGTCACCGCCAACTTCGACATGATCCAACACTATCGCCCCCGCGTCAACGTCGTCCAACGCCCCACCATGCAAGGCGGCACAGGCTACAGCTTCACCGGCCACCACGAAATCATGATCCCTCTCCTTGCCCATGCACTTGCCGAATCACTCGACGACCGCGTAACTGCATCTGAAAACAAAATCCTAACTCGCGCACAAGCCATATCGGTACGCAATCGCTTAAAAGAACTCGGCATCAAAACCGTCTTCACCAACGGCTGTTTCGACCTCCTCCACCGTGGCCATGTCACCTACCTTCAAAAAGCACGCGAACAAGGCGATGTCCTCTTTCTCGGCCTCAACACCGATGCCTCCGTACAACGCCTCAAAGGCCCCAGCCGCCCCATCTTGCCCCTCGAAGATCGCGCAGGTGTGCTCGCCGCACTCGAATGCATCGACCACATCATCCCCTTTGACGAAGACACCCCACGCGAACTCATTGCCGCACTGTTACCCGACGTGCTCATCAAAGGGGGCGACTACAACGTGCAAGACATTGTTGGGCGCGAAGAAGTCGAAAACGCAGGGGGCATGGTCACCACCATTCCCTTGGTCGAAGGCCGCTCCACCACCAACATTGTTGAAAAAATCAAAGGAAGCAAATGACCTCCGAACGTCTCCGTGACATCCTCAACGGATTTCCCAACCAACACGTACTCGTCGTTGGCGACGTCATGCTCGACCACTATCTGTGGGGCGCAACCAAACGCATCTCACCCGAAGCCCCCGTACCTGTGGTCAGTGTCGAACAAGAAACCTACCGCCCAGGTGGTGCCGCCAATGTGGCCTATAACTTGCGCCTCCTCGGTGCCACCGTCACCATTGCTGGCCTTGTTGGAAATGACGACAATGCCAAACATCTGACCAATACACTCGAAAAATCAGGCATCAACACATCGGCTCTCATCACAGACGCCAATCGCCCCACCACCACCAAAACCCGCGTGATGGGACACACCCAATATCGCCAGCAACAACAAATGCTACGTGTTGATCGAGAAATCAGCACCCCCATTGACGATACATTATTGGAACAATTGATCAATGCCATCACCCAAGCCCAATCACTCAATGCCATTTTTGTATCTGACTATGCCAAAGGTGTGGTCACCGCCCCATTTATGGACGCCATGCGCCAAGTCAAAAAACAACACAACTACCCCGTCATGGCAGACCCCAAAGGTCGTAACTTTGACAAATATTTTGGCCTCACTGCAATTTCTCCGAACCAATCGGAGGCCATCGGTGTATTTAATCTTGATGAGGCAGACGAAAAAACAGTCATCGAAATCGGACACCGCCTCGTCAAACAATTTGAAATTGAGCAAGTCTACATGACCCGCAGTGAAAAAGGCGTGGCCCTCTTTGAAGCCAACGGACAAGTTACACACATCCCCGCCACCGCACGCGACGTCTTCGATGTCTCTGGCGCAGGCGATTCCACCGCCGCCGTTTACACGCTTGCACAGCTCTCAGGTGCATCACCCGCCGAAGCCGCTTATATTGGCAACTTAGCCGGTGGCATTGTGGTCGGCAAAGTCGGTGTTGATACCGTTTCAATAGAAGAAATTATAGAAGCTCATCTTGTTGCCACCCAAGCATAAACTGAATCTTTATGAAAATTCTCCACACCGTATACGACGACTTTGAAAACCCCTGGTGCGGGGGCGGAGGTGCCTTGCGCACGCAAGAAATCTCTCGTCAACTCAGCAGTCGTCACGACATCACCAGCATTGTGGGTGCTTTTCCCGATTGTAAACGTGAAATTGAACGCGACGGTGTACACATCAAACGTGTGGGCACCAACCGATCCTACTTGCTCAGCCGACTCAGCTTTGCCGCCGCCGCTTCGCGCGAAGTGGCCCGAGGCGATTTTGATCTTTGGGTGTATGGTTTTTCAGCTTATGCCCCACTCCATGCATCCAAAGCCCTACGCCAACGCAGTCTGCTCGAATTTTTTCACCTCATGGGCGACCACGCCACCGAAAAATTTCCACTACTCGGTCACGTGGCCCAACACGCAGAAAAGCATGTGCTCAAAACGCATCCTTATATCCTTACCATCTCACCCACCGTCACCCAACAACTCAAAGACAAAGGCATCACCGCCGATCTCAACCTCGTTTACACGGGCGTAGATGACATTTCCTTTCAAGCCCAAGGTGAAGAAAAAGACTACATCCTTTATTTTGGTCGCCTCGACATTCACACCAAAGGCCTCGACGTCCTCTTTCGCGCATTTGCCCAACTCAACCGCAAAGATGTGCGCCTCATCCTCGCCGGACGTGGCGCGCCCGAACGCCAGCAAGAACTACAAAACTTGGCAACCGAACTCGGCATTGAAAACCGCATAGAATTTTTTGGGCCAGCCACACAAGAACAAAAAAACGACCTCTTTGGCAGTGCGCTTTTTGTCTGCATGCCTTCGCGCTATGAAGGTTGGGGCATTGTGGCCATTGAAGCCGGAGCCGCCGGAAAAGCCGTCGTCGGCACCAACATACCCGGCCTCGCCGATGCCATTCGCCCCAATGAAACCGGTCTGCTCGTGCCATCCGAAGATCACAATGCACTCGCAAACGCAATGAAACAACTCTTAGACGACCCCACACAACGTCAAAAATTGGGCCAGGAAGGACGCAAATGGGCCGACCAATTTACCTGGGATCGCATTGCCGCAGAACAAGAACGTGTCTATCAAAAAGTTTACGATGCCATTCAAAAAACCTGAGCAATCCATGCACTTAACCCATCACGCCACACCGTCGTTTTTTAATGCATCCGGTGCAGATTTACGAGGCGCATCATGACCAACAAAACCGCCTCTCTCTATCTCTTCATCTGCATCAGTTGCATCTACCTGCTCACAGCTGGTGGACATTATGGTGGCGATGGTTTTTGGAATTATCTCACTGCACGCAGTTTGGTGTACAACGGTGACCTTATCATATCCAACCAAGATTTTGCCATCCCCGAAATGCAACGCCAATACCAATCTGTCGCATCTTCTCTGCGTACCTACTCCAAATATGGCTTAGGGTTACCGCTTGCCGAACTGCCTTTTTTTGTGGTCGGCCATATCTTATCGCAATTTATAAAAAAATTACCCGCCGACTATTTGACCATGTTCACCACCTCACTCACCAATGTATTCATCTGTGCCCTTTGGTGCCTCGGGTTCTTTCGCCTTGCCATACGTTTCGGATATCGACACAACACTGTCTGGTGGCTCACGGTTTTTTTTGCTTTCGGATCAATGGTTTTTCCCTATGCCGGATATGGTTTTTCAGAACCCCTTGTGGGCATCGCACTCTTAGGCGCAACTGGCGGTTGTTTTTATTTTGTTAAACACGAATCCCTTTGGGCCTTGGTTGTCGCAAGCATCTGCATCGGGTTTGCCATCTTAACCAAACTCTATGTCGCCATCACCTTGCCCATCTTTTTGTTATACATTTGGCCAACCTTCAAAACACAATCCAACAAACGTCTTTCAGCCATTACCATTATTGCACCCTTGTTTTTTTTCTTAGTTCTGATTCTTTTTCACAACCATGTACGATACAACAACATGTTTCACACAGGATATCACCTCGATACCTTGGCACAACAAGGTGGCTATTTTGCATTTTTGCCCACACAAATCATCACAGCTTTATACGGCCTTCTTTTGAGTACTGGACGTGGGCTTGTTTTCTTTTTGCCTGCCATTTGCCTCTTTCCTTTTGCCTATCGTCACTTCAAAACAGAACACCCCAAAGAAGCCAAACTCTTTGCACATCTCATCGCGATCCACTTTATCTTTTTTACATTCATGATCGACTGGCATGCCGGATCAAGTTGGGGGCCACGTTACCTCCTTCCCATCATCCCTTATATCATCATTCCACTTGGCGGCCTCATCCAATCAACAGCCAAAAAACGCGTCTTGGCATTTGGCATCGCAGGTCTTATCACCCAATTACCCGGTGCACTCATCAACCCACATCTTTTTGTGCGCTTTGTTCAAGACAAAAAAATAGGCGACCTTCTATTCAACTCCGGTCACCCAGGCGACTTGCTCTTTTCGCCTTATCTCTCACCTATTCTCGGTGGATATTATCAACTCACCTCAGGCATCAAACATATCCTCACAGGCACATCACTTAGCTACACCATTTCATCGGGCACAGAGCGATCACTCTCGGCCTCATTAGAAAACTACGACATCATCGACATCTGGTGGCTCAACGCCATCCAAACCGGTTTATTAAGCACAACACTTACAATCGTTTTACTTTTCACAATTCTCATACTCATTGCCATTGCCACATACACCATGCGCCAACTCATCATTTGGCAACGTCAACCCAAAGGAAACACACCATGAGCAAACGCGCACGCCAAACGCGACCCACCTCACAAACAACCGACACCACAGAATCAACATCGCTCACAGAAAAATTGTCCAAGCCGTGGGTACCCGTTGCATTCTTTGCTCTCCTCACCATCATCTATTTTTATCGTTTTATCTTTACAGGTGATGTCATACTGGGTTCCGACACGGGTTTTGAACTTCAAAAAGGCCAAGGTTCCTTCGTTGAAAAATTGGCGCAAATCCCACCTGCCAACTGGAGCCGCTATATGGGCGGCACACCTGAATCCAGTGGCCTGCGTGCACAATATTTCCCACTTCAAATTATCGCACTTTTTACCAGTGAACACCGTTACTTTGGTTGGCGTTATGTCTTTGCCATGTTCTGTGCCGGATACTTCACCTTTCTCTGTGCCCGCGCCTTGGGGCTTCATCCTCTCGCAGCACTTGTTGCCGGTGTGGCTTATGCATCAACCCCCACATTGCTTACATTCACCCATGCCGGACATTTTGCCAAAATGTCTGTGATCTCATTTTTACCACTCATGTATTGGGCTCTCTACCAAGGCATGGACACCAAAAAAATCATCTACTTTCTCATACTTGGTGGTACCGTAGGCATCAGCATTTATACCCCTCACTTGCAAATGGTTTACTTCGCACTTTGGGCATTGGGCCTGCTCTATCTTTACAAAGTGGTGCAGCACTATCTCCAAGACAAAAACATCAACAGCGCACTCTATCGCTCACTCCTTTCTGCAGGTGCCATCTGTTTGGGTTTGGCCATTGGAGCCGAAGGTGTGTTTCCACAATATTGGAACACAAAAACCGTAACCAAACGGGCTGGCAAAGAACAAGCTGGTGCAGGCTACGAATACGCGTCGTCCTGGTCGCTCCACCCCGAAGAAATTTTCGCCCTTGTCATTCCCGAATTTGGTGGGTTTGATTCAAAATTTCCGGGCGTAGATCAAAACGAAGACGGTTACCATTATTGGGGGCGAAACCTGTTCAAAGGCAACTCTGAATATGTTGGCATCATTCCGTTGTTCTTTGGTCTCTTTGCGCTCACATTCATGCGCAAAAAGTCACATATCGCCTTTCTGTTTGCACTTTTCATTCTTGCCATTGCCTTTGCATTAGGCCCACACACACCTTTGCACAAAATCTTTTATTATCTCATACCCGGTGTTAATGTGTTGCGTGCCCCTGGCATGATCGCCTTCTTATATGCCTTTGCATTGTGCCTCTTATCAGCCTATGGTCTTCACCGCATTCTCAACGCAGACCTTGCCCCCGAAACTGCGCGCAAGTTTCTCATTGCAGGCAGTGCATCCGCAATTGTTCTGCTCATCTTTTCCTTTTCACCCGCAACCCTACTTTCTATTTGGCGCAGCATTTTATGGACAGACATGCCAGCCCCCAAAATGCAAGTGGCACAAGCCAGTTTAGGCTATCTCGGACAAGGCGCACTTTTGGCCGCACTTTTTGTGGGCATCATGACCCTGCTCACACACCTACGGCTTCAAAACAAATTACAACCTCATGTCTTTGCCCTCATTCTTATCCCACTCATCATCGTTGACACATGGCGCATCGACAAATTGTTTCTCTCTTACGTCAATCCCAACGTCGTACAAGCACAAGAACAGATCAACCCCAATGTGGTCAACTACCTCAAAAAAGACACCGATCTTTTTCGTGTCTTCGCGTATCCAAGTGCAAAAGACGTTCCTCTTCATGGCATTGACCTTGTTACAGGTTTTAACGACTTCGCCATTGGCCGCTACGACCACATTCTCAAATCTGGCGACCTCAATCGCCCCACCATTCTCAACTTGCTCAACACCAAATACCTTGTCTCAACCAATCCACTCGATATACCTTGGATGCAAAAGGCAGGTGAAGCTGATAATCTACACATCTACCAAAACCCACTTGCTCTACCGTGGTTTTACCTCGCACCGCAATACGAAATCATTAATGATGAAGATCAAATTCTCGAGCGCCTACGTGATCCAAATACCCGCCCACAAGAAACGGCCCTCTTAGAAGAAGACCCAGGTATCGCACAAGACACCAACGCCCAAGAACCAGGCACCGTTGAAAAACTCGAATACGATGCCCGACAAGGCCATGTCAAACTCCACACCAACGCATCGGGGCCACGCATACTGGTCATCTCACAAAACCACCACCCACACTGGCAAGCCTTTGTTGATGGTGAGCAAAAACCTCTCATTCGCGCCAACTACCTCTGGACAGCCGTGGCCCTTTCACCCGGTGAACACACCGTAGAATTGCGCTACCACGACCCCATTGTGGCCACAACCCGTTGGATCACCTTTGGGGGCGTTGCCATACTCATCATGGGTCTCATCGTGTTTGCCCGAAAACCCACCGAGGACACCGAAGATGTCGGATGAACAATCCGCCATCCAACGCATTGCACGTGGAGCCATCCAAACATTTGGCAGTGCCTATGCCGCACGGTTGCTCACACTTGCCGTTCGGCTCTTGCTCTTACAAATTCTCGTACCCGAAGACTTCGGCGCGGTTGGCACGGCGTTTTCACTTCTTGCCATGGCTGTTGCCGTTCGTGACTTTGGCCTGCACTACGCCCTTCTTCACCAACACGACCGCGTCCACACCCTTGCGCCCACACATTTTGTCTTAAGCATTGGCCTGGGCAGCATCAGCACCGCCTTGGCACTGCTCATGGCCGTCTATTACGACCAAGCCATTGCTGTGGCCCAAACCCTCGAAGCCTACCTCGGCGGCGCAACCGCCACCGAAGCCTACCCCAAAGTGGCCCTCGCCTTGGCCGTCTTTGGCATTTTCGACTTCTTCCGCACCGCCGCCCTCACCGCCGAAGTACAACTCCAACGCGACCTTGCATTTGGTCGCCTGGCAATTGCCCATGCCGGTGGCACCATCTTGGCCGCACTTGTGGGCATCACCCTCGCCTATTTCGGCTTTGGCAAATGGGCCCTCATTCTTGGCTTCTATCCCTACAGCGTTGCTTACGTCGTGGTCTTTTGCGCAGTCGTCTGGTCCAAACACCCACCCCCACTCCATCGCCTCAAACAATTTGATGCCCAAGCCGCCCGTCAAATGATTCGATACGGATTCCAATTTTGGCTCGGTGGCGTACCCAAAATCTTTGTACAACACTACGACAAACTCATCATCAGCTTCTACTTGGGCCTCCACTGGCGCGGCCTCTACGACACCGCACAAGACTTTGCTCAAATTCCCACGGGTGCCATCACCTTGGCCATCGTGCGCATCACTGGTGCCGTCTATGCCCGCTATCAAAATGACCGCGAACAACTCTCTGCTGCCTATCGCCGTGCCCTGCGCCTCATCCTGCGAGCCACCGTTCCCTTATCCATTTTACTTGCCCTCGAAGCCGACCGCTGGATCCTCATCTTTCGCGACGAATGGATCTCTGCCGCCCCCCTGCTCCAATCCCTCATCATCTACTCCCTCTGCCGCCCCATCCTCGACGACCTCCACGCCCTCTTCTACAGCGTTGGATCGCCCTTAAGCATCGCCCGTTTTGCCGCCATACAAGGCCTCATCCTCCTCATCCTCGCCCCCCTACTCGCACGCGAAATGGGCATCTACGGCATTGCACTCAGCATGAACATTATGGCCTTCATCGGCCTCATCTTAGCCCTCATCTATGCACGAAAATTTGTAGACATCCCCATCACCAAAACCTTCGGTCCCCCACTCATCGCAGGCCTCATCGGAGTAGCCTGCCACCAAGCCATCGCCCCATCACTTATCACCGTCTCACCCCTTGCCCATTTCATCATCGGCAGTTTCCTCTTTTCCACAGGCTACATCTTTGGTTTATTCTTAATCGAACGCAAAACCATCATGCAAGAAATTCAAAATATTGTTCACGCCATCAAGCCAAATTCTTCCTCAACAAAGGGAGAAGAGCAAAAAACCTGAATACCACCCACAGGTGGTGTGGGCCGTTGTGCAGTTGGTGTGGTGGCCTTTGGGGTGGGCGTGGAAGGGGCATATGGAATATGCGGAAGGGTGGGAACGGCACGGGCAGGTGAGGGTGGCCTCCGCCCGTAAAAACTCTGATCACTATTGAAAGCCCCTCGCGGCCAGCGAGAGACTTTCTTGCCTACTTCTTTGGTCTCTCAAAGAAGTAGGTCGCCGAAGGCAATACAAGCAACCAACGTGAATGCAAATCCTAAAACAGCAACACCTGCAATTGACAAAGGAAGTCAAAACATGAAAATCGGCGTCTTCGCCTACCCCACCATGCGCCTCGACCCAGGTGGTGGCATGTTCACCCTCAACCAAACCTTCGAATACCTCCAACAAAACGGCTATGACGTTCACCGCTTCGACCCCTGGACACACAAACTCGAAGACTTTGACCTCATCCACCACTTTGGTTTGGGCTACGGCAACTACGACTGGTTTCTCACCGTCAAAGCCGCAGGTAAAAAACTCGCCGTCACCACCATGTATTGGCTGCCCGACCACCCCAAATCACAACGCCTCTCGCGCAAATACCTCAGCCGCCTCACACGCCTCAAACCCCCACCTGCCCTTGTACGCCTCATGCTCAACGAAGCCGACCTCATCTTGCCCAATGCCCAAGGCGAACAAGACCTGCTTGCCGACCTCTACGACATCCCCAAAGAAAAAATGACCATCGTCCCGTGTGGCGTGGCAGATCGCTTTGTCGGCGCAGACCCCGAACCCTTCAAAAAACACTACGGCATCGACAACTTTCTCTTTTGCATTGGCCGATTTGACCCCCGCCAAAAAAACCAACTCGGCCTCATTCGCGCCAACAAAACCACCGACCTGCCCCTCGTTTTTGTCGGTCGCCCCATCACAGGTGCCGAAGACTACCTCGAACAATGCAAAAAAGAAGCTTCGCCCAACACCCTCTTCATCGACTATCTCAACCCCAAAGACAACCTCTTGGCCTCTGCATTTGCCGCCGCCAACACCCTTGTGGTGCCCAGCTTCTACGAATACCCCTGCATGGTCGCCATGGAAGCCCTCTTGGCAGGCACCAAAGTCGCCATCACAAACGGCGGCACCACACAAGAAACCTTCAAACACTACGCCAATTACTTCGATCCCCATTCTGAATCTGACATGCGCAACACCATCCAAAAAACCTATCAAAATGACCTGCCAGAAGGCACCATTGAATATGCCCGTAACACCTTCTTATGGGATAACGTAGGTCGCCAATTAGAAAACGCTTATAAAAATGCTGGATTTATTGCATCACCTTAAGCCATCAGTTGACCTTTCATGCCTAAAATCCTATATTCAGATGCGATCTAAATACAATAAAAAACAAGCAGAACGGGGAATTTGAACATGAAAATTCAGGTCTATGCCTGCCACGAAGGCGTTCAAGAGAGTTTATTGCGAGAATGGGTCAACCGAGGCCACGAAGTCTATCTCACAGAAGGGGTTACGCAATGGAGCGAAGAACGTGCTGCCATTGCCGAAGGCGTGAAGCGCGAATGGCCGTCCAATCCCGACGTCATTTGGGTCGGTTCACCCCAAGATGTGGGCCAAGCCCTCAAATACAAATGGTCCAAATTCAAACCCGGTATTCCCCTCGTGCTCACCCACTGGTGGATTCCTTCCATCAAACGCTTTGCGGGCACCGTTTACAAATTTGCCCATCAAGTAAGCGTCTGCGAATGGGGCCGTGAATACCTCATGGACCACTGGAAAATGGACTCTGCCGTCATGTATTGCCCTGTAAACCCAGACATCTTCACCCTGCGTGAAGAAGCACCCGACCCCAAACGGGTCATCTGCGTGGGCAACCACTTCCCATCACGATCCATCATGGGCTGGGAATACCTCGTTCAAATTATGGACAAGGTCTATCAAAAAGACCCCGAAGTGCATTTTGAATTCCTCGGCGTCAATCCCGAAATCAATCCCAACGACTATCCCAATGTCTCCACACGCTCTTTGCCACAAAACGAAATGCCCGATTACCAAGCCAAAGCACGCTGCGTGGTCATCACCACCACCTTTAACCTCATTCCGCACTCGCTCTTAGGCGCGATGGCATTGGGCCGCAACATCGTTGCTTTCGACTTGCCCTCACTCCACGAAGTGATCGAACACGGCAAAAGTGGCTTCCTCATTCCCCAATACGACACCGACAAATTTGCCGACCAAATTCTCGAACTCACAAACAGCCCCGTAGACCCCGAAATTGGTCGCAAAGGCCGCGAAAATGTGCTCGCCAAATGCGACTATCGCCTCGTGGCATCGCAATACGAAGAATTCTTTGCAAATGTGATAAAATAAAAACCGTCACAAGTCTTCAGGTCACAAGTCAAAACCACAATGCCTTACGGTTCTGACTTGTGCCCTGCGACCTGCTGACCTGAGACCTTACATTCATGGCCAAACAACCCAACCGTCCCAAACCCACACCGCCCACCCAAACCAAGCGTTCTAAAATCACCATAGAACAAATCGAAACCACCCCGTGGTTTTTACCTGTTTTGGGTGCCTTGGGTTTGCTCATGGGCATCTTGCTCTTCGACAGCAACCTCTCCTTAAGCGGTGACAATGCTCAGTTTATCAACCTGGGCCGTTCTCTCGCTGCCGGTTTTGGCCTTTCCGAAACCTTGGGTGATACCCCCACACCACACACCAAATACCCCTTTGGGTTTCCACTTCTTCTCGCCCTTGTAGACATCATCATACCAGGCAGCCTCATCGCCCTCAAAAGTCTTGTCGTTTTTCTTTATGCCATCTCCCTACCACTCATTTACAAACTCATACGCCACTATGCAGAACCACCTACATCGCTCTTTGTCACATTGTTATGCCTCATCTCAACACCCCTGCTCAACTTCTCACACCAAGTCATGTCAGAAATCCCATTTTTGCCCTTTTCGATCCTTGCACTCATCCTGCTACAACGCGCTCATGAAAATGAATCTCTCAAAACACTCCTTTTTGCCATCCTTGCCATCATGGTCGCCTATTATATTCGCAGTGCAGGCATCGTGTTGGTTGGTACAGGTATTATCTTCTTTGCCCTTCACCAAAAATGGAAAGAAGCCGGCATCATTGCAATGGGCAGCTTTTTACTTGCTTTGCCTTGGCAAATACGCAACCGCGCATTGGGTGGCAACGACTACATCAACCAACTCTTTAGCATCAACCCCTATCAACCCGATGAAGGCCTACTCACCTTTGGTACGCTTATAGAACGCCTCATCGCCAACGCGCAAATCTATGGCCTCTATAGAATCCCAGAAGTTTTTGTACCTTCTATTGCCACAGAATCCAATATCATTCTTGGCATTCTATTTACAGGTCTCGTCTTTTATACCATCATCATAGGCATTCAAAAACGCCAACTCCCCGCCATTTTTCTCATTTGTTATTTGGGGCTCTACATGCTCTGGCCTCAAGTCTGGTCCGATATCCGATTCCTCATCCCAGCCATACCCATTCTCTTTTATGCCTTCTTAAACAGCATTTCCAACCTCGTCCAAAAGTTCAGTGCATCAACCACACAAAAAGCAGTTGTCATCGCCTTTTTTATCGCATTGGCTTCCAACAGTGTGGCCACACACGAACTGCATCAACGCAGTGGACAATTTCCACCCAACTGGAAAAACTATTTTGAAGCGGGTGAATGGATCAAAAACAACACCGATCCCAATACAAAAATATCCTGCCGCAAACCCTTTTTAATCAACGCCATAACCAATCGCAAAAGTGGGGGGTATATTTGGGAATCACCCGATGCCATCATTGCCGATTTTGAAAAAAACAACATCGACATTGTCATTCTTGATCAACTGGGTTTTAGTTCAACACCCCAATATCTTTATCCCGCCATTGAAGCCAATCGCGACCGTTTCGACATCATTCACATTGTGCGCAACCCCGATACATACATCTTAAGATTCAAGAAAAAACCTTCACCCACACAGGATGAGGAATAACACGCAACAAATTCATACGTTTTCATTTTTCCGTAGGGGCGCGGTCCCCGCGCCCTCGATTTTTAACGATCCCCGCGCCCTTGATTTTT
>JAYODI010000072.1:0-14851 GCA_038279365.1 Candidatus Latescibacterota bacterium | reverse complement strand
GATTTTTAACGATCCCCGCGCCCTTGATTTTTGGGAAAAAGCAGGGCAAGGGAACCTTGCCCCTACAATAAATCATTTTATATCGCGTATTTATCGGCCATTTTGCATTTCGTGAAGCAATAAACATGAATGGCATTGACCTGTGATCCGAACCCCTTGAACAATCAAAAAATCCTCATCTTCCGCCCCGATCACTTGGGCGACATGCTCCTCACCACACCGGCCATTTACGCGCTTCGTCAAACCTATCCCGAAGCCCATATCAGCGTCTTAGCCGGGTCGTGGGCAACATCAATACTCAAAGGCAATCCCGATCTCAACGAGATCATTCCATGTAACTTACCGTGGCTGGATCGCACAGGTCATCCCTCATGGCAACCGTTGCCCAAAGCCATAGCACACATTCGCGCACAAAAATTCGACCACATCTTCAATTTCCGTGTAGCCGCCAAAGCCGCCGCATTTTCTCGCTTATTGGGTGGCAAACAACGCTGGGGGTTCAATGTTGCAAAATCAGCTTGGGCGTGGAACAACAAAGTCAGCTTTGACCCCACACGCCACGTTGTAGACAACTACATGGCACTTATGCACGCCGCAGGTGTAAACCAAGCACCAGTTCAATTTCGCATCTTCCCCGAAACCGAAGACCTCTCTCCCATCGATCAACTTCTGACAAATTTGCCACCAGCTATTGTCCTCGGCATCACCTCGGGTCGCCCAGACAAAGCCTGGATGCCCGAGCGATGGGCCAGTGTAGCCGATCATATTGCCGAAAAAGGGTTTCAAATATTGCTCAACGGTGGCCCATCTGATGGCGCAGAAATAGAGGCTGTCAAAACGCACATGAAACACCAAGCCATCAGTTTGGTGGGCAAATTTTCTCTGCTCCAATTTGCAGGACTACTCAAAAGATGTCGGGCCATGATCACCATCGACTCATTTCCAATGCATGTCTCTGCTGCCGTAGAAATCCCCACCATTGCCATTATGGGAGCCAACAGCAGCCAACAATGGGGGCCATACCCTGGCACATATCCACGAATTGTCGTTGAACCACCTCCCGAAGTCCCACGAGACGACAAAGCCATGGCCACCATCCCTACATCACACGTAATAGATGCATTTGACAGCTTCAACCTATCAGCCTAAAGACTTGAAAACCTTTATGTTTGTCAAAAAACCCGCTCTTTGCTATCTTTGAAAAACAGAAAAATAGAGAAGGAAGAGGGATGAAGACAAAATCATTACCCGCTTCTTTCTTTTTGCTTTTTTCTTCTACCTTTCCACTTCTTCTGGTTTACCAATTTCTATGCCCGATATCAGCGAAAAACTGAAAAACATCAACATCCTCTCATCGGCCCCAAGTCGTGTAGATGTAGGGGGTACTTGGGACCTCAAATGTTTTGCACTGCCCTACGTACACGTCAACCCTGTCACCACAAATTTGGCCCTCACCATACGCACACGCATCCACATTCGCAGCTTTAAACCTGGCTGGGTCAAAATTTTTGATGACCAACACCACGAAGAATTTCCCATCGACAACATCGATATGAGCAGTCACTTTGGTTTGCTTTATGCCATTGTGGCTTATTTTGGGCTCAGTGGCATGGAAATCGAAATCGGATATGGGTGTCCGCCCAGAAGCGGTGTGGGGGGGTCTGGCACTTTGTCCGTTGCTTTGGCAGGTGCACTGGCGCGCGCACAAGAACTGGCCGGTGGTGGCAACCTCTCACGCGAAGCCATTGTCGAACTCGTCTACAACATCGAAGATGGCATGCGATATTCGTTTACCGGCCTACAAGATCAATGTGCCGCCGCCTTTGGAGGCATCAGCCGTTGGCATTGGACCTATGGCGAATTACATGGCAAATTTCGCCGAGAACAATTGCTCGATAATTATGACGACGTCAGCAAACGCATCTTGGTTGCCTATGTGGGAAGAAGCCACGACTCCAATGATGTGAACAGCAAACAGGTGACCGACTTTCTTGCAGGTAAAAATCGAGCCAAATGGTTTCGAATCAACGAAATTGCCAATGAATTTGCTCAAGCAATACAACATTCAAATTGGGAAGCCGCAGGCAAACTGATCAACGAAGAAACCCAAATTCGATGCAGCATCGTACCCAGTCGCATCACCAATATCGGTGAAAAGCTTCAAGCCATTTGCAAAGACATAAACATTGGGTTTGCCACAGCAGGCAGTGGCAATGGCGGGTGTGTCTGGGCTTTGGCGCAAACACCCGAGCAAATCACCACCTTATCTGATCAATGGCAAAAGATTCTAAGTACAGTACCCACAGCACAAATACTGCCTGTGGAAATTGATCCCACAGGCCTAAAAGTAGAACAGATTACACCATAAACGAATAGACGTCGTAAAAACGAAACCCATCCGCGATTCGTTACGCACGTTGAGACAACACCTATGTGTTGATTATCGTTGTAGGCTTCGCCCGTGCGTCAATTCGTCGTCTTGCCGATTCACTGATCCACCCATCCTTGGAACGCTATGAACACACAATCACCATCTGACGCCACCGTCCCTTTTGAGCCCAAATACCCAGTTGATCTCACACTGGTCATTCCTCTGCTCAATGAAGAAGAGAGTTTGCGGCCCTTAATGGAAAAAATCCGAGACACACTCAACAACAGTGGTCTGACATACGAGATCATCTTCATAGACGACGGCTCCAAAGACGGTTCGATGCACGTGCTCGAAGAACTTCACGCCGCACACAAAGAAGTCAACGTCATTCAATTTCGACGTAACTTTGGCAAAGCCGCCGCCTACACCGCAGGTTTTGCACGCGCCAAGGGTCAATTTGTCATCACCATGGATGCCGACCTCCAAGACGACCCCGCAGAAATTCCAGGCCTGCTCGCCAAATTGGATGAAGGATATGACCTCGTCTCGGGCTGGAAAAAGAAACGCTTTGATCCTTTGGGCAAAACCCTACCCTCCAAGTTTTTTAACTGGGTAACAGGCCGTGTTTCAGGCATCAAAATTCACGATTTCAACTGTGGCCTCAAGGCTTATCGCAACGAAGTAACCAAAGACGTACGCGTCTTTGGCGAACTCCACCGATACATCCCCGTTTTGGCCAACCTTGAAGGTTATCGCGTGGCAGAAATCCCCGTACAACATCACCCGCGTCAATTTGGGGTGACCAAATACGGTATGGGGCGTTTGCTCAAAGGGTTTCTCGACCTGCTCACCGTCATGTATATCGGAAAGTACATGGGGCGCCCCCTTCACCTCTTTGGCACCATGGGCCTCATCTTTGGCATTCTTGGCATGAGCGTCAACAGCTTTATTGCATACCTTTGGCTCCAAACAGGCACCATTCAAAACCGACACCCCCTGCTCACATTGGGCGTCTTACTCACCGTGCTCGGTGTGCAATTTATCTGCACCGGTCTCTTGGCCGACATGCTCACCCGAGGCCCACAACCCGGTGAAAAATTTAATGTTCGCAAAGTGTTAGAATAACAAACGGCAAACGGCAAACGAATCAACCTTGTTATGAGATTGAGGGGTAGGTTTTTTGTTTCACTGCTTCTAAAGATTTTACTTTTGCCGTTTCACGTCTGCCATTTCACTGCTTCTAAAGATTTTACTTTTGCCATTTCACGTCTGCCATTTCACTGCCTTTAACATCGAAAGTTTCCATGTCTTCAAAAAAAATTCTCGTAACCGGTGGAATGGGGTTTGTCGGTTCTTATCTGGTAGATGAACTGGTGCAACGCGGCCACCAAGTGCGCATATTCGACTGCCTCGATCCACAAGTGCATACAACGGGCAGTGTGCCCAAATATGCCAACCCTCATGCCGAATTTATACAAGGCGATGTACGCGATTACGATGCCTTTAAAAAGGCACTCGATGGCATGGATATCATCTTTCACAAAGCCGCAGCCGTGGGCATGGGCCAATCGCAATACGAGATCAAAAAGTATGTCGATGTCAACACCGGTGGCACAGCCAACATGCTCGACATTTTGGCCAACAACAAACACAACGTTGAAAAAATGATCGTCGCAGCCTCACAAACCAGCTATGGTGAAGGCCTCTATACTTGCCCCGAACACGGCATCCAACACCCAGGTTTGCGCCCCGTGTCACAACTTGAAAAACACGAGTGGGAACACAAATGTCCCATTTGCCAAACCGACATGCCAGCCGCACCCGTTTCAGAAGATACCGAACGCATTTGTTATGCCATTTATGCCCAAACCAAAACACACCAAGAGGATATGGTGCTCAGCATTGGCAAAGCTTACAAAATTCCTGCCGTAGCCTTGCGGTATTTCAATATCTTTGGCCCACGCCAGTCGCTCTCTAACCCCTACACGGGCGTGGGAGCTATTTTTATGAGCCGCCTCAAAAATGGCAAGCGTCCCGTCATCTACGAAGACGGCAAACAATCGCGCGACTTTATTTCTGTTCACGACATCGTACAAGCCAACATGCTGGCCATGGAAAAACCAGACGGCGATTACCAAGCTTTCAATGTCGGGTCTGGAAAAGCCATATCCATAGAGCACATTGCCCATACCCTCTCCAACATTCTCGGTGTGGAACACCTCACGCCCGAAATCACCAAAAACTACCGTGAGGGCGACACGCGCCACAGCATCGCAAACATTTCACGCATAAAAAAAACCTTGGGATTTGATCCCAAGGTCACATTTGAACAAGGCATGGAAGAACTCGTTGAATGGGCCCGTGAAGAAGAAGCCGTTGATGGATTTGCAAAAGCACAGGCCGAACTTCAACAACGAGGGCTCACCGCCAAACTCAACACGGAGTAAATATGGCCATTCCGCTCATTGACCTCTATGCACAATATCAATCCATCAAACCCGAAATTGATGATGCCATGCAACAGGTCATTCGAGACAGCGCCTTCATTGGTGGCCCATACCTCAAAGCATTTGAAGACGCCTTTGCAGCCTATTGCAGCGTCCCTTTTGGCGTGGGTACAAGCTCGGGCACCACTGCATTGCACCTTGTATTTGCAGCCCTGGGCATTGGCCCAGGTGACGAAGTCATCACCGTGCCAAACACCTTTATTGCCACCGTTGAAACCATTGTGCAAACAGGTGCAAAACCGGTCTTTGTTGATGTGTGTGAAGACACCATGAATTTAGACCCCACCAAGCTCGAAGCAGCCATCACAAACAAAACACGCGCCATTGTTCCCGTACATCTATACGGTCAACTTGCCGATATGGATGCCATTATGGAAATCGCCAATCGGCACCAGCTTGCTGTAATCGAAGATGCCGCACAAGCACATGGCGCAGAGTACAAAAAAAATCGGGCAGGCCATTTTGGAACGGCTGCCACGTTTAGTTTTTTTCCCGGCAAAATTTTAGGTGCATTTGGTGATGCAGGTATCGTGATCACCAAAGATGGAACATTGGCCCAAAAAATGAAAATGCTCGCCAACCACGGCCGTGTAGAAAAATACGAGCACGAAATATCAGGCTATAACTATCGCCTTGATCCCTTACAGGCGGCAATATTACAGGTCAAACTCAGCCATCTTGAAACATGGTTAGAAAAACGACGCGACCATGCACAATTTTATAACGCGTGCTTTAAAAACACCCCAATCCAAACACCCGTTGAGCGTGATGGCAACCGGCATGTGCATACATATTACGTCATTCGAACGCAAAAGCGCGACGCAATAGAAACGGTATTGCACAAAGAAGACATTGCCACCCAAGTGCACTACCCCATCCCCCTTCACCAACAACCCGCATTTAAAAAAATGGGTCACAAAGAAGGGGATTTTCCTGTTGCAGAAAAAACAGCCAAAGAGATCCTGTCTCTACCGCTTTATCCCGAACTCACACGCGAACACATTCAACACATTACCGAACGCGTACTCAGCGTTTTTTAAGGTTTTGCTTTTAAAGCTAAAAGCTGACTGCTGATAGCTGACTGCTGATAGCTGATCGCTATCCCCTACGCACCAACAGGTTCAGCAACTTGATGCCCAGAAATCATGCTATCTAACTGTCGCAAGGCCAAACGGATTTTTTCAGAACGTTCGTCTTCACCATGAATGGCATAATACAAAGCCAAATAGGCCAATTGATCGCGTTTTTCTAAATTTGTGCTCGTCATATCTTCCTCCCCTAAATCGGGACAATTTAATAAATGAATGGACACCCATTATACATGCGAATTAGGTGCCAAAAATAACAAAAAATACAACATGTATCGTAAATTCATATTTTTAAATTAGTTATAATTTTTTATCTGATTTAAAATTTGAAAAATAGTGTGTCATATTTACATCACATTGGTTAAAATGACCTCAAACTGACCTTGATTTGGCAACATCTGCCATCTTGACATTGGTACAATGCAATGTTTGCACTTCTCGCCGCCATTGTGATGCTCATTCAACTCGTTGTGATCTACCATCTTTATAAACGCTAAAAACCAGTATTGTTTATAAAGATCGACATTTTTTGCCCGATCCAATGTGATTGAACGCACACAACAACATATTTTTTCATTTTTAGACAATGAAATTCAATCCTGCCACTTTGCTGATCGTCATCATGTTCGGGTCTTTTGTGATCATTTTAGGTGTCATGATCGCCATTTTTCGCCCCGAACCACCACGCCAACGCCCAAAAACCACAAAAACGGTGGTGACCCAACAAGTCGCCATTGCCCCAGATACCCTAAACCACCCCAAAGACACTTTGTTGACAAATGAAACCAAAGAGGTTGCCAAAACGTCTCCTAAACCAAAACCCGTATCCCCACAAACATCACCCACAGCACAAGCCAGCAGGCAGGTTTATCAAGAATTGGAAAAAGAACAAAAAGAATTGGCGCAACTGCGCAAAGACTTAGAAAAACGTCTCAAATTGACCCTTGAAGAACACAACCAAAAATTGAAACAATTGGCCCGCCGGTGTGAACCCTTAGAACCAGGTGAAGCCATGCAAGTGCTCTTGCCATTGCCAGATGCCGATTTGGCCACAGTGATCAGTCACATGCAACCGGCCAAAGCCCTGCCCATCATTACCCTACTCAAGCGCAATGGACGCGACCAAGCCATTGCAAAAATAAAATAAAACAGCACATCAAGAACCCGCTTTAACATGCCGTTTCTTGTTTTGTGATTTCCTTGGAGTTTTTATGCTGGACATCAACCTCATCAGAGAAAATCCCGAAGCCGTACGCCAAGCCCTGCTCAAACGCATGGACAGCGTTGACTTTACAGAACTGCTTTTGTGGGACAAACAACGCAGAGAATTTATTACCCAAGTGGGGCTTTTGCGTGAAAAGCGCAACACCGTTTCAGGTCAAATCCCAAAAATGAAAAAAGCCGGAGAAGACACCACGTCTCTCCAGCAAGAAATGAAAGAAGTCTCGAACCAAATCAAAACCATCGAAAGCAATTTATCGCAAATCGAACAAAACATTCACGACTTTCTTGACGAATTGCCCAACATGCCCGCAGATGATGTGGTGGCCGGTGGCAAAGAAAACAATCAGGTCGTACGCACTTGGGGAGAATTGCCCGTTTTTGGTTTTGAACCCAAAGACCATGTAGACCTTGTAACTTCCCTTCGCCTTATCGATTACGAACGTGGTGTCAAAATGGGCGGTACCGGTTTTTGGCTCTACATTGGCGATGGTGCCCGACTTGAATGGGCTTTGCTTAATTATTTTATGGATCAGCACACCCAAGATGGATATGAATTTGTGTTGCCCCCACACATCCTAAATGAAGCCTGTGGATATGCCGCGGGGCAATTTCCCAAATTTGCCGATGATGTGTTTCATCTTAAAAATGACGATGGAAAAGTTCAATTTTTACTGCCCACTTCCGAAACAGCGCTTATCAACTTTCACAGAGACGAAATTATTCCCGAAGATGAGCTCCCCAAAAAATACTTCTCTTACACACCGTGTTACCGCAAAGAAGCCGGCAGCTATCGCGCCCAAGAACGTGGCATGATTCGTGGCCACCAATTCAACAAAATTGAAATGTTTCAATACACACGCCCCGAAGATTCCAACAACGCACTAGAAGAACTCATCGAAAAAGCAGAGCGTCTCGTACAGGGCTTGGGTTTACATCATCAAGTTTCTAAGTTGGCCGCCAAAGACGCCAGTGCATCTATGGCCAAAACCTATGACATTGAGGTATGGATTCCGAGCATGAACGAATTTAAAGAAGTCAGCTCGGCTTCCAATGCAAACGATTACCAAGCCCGTCGTGGCAACATCCGATACAAACGCAGTGACACCGGCAAAAACGCCTTTGCACATACCCTCAACGCATCGGGCTTGGCCACCAGCCGACTCATCCCAGCCATTGTCGAACAATATCAACAAGCCGATGGCAGTGTTATCGTTCCCGAGGTGTTGCGCCCCTACTTGGGTGGCAAAGCAGTGTTTGAACCAAAAGAATAACAGACAGGTCACAGGTCACAAGTCTGCAAGTCTCATGTCAGAACCATAAAACAGGGTCGCAAGTATGAAAGTCACAAGTTCGAATCAGAAAAACCATGCCTGTGACCTGCAAACCTGAGACCGTTCTTTATGCCCAATCCCTCAGAAAACCCCAAACTGCGTCGCATCGCAGCCGCACTCGGTTACGACCCCGCCAAAACAGATGCACCCAAATTGGTGGCCAAAGGGCAGGGTGAAGTTGCCGATCGCATCATTGCACTGGCAAAAGAACACAACATTCCCATTCGTGAAGATCGCGATTTGGTGGCCGTGTTGGCCAAGTTAGATCTCGACCAAGAAATTCCACCCGAACTTTATCGCACCATAGCTGAACTCCTCGCATTTGTCTATAAAGCAAACAGCCTCTATAAAAACAAATAAAAACGCGGTTGCTCATGTTGAGCAACCGCGTTTGTTTATTCGGCAACAATTTGATAAATTCAATAAAATATTTCAATTAAAAGACGAGATCACTCCTCATCATCTAGGACACGGCGAACCAAATCAAACATCAAGTTGGGCATCAAAGGTTTTGCCAAAACAGCTTTGGCACCAGGGGCCAAAATACTTTCAGGCGGGTTACCCGTCACAATAATCACCCGTGTATCTGGGGCCAGATCTATAATCAACTTGAGCAATTCCAAACCCGAAATCCACGGCATAGACAAATCCAACATCACCAAATCAATTTCATCTTTTTGTGCCTGAAAAACTTCCCACCCAGCCCGTCCATCCACAGCCTCAATAATTTTGTATCCTTTTATCTTGAGCAATTCCGTTGTGGTGCGCCGCACCAATTCTTCATCTTCCACAACCAAGATCGTTTCCGTATGGCCCCGCGCATCTTCTCGTGCATCCTTGATATGATTAATAGATGGGGGAGGGGCTATCACTTCTATATCTTTAACGTGACTGTCCGTCAATGGCAAATAAACAGAAAACGTCGTGCCAACACCTTCTTCGCTGGTACAAGCAATACATCCATGGTGATCATTGACAATCCCATATGCGGTTGCCAATCCCAAACCCGTACCCCGATCAACAGGCTTGGTCGTAAAAAAAGGTTCAAAAATATGTTGCTTCACATCTTCGCGCATCCCAATGCCATTGTCTTCAACCAAAATGCATACATATTGAACACCTGCACGCTCAATTTTTTGGATGTGCACATCTATTTGCGGGTCACGTGCATCTTCAATTTCTTCAACCGCATCACGGGCGTTTAGACACAAATTCAAAATCACTTGTTGAATATGATTGTCATCGCCAACAACAAAAAATGTCTCATCGGGAACATGAACCTGTAAGTTCATTTCGCCCTTAAGAGATTGGCGACACATATCTGCCGCCTCACAAACAACCCCACACACATCAAACACATCCTGTTTCATTTTTCTTTCACGACAAAAAGCCAACAACCCATCCACAATGCGAGCGGCTCCCTCCGAAGCTTTTTGAGATCTATTCAAATAGGGCAATATGGTATCATCGGCATGCATCCGAGCCAACTCTAAATTGCCAATAATGACATTGAGTGCATTATTAAAATTATGCGCCACACCAGTGGTCAAATGACCAATGGCCTCAAGTTTTTGTACTTGTAACAATTGTTCTTTTAATGCTTGTTTTTCCTTTTCAGCACGATATTTATACAGCGCCATTTCAATGGCAGTTTGCAACTCGCGCTCATCAAATGGTTTGAGCACATACCCATAAGGTTCGGTTACTTTGGCTTGATTGAGAGTGTTTTGATCGGCATAAGCAGTTAAATAAATCACCGGAATATCATACTCACGGTGAATCACGGCAGCTGCTTCAGTGCCCATCATATCACCTTTGAGCATCACATCCATCATAACCAAATCAGGCCGCGTATCTTTGGCCAATGCAATGGCATCTTCACCGGAAGCAACAGCACCTACAATCTCGTATCCAAAACGCTTCAACCGCAGTTGAATGTCTTTGGATACAATTTGCTCGTCTTCTACCACCAAAATACGCGTACTATTCATTAACACAACCTGCTTATGCATTAAATTTGTTTGAGTTCTTCCAAAGCCGTTTCCACCTTTTGGGCATCGGCCTGCGCACCCAATTTTTCGAACCCTATCTGTGCAACCTCTAACATGTGTTGTGCGTCTGTTTTTAGGCCACGATTCATCAGCATCTTTCCCCAATCGCGTTGTGTTTCTGCAACCCCCAACGGATTGCTGTGTTCCTCATTGAGTGTTAAACTGTCTTTAAACAACTGATTTGCCGTGTCCCAGTCTTTGCGCATGCCAAACGTGCGACCCAGCAACCGATAGGCATCTGCCTCACCCAACCGATCTCCTGTTTTGCGATAAATATCCAGAGCGCGTGCACAGCACATGGGAACCATCATGCTGTTGCCCATTTCGAGCATCACCTCGGCCATACTCAGGTGAATATTGGCCATAATGTCTAAGTGACTGCTTTTTTGAGCCACTTCAAAACCTTTTTCATAGGCATCCATCGCCGATGTCCAATCTTCCAAATCGGCGTAGGTCATACCCAAATTGTGATAAGCACTTGCCATACCACGTTCATCACCCAACTCAACATACATCACCAAACAAGCTTCATACTTTGCAATGGCCTCATCCATATTGCCCTGGATGGTGGCCAATATTGCCATATTGTTATTTACCCGGGCAATCGTTTTTTTGTCGTCTATTTGCTCACCCAATTGCAAAGCTTGTTCATATACCTCTTGGGCGGCCTCATAGTTGCCTTGCTCTAAATACACAGTGCCACGGCGCACAATCGTTTGTACCTGACCCAAAACATCACCGAGTGCTTCATAAACCTGACTGCTTTGTTCAAGATAATGAACCGCCTCATCCCAACGCTGCCACCGTGTGAGCACCCGCCCCATTTGGCTAAACAACTCCGCTTTACTCGCCGCATCATCGTGGCGCTCTGCCAACTTCAAAGCCGTTTCATAGGTCTCGTAGGCTTTTTCAAAGTGTGACAAACGCTCATAGGTGCGTCCTAAAGTGAGCAACAAATGCAAATCACGCGCATCTTCACCCCCCAAGATTCCCAGACTCTTAAAGGTCTCAAGCGCCTGCTCAACCTGCCGCAACCGTTCTTCGGTGGGCATGGGTTCAGACAAGGCTTGTGCCAATATGTCTTCAACCTTGAGGTCTTTTTGCAGCTCTGTTAAATTGCCTATCAGAGCCGATATGTTGGTGTGATCAGCCAATGGAATGCTTTCTCAATAAAAACCAAAACAGAGAATACTTTTGCAACAATCAACGCTTAATCGTCAATAGAATACCGTGAAAAACCAGGCACCTTCACGTGTACAATCGTTTTGTCGCCAACCACTTCGGCCCACATTTGTGCATGTTCGGCAGAACCATCACCGTGAATATGCCAAGCGATCAACGAAGACAAATCCACATCAACCAGGTCACTACCCACAATAAACTGAAGTTCTGAATCAATCAAAAAGTTCAAACCAACGGGTTGAAAAGCAGCCACAACCTGCGACAACGACCCTTTGGTCACTGTCATCGTAATTTGATGCTCACTGTCTAAGCCACCAGCAAACACTTCAAAGTTAAGTGCCAAATCATCGGCAGGGCCTTCATCACCCAAATCTTCGACATACAATGTATCACCTGCGGCACCTATCAAGTCGGAATCGACAAGGATACCACCATCACTATATTTGGCAGCCCGAAAGGGTGCTTGTGGTGAAAATGCGATATATGAGATGCCTTCTGCTTGTGCCACATCAGAGGCAACAGGTGCTTGATCGACCTGACCACACCCGTTTATGACCAATGCCAACCCCAAAGTCAACACACCCACCATCGTACGTTTGAAAATCTTTGAAAACATGTGAACCTCCGCGAAATAAACTAAGATGACCCATTGAACTTAATCGTCAATTGTATAACGTGAAAAGCCTGGCACTTCAATACGCAACTTTGCACCATTTGAATTAACATCGACCTCCATCTCCACTTTTGTAATGCTACCATCTGCATCAATGTGGTAGGCAAAACTTTGACCTTCAGCAATCAAACCCTTGAGATTACCCGTAAGCTGTATCTCCAATTTTGCAGACGGACGAAACAAGAGACCCGAAGGACCAAACCCCACAGCCACCTCTTCCAATGTCGTACCAGAAGAAACAGCCATGGTGATATCAATTTCTTTTCGATGCACATACTCTGAAATTTGATCTTTGGTCAGTTCTGAGATATCAATAGAATTTTTCCGAACAAAAAATGTGGCCTTTTCGACCCCAATTGTGGCATTCCTATCCTTCCAATCACTCCAAGAACGTTTCTCAGCATCAAATTCAATCTCTAATTTCTCATTTTCATCAAATTCAAAACCCTTTGTCACGCTGTGCGTAAAAGCCTGACCAACCGATACTTTGACCGTCTTTGCAGCAACCTGCCTGGCCATGAATGGTGAAAACACCAAATAACCAGCCGGTGCCTCTGTAGCCGTTTGTAATTCAGACGACTCCTGTGTGCCCATTGGTGAGTGGTTTAATTCACCACACCCCACCACAGTCATAAACGCAATTAGAATCGCAACCGACAAAAAACGTGATCTGCGCATGTATGGTTTCATTTTTTTCATATTGCCTCCAGGGGAATGTTGGCTTTGCATAGAATGTGCTTGTTTTAATTACCGTGCGATATGATCTACATCACAATGATTTGTGTTAGATATTTATATATGCAAAGCCCGTACCCAATTAGACAAATTTCGAACACAATTCATAAATTACATGATCATATCAATAAATACCAACACTTTATACTATTTTTTTTAAAAAAATTAAATGGTTCAAAACCACACATTTTCATTTTTGAACCCAAAGTGCTTGATATGACGCATATTTGCGCCAAAAGACCAGGCATGCACCATATCAGCCATTAAAATTAAAAAACGCCACTTAGATATAAGTGGCGCATCTTTGTGTATGATAACAGCTCAAACCCATAAGTGATGCCAACATCTTGCTACTTCTTTATTCGATCGGACTTATGTACCCGAAAACGGATCTGAAATTCTGTGCCCCGACGCCGATCCAGTGCAATTTTGCCATCTAACTGACTGGCGAGCGTTGTCACCAACTGAAGTCCTAATGATTCGGTTTCTCGAAAATCCACATCTTCAGGAAACCCAACACCCGTATCTCCCACACAAAGTTCATAATGTTCGTCATCAATGGGCTTTAACGCCACATAAATATGCCCCGAATGCCCCTCTGGAAAAGCATATTTAAACGAATTGGACACCAACTCACTCACAATCAAACCACATGGAATAGAGGTGTCTAAACTCAGAAATACAGGTGCCACATCCAGTGAAACACCTACCCCCCCTGCCCCATATGACCGCGTTAAGAAGCTGACCAAACTGTCCATATATTCCGAGAAATCAACCCGTGCCAAATCTCCAGATTGATAGAGTTTTTCGTGAATCAGTGCCATCGACTGAATACGACTTTGGCTCTCTTTGAACATTTGCAAGGTACGTTCATCATCAATATAACCCGACTGCAAATGAAGCAGGCTTGAGATAATCTGCAAATTATTCTTTACACGGTGATGAATCTCTTTTAACAGCACTTCTTTTTCTTGTAAAGAGACCCGAATGGCCGCTTCCGCCTCTTGGCGACGTTTAACTTCTGCTGTCAGCTCTTTGTTTATTTCCGACAACTCTTCTGCCCGTTTTTGTGCTTCGCGGTATTTGCGGGCTTGTTCTAAAGTATCGGCCAATTCACGATCACGCGCTTCTAACGAATTGTGTACCCGCAACAACTCCGTTGCCTGACGCACGAGCATATCTTCGGCTCTTTTGCGATCTGAAATATTTTGGAACACACTTTGAATGGCATATGGGCGATGATTGACAAAACTGCAACTCATACTGCCTTCCATGGTCACCATGTGTCCATTTTCTGCCAAAAATGCGGTTTCAACACGCGCCTGTTTATTGCCCGAAAGCACTTGGCGAAACAGCTTTTCAAAATCTGTCACATAATCTGGATGCACCAGATCCATAATGCGAAGCATGCCAACTGCAGCACCTGGGTATCCCAATGCCTGATGCCAAGCAGGGTTCACATAGAGAATCAAACCATTGGGATCGGTTCTCATAATCATGTGGACGCTGTTTTCAATAAGGTCTTGAAAATGGTTCAAATTGACGGGCATAAAAGGTTCACCTTTTGAATGATCACCATCACTCACGCGTTTGTAACCTTTTTAAAAACAAACTTTACAGATCTTTTTTTAATGATTGAATTCAAGTTATAAGTGCAACTTTGAGGAATAGCGTTAAAAAAGGCCAACT
>JAYODI010000166.1:0-4654 GCA_038279365.1 Candidatus Latescibacterota bacterium | reverse complement strand
CCTTTCAAGGGTTTTCATACTTTAACTCTCCCTTGAAATTTTGTCCATTCGTTTTAGGGGGCAATATAGGATAATGTTGAAGATTCAATTAGAAAAAATCAAAATGAATTGGGTTCAATAAAAAGCAAAGTGGTGAGTGTTCAAGAATTGGGTAGAACACTCACCACTTTTAAGGAACTCTATAAAGAAGCTGATTTAGAAACCAGAAGACAATTATTTAGAATGTTTATCAATCAAATTTTCTGGTCTCCAGAATCTATTACTTATGAAATAAAAACAGCCCCTGATAGGGGCTGTTTTCTGGTAAACAATGTTCAGCCAGATGTATTATTTGGTGACCCCGAGGGGAGTCGAACCCCCGTTACCAGAGTGAGAGTCTAGCGTCCTAGGCCACTGAACGACGGGGTCACACTTGATGTCAAAGATGTGGTTAGTCTAACAAAAACAGTAAGATTTGTCAAGCATTGTGCTGTCGAGGCGTTTCTATTGGATGGGGTGAGGCGTTGGTTTAAAATTCTCTTGCGCCTTGAGGTGGCTTGTTTTATTTAGAGCCAAATAAATATGTGGTGAATTTGAAATGAAGGAGTGTTTTATTGCAACCGATTATAATTGGTGCGGGGCGAGGCAGTCGGTTAAATGCTTTGACGGATCATCAGCCCAAATGTTATGCGCCCATAGGTGAACGGCGTATTATAGATTGGTTATTAGATGCCTTGCGCCAAGCAGGGCTGACCCAACCCGTTTTTATAGGTGGGTATCAGATTGACTTGATACGCAAAGATTATCCCGATCTCACCTTTCGTCACAATGTCGATTGGCCCAACAATAACATATTGGCCTCGTTATTTTATGCTGAACCGGATATGGTTGAGGGATTTGTGTGTTCTTATGCAGACATTTTATATCGTGAAAGCGTGGTCACGCGTGCACTTCAACATCCTGGCGACATCGTTTTGTGTGTGGATACCGATTGGAGAAGTCGCTATCAAGATCGCAGTTTGCACCCCGAAGACGATGCTGAAAAAGTGATTGCCGAAGCAGATCGGGTGCTGGTGGTCAATCGAGATATTCAATCTGAAGAGGCTTCCGGAGAGTATATTGGCGTGGCCAAATTCAGTGCCAAAGGGGCAGAGATTTTACGCACTTATTATCACCAAATGCGTGAAAAATATGCTGGAAAGGTGTGGCGAGGAGGTGTTTTGTTCGAAAAGGCTTATCTCATTCACCTTTTTCAAGAGATGTTGGAAGATGGGGTATCCTTTCATATGGTGACGACCAATGGGGCGTATATGGAAATTGATACAGAAGAAGACTTTGCTTTGGCCAATAAACGATGGCCAGAAGAATATGGAGACAAATGATGTCGACCAAAGAGCATTATGGAACCTTGTTTCCAACGGCTGTTGTGGGGTCAATGCCTCGGCCTGGTTTTGTGCGGGAAGTGGTAATGGGCGAGCTTAAATTGGATGATCAGTATCAAAAACAAGTGATGGATGATGCCGTGCGCTATGCGGTGCGTTTGCAGGAGGCGGCAGGGTTAGATATCATCACAGATGGCGAGTGGCGGCGTGCGTCATATATTGGTGTGATTGCAGAGTTGGCCCATGGTTTTGAGGTGGGCAAAAACCCCAAAGATGGCCGACCTTGGACGGTGGTTGTAGATGAAGTGACGTCCAAAAACAGCCACTTCATAGTGAATGAAGCCAAGTTCTTGAGGCAAATAACGAACACGCCAATCAAGGTGACATTGCCAGCACCTGCATTGTTGGGAGAGCGCATGTGGGATGCCGATGCCTCTTCAAAGGCTTATCCGACCCGACGGGCTTTTGTCGAAGCTTGTGTACCCATTTTGCGACGTGAAGTAGAGTTGTTACGCGAGGCGGGGGTGTCCATGATTCAAATAGACGACCCTCATTTGTGCTTGTTGGTCGATGATGAGGTGCGCGAAGGATATGAAGATCCCGATGCCGAAGCTGAGTTTTCTGCAGCGATGAACAATGCCATTGTTGAAGGGATCGATGGGGTGCGTTTTGCTGTGCATTTGTGTCGTCGAGCGGGCGCTCGTGTGCGAGGTGAAGCCTGTCATACGGGTGGGTATGAGCCAATCATTCCCTATTTGAATCAATTAAAAGTGCATCACTTGACCATGGAATTCACATCTCCCGGAGCGGGTGACGCTGGGGTTTTTCGTGCCTTACGTGAAGATTTTGAAATTGGGCTAGGGTGTGTGAGTGTTCACCCTGGGCAAGTGGATCAAGCAGATGTGATTGTAAAACGCGTAGAGGCCGCAATGACCCATTTGGCTCCAGAACGCATCGTTTTAAACCCAGACTGTGGGTTTGCACCGGGTTCTGCCGCGAAAGTGGATATTGATGAAGTCTACGAAAAGATGAAACAAGAAGTGGAAGCCGCAAAGCGGTTGCGGGAAAAATATGGGTAGTTGGTGGGAATGGAACATAAAAAGAGAAAAAGCCTTAGATCTTTTTAGACCTAAGGCTTTTCTTTTTATGGTGCGGATGCCAAGGTTTGAACTCGGAACCTCCTGATCCGTAGTCAGGTGCTCTATCCAGTTGAGCTACATCCGCATAACATCTTATAAACATTCAATTTATGTAATGGTGTTGTTTCCAGAGAGTTAAAAAGATATCAAAAGGCTCAATTTCTGTCAAGATTAAATGAGCGATTTGGGTGCAAAATGTACGTTTGGACTTATGTTAAGTCTGGTTTTTTAAGGTCTGTAATGCGAATGGCCAAATTATCGCCCACGACCACCACTTCACCGCGCCCAAAAAGCCGCTCATTAACCATTACTTCCATGGGTTGACCTGAGAGTTTGCGTGTTTCAACAATGGCCCCTTCACGCAGTTCCAAAATTTCGCCAATGGTCATGTTTACACGCCCCAATTCGATGGCAATCCGCAAGGGGACATCGCTAAATCGATCCACATTTTTGTCACCAATAATGGATTCGCCCTTAATCTGCTGGAATTGCAAAATTGAAGCTTCATCTTCATTGGTCGGAAAGTGAAAACGATCTTCATGGTGTGAGTGGTCTTCTTCGTGGTCTTCTTGTGGATGTTTGTCAGGTGTCTCTTCGGCCATTTCTGTCCTCTTTTGCCCAATCAAGCTTTGGTTTCTTTCGATTCGTCTGGCGATTCTGCATCACTGTGTTCCGATATGGCACTGCTGAGCATGCCCATTAATTCAAGCGGGGAAGGTACACCGCGCAGTGAGTCGATCACTTTGCCGTCTTTTAGAATTTGAAAAAAAGGAATGGTTGTCACTTTTTGTTGGATGACAATCGCTGCTTCTTGATCTGTATCTACTTTTACCACCAAAGCCTGTCCTTCTACTTCATTGGTTGCCTTTTTCAAGACGTCATTGGCTTTGGCGCATTGTTTACACCAAGATGCATAAAAATAAATTAAGACCAAATCTTGCGATTGCAACACATCTGTGTCAAAATTTTCTTTGGTAATTTCTTTAATATCAGTCATATATTCTAATTTGCCGTATTCTTAATAAAGGAATATGTCGTCTTTGGGGGCAACATCACGTTTTTGTTCGTCGCGCAATTTTTGAATTTCTGCATTGGTGTCATACAGTTTTTGAGACAATGTTTTGACCAAGTTTAAAAGCATTTTTCGGCAAATAGAACCATCAGATAAGAACAAACCCACCAGATCTGCCTTGGTAATTGCAAAGCCCATAGCCTCTTCCATACAATATACATCGGCAGATCGTGGTTCGTTTGTGAGTACGCCCATTTCACCAACAAGGCCAATGGGTGGAATATAGGCAATGTCTTGTCCTGTGGGGGCACGTGCGACCAGTTGACCATCTAATAAAATGAAGAGGTCGTCACTGGGGGTTCCAAACTTATACAGTTGCTCGTCTTGTGCCAAACGTTTGAAATTGCAGATGCCAAATATTTTGATCAACTCATCTTCTGTAAGCCGATAAAAAATTGGAATACCAGCCAAGTGTTCTACAATCTGTTGCTGAACTTCCGCATCATTTGCCATATAAACCTCCCAACGTATATCCTAATAGTAAATAAATCTGAGGATGTGGTCAACTGCTCCAATGGATCAGGTGGTTGCAAATTGAAGTTGCTCTGCATCATATTTTTATACATGATGAAGCAAAGGAGATGAGTCCATGAATGAAGACTTGCGAAATAATAGGCCAAAAACCACGGTTGGCAAGCTCAATTTAACTGTTGGCCAACACGAAGGCGATTTACAAGGATGGGATGACAAAGTACTTCAGGCTGGGGTAGATTATTTGCACCGTTTGGGAGGTGGGGTTTTAACCATTTTGCCTGGTACCTACACGATGAACAATGCACTCTACGTTCCTTCCAAGGTGACTGTGGTGGGAGTTGGTGAGGACACCATATTAAAAAAAGCGCCCAGTTTTTGTAGCCCACTTATTTTGGATACCGATTGGTACGAGGCGCAGGTGCGGGTGTCTGATGTGCGTGGCTTCCAATTGGGATGTGGTATCATGTTGCGCGCCTACAAGGATGATCGGCTCCAACATGTGGTTCAAGCGACCGTTACTGGCATAGAAGGGGATGTGTTGTTGTTGGATAAACGGGTCTTAAAGAATTTTTGGGTAGCAGATCGCGCAACGGCGGCTACCTTATTTC
>JAYODI010000165.1:0-4736 GCA_038279365.1 Candidatus Latescibacterota bacterium | reverse complement strand
GTGACTTGCTCGGAAAAGCTGTTGCCCAAACCATTCAAAATCATATTTAAAAATGCACAAATCAAACGACATTGATCCAACAATCACCATTCCACAAACCGATCAAGAACGCTTGTTGTCTGGTTTTGAAGAAATTAGCCAAGCCATTCTCGAATCCTTAGATCTTGATCGTGTTTTAGACACTTTGGCTGTCCAAATTGTGGAAACGGGTATCTTTCGCAGCCTCATGATTGCACTGGTTGACAAAAAAGAAGAAACACTACAAGTCGTGCGCAGTGTCAATCGCGTATTAGCCCCCCAAAGCAACACCATCAAATCTAAAGTTTCAGGTCACAAAATGATGGGACAAAGTTTTGATATCCAAACAGATCAAGGATTGGCCCCAACCACAGCACGCGAAGGCAAAATGATCATTATCGACGGATGGGACGATCGTTTTGGCAACGATTCAAAAAGCGCTTATACAGATAAGGTTTCATATTTCATGCCTGTCAAACAACGCAACAAAGTACTCGCGGTATTAGCAACAGGCAGTACCTTTGCAGACAAAGAAGCCGTCTTACACCGAATTGAGGTCATGAAACCCTTTCTCTCATTTGTCGCCGTCGCCCTATCAAATGCCCAAATGTACCAACAATTGCTCAAATCGCAGGAACAGTTGCGAGAAACAGAAAAACTTCGCGTCCTCATGGAAACGGCAGGAGCTGCCGCACACGAAATCAATCAACCCCTCCAAAGCATTATCGGCTTTACAGAAATGCTCCTTACAGAACCTGATCACACCAACCAAAAACAAATGCTTGAAAGCATTATGCGCGCAGGCACCAAAATCAGCCACATCCTCACAAACATGCAAGACATCCGACAATATGCCACCAAAAAATACACCCAAAACCATGACATTGTCGATTTAGACCAATCATCAAAAGAACCCCTATCATAAAATCAATCTCTTCGTTAACAAAAAAGCCCTCTGGTTTAAAACCAGAGGGCTTTTTTGTTTTATCAACCCAACTTACACCACCACACCACTGCTCCGCTTTAAAATTGCATCATCTGCACTCACTGGGCACGGTCGTTGTTCAAATGTTTTTTGTTCGCGCAATTGTGGGTTGTTCAACGCATTGTAACACATAATAAAAGAACGCCTGTGCATATCAGACATATTGGCATCTGATGAATGAAACAAGTTGCAGTGAAAATACAACACATCGCCAGGGTTCATCTCTACATACACCCGATCAAAAAAATCAATCACCTGCGCAACACGCTCTGGGTCGGCTCCTGTTTGTTTACCAATTTGTTGATGATCCAACCGCCCCATCAAGTGTGACCCACGCAACACCTGCAAACACCCATTTTTTTTGGTTGCCGGATCCAACGCCACAAAAGCACTCAGCATCCGCGGAAATGCAAACCCCTGATTATACCAATACCCATAATCCTGATGCCACTCCCACGCCCCTCCTTCACGCGCCTCTTTCAACATCACCTTCCCATGAAAAAACGCCACCTCCTCACCCAACAAAATCCGAATCCCATTTACCACACGCGGGTTGGTTGACACATCCGACCAAATATCATTCCCCAAATCATGCCAAATCGCCAGCTTTGCCGCACGCCCCGTACCATCTTGCGAAGCCCGCGTCGTCTCCCCCACACGCCCCCCACCCTCCACCGCACCCAACATCGCCGCCACCTCATCTGCACAAAAAACACCCCGCACCAACAAAAACCCATCCCGATGAAAATCACTCACAAGCTCAGGTGTTAAAGACATAACCCCATCCTCAAAATAATGTGACGAGCAACGCACAGCGCACCATTCCGTCCACCACCGTGCTTTAAAAAACCTCTAACTTGTCAGGCTAAAAATTTATGTGCACCCACAAAGGATATTTGCGCGGTGCAGCCCTGCGGCACTTGAGCAGCGACTTTTTTTGCTAAGCCAGGATAAATCCTGGCACTACGATGAGATAATTCATCAATTAATCGGATCCTTTAGGGGCGTAATTTATTGCGCCCTTAGGACGCCGTAGGCATAACAAGCAACCAACACAGATTAAATTCTATCCTTTTTATACCTATCCAACAATAAACTATTTCTTCCCAAACGTAGACTTCTTCAACACCGTCTGCGACTCATAAATTGATCCCGACTTCAACGGTGGAGGCAACGGCATCCGCACTGGCACATCCGTCACACGCGGCACATTCGACGGTTCTCCCCGCAAAATGGATTCATTAAACGACGCATAATCTTTCACACCCATTAATGGCCACGCATCAAGCGCACAATATTGAAACAACAACAACCGACGCGGGTGCTTCGACGTATTGGCCACAGAGCCATGCAACATCCGCACATGATGAATCGTAATCCCACCCGCTTTCACCATCACAGGCACCGCAGCCTTATCACTAAATGCCGGATCGGTTACCGCACCACAAAAATGCCCATCCAAATGATGGTCATAAATAGGCCCCTTGTGTGACCCAGGAATCACCAACAGCGGGCCATTCTCTTCCGTCATATCATCAATTGCCACACCCACCGCCAACAAATCATCATTGGTATGTGGGTAAAACGACCAATCCTGATGCCACTCCACAGGACTGCCATACCCGGGTTGTTTCATATTCAACTTATTTCCATTACACCGCAACCCATATCCAATCAACTGCGACACAATATTCAAAATCTTTTCATGGCGCATCATGCTATCATACACTTTATGTTGCCCAATCGGGCTTTTCAAACGGCGCAATTTCGGGTTTTCAGACGTATGCCCAGGCTCCAAATCAAACACTTCAGTGTGTTCCTTTACCATACGCGACAATTCTACAAATTCATCCGTTACCCGCCGAAGTGCCAAAACCTCATCATGAGACAAAACCCCCTCCACACCCAAATACCCTTGTTCATGATAAAAATCAATCTGTTCCTGAGCGAGCATCACAAGCCCCTTTCAATCATTAAAGTGTTCACAGGTCACAAGTCGGCCAGTCACAGGTAAAATCGAAGAACTTAGAATTGATTTATGGTTTTCGACTTGAGACCTGTTAACCTGTGACCTGAGACTGTTTTACTTTTTTTATTGATGTCTGTATTGATCCTTAAACTTCTCCCACAACAACACAGCACCTTCTTCGCGATTCGTCTTTTTAAGTCGTTCCACATATTCTTCTAAAGCCCCCCATGTGTGCATCGGTCCACCTTCTTGCATGACCGTCCACAAAGGGTCATTGTCATAGGGTTTGGGCATCGTGGCCATCATCTCATCGTGCCAATTGCTCAATCGATACACCGCCTCACGACAAATATCGGGGTGCTCGCTTGCCACATCATTCAGTTCGCGTGGGTCGGCATCCAAGTCAAACAACATCTCTTTCGGATACAACCGATATCCATCGTGATAGGTGCGAATATAGATCCAATGGTCAAACCGCACCGCCCGCTGACACACATGTGCGCACTGGCTCAAAATCAATTCATCACGCCCACAATCAGCCCCATCCATCACCGTGGGCGCATAACTCTCACCATCCCACAAAGCCTGTCGTTGCCCACCCAACAAATCGGCCAGTGTTGGTGCCATATCAATATTATAGTGCAAACCGTCATCCACCACACCCGACTGGCCATTGGGCCACTTCACAATCAGTGGAATGTGACACGTGGCCTGATCGGCTGTACCGTGTTCACCATAAATGCCCAATTCACCCATATTTTCACCATGATCAGCACTAATCACAATGGCTGTATCCTCCAACACACCCTTCTCTTCCAAAATCTTCATAATTACCGCAATCTGATCATCCACATAACGAATGGCCGTATCATACCCATCAATCATGCGGCGCAAATCGTTCATATTATCCAACCGCCCGGGGTGGCGTGGGTAGCGCTCTGGCACGCGGTCATGCCACATCATAATATCTTGTGCCGTATGGGGCCCCACCAATTTTTTGTGTTCTTCCAACAAATCTTCCGTCAACCACTCTGGCAACGGTTCATTGGCAAACGGTTCGCCATAACTTGCAGGTGCCCGATAAGGCGTGTGAATATCCCAATAATTAATATGCAAATACCACTTGTCATCCGAGGCATGATCCTCGAGCCACTTTTCCACCAATGGCGTTACTTCTTCTGCCGACTCATTGCCATTTTTGCCCGTATTGTGAATCTCATTAAAACCCGCATAAAAATGCCACGCCGCATGTCGCTGCCCAAAGGGGCTAATCATAGACGTCTTAAACCCTTGCTGTTGCAAAAACCCCGCCAACCCCTGACGTGCCAATTGATCTGCAAAGCCCCTGTTCGGCCCATTGTTTCGCCGTTCCGACGCTGTCCCCCCATGCCCCACCACACCCGAGTGAATCCCAAACTGCCCCGAATAAAATGCCGTACGCGATGGCAAACATGGCGCATCAGTTGTATACACCTGATTAAACCTTACCCCTTCAGATGCAATCTTGTCAATCGTTGGCGATGTATTGCGATGATACCCATAACACCCCAAATGCGTCGGGTTCAACGCATCCAAATCCAAATACAAAATCCGCATAACCAACCCCTTCTCTCAAGTTAAAATCTACGACATTTCATCACACCGTATATAGCGCATAAAAAAACAATCCGCAATCAAGAAAATCAGTGAAACGGCAAATGTAAGAAGCAGTGAAACGCCAAACGTGAAACGGCAAATGTAGAACCTTTAAAACAAAAAACCAAA
>JAYODI010000164.1:0-4761 GCA_038279365.1 Candidatus Latescibacterota bacterium | reverse complement strand
CCAAACCGATAATGAGACACCCACCATTCTTGGCCTTCGTTAAATCCCCACAATTCTGAACACGCCATAAAAAATATGCGCCACCGCTGAAACCACACATCGCGCTCAGCCTCACCATAATGTGCACCCAAAATGTTCAAAATCTCAGATTTGTATGTGTCCATATTGGCCAACCAAGCATCAGCCGTCTTGGCATAATGTCGGCCATCCACCACCCAATGATCCACAAGGCTTACATCATCTTGAAAATACAAAAACAAATCGTCAGACGGCATAATGCCCCCCGTAAAAAACAACTGGCCCATCCAATCATTTTTGCCCGTGGTTTCAAACTGATATGGAAAATCGCGGTGTGTAAACACATGAATAAAAACCTGCCCATCGTCTTTTAACCAACCCGCAATCCGATGGAGCATCACCCGATAATTGCGCAAATGCTCAAACATCTCTACAGACACAACACGGTCATACATCTCGGGTGCTTCAAAGTCATTCATATCCGAAGTAATCACCACCACATTTTTTAAACCCCGTGCCACACATTGTCCTTCAATAAATTCGCGTTGTGGTCTGGAATTGGACACCGCAGTAATTCGGCTATTTGGATAATGCGATGCCATCCACAACGTCAAAGACCCCCACCCACACCCCAACTCCAAAACATCTTGGCCATCTTCCAAAGCCGCGCGTTCACACGTGATCGCCAACATCGCGGCTTCGGCCTCGCTCAATGACTCAGACCCCGTTTCAAAAAAACAACAACTATACTTTAAATGATCACCCATCACATATTGAAAGAACTCAGGTGGCAATTCATAGTGTTGGTCATTGGCCTCTTGTGTATGCAACGCCACAGGGCTGTTATTCATCTGCTCAATAAACGCCCGCTTTGTACGATTTTGTACTTCACAAGATCCTACTTGCTCGCGATCCAATCGTTGCTGTTGCAAACCCCGAATACCATATCGAATTAAAAAGTCAGGCAACATTCCTTTTTCTGCCAACCGAATTCCCAAGCTCATTTGAATATCCTTTTAAAAGTCAAAACGGTTCACCATTCACAAAGTCTTCAACACAACATCCCTAAACCAAATGGGGCACCATATTCTCACGCCGATTCATCGGTTTTGCCATCACCATCTGCACATCCGAAATATACCGCTCGGCAAAACCACCCTCGCAATAACACAAATAATATTCCCACATCCTTATAAACCGATCATCAAAACCCTGTGCCCGCACCGCATCCAACTGATTCCAAAACCGCGCACACCAATCGTGCAACGTGCGCACATAGTGTGAGCCAATATCTTCCAAATGCACAGGCTTCAAATCGGTCACCTTGGCCAAACTGTTCGATATCGCCGTCACCGACGGAATGCAACTGCCCGGAAACACATGACTCTTAATAAAATCAATCGAATCTTTGGCCGTCTCATAAGCCCAGTCACTCATTGTAATGGCCTGCAACACCATCAACCCATCGGGTTTTAACAAATCGCTACACTGTTTAAAAAACGTGTCATAATACTGATATCCCACCGCCTCAATCATCTCAATCGACACCAACTTATCATACTGCCCCGTCAAATCTCGATAATCCTCCAACAACACCGTCACCTTGTCTGCCACCCCCGCATCCTTCACCCGTTCCACCGCCAGTGCATGTTGTTCTTTAGAAATCGTCGTGGTTGTCACCCGACACCCATAATGTGTGGCCGCATGCACCGCAAACCCACCCCACCCCGTTCCAATCTCCAACAAATGATCGCTCGGCTTTAAGTCCAACTTCTTACAAATGCGATCCAACTTATTCACCGCCGCCGCGTCCAAGGTCGTATGTTTATCATCATACACCGCACACGAATACATCATCGTCTTATCCAACCACAACCGATAAAAATCATTCCCCAAATCGTAATGTGCCGCAATATTTTTCTTACTTCCCGAACGTGTGTTGCGATGCAACGCATGCACCATCTTTTGCACCTGCACCCCCAACCGCGCCCACCCCTTACTCAAATCGCGCATCACCGTTCCATTCAACGTCACAATGCGAAACAGCGACACCAAATCATCACACCCCCAAGATCCATCAATATACGCATCGGCCACACCCACCGTTCCCCCAAAAGCCAAACCCCTATAAAACGCAGGACTATCCACATACACCGTCGCCTCCAAATCGCCCACACCCGCACCAAAAGTTTGTGTCTCTTGTCCATCCACCAAAAACAGTTTGCCATAATGCAATTGCACCAACTGACTTAAAACCAACCTGCGCGCCAACCGATCCAACATCCCCATCTTCAAATCTGTTGTTTTTTCTTCCGAATCAACCATCACCGCTTCACTCATTTCAAAACCTCCAATTTGGCATCCGTCGTTTCCGGATGCGGATAAAACGGCGCCTTCTTCCACCAAAGTTTAAAAGCCTGCCAATAAATAGCCCCCATCACCTTTGCGGTCATCCACGGATACTGAACCAACACCCGCGTCAACGCCCCCGATGTCATCTTTGTTCGTCGCATCACCAACGTCGCATCAAAGGGTTTCTCTCCCTTATCCAAATTATTCATATGCACTGTCAACACATCACCTGGCGTTTTAAAATGCCAATCATAACTGTGATGCATCGGCAAAAACGGCGACACATGAAAATCCTTCTCAAACCGATACCGCCTATGATCCTCACGCCCCACATCCATCCCCCCATGCAACACATAAGCATGTTGTTCACCCCAAGGCGTATTGTTCACCTCCGCCACAATCGCCTCAACCCGATCATCCTCATCAAAACAATAAAAAAAACTCACCGGATTAAACCGAAACCCAAAATAACACAAATGCGTCAACAACCGAATCGCCCCCCCAGGCCGTCGCCCCGTCTCCTCAAACACCCGATCCCTCACCGCCTCAGAAAGCGACTTCTTAGGATCACCCAAGTGATCCCTTCGCCGAAAATACGCCACATTCCCCCGCTCCACCGACCACAACGGATGCCCATCAAACACGTGACCCAATTCATCCAAATCCAAATACACCATAAAAAGCCCATATGTAAACGCATTGCCCACTTCCCCAAACCGCCGATGCCGTATCGTCCCCTCATACAAACAACTCTTCATCATATTCTCATTTCCCAATCATCATGAACCACCCAACATTCCTCCCACTCCCCAACACAAGAGAACCCACCGATTTTCCGTATTATCCATCCCACACAAATTGATCTTACACCCACCCCATCTCGTAGGCCAAATCCCTCCCTAAAAACCCCAACGAGATTTACGGAAAATCAGCCCTCCCGGCACCTGAGGGACGGCCTTTTTTGCATACTTTTTTTGGCTGTTGAAAAAAAGTATGTCGCCGAAGGCAAAGAGGCGATCAGCCTCAAAAAAGCCTTTATTCAATCTCCTACAAAACTTTCCCAAACATCTTCGTCACTTCCAACCCACTCCGCACCCCATCCTCATGAAACCCAAACCCCCAATATGCCCCACAATAAAACGTCCGATTCACCCCATTAATCTCCCCATGCCGCTTTTGCGCCCGAATTGTCCCCGGCGTAAACTGCGGGTGGTGATACATCATTCGTTGAATAATTTTACTCGGATCAATATCCTCATCCCGATTCAACGTCGTACAAAACGTCACCGGCGCATCCATATTCTGCAACATATTCATATTGTATGTCACCGTTGCCCGATCCACAGATTTGGGCGGCAAAAAATAATTCCAACTCGCCCAGGCCAACTTATTGCGCGGCAAAACCGAATCATCCGTATGCAACACGGTTGGATTCTCCTGATACTGAATCGCCCCCAAAATCTCACGCTCATCCTTCGACGCATCCTCCAACATCCGCAACGCCTGATCACTGTGCACCGCCAAAATCACCTGATCAAATCGCTCCGTCCCAGCATCCGTCATCACATCCACACCCTCAGCAAATCGCCGAACCGCTTTTACAGGGCTATTCAACCGCACCCGATCAGCCATCGGTTTAATCAACGCCTTCACATACTGATAAGACCCACCCACCACCGACCGCCAACCAGGACGGTCTTTGCGCTGTAAAAACCCATGATGGTGAAAAAACCGCACAAAATACTGCGCCGGAAAATCCAACATATCATCCAAAGATGCCGACCAAATCGCCGCACCCATCGGCAAAATATGGTGGTGTACAAACTCACGCGAATATCGCTTCTCCGACAAATAAGCACCCAACGTCAATGCATCATCATCACCCACCAACAACTCGGGTGCCTCGCGATAAAACCGCATAATATCTTTCAACATCTTATAAAACGATGGTCGCAACAAATTCCGCCGCTGTGCAAAAAGTGTATTCAACGACGTACCATTATACTCCAACCCCGTTGCCGAATCGCGCACACTAAAACTCATCGTCGTCGGCTGAGACATCACCTCCAACCGCTTCAACAACTTCACAAAGTTGGGATACTTTGGCTCCGTAAACACAATAAACCCCGTATCCACCGGATAAACCTGCCCATTCACAGGCACCTCAATGGTATGTGTATGCCCACCCACATAATCATTGGCCTCAAACACCGTAATATCGTGATCATCATGCAACAAATGCGCACACACCAACCCCGAAATCCCACTGCCCACAATCGCAATCTTCTGCCTCTGTCTCAAATCCATATCCAAACCCTATCTTTTTACTTCTATCGTTTGCCATTTGCCGTTTGCCGTTTGCCGTTTGCCGTTTGCCGTTTGCCGTTTGCC
>JAYODI010000071.1:26955-31405 GCA_038279365.1 Candidatus Latescibacterota bacterium | reverse complement strand
TTTGTTGGGGGGGCTGCAGTGCGTGAAGAAGAGGTCTTACAAGAGGGGGCTATTCGTCTGAGTGGGGGAAGTGTTGGCAATCAACGTGTGGCATCCGATTTGCCATTTGGGCGTTTGCGTTTTAAAACCCCTTCTGCATTGCCTTCAAATGACGCCATATTGGAAGCAAAGATAAACGCTGTTCAAATTCGGTTTTTGCAAGAAAATGGTGTGAGAGACAGCTTGCAAATACAATCAACGGCAAGTTTGGTCTTTAAGACAAAAGCTGTTTGGCCAGACTTGGATGGCGATGGCGTGGTTGCATTTTCTGATTTTCTGATTTTTATTGCGGCCTTTCGCCAAAATGAATCAAGCCCTGGCTGGTTTGTGGAATTGCCGAGTAAACCTTTTCCATATACACCTTATCGTCGGTTTGATATTGATGGGGATGGGCAAGTTGGTTTTTTTGACTTTGTGACTTATGCACAAGATTTTAAGAATGCTCAAAAATGAAACGAGATTAAAAATAAAAAAGGGGCGTGCAAAATTTATTTGCACGCCCCTTTTTTATTGCTTCTTTTTGTCTAAAGCAACTTGTCGATTGTGGTTATGAGATCAGACTTTGTAAAAGGCTTGAGCAGCGTTTCCTGTGCTCCTAAAAATTCAGCGGCGGGCAAACGATTAAATCGACCGCGGTATCCGGTTATGGCAACTATTTTGACATCTTGGTTACACTTTTTTAATTCGCGGATGGTTTCTATGCCATCTTTTTCGGGCATCATAATGTCTGTGATGACAAGGTCAATCTCTTCGCTTTGGTATTTTTTGATACCATCGATACCATTGCTGGCATGGGTAACTTGATGACCTGCGCTTTTAAGCATTGTGATGATTAAGCTGCGAACCTCGGCATCATCTTCAACAACTAATATCTGTGCCACAAAAAACTCCATTTGGTTTTTTGTCAAAAACCCTACTTGTTTAGGAGATTTGCTACTGCCAATTTTAAATCTTTGGGTTTAATGGGTTTTTCATATACGAGGGCAGCACCCAAATCAAAAGCAATGGGGAGATTATGCAACCCATATCCCGTTAATGCGATAATCTTTATACCAGGTTTGATCTTGTTGAGCTCCGATATTGTTTCAAATCCGTCTTTTTCTGGCATCATGATATCGGTAATGACCAGATCAATGGTATTGGGATCGTATATTTCTAAGCCTTTTTTGCCATTTTCTGCTTCAAGAATCACATAACCTTCGGGTTCGAGAATATCTCGAAGCATGTCGCGCACGATGCCTTCGTCATCAATGATCAGAATTTTTGCCACGGTTTATTCCTTAATTTCAGTAAGCTGTTGATCATGGGCACACGCAATGATTAAGATCATATAATAAATGATTATTGCAATTGGGCAAGGATAAAAAAAGCGGAACCCATCAACGGATTCCGCCATTTTATTTTTATTGGTAGCGGGGGGAGGATTTGAACCTCCGACCTTTGGGTTATGAGCCCAACGAGCTACCAGGCTGCTCCACCCCGCGCCATTATGTCCTGAGGATTACAAATGAAACGGTTTTGCTTCTGCTTGTCAAGCAATTTCTACATTTTCGGGCTGAAAATTGGTGTCTATCTCTCGTTTTTCAATGCGAACTTGTGTGATTCTCTGCCCTTGCACACTTTTAATTGCAATGAGCAAGTTGTTAAATTCGAGGGTTTCACCAGGTTCGGGAACATGACCTAAATGGCTATAAATAAATCCACCCAATGTTTCATAACCATCTTGAGGCAATTCTACATTAAACATCATATTGAGATCTTCAATATCTAAGCGCGCATCTGCGATAAGAATTTTACCTTCTTCTCGCCATTGGTAAAGTGGTTCTTCTTCATCGTATTCGTCTTGAATTTCGCCCACAATTTCTTCAATAATGTCTTCCATTGTGACCAAGCCAGACGTACCACCATATTCACCCACAACAATGGCCATATGTACTTTTTCGTGTTTAAATTCGGCCATAAGATCGCCCAACGTTTTATTTTCGGGAACGAAATAAGGGGTGCGCATAATATCTGCAATGATCCACGGTTTGCCAGTATCGATGTGGAGGAGAATGTCTTTTACATAAACAACACCCTTGATATTGTCTATTCGTTCTTCATAAATGGGAATGCGAGAGTGTCGCGATTCTTTTATGAGTTCAAGTAGTTCTTCTGACGTAATAGTGATTTCGGCACTGATCATATCAATGCGGGGGATCATGACCTCTTTTACTGTGGTATCGCGAAATTCAAAAATACCCTCAATCATTTCGCGTTCTTCTTCTTCGATCATGCCCTCTTCTGTTTCTGATTCTACCAAACTCCTTATCTCTTCTTCTTTTCGGGCTTTGGTGTCATCGTCGTTTACAAACATTATTTGGGCTTGTTGTAACAGCAATGCAGGGAACAACAGGAGGAGATAAATAGGCAAACAAAAAATGGGTAATACAGGCAATGGACGCTCGGAACCCTCTTCTCGGCGGAAAGGAGGGATGATATTGCGCAACAATAAGGTGACAATAACAAATAAACAAACCATAAACACTTTGCCCAACAAAAGCCATCTATCGGGCAGTGTTGTATCAAGCAAATTTGTAAGGCGCAAAATGGATAAAGCGCCAAGCGCACTGGCAAGGGTATGGGCAAGGGTTACCATTTGTGCCATAAAGTCGCGTGAACGAAAAATCCAGAGGTAAAGAGCGGCACGTGCTGCTCCGTCGTCTTTTAATCGTTCAAGTGTTGTTCGAGAAATTGCATTGCCAATAGAACCAATTCTCGCAAAAATTGCGGTGGTTAAGATGGCTAATATAACGATGAGTGGGTCTGGCCACGCAGGGTCGTCCAAAAGACTTACGCTCCTTTGAGTTGGGGTTTTAGAAATTGAGAAAGGTAATGTTTTTCTTTCTCAGACATTTTTATATAACCCATGTCGGTATCGTGTTCATATCCCAGCAAATGGAGAGTGCCGTGGATAGCCAACAGAAGAATTTCCTGTTGAAGTGAATGTGTTGCTTGTTGTGCCTGTATTTTGGCACGTTCTATAGATATGTATATCTCACCCAATGGCGAAGCCGGGTGAATAGCATCATGCATTTCAAACGACAGAACATCTGTGGGTTGGTCTTTGTCACGAAAGTCACGATTGAGTTGTTGCACATGTTTGTCATCGGTCAAAATGCAAGTGACTTCTTGAGAAATATCGAAGTCTTTTAGGACGGTAGAGAGTGCCGACTCCAATTGCAAACAGTCTATATTTTTTTCAGATATCAATTCGACTATTTCTATGCCCATTACGCTTTTTCTCTTTGTTCTCTTTTGGATCGGTCTGGTTTTTGAACTTGCCAGGGGTAGGGTACTCGCTGGTGCCGTGAAGCCTGCAGTACGGGTAAAAATGCTTCTTGAATTTTATGCAAGTCACGAAGAGTCAAATCACATTCATCCAATTCACCAGCTGTAAAACGACCTTTGATGATGGTTTGTACCATGCCTTTTATTTGATCGGGATCGTTTGTTGATAGTGTTCGTGTGGCAGATTCCACGGCATCTGCAAGGTTGATGATGCCTGCTTCTTTGGTTTGGGGTTTGGGGCCTGGATAACGAAAATCTTCATCTCTGACGCTTTGTTTGTCGCCTTGCTCAAGTGCTCGATGTTTAAAGGATGCAATCTCAGAAGTGCCATGATGTTGTGGAATCAGGTCTATAATGGCTCTGGGTAAACCTTCTTCTTCTGCAAGTTCAATACCGTCTTTTACATGTGAAATCAAAATGAGTGCGCTCATTTTGGGCTGTAGTTCATCGTGTGGATTAATGCCTTTTTGGTTTTCTATAAAATAATGAGGCCGAATCATTTTTCCAATGTCATGATAATAACACCCCACCCGAGCAAGTAATCTGTCTGCACCGATGGCATCTGCGGCTGATTCTGAAATATTGGCCATGTTCATGCTGTGGCTGTAGGTTCCTGGTGCTCGAATGGCCAAGTTTCGAAGCAGAGGACGATTTAAGTCTGATAATTCAAGTAAGGTGATGGGAGTTACAACACTGAATATGCTTTCAAAAATTGGTAAAAGACCGATTGTTAAAATAGAAGAGGCACATGCTATAAAAATACCAATGAGCAGGTCGTGACGAATTTCATTGAAAAATTCTGCGGGATCAACATAGGTAAATAATAGGCTACTACTTGAAGCTATGGTAAGGATGTAGGTTATAATTAAGAAAACAATGGAACGATAAAAGTCACTTCGATGACGCACTTGTCTCACGGAATAGGCCCCAATAATACCTGTTATGAGGAAAACCAGGCCATATTGCAGACCACCTAAAATACTGGCACAAAGAATGGCGCATATGAGTGAGATCACCAAGCCAATTTCGGCATCAAACAACACTGTGGCAAGCATTGCTGAAAGTGCAACGGGAACCAGAT
>JAYODI010000071.1:0-26945 GCA_038279365.1 Candidatus Latescibacterota bacterium | reverse complement strand
ATAAGCAACAAGGCAGGGGGTTAAAATGATAATATCAAACAAGATGATATTGGAAATGCGCTTATATACGGCAGGTTTTACAATGCTGAGAAAGCCAAATACTATGGCCAACAAAAGTATGCTGATGATGGCTTGTGCACCTGTTTGCATAACGTATATGAGTGGGTCTTCTTGTTGGCGACTGTTAATATAAAGCGCTAAAGAGTTGAGTTTGTCTATGTGGTCTGGGGTGATACGGTCGTGTTCATCTACAATGCGCTCACCTTTAAGAACGGTACCTTTAATACGGGATATATGATCAGCGGCTTCTTGTCTTAGTCGTTCGGTTTCAACTGGGTCATAACTGAGATTGGGGGAGAGATACGCCAATATAAGCTCATAGATGCTCTTAATTTGGGCGGCTGTTGCATTTGCCCATTGTGAACGGATGCGTTCTTGGAGACCTTGGGTAAACGTTTCTTGGTCCAAAATATTTTCAAGCAACAGGCGTTCTTGAGAATTGGATGTGATTCGGGTGATCTCACGATGATTAAGAGTATTTTTTTTCTGTTGAAGAATGCCTTGTTGGTAAGCTTGTTGCAAAATATCCCGAGAGATTGAAGCTATTTTTTGAAGTGTTTTGGGTGATTGTTGACTGGCCGTAAACAGTTCTTGAAATGTAGACTCTGAGAGGGCCCCTAATGCGGCATGGCCTTGCCGAATGTTGAGTATGAGAGAATCTGAATGTGTTTGGGGCTGAATGGCCTGAATCATTTTAAAGAAATTATTAAAATCGGACAATTTTTGATTTTGTATCTCTTTGTCCAGCAATACTATGGGTGCAATTGCATTTTTTGCGGAAAGTGTTTCTTGGGCATATTCTTCTTGGCGTTTTAACACAGAAAAAGTCTGGGGAGCAATGATTTCTTCAGGCGCAATTGCGCCTTCCCTAAAATTTGAATATTCATGGTATTGGCTTGAAGGGAACAATGCCGTAATGAGCCCTGCTGTTAAAAGAAGTAAGCAGGTTTTAATAATATTGTTCCCTTGTGCTTGCCACCAGTGAGGGGCTTGGGGTATTCGGCGGTCTCGTTTCTTTTTATTTTGTCCAAACATCAAGCTTTATCCCTATTGTCTGCATTTGCATGCGAAGTTTGTTGGTTGTGTTGTTCATAGGCATTGATGATTTTTTGCACCAATGGATGGCGAACGACATCATGTTCTGTGAAATGAACAAAACCAATGGCTTCGATATGAGATAATATATGTTGAACATGCACCAAGCCAGATAGTGTTCCCGAAGGAAGATCCGTTTGTGTGATGTCTCCCGTTATCACGGCTTGCGCATTATTACCCAAGCGAGTTAAAAACATTTTCATCTGATTTACTGTGGTATTTTGGGCTTCATCTAAAATAACAAATGCATTGTTTAGCGTGCGTCCTCTCATAAAAGCAAGAGGCGCTATTTCAAGAGTACGCATTTCGATCAAATGTCGCAATTGGGAATCGGGTAGCATATCGTCGAGGGCATCATAGAGCGGGCGCAAATAGGGATCTACTTTTTCTTGAATATCACCCGGAAGAAACCCCAAAGATTCACCAGCTTCTACAGCTGGTCGCGTTAGGATGATACGAGAAACTTGTTTGCGACGCAAAGCATTTACAGCAGCTGCTACAGCAAGATAGGTTTTCCCTGTTCCTGCAGGGCCAATGCCAAATACGATGTCATGTTCTTTTATGGCATTGGCATAGGTTATTTGTGTTTGGGAGCGCGGTCGAATTATAATTTGTGGGGTAGATAAAATGGTTTGTGAAAATTCAGATAAATCAGCCGTCGCAGTTTCTGGTTGGGTGGCCAATAAATGTAAGGGATCGAGCTGGTCACCACGTTTTAGGCAGGAAATCATTTCTTCAAGGAGACCTGACACATGTTGAACCTTGTGGGTGGGGCCATGAACGTTTAAATGATCACCTCGAGCTGTTAATCGGACGCCATATCGACTTTCTAATGCCAATAAATTGGCATCATTATGGCCATAAAGCGAAAGGGGATCAACGCCCGTGATTGATAGTCTATGACTGAGTATTTTGGTATCCAATAAATTTTTCCAAACAGAAAAACCCTCGTTCAGGCGCAAACGGCGAGAACGAGGGTTTTGTTTATTTTTAATGATGAATCTTCCATAAATTTTGGAAAATCCAACCTCCAACAAACTTTGAATGTCGAAACAGGTTAATTTGTTGGAATATTAAGAACCTGAGCTGGGAAAACCAAGCTTGGATCAAGTATTTGTTCTTTGTTGGCCTGATAAATTCGATTCCATTTGGTGATGTCTTTGTAAACCTTGCCAGCTATTGTAGAAAGGTTTTCGCCACGCATCACTAGGTGTTGGTTCAGGTCGACACCAAAAGGAACGTTTAATACCCAATTGGGGTAAATCAGATCGGGGTCTTTAATCTTGTTGCGGTTTTCGACATAAATTCTGGGCCACAAATAGGGGTCGCCATAAATGTCGTCATTTTTCGCAATTCGCCAAAGACTGTCGCCTTTCATAACGGAGTATTGACGAATTCTTTTGCGAGGCATGCGGGCCTTTATTTGTTCTAAGAGCTTATCTATGCTGGCCAGTTTGAGAGTGGCGGCTGGGAACAGTGCCCGTTTTTCTGCTTTTAATTCTTCTACACGTGCTTCAATTTGATCTACTTCGTCTCGCACATCAAAGAGTGCGTCATCTGCGAGACCACGAATGCCCATGAGTCGTGCTTCAATACGGTCTAATTCTTGGAGGAAGTCATTCAGTCCGTTTTCATCGGTGCCAACCAACTCATAAACACCTGTTTTCAAAGCGGCAATTTGTGCGTCAAGTTCAGAGATCTGTTGCGCCAACGCATCGGCAGCCGTTTTGCATTCAAGCAACGCCTTTTTGGCATCTGCTTGACGTGTACCATACTCTGCAAGTTTAACTTTGTATTCATCATAGGTCATGCCCGTCGTCTGAGCGTACCCTTGGGTTGGCAAAACCAAAAGGGTGATGGCACAGCAGACGAGAAGGAACCCGAAACGTTTAAAGCCTTTCATCCGGACAACTCCTTTCACACCGTTTTTGTTCTACTGTCCCAGTGACTTTTCTACAGAACTTTTAATATTTTGCCAATTTGCCAGTTCTTGTTTCTTTTGGGCCAGTTGTCGTTCGAGTTCTGCTCGTCGTTGTTTACAAGCACCGAGTTCAGCCTCTGCTGATTCTGCTTGTTTACGTGCCTCTTCAAGTGTCTGTAAATCTTTATCAGACGCCATTGTTGTACAACCACTTAAAAGTGGAAGAGACAAAAAAGCAAGCGTCAGTCCGCAGGAAGCAATACTTCTCAGCAGTCTGCATTTTCTCATAACCCAAAAGTCTCATTGGGGCATTATGGGGATGGATTTGCTGTAAATGGAAGTTTTTAAAATAGCTTACATCAAAGTTCTGGATTAAATTACGTCGTGGAGAAATTACTACATAATGGATGTAAAGTCAAGAAAAAATTACAATAAGGTATTGAAAAGTCTATGCGTGTCTAAACACTAAAGAATTCGAAGGCCCAGTTCTCTTAATTGGGCCGAATCTACCTCAGATGGGGCATTGTCCATAAGCGATGCGGCGGCATTTGTCTTTGGAAATGCAATGACATCTCTGATAAAGTCTTTTCCTGCCAATAGTGCGATTAACCGATCGTATCCAAATGCTATTCCCCCGTGGGGAGGTGCTCCATATTTGAAGGCATTTAAGAGAAATCCAAATTTTTCATCTGCTTCTTCAGCAGATATGCCCAAAAGGGAAAACATCCGTTGTTGTACTTCTTTTTGATGAATTCTGATGCTCCCACCGGCAATCTCATTGCCATTGAGTACCAAATCGTATGCACGTGCCCGAACATTGGCAGGATCGGAGTCGAGTTGGTCCATATCTTCTGGCAATGGCGAGGTGAATGGGTGGTGGCAAGCCACAAATCTTTTTTCGGCATCGTCATATTCGAGCAATGGGAATTTTGTCACCCATAACATGCTGTAATTTTTGGGATTGAGAAGGTTTTGTTGTCTTGCCAACTCGACTCTAAGGTTGCTTAATGATAGCGTGACCACCGATGGACGATCTGCGACAAACAGCAGAAGGTCACCTGGTTTGGCCTGAAGTGATTCACGCAGTAGGTTTTGAGCCTGTTCGGGGAAAAATTTAACGATAGATGATTCAAATCCTTGATCTGTTACCTTGATCCAAGCCAAACCTTTGGCTCCAAATTGGGCAACATATGCGGCTAGGTCGTCTATTTGTTTGCGTGAAAAATGTCCACAACCCGTTGCGTTGATGGCCCGTACCGAACCGCCACTTTCTAAAACATTTTTAAATACCTGAAACTCTGATGCCTGCGCAGCTTGTGTGATATCGACAATTTCAAATCCGAAGCGCGTATCTGGGCGATCTGTGCCATATTTGTCCATTGCTTCTTGGTAGGTAATGCGTGGTATCGGGTCTGCCAAATCCACATCAATGGCGTTTTTAAAAACGTGCCTTGCCAACCCTTCAGCAAGCCCCATCACATCATTTTCATCGACAAAAGACATTTCGATATCAATTTGTGTGAATTCGGGTTGGCGATCCCCTCGCAAATCTTCGTCTCTAAAACAACGTACGATTTGGAAATAGCGGTCATACCCCGCAACCATGAGAAGTTGCTTGTAGGTTTGTGGCGATTGAGGAAGGGCATAAAAAGAACCCGGATGCACACGAGAAGGGACGAGATAGTCGCGTGCACCTTCTGGTGTGCTTTTCATAAGGAAAGGGGTTTCTATTTCGAGAAAGTTTTGTTTTACGAGATATTGCCGAACGTGTTGGGCTACATTGTGTCTTAAAATGATAGATTTTTGCATGTCAGGACGACGCAGATCAAGATAGCGATAGCGCAGTCGTAATTCTTCATTGACGTCAACATCCGATTCTATTGCAAATGGCGGGTTTTCTGCTGCATTTAGAAGTTTTAGGTCTGTGCATTCTATATCAATTTGGCCCGTGGGTAAGTTCGGATTGGCCATGCCATCGGGGCGGGGTTCGACTTTGCCCTTAATGGCAATGACAAATTCACTGCGAATACTCTCGGCAATGGCATGGGTTCCTGCCTTGAGGTCGGGGCGAAATACCACTTGGGTAACACCCCATCTGTCTCGCAAGTCTACAAAAATCACCCCGCCATGGTCGCGACGTTTGGCCACCCAACCCATCAGTATCACGTCGGTGCCAACGTCTTCAATACGCAGTTGGCCACAATTGTGTGTGCGTTTCCAGTCGCCAAGCGACTCAGCCATTGTTTGTTCTCCTGCGGTTTCTAAGAAATACCGCGCTTCAAGGTTTCAATAATTTGGGGTAGGTTGGTTTGGGGCAATGTAATTTGCACCCTGTTTTTGAGGTCTTTGATTACAACTGTGTTGGCTAGTTCTTCTTCTGGACCGATCACAATGGCAAAGGGAATTTCTTTGCGATCGGCATACTTAAATTGTTTGTCTAAGCGTTGGTCTGGTGAGAGTTGAAATTCGGTTGCAATGCCACTTTCTCGAAGTGTGCGGGCAAACTCTGCCGACGTTTTTAATTGCTCTTCTGAGAAAATGGTAACCAACACTTGGGCGGCCACACTGCTTGGATTGGGAAATAAGTCTAACTCTTTGAGTAATTCTGTCATGGCCATATCACCAACGGCAAAACCAACACCAGGCACTGAGCGTTTGCCACCGACTTGGATGGTGAGATTGTCATAACGACCACCTCCAAATAAGGCGCGTCGAAGAGATGTTTTGGCCCAAGCCTCAAAAACGGTACTGGTGTAGTAGTCAAAGCCGCGTACGATATGTAAATCCAATTCGGCATAATCTTCAACCTGATTATGAGCCAAGTGTTCAAAAATTTGGCTCAGCCAGGGTGAAAACGAAAGATCGGTTTGTTCAAAGAGGCCATAAAGATCATCGATTTGCCCCAAACTGAGTTTGAGATCGGTATTCAGGTAGGCACGAAATTTTTCAGGTGCCATTTTGTCCATGCGATCTATGGCTGCAAAAACAGGTCGAACGGCTTCTTGAGAGAGTTTTAGTGTGGTTTTGAGTAAGTTTTCGAGCGATAGACGATCGTTAATTTTTATGGTTGCATGTTGGGGGGTGAGTCCCAATTGCTTGAGTAAGGTGCAAGCAACAGTAATTATTTCGGCATCAGCAAGGTAACATTCGCTGCCTAAGGCATCCACATTCCACTGGAAAAATGCGCGTCCACGCCCTCTTTGGGGTTTTTCGTATCGAAAAAATTGACCATAAGATTGCCAACGAATAGGGAACGTAAGTTGGTTTTCTTTTTGGGCAACCATGCGTGCCAACGAGGGGGTTAATTCTGGGCGCAAGACCAATGGGTTGTCGTCGCGATCGTTGAGCGTAAATGTTTGTTGCGTGACGATTTCTTCGCTGCTTTTTCCCAAATAGAGTTCGATGTGTTCAAGTATGGGAGCTTCGTACTCTTGATAGCCGAAAAGCCGCCCAACAGAAGTAAATTGGTCGCTGAGCCATTTTTGGTAAGCCCAATCTTCGGGGTAAAAGTCGCGCGTGCCTTTAACGGGAATGATATTTTGTTTTGCCATAAGTGGTGGTATTTGGGGAAAAATAAAAAAACATCGATTTTTAGGTCAGAGAATAAAAAAAATAAAGATAAGTATTCTATTTGTCAAGATTTAAGGGAATTTTGAAAAAGCCCCTTCTATGTGTTCTATTTGTGGTGCAGATGCAGACAGGGTGACAGCGATGACATCAAATCGCGGCCATAAATTGGGGGTGTTCCGTTGGGTTAAATAAGCTTTTGCAAGACGGTGAAGTTGTTTTTGCTTTTGAGGTGTAACCCAGGTTTTGGGATCTCCAAATTGGGTTTGCGTGGCGGTTTTAACCTCTACAAATGACAACACATTGCCTTTTTGGGCAATGATATCAATTTCACCACCCAGTGTGCGAAAGTTTAGTTCACAAATTGTAAACCCATTTTGAGATAAATAGTCTGCGGCAAGTTTTTCACCTTCAAGGCCTGGGCGTTGCAGGTTGATCCGGTGTGTGCGATAATATTCTCTTAGGCGTTCTATCTCGTGGGGGGGGAGATCTTTTGAGGCCAAGGAAATGGTATCACCTATGGCTGTTAATTGGTCGAGGTTTTGGGCTGAAGCAATCCCTTCGGCAAAGATTTCGAAATCTTCGGTAAATGTGGTCGGTGTTTGAGGTACACCTGCAAATGAATGCCTATGAATGGGCGTTGGGCCATGTTTTTGAAGTGCATTAAGGTGCTCGGCACTGCCATATCCTTTGTGGCCAGCAAAGCCATACTCTGGGTATTTTGTGTCGTATTGAATCATCATTCGGTCTCTTGTGACTTTGGCAATGATAGATGCTGCCGATATGGATATGGATTTGCGGTCTCCACCTATAATGGCCAATTCTTTAAAACGGCTTTCGGGTAAAGCATTGCCATCTACTAAGACCTGATCTGGTGATGGAGACAGATGATCGAGTGCCCGACGCATGGCCAAGTGGGTGGCATTGCGTATGTTGAGGTTGTCTATTTCTTGTGGTGTTGCTTCTCCTACTCCAATGGTTAAGGCCATATTTTGGATCTGGTCAAACAACAATTCTCGTTTTTGCTCTGACAATTTTTTTGAATCGTTGAGGCCATCAATCTGCGTATCAGGTGGAAATATAACTGCTGCTGCGATTACGGGACCTGCTAATGGTCCTCGACCGGCTTCATCGACTCCTGCGATATGAACATAACCCCGTTCTCTGAACTTATTTTCCAGTTCGGACAATTGTTCTAAGCGGGCTTTTTCTTTTTCTTGGTTTTTTTGTCTTTGCCTGATTTGTTTTGCCAACACTTGCACCCCAGTTCGGGGATCACTTTCCAGTAACTTTATTGTGGCTTCATTCGTGTGAGATATGCTCAGGTTTTTCTTGATTTCGGAAACGGTCATTTCTGAAAATGGTTTGTCGGTCATAAACTTATCCTATAAATAAAAAATCTATGGGCTGGGGCAGAATATAACGTTTCTATAATGAGAATGAAGTGAAATTTGAGATGTCTAAGGCATTGCAGGTGAAATTTGATTTAGATTGGACTTGTATGTATCTTGTTGGAGATGTCATAAAAATAAAACGGAGATGTTTTGGGTATGGCCGAAAAAAGCAACGCTGAGAATTTAAAAAAACTTTTGCCCTTTGTGAAACCTTATGTGCCTCGGTTGATTGGTGGGTTTGTTGTAACTGTGCTGTTAACGGTGCTGGGTATGACTCCGCCATTAATTATGAAGTACATTGTAGATGAAATTATCGTCGGTGGCAATTGGAGTATGTTAGAGGTGCTTTTGGTATTGTCGATAAGCATACCCATTTTGTCGGCGGGGATGCGTGTGAGCAATACGTTTACCATATCCTATGTGTCGCATCGTTTGATTATGGATTTGCGCAAAACACTTTATGGTCGTTTGCTCAAACTTCCCATGCGGTTTTATGATGAAATGGGTACCGGAAAGGTGATGTCGCGTTTAATGGGGGATGTGGCTACTGTGCGGAGTATGGTTACAATGCGGGTGCTGGGTATTGTGACTGATTTTATTACCTTTTGGGTGGCCATGTTTATGTGTTTGGCACTTAACTGGAAAATGGGACTGCTTTTAATTGTGCTTCTTCCGCTCTACTTGATCAATTACTTTGGTTGGCGTGGTCCCATTCGTGAATCTGTGCGTGCTTGGCGAAACAAAATGGATCGTGTGTCGGTGGGGTTGCAAGAACGGTTAAGCGGGGTTGCGTTGGTGAAGTCATATGGGCGAGAGCGAAAAGAAAACCGCGCTTTTACAGAAGAAACCCATGAGAGCTTGGATCAGGCCATGGTGACGGCTGTTTATCGAGCGGGATATAACTCAGGAGTTTGGGCCGTATCGGGTTTAAGGAATACGGTCATTTTTTGTTTGGGGTGTTATTTTGTTATTACAGGTGAGATGACGTATGGTGCCGTAATGGCATTTTTATCATTTGCCCAACGCATGTTTGAACCCGTGCTCAACATTACCCAAATGGCCATGCAGTTACAAACGATGATGGTCTCCGTTGAGCGCATTTTAGAGGTGTTGGAATTCCCAATCGATATTGAAGATAAAAAGAATGCCGTTACACTTCCTCCAGTAAAAGGCCATGTAAAATTTGAAAATATTTGGTTTGAATACAAGGCTGGGGAACCTGTTTTAAGGGGGGTCAATTTAGAGGTGCAACCAGGGCAGATGGTTGCGTTGGTTGGGCATACTGGATGTGGCAAAACCACGCTAACCAGTTTATTGATGCGTTATTTTGATGTGAAAGATGGTGCGATAAAGATTGATGGATATGATATTCGCGATGTCAAGTTAAGATCTTTGCGCATGCAAATAGGCCAAGTGTTACAAGACTCGGTTATGTTTAATACCAGTATTCGAGAAAATTTGCGGTATGGTAACCCACAGGCAACGGATGCCGAATTGATTGAGGCTGCTCGAGTGGCTGAAATACACGAATTTATCATGCGTACTGCCGACGGCTACGATACGATGTTGGGAGATGAAGGGATTAAATTGTCAGTTGGTGAAAAACAGCGGTTGGCTATTGCGCGTGCTGTTTTAACAGACCCCGCCATTATGATATTGGATGAAGCGACATCGTCACTGGATTCATTGTCTGAGGCACTTATTCAAAAAGCAATGGCCAATGTGCTTGAAGGACGCACGTCTTTCGCCATTGCACATCGCCTTTCAACAATCGTAAATGCTGATATTATTGTTGTTATGGATCGTGGTGAAATCGTTGAAGTGGGAAATCATCAAACATTGCTTGAAATTCCTGAAGGCAAATACCGTCAGTTGTATGAGCAACAATTTGCAGGTTCGGTAACAGCCGAAATTGAAACGGCCGATTGAGTGATATCATGAATAGTTTGAAGAGATTTATAAAAATATATATTAAGCCCTATTGGTTTCGCATGATCATGGTGATGGTGATGGCCGGTGTTACATCGTCCTATTCGTTTCTTTTGGGTTTTATATCGAAGCTAACCATTGATGAAGTGTTGCAGCTTAAACCTGCAGCTGAAGTGGCTTCCCAAGCACGTATGAAGTCACTTATAAAGACCGAATCGATTCCACGAAGAGATCCGCAAGACTTATTGCCAAACTTTGGGCAAGATTCTGGAGCCAATCGCCCAAAGTCAAAAACTGAAAAAATGCAATGGTTGTGGTGGATATTTATTTTGTATTTGGTGGTCAGGTCATTGTTTGCAACCATAAACTGGTTTTATAATTACAATATTTCCTTTGTGGGGCAGCGCATTGTTTTTCGAATACGACTTGATTTGCACCAAAAGATTCAAAAGCTACAAATGACATTTTTTGATCGGCAGCAAACCGGGAAGATCATGTCGCGGATTTTGGATGATGTGGGTTTGCTACAAAATGAAGTGACAACCACATTTGTAGAGACGACACGGCATGTGGCACGTATTTTTATTGGTATTGTGGTATTGGTAACCATTGATGTGCAATTGGCATTGTTGGCGCTTTTGTCTTTGCCATTGTATGTGTTGACTTATCAAGGTTTTCAAAAAGCCATTGCGACAACTTTTATGCGCTATCGAGAAGCTTATGCTGATACGTATGGTATTTTGGAAGAGCGGGTAAAAGGAATTCGGGTGGTATTGTCCTTTGCTCGAGAGAAGCGAGAGTTTCGTCAATTTTTTACACGTTTGGGAGGAATTTTTAGGCTGGGGTTAAAGAGCAATATGCTGAGTGTGGGGTTAAGTGCTACTTGTGCATTGGTGAGTGGCATTGCTTCTGCTATTATTTTTTATTTGGGGGCACTACAAGTAAGAAATGGAGCAATGTCTGTTGGGGATTTGATTTATTTTAATATGTCTATGGGCAGTTTGTTCCAACCCTTGGTGGCATTGACCAATGTCAATGCAGTTATTCAGCAAATGGTTGTGGTTATCGCGCGTGTTTTTGAAGTCTTAGATGAAGACGTAATGATAGAAGATAAACCCGATGCTGTAAGTTTAAAAAAAGTGCATGGCTTGGTCAGGTTTCAAGATGTTTCTTTTCGGTATAACGAAGCGGCCGACTATGTTTTAAAAGACCTCAATTTTACTGTTAAGCCAGGTACGTCTGTTGCCGTAGTTGGTCCATCTGGTTCAGGCAAAAGCACTTTGGTGAGTTTGATTATGCGCTTGTATGAACCCACAGAAGGCAAAATATACTTAGATGATTACAATATACAAGACATCAAAATTTCATCTTTGCGAAACCACATTAGTATGGTACCTCAGGAGCCCGTTTTGTTTTCTGGAACGATTGTTGATAACATTCGATATGGTCGTGAGGGAACAACGGCAGAGCAGGTGATGGGGGCCGCAAAGTCTGCAGAATTGCACGAGTTTATCTTGACATTGCCAGAAAAGTACGAGGCTCGGGTAGAAGAGCGTGGGTCAAATCTGTCGGGGGGGCAAAAACAGCGATTGGCATTTGCAATGGCGTTGGTGACTGATCCAAGTATTTTAATTTTGGATGATACCACATCGGCATTGGACGCCAAAACGGAAGCTAAGATTCAAGTGACTTTAGATCGTATTATGGATGGGCGAACCACTTTTGTTATTACGCATCGCATTTCAACAGCCACGCGCGCGGATCGCATTTTGGTGCTGGATAATGGGCGGATGGTTGGGTGGGGCAAACATGCCGATTTGTTGGAAAGTTGTGTTGTTTATCGTCGTTTACATGACCAACAGCAACATGTCAATCAAGAAAAAGAATTGTTTGAAGAAGAAACGGTATAACAAACCAAATTGTAAAATAAAAAAAGCGGAATGGCAGGAATGCCATTCCGCTTTTTTAAATTATGCATCAGATGTTTTTAGGCAATCCCATCTTTGACCATCTGTTTGTAGATTGTTTCGTCATCACCATTGTATTTTTTTAAACACAGGTCACAATCGACACAAGAGCGTTCATAACAATTTTTGTGAATGCGAACCGGGTACTGTTTTTTGAAGGACTCTGCATTTTCTTCATTGCCAAATACAAAACGTTCTTGGTTTGGCCCAAAAGAAGCGTAAACAATGATGGGTTCGCCTTCATATTCACTAAGTGGCTTTTCTGTCCAACTGTCTATGCCGGCTTGTTCGCGCACCCGAGACTCGCGTTTGCGCTTAATTTCTTCATCTGTCCAAGCAAATTCAACAAATTCAACATTTTCTTTAGAAACTTTGGCGCGAACGACACCATCTGTAATGCCCAACAAAAACCCACCTTTGGTATCAAAGGTGGTACCACATTCGATTTGACGACCACTTTTTAAGTGAATGATTGACTTGCCTTCTTCTGGGGAGATGAATGAAAACCAACCACAGTTGGAACATACGGTGGTAAAGACAAACTGGCGAAGTGTTTTGTGGCCACATGAAGGACAATGTCCTTCTTCCATAAGTTTGATGTCGCGCAATGAGGCTTTGGCTGCTTCACGTACTGTTTCACTTACTTGAACAAGCGTTTCATCGAGGTCTGTTTGACTGTCTTGGGCCAAAAGATCCATCGCTTCTTGGGCTTGTTCTTGTTGACCTTCAATAAAAATCTGCTTTTCGCGTGTGGTATTGTTGGTTTCTTCCTCGTCTTTTTTGAAGAATTTTCCCAGCATGTCTATGTCCTTGATAAGATAAGTCTTCGAAACGGCAATGAATATCACTTGAAACAGTTGGTGCTATTTTAGGCCACTGTTGGTTCGGTGTCAATGGCAAGTTTTACAGTCTGTGAAGGTGAAAACCACCATCAACTGGAATGGCTGCACCTGTGGTAAAGTCGAGGTAACCCAGGCCAATTGCCACGACTGCTTTTCCAATATCTTCGGGTTGTCCCCAACGTCGAATGGGGGTTAAACCTTCGGCGATGAGTTTGTCGTATTTCTCTTTTACAGGACCGGTCATGTCGGTTTGTATAATGCCCGGTTGGATTTCGTTGACTGGGATGCCATATTGGGCCAAGCGATCAGCAAATAAGCGTGTCATCATGCTGAGCCCTGCTTTAGATACGCAATATTCACCCCGTGCCGTAGAGGATGTGTAGGCAGAAATTGAAGTGATGATGACAATGCGTGGCCTCTCTACTTTGCCCTCTTTTTGAAGGGTAACCATTTTATTTGCAGCATATTGTGTTAAAAAATATGGGCCTTTTAGGTTGGTCGCCATAACTTGGTCGTAACTTTCGGAGGATGCTTCTAAAATATCGGCACGAACCTTTGGGGCGATCCCTGCGTTGTTTACCAGCATGTCAAGGCGGCCCAATGAAGACAGTGTGAAATCGACCAAACGTTGTCCATCGGCATTTGATGTAATGTCGGCTTGACAGATTTCGGCTTTTTGACCGAGTTGTCTAACGGCCTCCGCTGTTTCTTGAGCGGCCTGTTCATTTCCTGCATAGTTTACCAAAATATCATAGCCTGCTTGTGCAAGGCAAAGTGCGATACCTCTCCCAATTCCTCGACTGGAACCCGTAACCAATGCAACTGGATTCATTTTTTTCTCCATAGTGTAGGGATTGTATTTGTTTGGCGATCCTGCTATATTTGTTTGGTAAAAAGATACATAATTTGTATGGATTTGGGCTTTTTTTCTGAATATTTCTTTCTGTCATGTAGAAAATCCCAAATTTGCCGAATATATAGATATACTGTGTTTGAATTCATCATATTTTTCGAGGCTTAGCCTTATGTATTTTCGGCATTTTATAATGCTTTTAAGCATTTGCACTCTTTTTGTAGGGAATTTTTCTGGTTGTGCCGTAAGAAAACTCCCCCCCATAAAATACGTTCCTGCAGTGGGTTACAAGCCCGATTATTCGATGGAAGGGATTTTACATCGTGCGTTGGGGGATAAAAATCCTGCTGTAAGAAAAGATGCTGTGCGGTTACTGGGCACTATGATTAATACACCAGAGGAGCAGCGTCGTAGTGCGGGGGCATTGGGGCGAGCCTTAAATGATCCTGAAGAACCGATACGGTTAGAGGCGGTTCGCGCACTGGGTAATATTGATCCGACAATCAGTGGCCCTTATTTGTCTAAGGCATTAGATGACAAAAGTGTACGGGTGAGGGTGCAAGTTGTTCAGGAATTACGCGAGGCTTATCGACGCCAATCTGGTCAATTGCAGACACTGGGGGCCAATCAGTAATATCGTTGTTTATACATCTATAAAAACCGTTTGCCTGATATGGGCAAACGGTTTTCTTTTTGTAAACCATTAAAAATGGAAAATTAGTTTGAAACGGGGAGTCGGTCATGGCCATTTTGGAACATCGACAGTTTGGCAAATGGAAAATTTCATTGATAAGTGCAGGGCAAGTCAAAATGGATGGGGGAGCCATATTTGGGGTTGTTCCCAAACCACTTTGGGAGCAACGCATCCAAGCCGACACGAGAAATCGCGTGACCTTGGCCATGAATTGCTTGGTGGCACAAAATGAAGCAGAATGTGTGTTGATTGAAACGGGGTTTGGGGGGAAGGTGAATCAAAAGTTGAGAGAAATATATGATTTGGATGAAGGTGATGGGCTTGTTGCATCACTATCTAAAATGGGTATAGGTGTTGAAGATGTGACGCGTGTGGTGGTGACGCATTTGCATCAAGACCATGCTGGGGGATGTACTGTTAAGGGTGTTGACGGATTTGAACCTGCTTTTCCCAATGCCATGTATTACGTTCAAGAGGGCGAATGGGTAGATGGTGAACTGGCCGATGGGCAAACGGTGAATGGATACCGTTTGCAAGAGGTAATGAATCCATTGAAAGCCAAAAATTGTGTTGTTCTTTTAAGTGGGGATGCTGAAATCTGTTCGGGGGTTCGTGTGATATTAACACCAGGACACACACGGTGTCACCAATCTGTTTTGGTTGAAACGGGAGAGGATGTTTTTTGTTATATCGGGGATTTGATCCCAACCACACACCATTTAAAACCAATCTATATTTTGGCCTATGACTTATATCCCAGAGAAACATTTTTGAATAAACAGAAACTCTTAAAACGTGCATATGGGGAAAATTGGATTTTGGTTTGGTCACATGATAAGGAAATACCTTGGGGAAGGTTGCGCCGCGATGAAAATGGAGACTATTTTCCTATTTTAATCGAATAGACAATTCTTTTTTAAATTTGGTACGAATGGCAAGGGTGGATAGCTGTTGACGCCTGCATATCTTTGACTTAGATTGGGGCGCTGAAATTCAAGGAGAACGTTCTATGCAGTTATTGATTACTGGTGCAGATCGCCCCTTGGGGCAATTGCTCTGTATGGCATTGGGAAAAGACCATCAGGTGAATACCATAAGCCGAGAAAGTTGCGACCATCGGCAGGTGGAGGCAGCCACTTTGGCTTGCGAGGGTATAGATGCTATTGTACACTGTGATGTATTTGACCCTTTAGAAAATATATCAGAGCAAACCTGTTTGGATTGGGCAACGCGGGGAACCTATGTTTTGATGCAAGCAGCCAGAAATGCAGGGGTGGAAAGGGTGGTCATTGCAAGTCGATTGTCACTATTTGAGGCGTATCCTGAACACTATGTTGTAGATGAAACATGGCAACCTCAACCGCATCCACAGGCAACATCTCTTGCACCTTATTTGGCTGAGTTGGCTTGTCGCGAATTTGCACGAGAAGGGGGCATATGTGCTGTGGGGCTTCGTTTGGGGGCACTGGGTTTTTCTGAAGGAACTGTGGTGTCTGATGGGATTGCTGCTTTTAAAGGGGCATTGGAACTCAAGTTTGAACCCTTGGGATATCGTTGGCAGATTTTTCATGTTTTTTCTGGTAAGCGGTTTCCTATGCGAAGTGCGCGCAAAGCTTTGGGTTTGGTGAAGGAGGGGGATTAAATGCCTGCATTAAAGTCTGGAAAAGTCTGTGTATTTGGTGCGGGGGGGCCAGTTGGTGCAATGGTTGCTCTGGCACTTAAAGATACTTATACCTTGCGATTGACCGATTTGCGAGATGTAGAGGATATTCTTGCCGAAAATAAACCCCAATCACAGTTTGCTCCTTTGCCACAAGTGCCACAGGCCCCGCATGAATGGCAATGTGTGGATGTGAGCAATTATGATGAGGTAAGGGCTGCGGCAGAAGGTATGGATGCGTTAATCAATGTTTCGGTTTTGCGCCATCAGTTGGTTCCTGCCTTTGATGTGAATACAATTGGGGCTTACAATGTCATGAAGGCTGCTGTTGATTGTGGTATTCGGCGCATTATTCACACTGGGCCACGTCATACACGGTTGGGCTTTGAAGGGGATTACTGGCCAGATTTTGATATACCAGATGAAGCCCCATTGCACACTGGAAGTGATTTGTATGCGCTTACAAAAATGTTGGGCGGTGAAATTGTACGTGTTTTTGCCGAAGCTCATCAATTAGAGGTGTTGTGCTTTTTGTTTACATCTTTTGTTGCAGGAAATGGTGGTAACGCAGCAGATGGCAGTGGGGTACATCCACTGTCTATTGCTTGGGAAGATACTGGGGAACCTTTTCGATTGGGTTTGCAAGTGGCGTCGTTGCCAAGTTGTTATGAAGTTTTTGACATGACCGTGTCGTTGCCGCATGGGAAATTTGGTACAGGTAAAGCCCAACGTTTGTTGGGGTGGCAACCCAAACACAATTTTGAGCGTCTTTATCAAAGAACATGAAAGTGGCTCTTTAGACGTTTTTTTAGGAACTGCTATGCCCAGAGGTCGGTGTCATTTTGCCATGTTGTTGGCGCTTCAAGATCGTTTGTGTGAAGACTTGCCCATTATTGGGGCATTGGCGCAACGGCACTTTTCTGACTTTTTGGCAGGATCTCTCGCACCAGATGCGATGCGCTCTTTGGGTAAATTGGGTAAATATCGATCCCATTTTTATTCTGAAGATCGGCCCGATACGTGGGGAAAGTCTGTTTCGGGTATGTTTGAAGTGCACCCCAGTTTGGCAAACCCAGCGCATTTGTCAGAGCGAGATTGTGCTTTTATTATGGGGTATGTGTCGCATCTGACAACGGATGAAGCATTTCGTGATGCCGTGACCATTTATGTGCATGGTACTGAAAATTGGCGTCCTATCATACGAGGATTGTGGTCTCTGGTCGATGAATTGTCTGTCAATCATCCAGACTTAGGAAAAGAGATTGACGGCTTTGATCGTTCTGGTTTGTTGGGGTTTATTGACTTTGATCTGTGTCGCCAATTTTTACATCAGGCACGTGGGTGGGCTGTTGAAACGGATCCGTGGAAACATGAACAAGTGTTTTTAGAAATGATAGGTAAGGACGCTGTGAAAAATAATGCACAGGCCATATTCCTGGAAAACAGGCGTTTGGCCATCCCTTTTTTAAGTGATGCACGCCGTGCCTGTTTTGTGGCTGATGCGGTGGATAGAGGGTTTGATGAAATACAGAAATTCACGTCGGGAACATATGTTAGAGATGTATTATGAATAAGGTATTTTTTGTAAAAGTTTTGGGGGCATTGGTTTGTGTTTTTGTGGGCTTGGCTTTGGTTGTTGAGGTGCTGGGATATGTGACGTGGTCCTTAACACCAAAAGATAAAGAGTCCCTTTTACATGCCTCGGCATTTGAACGCCAAATGGGTGGCAAGATATCCACCCAATATCTTGAGAAGACGGAAAAAAATAAGCATAAAGTCGTTTCTGCGCATCAAGTAGCAGAATGGCCCATTACAAATGGAAGGCATTTTTCACAAGCCCCTATGCTTCAGCAGTTGGTTGCACAGGGCAAATTGCCACCCGTTGAAGAACGTTTGCCTGTAGATCCATTGGTGATCGTGCCCCCCGAACAAAATGGTCCTTATGGTGGCACTTGGACACGATTTGGGAATGGCCCACAAGACGTAGGCATTTTAGAGGCTCGTTTGGCCTATGATGGTTTGGTGCGTTGGGATGCCATGTCGCGCGAGGTGTTGCCCAATTTGGCCGTAAAATGGGAAGTAAGCCAAGACAGTCAAACCTACACTTTTTGGTTGCGGCGAGGTGTGAAATGGTCAGACGGCCAACCGTGCACGGCAGACGATATCGTCTTTTGGTACCAGCATGTAATTTTGAACAAAACGCTGACGCCCGTTGTGCCCAGAGATTTTAAGCGGGGTGGGGAGGTCATGCGTCTTGAGAAAATAGATGATTTTACAATTCGATTCCATTTTAAAGAGCCTCATGGTTTGTTTTTGTATGATTTGGCATCTGGGCGTGGGTATGAAATGGTGAGTTATCCGGCGCATTATTTGAAACAATTTCACCCCGAATTTGTGCCAGAGGCCACCTTAGAAGCATTGGCCGAAGAAGCGGGCTTGGATCTTTGGAGCCGTTTGTTTAATGACAAACGCGATTGGCGCAATGTTGAGATGCCCCGAATTTGGCCATGGTTGATAAAAGAACCACCACCGGCTCGACCTGTTGTCTTGGAGCGTAATCCCTATTATTGGAAGGTCGACCCTGATGGCAATCAGTTGCCGTATATCGATCGCATGACATTTGAAATTTATGATCGAGAGACGATCAATTTAAAAGCCATAAATGGTGAAATGGGCATGCAATCGCGTCATCTCTTGTTTACAAATTATCCTTTGCTTATGGAAAATCGTGAGCAAGGAGGATATCGGGTTTTGCATTGGACGCCAGGTAACGGTGGCGACATTGCGATTTTGCCAAACATGAATCACAAAGATCCTGTGATGCGCGTCCTGTTGGAAGATAAGCGTTTTCGCCAAGCATTGTCTTTGGCTATTGATCGGGATGAGATCAATGAAGTGGGGTATTTTAGTGTGGGAACACCGCGCCAAATGGGGCCGCCTAAAACATCTGATTTTTATTCTGCCGAATATGAAAAATCTTTTATCGATCATGACGTTGAACGTGCGAATGTGCTATTAGATGAAATGGGTTTGATTGCCCGCGATGAACGCGGTGTGCGACTTATGTCGGATGGACGGCCTTTAAAGTTGACACTGGAAGTGGCATCTGTTAGTGGCAGCCCCATCATAGAATTGGTTGCGGATCATTGGCGGAAAGTAGGTATAGATACCGAAGTGAAGGATATGGCCCGGCCGTTGTGGCAACAGCGCATCCATGGCAAGTTACACGATGTTACTGTTTGGAGCAGTTCGGATGAGCAAATACCCTTGTTGGCCCCTCGGTGGTTGGTGCCTGTAAGTCGAGATGCATTTCATGCTGTTGGGTATGGGCATTGGTTTAATACAGATGGCAAAGGAGGTGAAGTGCCGCCTCCTGAAATGCAAGAAGCAATGGCTGCTTTTCGGGAAATTGAGCGCACGTCTGATAAGCGTGAACAGATTCGGTTGTTTCAGAAAATATTGAAATTGAATGAGGAAAATTTGTGGACCATAGGATTGATTGGTGAAGTGCCCGTCATTTTTGTGGTCAAGAATTCTTTTCGAAATGTGCCCGATAATTCTGTAACAGGGTGGATGTTTCGCACCCCTGGCAATACGGCTGTTGAGTGTTATGCCATTCAAAATTAGGTTTGGTGTCTTTGTGGGGCTGGTATTATGTTGAAAAGCCACAAAAGAACAGTTTCTTAAAATGATCATGTGCTGGTTAGGAACTTTATGAATGCATTTGTAACAAAAATAGTTTTGGCGTTTGCTGCGGTTTTAATAGGATTTGTTCTGTTGGTTCAGGTGTTAGGATATTTTACCTATTACCTTGCACCCAAAGACCCCGCTTCTATTGCAAAGGCAGCTGCTTTTGAAGCTGCAATGGGCAAGGTGGTTGCTTTGCCCAAAGACGGTTCTGTACCTGTTGTAAAGTCTTTGCGTTTTGAAAAGACTGGAGACATTTCGGTTCCAGACCGGCACCCCACAGCACCTGTTCGGATACACACTGTGGGAGAGTGGGCTAATGATGGTGTTTTTCAGGAAGCCCCTATGCTCAAAGAGAAAGTTGTTGCTGGGGCTTTGCCCCCAGTAGAAGCGCGATTGCCTCAAAATCCATTGGTCATCACTCCCCCTGACCAAAATGGGCCTTATGGGGGGACTTGGACGCGTTTTGCAGATGGACCGCGCGATATTGGGGTTGTTGAGGCGCGTTTGGCGTATGAAGGTTTGGTGCGCTGGGACCCTATGGGCCGAGAAGTTTGGCCAAACTTGGCCATTCGTTGGGAAATTGCAGACAGTGGGCGCGTTTATACATTTTGGCTACGCGAAGGTGTTAAGTGGTCAGACGGACATCCGTTTGGTGTAGATGACCTCACGTTTTGGTATGAAGATGTTCTCAAGGACCCCGAAATTACGCCGGTGATACCACGTGATTTTAAGCGGGGTGGGGAATTGATGGCATTTGATGTTGTCGATGCCTCTACCATCAGGTTCACATTTTCTGAGCCCAATGGATTGTTTTTGCAAAAACTGGCGTCTGGTCGTGGGTATGAAATGCTGCGATATCCGGCGCATTATATGAAGCAATTTCACCCCAAATACACCAATTTAGATCAATTGGAACATTTGGCCAATGAAGCGGGTTTTGATTTGTGGAAGCAGTTGTTCGAAGACAAATACGATTGGAGAAATCCCGATATTCCAAGATTATGGCCCTGGATTGTTATTGAACCACCCCCTGCACGTCCTTCAGTTTTGGAGCGCAATCCATATTATTGGAAAGTGGACACCGATGGCAATCAGTTGCCCTATATAGACCGTATGACATTTGAAATATTTGATGCAGAAACCATAAATTTAAAAGCCATCAATGGTGAAATTGGGATGCAGTCGAGACATTTACAATTTCAAAATTACCCGCTTTTTATGGAAGGTCGAGAAAAGGGTGATTATCGGGTGGTACATTGGTTAAATGGTTCGGGTGGCACAAATAACATTGCATTGAATTTGAATCACAAAGATCCTGTCATGCGCAAAATCATACGGGACCACCGTTTTCGTAAAGCGTTGTCTCTTGCACTTAATCGAGACGAACTCAACGAGGCCGATTTTTTTGGCATTGGAAAACCTCGCCAATCAAGTCCACCACCAACCTCTCCTTTTTATGATGCCGAATATGAATCGGCTTATATCGAATATGCACCTGAAAAAGCAAATGCACTTTTGGATGAAATGGGGTTGGTGAAAAACGAAAATGGTATGCGTTTGCGCCCTGATGGAACGCCTTTGTTTTTGCATATTGAAACCTCATCTATGAACAACCGGGTATTGGAGTTGGTGGCTGGTTATTGGAAAGATGTGGGGGTAAATGCCGAAGTGAAAGATGAAGCTCGGCAGCTTTTTTATGAACGCAAACGAGGCAGTATGCACGATGTTGGCGTTTGGGGCGGTTCTGATGAGCAGATTGCCGTTTTAGACCCTCGCTGGTTGGTTCCTTTTAGTGATGAGTCTATCCATGCCGTTGATTTTGCACGCTGGTATAGTACTGATGGCAAAAGAGGGGAAGAACCTACGGGAGATATTCGTCGGGTGATCGAACTGTTTTGGGAAATAGAGCGCACTGCCGAGCCAGCAGGACAAGTTCGATTGATGAAAGAAATTATTGATTTGAATCGAAAGAACTTGTGGGTCATTGGCACAGTGGGCGAGGTGCCGTCTTTCTTTTTGGTGAAAAACTCTTTTCGCAATGTACCTGATGTGGCGATGTCTGGGTGGTCTTTTCGAACGCCAGGGAACACAGCTGTAGAATGTTATGTCATTGACAACTAAAAAGCAGTAAGTGAGGTTTAAAAAACTGTTTTAAATCCTCCAATTGGGCGTTGGATGGCCACAAAAACCGTAATGGCATTGGGGCCAATCGCCCGCCTTGCTCACGACTTTTTTTGTGTCCTTTGGTATAAAAGCGACATTTTAAAACGGCTTCTTAAGAATGGCTTTGTTTCTTTAACTTTTCATTCCCAATTATATTAGGAGATCTGTGTGTTAAACTTGATTGTCAAACGGTTGTTGTGGATGTTGCCCACAACAGTTTTGATTTCGTTTATCTCTTTTACCATTATTCAGTTACCGCCTGGTGATTATTTGACTTCCTATATCGCGGCATTGGGAGAAACGGGTGAAACAGTTGATGAAGCACAAGCCGCTGCCTTACGCGCTCGGTATAACCTGGATCAGCCTTTTATGGTGCAATATTGGCGTTGGCTTACGGGTATGTTGCAAGGCGATATGGGCATGTCTTTTGAGTGGAATCGACCCGTGACAGAATTGATAGGTGAGCGTTTGTTTTTAACCACAGTAATTTCCATTGCAACATTGCTCATGACGTGGGCATTGGCCATCCCCATTGGCATTTATTCGGCGGTCAAGCAGTATTCATTACCTGATTATTGTTTTACATTTTTAGGATTTATTGGTTTGGCCACCCCCAATTTTTTATTGGCCTTGGTTTTTATGTATATTGGTTATTCGGTGTTTGGGGTGAGTGCTGGTGGGCTGTTTTCTCCTGAGTATCAAAGTGCCGCCTGGTCATTTGGCAAATTTGTTGATCTGTTGGGCCATTTGTGGATACCTGTGGTGGTTATTGGCACATCGGGCACAGCAGGTTTAATTCGTGTGATGCGTGCCAATTTGTTGGATGAATTGCGTAAGCAATATGTGATGACTGCTCGGGCAAAAGGGGTGCGTTATTGGAAGTTGTTGATGCGGTACCCTGTGCGGGTGGCACTCAATCCATTGGTGAGTACGGTTGGTTGGGTGTTGCCAGGTATTGTTTCTGGGGCAACCATTACATCGGTTGTGTTGGGTTTGCCGACAACTGGCCCATTGTTGCTTCGAGCCTTAATGAATCAAGATATGTATTTGGCGGGAAGTATGGTGATGATGTTGAGTGTGCTCACACTGATTGGCACATTGATATCTGATATTTTGTTGCTGTGGCTTGATCCGCGCATTCGATATGGAGAGGGAGATCGGTAAATATGGCCATTGGGAAAGAAGAGGTAGAAACCCTCGATATGGATGAGGAGCATGGTGAGGGTATTGCAGGATTAGATGCAGAGGCCGAAAGCCATGCACATGCGGCTTCACAATGGCAACTGATGTGGTGGAAGTTTCGCAAACACCGCTTGGCCATGGCTGCGGGGTTGGTCATTGTGTGTTTGTATGTGGTTGCTGTTTTTTGTGAATTTTTGGCACCTTATACACTAGATCATAGGCAAGTGGAGTATGCTTTTGCACCGCCGCAAAGATTGCATTTTGTGTCGGATGAAGGGCTTCATTTGTGGCCATTTGTTTATGGCCTCAAAGGCGTGCGTCACCCTGAAACATTGCGTAAGTTTTATATAGAAGATCAAAGTAAAAAATATGCCCTCAGACTTTTTGTGCGTGGAGAGACTTATCATTTTTGGGGGCTTTTTAAAACGGATCTTCACTTGTTTGGTGTTGAACCTGGTGGTTCGTTGTTTTTGTTGGGCACAGACCATTTGGGGCGAGATTTGTTGTCGCGCATCATTTATGGCTCTCGTATTTCTTTAACGATTGGTCTGGTGGGGGTGGCTTTAAGTTTTGTGTTTGGTTTGGTTATTGGTGTTGTATCGGGCTATTATGGAGGATGGATTGACAATGTTATTCAGCGCGGCATAGAAATTTTGCGATCCTTCCCGTCCATTCCGCTGTGGATGGCACTTGCTGCTTCGTTGCCGTCGTCTTGGTCACCGTTACAGGTGTATATGGGCATCACGGTTGTGTTGTCTTTTATTGGTTGGACAGGATTGGCTCGGCAAGTGCGTGGAAAAATACTTTCTTTGCGTGAAGAAGATTTTGCAACTGCCGCTTTGCTTGCTGGAGCCAGCAAATGGCGCATTATGACTCGGCATTTGCTTCCCTCTTTTATGAGCCATATTATTGTGAGCATTACATTGGCGGTGCCGGGTATGATTTTGGGCGAAACATCATTAAGTTTTTTGGGGTTGGGGTTGCGACCTCCTGTTACAAGTTGGGGGGTATTGTTGAAAGAGGCTCAAAATGTGCAGGCGGTTGCATTCCAACCGTGGTTATTAACCCCTGTTATTTTTGTGATTATTACTGTATTGGCGTTTAACTTTGTTGGCGACGGTTTGCGCGATGCGGCCGATCCATATTCTCGGTAAGGCCAATCATTAGATTATGTGTAGGGAGTGTTTTGTGGATTCAGTTTTAAGCATTCGTGGTTTAAAAACCCACTTTTTTCTTGATGAAGGCATCGTCCGCGCAGTGGATGGCGTTGACTTGGAAATCCCACGTGGAAAAACCATTGGCATTGTAGGTGAAAGTGGGTGTGGTAAAAGTGTTACTGCATTTTCATCGCTGCGCTTGGTTGCTGAACCTGGAAAAATAGTGAGTGGTGATATCATATTACACCAGAAAACGGGGGATGTGGTTTTGACTGATTTGGCAGATGAAGGTGATCTGATTCGTGCCATTCGGGGCAAAGAGATAGCCATGATCTTTCAGGAACCCATGACGTCGTTGAGCCCTGTTCATACGGTAGGGTTTCAAATTGTAGAAGCAATAGAACTGCACACCGATATGAAAGGTGAAGAGGCAGATGCCCACGCTGTACATATGTTGGATCGTGTCGGTATTCCTGATCCAGCACGGCGATTTGCGCAATATCCACATGAGTTGAGTGGTGGAATGCGCCAGCGTGTAATGATTGCTATGGCCTTGTCCTGCCAACCCGCACTTTTAATTGCCGATGAACCTACTACCGCACTGGATGTGACCATTCAGGCCCAAATTTTGGATTTGATGCGCGATTTGCAAATAGAATTTGACATGTCGATTATGCTGATTACGCACGACTTAGGCGTGGTTGCTGAAGTTGCAGATGAAGTCGCTGTAATGTATTTGGGGCGCGTGGTGGAGCAGGCTTCAACAGAAGAGATTTTTGCGCATCCAAAACATCCTTATACGCGCGCGTTGATGCAATCTATACCTGGCATGGGCACTGGGCGCAAGACGCGTTTAAAAACCATTAAGGGTTCGGTGCCCGATCCATTTTCACAACTCAATGGATGTCCTTTTCACCCGCGTTGTGAAGAGGCTAAAAAAGGGATATGTGATGTGGGAGAGCGACCTGAGTTAATGACATTGAAATCTGACCACCAAGTGGCCTGTGTGTTGTATCAAGAGGAGGTGGCGCGTGGGTGAGGGGCAAATACCGTTGTTACAAGTGCAAGCACTTAAGAAGCATTTTCCAATTGTAAAAGGCTTTTTTAATAAAGTGGTGGGACAGGTCAAAGCGGTTGATGGGGTGAGTTTTGATTTGTTTGAAGGAGAATGTTTGGGTTTGGTGGGAGAGAGTGGATCTGGTAAGACGACGGTGGGAAGAACGATTTTGCGCGCACTGACACCCACTGCTGGAAAAGTTCTTTTTAAACAAGATCAACAAATTGTAGATGTTGCCAGCGCGACACCTGATGTCTTAAAGAAACTGCGGCGACACATGCAAATGATTTTTCAAGACCCTTATGCTTCGCTGAACCCACGCATGACGGTATTGGATCTTGTGGGAGAACCGTTGTTGGTAAATGGTGTAACCGATCGAAAAGAGCGAGAAGAACGCGTGCAAGAATTGTTGGTACAAGTGGGCCTTAAACCTCATTTTTTGCGCCGATATCCCCATGCATTTAGTGGGGGACAACGGCAGCGTATAGGAATTGCTCGGGCACTTGCACTTCACCCCAAATTGGTGGTCTGTGACGAACCTGTTTCGGCCTTAGATGTATCAGTGCAAGCACAAGCCCTAAATTTGCTTCAAGATTTGCAAGAAGAGTTTGCTCTTACATATTTGTTTGTTGCACACGATCTCAGTGTGGTTCGGCATATTTCTGATCGTGTGGCGGTGATGTATGTGGGCAAAATTGTTGAGTTGTCGCCAGTAGATCAGTTATACGAAAAACCCCTGCATCCTTATACGGAGGCCTTGTTATCGGCTGTTCCGGTGCCTGACCCGAAAAGAAAAAAGAAAAGGGTGTTGTTGTCTGGTGAGGTTGCAGATCCTAGTCGTGCACCGTCTGGGTGTGCATTTCATCCTCGGTGTGCATATGCTGAAGATCGGTGTAAACAAGAAGTTCCTGAACTTCGTGAAATTGAACCCGGACATTTTTCAAGATGTCATTTTGCAGATACATTACAATTGGAGGGACAAGCAGACCTGTAGATAAACGGGTGTTTGTTCTCCTGCCATCGTTTGAAAGGGGTAAAGAAATGAAGATTGAGCATATTGCTTTTGTAGTAGATGATGTGGACGCTGTAGCGGATTGGTATTGTAAACATTTGGGATTACGTATTGTGCGTCAAGGCCCGCCTCCTGTGAAAATGACGTTTTTGGGTGATGACAACGGTACGATGTATGAAATTTATGAACAATCCAGTGTTGAAACACCCGATTATGCCAATATAAACCATTTGATATTGCACTTTGCTTATTATAGCGAAGATATCCAAGCAGACTTTCAACGTTTGCAGGATGCTGGCGCAACAGTGGTTCTTGAACCCAGCCAAACAGATGCTGGTGATACGTTGGCAATGTTAAGAGATCCTTGGGGTGTTGCAGTGCAGTTGGTGAATCGGAAAGAAAAAATGGTTTAATAGATCAGCATAGATGCATGATAAAAACAAAAGGCCGAATATTTATTATTCGGCCTTTTGTTTTGTATTGATGATTGAGGATATCGTTTTTATAAGATCATCGGGATTTGAAATGGGTTTTTGAAGGAGTTTTTCAAAGTATTGCATTTTGGGATCGGTATCGGACATGGCCCACCCCGTCATCATAATGAGGGGGAGGTGAGGAACTGACTTTTTGATCGTTTTGGCAACTTGATCACCTGTCATATCGGGTAATCCCAGGTCTATGATTGCCAAATCGAAGGTTTGG
>JAYODI010000070.1:0-31674 GCA_038279365.1 Candidatus Latescibacterota bacterium | reverse complement strand
TAATATACTCAAAAAAAACGGAGCGTGAGTGCCATCACCCAACGCTCCAATACTTTTCTATGCCCTACTTCGCGTCGATACCATCATATCAGTCTTCGATCACCAAGTCGCGGTCAATCTCCACACCCAACCCCGCACCTTGTGGCAAAGCCACACACCCATCGCCATCCACCACCAATGGATTCACCAATGCCGAAAACCCATGGCGATAATCACCCACAGGTGGGTCATGCAACAATTCCAAATACGGCGAATGATCCCACGACGCCACCAAATGGGCATGCGCCACCGTACCCAACTGTCGCCCACCATGGTGTGGGGCAATTTGTTTGCCAAACAATTCGGCCAATGTGCCAATCTTCCGCAAATCGGTCAGGCCACCATTCACCATTCCTTCAGGTTGAAGCAAATCATACACATCTTTTTTCACCATCTCCACAAACTCATGGAGGCCCCGATTGTTTTCTCCACCCGCAATGGCCATATCCACTTCGGCATTGAGCCGTGCCAAATCATCAAAGGCATACCGAGGCAGAGGCTCTTCCAACCATCCACACTTCAAATCTTGTAAGGCCCGCGCCGTTTCCAATGCCCGCCGATAATCCCACAACACCCCAGGTTGCCATCCCGTTGCCGACTGGGCCTGATTGGCATCTACCAACAAATCCATATCATCACCCACTGCATTGCGCACCATTTCCACCGTGCGAATATCTTCGGCCATGGTTTCATGGTGAATGCGCAACTTCATCGCTTGCCAACCTTGTTCCTTCAATTGCACCGCCAAATCTGCACGTTCTTCAGGTGTCGAAAGCCGCACCATACTGGCATAAGCTGGAATGCGATCTCGCCCACCTCCCCACAGTTTATATAATGGTTGACCGCTCACTTTACCAATCACATCCCACAAGGCAATGTCAATACCCGCACTGCCTTTATAACCCGCCCCACGCGCATAATACCCCAACACCTTCAAATGACGTTCGGTATCAAATGGGTCTTGTCCAATCAGATGCTGTTTTAGTGTTGGCAACAAGTCTCGCGACACACCTGGCCCAATCCCCGTCACCCCCCGATCGGTATGTATCTCCACCACCGATCCGCCTCCCCGTTGCATCTTCATTTCCCCACCCACATTCCACGCAGGTTCCAGCACACCCACTTCTTCAATCACCCTCAAATTCAACAATTTAATATCTGTAATTTTAATTCGTTCAATCATAGATGGTCATCCTATCCAAAAGTGTCACGCATCCGATCACAATAATAACGCACCAAATCCCACTCCGCATCGGGTGCAATACGATGATCAATACACGGCAAATAACCACCCAGCGCAACCAATTTTTTGATGCGTTCAATTTCGATATTTACCGCAACACGGTCTTTTGAAAAGATATTCTTATTCACCCCACCCACACCGCGCACTTCTTTTCCATATTGTGCCCGCCACGGTTCAATGCTTGCATGCCAAACCCCCACTTCAATTGGAAACATCGTATTTACGCCATTTTCCAACCAAATGGGCACCAATGCATCAATGCACCCATCACTGTCTAAAGAAACAATATCAATGCCGTGTTTTTTGCCCAAATCGGTAACACGCCGATAATAAGGTGCCACTTTTTCAGCAAAAAATTTAGGCGATACCAAAGGCCCACTGCGAAAACTGATGTCTTCCCAAAAATGGAGAAAATCAAATTTTGCACCAGCCTCTAAAACATACTTTGTATTTTGATAGGACAATTCGGCCACAGCAGAAATCATTTCATCCATCAATTCAGGATCATCCACAGGCAAATAACACGTATTTTCCAAACCCAACACATCGCGAATTTGCCCAAACAAACTGCCACAATTTAAACCATAAGGCGTATCCCACTGGCCTGTTTTTAAAATTTCCAATCCGCCACGATCGTAGCGCAATGCGTGTCCATTTCGCCGCACAACAGCTTGCGTCACACGTCGTTCATCCCACACATAACGATGCTTAAAATGTGCGTTCCACGATGTTCTATCTTTTAAGAGATGGTCAATTTCTGCCGGAATAGATCCCGCCTCAGGCCGTTGCATCACCACCACACCATGTCCATTCCTTACATGTTTTGTACCATCGGGCAACTCGGCAATCACTTCGGTGTCAAAACCCGGCCACAACCGGTTCGCAGGAGAAAACAGCGATTGCCAATTAAAGTCAAAACCCAATCGCTGGGTAATCATCGCATCAACCTCATTGCCATCAGCCCAAGCATCTGCCTCTGCCATGGTTAAATACCCCAAACGCGCCCACTGTTGTAACGTATGCCCACTCCAAAAACCAAAATGCACCAATGGCAATCGATCATACTCCTCATAGTTTAACACCGCCATGGCCCGTTCACGATTTGTCATTTTGCTCATCATTGTCCCCTTCCATAAACACACACAAAAACCAATCCACCAACCCGATCTCTCCTTGAATACCCACCTAAGCTATATTATATTGGTTGCCTCATAAGCCCATCCTTGCATCTCATGAAGCGCAATACATAAGGAGCCTCACCGTGTCCTTCCAATCTTGTTTTACCCGCACATTTGATGTCATCATCTTTGGTACGGGTTATGCCGCTTTTGGTGCAGCACTGCACCTATTGGAACAAAACAGATCCATTTGCATCGTGAGCCGCCAATCAGATTTGCTCTGGGAAAGTGGTCGTGCTTATATGCCACACACGGGCGCATCCGATCACCCACTTTGGTCTGCCTATATGGCCGAGCTCAAACAGCGTAACGCCACCACAAAAACAGAAACAGATGGTGCATTGGCCGAAGTTATTGCCACTCACTTTTTGGCACAAAAAAATATTGATCTCCTTTATTACAGCACACCCGTAGCCATAGAACAAAACGATACAATGCTCGAAGCCGTGATTGTGGCCACCAAATCGGGCTATCACCGCCTGGTTGCCAAACAATGGATCGATGCCACCGAAACAGGTGAAGTCATCCGACAAATCGACCCCCAAGCCCAACCCCGCACCCCATCCAAACGCCATCTCTTTGCATACTATCAAGCCCTCGAATGGCCCAACCAAACCGATCAACACCTGTCACTCGAAACCGCCGACCTGACATGGTCATCCACGCTTTGGCCACGCCAACGCAGGCTCACCATCACATTACCTGGCCAAATCGAACACCCACGCAAACAAATCGTTCCCGCACTCCAAGCCTTCTACGACACAAACAACAACCTGCTCAACAACACCGCCCTGAGCCATTGCAGCCTCATAGATTGCCCCGAATATGGCGCCAACAAAACACCCCTTATTAATCTACCTCAAAATGTGCTCACAGCGTCACCTGCTTTGTGCAATCGCGCAATTCAAACGCTATCTGACCGCTTTGTGCTTGGCGTAGACATGGCCTCACAACTCGAACAAATGGCCCAATGCACTCCCCCTGCCAACATATTCAACCGCCCAATCAATCCCGTTCCCCAAAACACCTTACACACCGAAGTCCTTGTTGCTGGTGCAGGTACTGGTGGGGCCTATGCATCCATTGCCGCGGCGCGTTCAGGAGCCCAAGTCACCACCATTGAACCTTACGATTTCCCAGGGGGCATTGGAGCCGGAGGCGGTATTCACTGGTACTATTATGGCATACCAGGTGGCCTACAAGCCGAAGCAGACCAACGCACCCTCGACATCATGCACCTTTTTGGTGGCAAAAAGCACACCCGAGGGTTTCACCCCGAAGCCCGCAAACTCATCCTCGAAGACCTCTTCGACGAATCGGGCATCACCTTTCTCAAAGGCACCCTCGTCTGTGCCGCTCATCAAACAGACCGCACCGTCACCCACATCACCTTAGCAGGGGCCAATGGTCTTACCCATTTGTATGCCCACGCTTTTATAGACGCCACAGGAGACGGTGACCTTGCCGTACAAGCCGGTGCATCTTTCACCTTTGGGCGCAAAGGCGATGGCCTTGTTCACGCTTACAGCCAATCGGGTGGTCGCTTGGGCATACGCGACAATCACATCTCCATGGAACTCCTGAACTTCGATGCCGGGTTCACAGACCCCACAGATGCCGAAGACCTCACCCGAGCACGCATCGCGGGCATTTGTCACTACTTAAAAGACACCTATTCCGACGAATCGCGCTGGACGTATATCGCCCCAGCCATTGGCCTGCGTCAATCGCGCCAAATCAATACCGACTATGTCGTCACATTGGCCGATCTCATCGAACGACGCAAATTTCCAGATGCGGTTGGCTATACTGGCGCGCACTATGACAACCACGCCGTCGATTGTGAATTTGAAAGCGATGAAGGCCTCTTTTGGGTGTGGCTGTGTCGCCAATGGCGAGAGGGCCGAACCGCCTGTGAAATTCCATATCGCATGATCTTACCCAAAGACCTTGACAATGTTTGGATCGCTTGTCGTGCTGCAGGTGTTTCACAAGATGCCCATCACTCATTTAGAATGCAACGCGACATCCAACGCCTTGGAGAAATTGCAGGCGATGCCGCCGCTTTAAGTGTGCAACACCAAAGTGGGGCGCGCGATATCCCATTTGCCAAGCTTCGACAAAAGCTTGCCGACACCGGAGCCCTCGATCTCGAAAAATCGAATGACACACGCGACTTTGGCCCCACCGATGGCATCAACACCCTGAGCGAACTCACCGACAACACAGATATCTCACACGAACAAATAGAAGCGGGTTTGGCCGATTTACACGCAGGCAAACCCTCTCAAACCCTTTGGTATCTCTATCGTGCACAAGACACAGTACAAAACAACGTTGTCAAAGCCCTCAACAGCCAAAACCCACTTACCAGTTGGCTTGCTGCAGGCATTCTCGCCCTATGGGGCGACACACGCGCCGAACACCGATTGCTTACTGCCATTCGCGCACAAGAATACGGTTATGAAGACACCGACGAAGCCAAAACCCCCGAAAAATTTAACCGCGTGGTGCCCAACTGGATGGCCGCCATTTCTTTTTTACGCACCTGTGGTACCAAAAACACATTGCCCGTTTTTCAAGACTTCATCGGGCAAGGCAACCTCACGCTCAATGTGCGCACAGGCATGTCTCTCACCCTCGAGCGACTCGTAGATCGCAACATCCTCACCCACTCAGATCGCGAAACCGTCAACCGCTTGCTCATCGCACTGGCCTCACACGATATTCCCGACATTATCGATTTGCCTGTGCGCAATCTCACAACCAACCTAACCCCCAAAGAACCATCGCCCAACAACAGCCCCGCCAGCAAAACACAAGACAACTACCGTTGGCAACTCGTGCTTGTTTTATCACGCATCAGTCAAAAACTCGGCTTGCCCATGCCACCAGAAGCCGAGCAATTTAAAAACGACAAACGTGCCTTGGTTCGTCGTGCTTTTGAAGAAATTATTTCATAACATGCACTTACAAAATCAAATTGCCGTCATTACAGGTGCATCCAGTGGCATTGGAGAAGCAACATCTTTTGCATTGGCCCAAGCAGGCTCACACGTTGTTCTACTTGCACGCAACACAACCAAACTCCAACTCATAGCCGAACAAATCGTTGCCTCAGGTGGCCAGGCAAGCGCCTATTCTATAGACATTACCCAAGCGCAAATCGTTGCCCAAATCGGGCAGACCATTGTCCAAGAAATAGGTATACCAGATATCCTCATAAACAATGCAGGATCAGGCCAATGGAAACACACCGAAGACACACCCCCCAACGAAGCCATCGACATGATGGCCACACCTTACTTTGGTGCCTTCAATATCACCCATGCATTTTTACCCCACATGCTTAAAAAAAAACGGGGATTCATTGTCAACATCACCTCTGCTTCTGCCTATTTTTCGATGCCAGGTGCCACCACCTACACAGCAGCACGGTGGGCCATGCGCGGATTTAGTGAAGCACTTAGGGCCGATTTGCACAACACAGGTATTCGCGTCATGCTCGTTGCACCCGGCAAAGTAAACTCACCCTATTTTGAAAACAATCCCAACACTGAAAATCGCATTCCAAAAGCAGCAACCTTCAAGCTTTTATACCCCACACTCACACCCAATCAAGTTGCCTCGGCCATTGTCAAAGGCATTCTCAAAAACAAACGCGAAATCATCATCCCATTTTTTATGAAACTCACAGTATGGTTTGCACGTATCTTTCCTCGCCCTATTAACTGGATCATTATTCAAACAGGTCCCAAAAGAAGGGGGTAGGCACACCTCTTCCCAATAACCCTTTCCAAGCAAAGGAATCTGCGATGTATAAACGCCACCTACCTGTCTCATTTTTACTTATTCTGAGCATCATCTACACACCCATATCTGCACAAGACTTGGCACGCGTCCAACCCGAAACGGTGGGTATGTCGTCCAAACGCTTAGAACGCCTCACCCAACACTTTCAAAATTATATCGACAATGACAAACTCCCTGGTGCCGTTATTCTCATCGCACGAAAAGGCAAAATTGCCTACCTCAAAGCCTTTGGCCAAAGAGACCGCGAAGCCAATGCGCCCATGCAAGAAAACACCATTGTGCGCTTGGCCTCACAAAGCAAAGCCATCATCAGTGTGGGTGTGATGATGCTCCAAGAACAGGGCAAACTCCTCATTGCAGAACCCGTGGGCAAATACATACCCGAATTTAATGAAACCACCGTTGCCCAACCCAAAGAGGGGGGCGGTTATGACATTGTCCCTGCCAAACGCAAAATCACCATTCGCGACTTGCTCACCCACACCTCTGGTGTGAGCTATGGAAATGGCCCAGCAAACGACCTGTGGAAAGAAGCCAACATCACGGGTTGGTATTTTGCCCACAGAGATGAGCCCATTGGCGACACGGTTGCACGCATGGCCAAACTCCCATTTAATTCCCAACCTGGTGAGCGTTGGGTTTATGGGTATTCCACAGACATTCTCGGTGCCCTCATCGAACGCGTCAGTGGCCAACCGCTTGACAAATTTCTTCAAGAAAATATTTTTGACCCCCTCAACATGAAAGACACGCATTTCTTTTTGCCACCCAAAAAGAAAGACCGCTTTGCAGTGGTTTATTCAGCCACAGACTCAAGCGGTCTCAAACGTGCTCCAGAAAAAAATGGCGCATCAGGTCAAGGCGACTACATAGAAGGCCCACGCAAAAACTTCTCTGGCGGTGCGGGGCTTCTTTCTACAGCACAAGATTATGCCACTTTTTTACAAATGCTTCTCAACGGAGGTACATTTAACAACAAACAACTGCTCTCTCGCAAAACCATTGAACTCATGACCACCAACCACATCGACACCCTCGCATTTCGCCCAGGGCAACGATTTGGTTTGGGCTTTTTTGTTGTTGAAGATGTGGGCGCCCGTGGCATACCCGGTTCTGTTGGCGAATATGGCTGGGGCAGTGCCTATCACAACATTTATTGGGTCGATCCCAAAGAACAATTGGTGGTATCATACTGCACCCAACTGCGCCCCACACGCGGCTTAGACGACCACGCCAAATTGCGTACCCTCATTTACCAAGCGATTACAGACTAATTTAGAAAGCACATCACATGATCACACTCAAAAATGAAACACTCGAAATCTCTATACTCGATCCTGTTGCTGACCAAGAACGATTTGGCACCCGCTATTGTACGGGCGGATACATCTTTCAAGTGACCGATACCAAACACGGCAACCTGCTCTCTGGCCCAACCTATCCCAACAGCTTCAACTGGTTCGATGGACAAGGCATGCCCGATGCCTTCAACAAAGGGCCACTTCAAGAGCCCACAACACCCACACACACAGCCCTCATCATCGGCATTGGTCTGTGCAACCTGCAAGACAATACTGTCACCCAATTTTGCCAGTGGCACATCCAAAAAACAGATAGCACAATCACCTTCACCACCACACAAACCCATCACTCATTTGCCTTAGAACTCACCCGCACCCTTACCCTTCAAAATCGAACCCTTCGCTCACATACACACATCAAAAACACAGGCAAATTACCTATCCCAATCAACTGGTTTCCACACCCTTTTTACCCACAACCTCACACCGATGAATTGTGCAAATTCAACATACCTGTCACCTTCCCAGACAATCCTGGTTTTGAACAATTAGACAATGGCTTCATCAGCCGCAAAGATTGGCCTTGGGAAAAAGGCTTTTATCAAGCCCTCACCCACAATGCCCACACCAACCTCACCCTATTGCAAAAACACCCCCTTCTCGGTCTTGTGGGGGCCACATGTAGTTATGTCCCATCCTTTTTCCCCATTTGGGGAAATTCCAATACATTTTCTTGGGAGCCTTTTCTCGAACGCACCATTGCACCCAATCAGGATACCACGTGGTGGATCGATTACGAATTTTAAACCCAAGGCTCTTTATGCTCAAAATCACATTTTTCCTATTCACTTTTTTAATGGCGGCTACAATGACACACAGTGAAACAAAAACCCTCACCACAGATGGCGCATGGTGTTGGTTCCAAGACCCACGCGCCGTGTATCTCAACAACCAGCTCTTTGCTGGCTGGATGACGCACGATGGCAAACTCATCATTGGATCATATGACCCGCAATCGGGTGATAAAAAAACATTTATCCTCGAAGAAAATTGGGATGTAGATGATCACAACACCTTGTCTATTCTCACCTTGCCCGACAACCGCCTCATGGTCTTTTATGCCCGCCACAACAAAGTAGGCCTCTATTGTCGCACCACATTAAACCCAGCAGACATCACCCAATGGCAAGATGAAGTCACCGTATCAGACACCGACCGCATTACCTACAGTCACCCCGCTTATCTTGCCGATGAAGGTCTATACTTCGTGGTCTGGCGTGGTCCCACTTGGAAACCCACGTTTGCCACTTCCAAAGATGGCATTCATTGGTCAGCATCACATATTCTCGTTCAAGAAGAAGGCCGCGAAGCATCCAACATTCGCCCATATCTCAAAGCCGTCTCCGACAACAAATCCACCGTTCACTTTGCTTTTAACGACGGTCATCCTCGCAACGAACCCACCAATTCTGTCTACTACATCAAATACGAAAAAGGCAAATTCTATCGCGCCGATGGCACCCAAATTGGCACCATAGAAAACTTGCCCATTGCCCATTCAGAAAGCGATGTGGTCTATGATGCCAAACCCACCCAAAAACGCGCCTGGATTTGGGACATCGCCCTCGGCAAAAACGGCAGTCCCATTCTCGTTTATACCACCATCCCCACCGTCACCGAACATCACTACCACTATGCCATTCATACTCCCGAGGGTTGGCAAACACATCACATCACGCCAGGCGGTCAGTGGTTTCCGCAAACACCCAACGGTGAACAAGAACGTGAAACCGAATACTCCGGTGGCATTTCACTCAACCACGCCGATCCATCCATTGTTTACCTCGCACGCCCCATTAACGGCATTTTCGAAATTGAACGCTGGAAAACATCTGACGGTGGCACAACCTGGACATCACAAGCCATCACAAAAAATTCAACCAAACTCAATGTTCGTCCCGTCATTCCACGCAATTATCCCGCCAACAAAATAGGCGTCCTCTGGATGCACGGCACCTACATTCACTACACCGATTACCACACCGAAATTCGCATGATCTTAGAACCTTAAAACTTCCACACTAAGCCATAAAAAAAAGCCACCTATCTCAATGAGACAGATGGCTTTTTCTGTAATCGACTAAATTGATATGTCTGCCCCATTTTGCATCACACGCTGATCGTAAAGCCGTATGGCATGATCTATCATATCGTACAAATTTTGTGGCGATGCAAATGGTTTTTGAAGCTGAAAATCAAACAGATCCAAACGCGGGTCGTTCGCTTCGAGGACCCATCCAGAAATCATAATGGTAGCCAAAAAAGAATCTCGCAACCGCATCCGTTGAGCCACTTGGTCGCCAGATATTTTGGGAATACCCAAGTCAATAATTGCAACATCATAATATCCAGGTGCATATGTTTCCAATGCTTTTTCACCATCGGAAAAAACCGTTACTTTGTGATAAGCCGACAACATTTGAGACAATGTTTTTCTGACCACATCATCGTCTTCCACAATCAAAATCTTACCAGGTCGCCCACTTCTTACGGGCATCACAGCTTCTTGTTTAATTACGTCTGGATAAGCCTGAAAATAGATGCGAAAGGTTGTCCCCTCCCCCACTTCACTGTCAACCTCTATACGACTATCCCAATGGTGTAATGAGTTGTAAATCGTAGACAAACCTAACCTCGTTCCCACATTTGTTTTGGTCGTAAAAAACGGCTCAAAAATCCGTTTTCTGATTTCTTCATCCATGCCAATGCCCGTGTCTGCAAAAGTCAATATCACCTCATCTCCAACACATTCTGTTTGAATGTTGATCTTGCCTCCTTTAGGCAACGCGTCCACAGCATTAAATATCAAATTGACAAAAATATCACTCATCTCAGACTGTGTTGCCTTTACAGGCGGCACTTGCCCCAAACAAGTTTCTATTTCAATCACAATCCCTTTGGCTTCTGCTTCATCTTTCCATCTGGGCCGGGTTTGATGAAGGGCTTCGGTAATAAGTGTGTCAATATGCACAGACGCCAATGCAATGGGCTGAGTACTCCGAGTGGATTGGTGCAGTCTTTGCACCAAATCTCGGGCCCTGAGCGCTGCCGTCAAAATATCATCTGCATATTCCAAAACTTCGGGATTGTTGTTTTTCATTTTTAAAAACTCAGCTGGTCCCTTAATACCCACCAGCATATTGTTTAGATTGTGACTCACACCTGCAGACAGTTCACTAACCGCTCGAAGGCGTTGGAGTTTGACAAACTCTTGCTCTCTCTGTTTCTCTTTCGTAAGGTCACGAAGAATACCCGTATATTTTTTTTGATTTCCTATATGCGATTCAGTCACAGCCAAATGCAAAGGAAATGTTGTTTTATCCTTTCGCAACCCCACCACTTCACGCCCGATTCCTATAATTTTTTTTTGGCCCGTTAATTGATGGTTTCTTAAATAGCCATCGTGTTCTAAACAATAAGGTTCTGGCATCAATACCTTAATATTTTGCCCAATCAATTCATTTGGTGCATAACCAAATTGTTTATCTGTAGCAGGATTTGTCGCTTCGATCATTCCATATTCGTCTATTGTAATAATGGCATCAACAGCGGTTTCAACAATGGCTTGATAACGTTGTTTTGACGATTTCAAAGCTTCTTCTGCCTGTATTCGGGTCTGAATTTCATTTTGAGCATATTCGTAAAGTCGAGCATGTTCAATGGCCAATATCACCTGATCAAGCAGGGGCTGTATGGCATCGATATTTTTTAACATCTCTTCTTTTTTTTCTAATGGACTGCTGGTAGCCAAAACAGCAATGGTCTTATCTTTGGCCACCACCGGAATAAAATAAAAAGCTTTATTGGCAAAATGTTTTGGCGCACGGGTTGTTGTAAAGCGTTTATCATATCCTTCGATCATCAAAAACTCGCCCGTACGGGCAACTATGGCAATTGGATCTGTTGCATCCAATCCATACCGAATGCCCATGCCATGGTGTTCTTTGTGAACCGTTACACCTTCGCCTTCACAAACAAAACTGCGCACAACTTCGACTTGGTTGTGATCATAATCCACAAGAGAAATAGATAATGTTTTAAAAATATCTGCTTGAACAATATGAATACCCAAGTTATCCAGCACACCGTCTAAATTCAAAGATGACAAAGCCATATGCGCAACATTGCGATACACCTGCTCCAACCGCAACCGATCTTCCACTTGTTCAAGCTCATGCATACGTGCAATGCCTGCAGAAAAAATCTTTCCTATTTGCACCAAAATATCTTCATGTGCCTGCGAAAATGCATTGGGCTTTAAACTGTGCACCGATATGACACCAAGCGTAAATGGCACATCTAAATAACTGCGAATCAAGAGACCACCAAAATTCTCTCTAACTCGGCGTACATTCCAATCTTCCCCCAACTGCACATCTGTCATATTGTCCATTTCGCCTTTTTTCCAACACTGGGTCAAAAAAGAAGATTTTCTACGTTCACCCATTGTGATTGAGCCCCGAAGACCAAAGCGATATGTTTCTACAAGACAATGTTCATCATCAACAACCAAGTGCAGGGCAATGGAACAAATATCCGAAACCATGTGATTGGTTTCTTCCAAACACACCTGCATCACGCGTTCCAAATCTTGTGGACGCACCATTTCTTGAACGGCTTGCTGAATGTGAAGCAGACCTTTTTGAGTCCGATTCTCAGCTTCTAAGGCAAAAAGCTTTTGTTCCAATTGTTTATTGGTCACAGAACGATATCCATCCTCTCAATCGTTGGATACGCAAATGATGTATGGTTATGAGATTCACTTCTCTGCAAACAAAAATATAAAAGCAATAGTCAGGCCACTGCAAAAAAATATCATAATAATATTATTAACAATATTTTATACACAAAATCCTCAAAATAACATTCACCCCCATCGCCAAAACACCACATAAGGTAAGTCTTTTGACCAAGTCAATTTACTGCTGTATCAAATACATACACGCCCAAAACAATCAAACACAAAAAAGCGCAACAGACTCTAAAACAGTCTGTTGCGCTTTCATTTTCATGGTAGCGGCAGAGGGACTTGAACCCCCGACCTACGGATTATGATTCCGCTGCTCTACCAACTGAGCTATGCCGCCACATTATAAATCCAAGGTGACCAAAAATACAGGAAAGCCTTTTTTTTGTCAAGACTTCAAAAGCAGTGAAACGGCAGACAGCAAATGGCAAAAGGCCCATCCCTTCCCCCCAAAGCGGTGCATGCGCCACGTTTGCCGTTTCACATTTGCCTTTTGCCACCCTTTACGCCACACCCAAGCGGGCTTTTTGCTCTTCCAACATCTTTTGTTGGCGGGCCACACGTTCGGGAACAATGCGCTCGCGTTCTCTCGTAATTTGAAAATCCAACCGATCCACATCCAAAGCCCGCAACACCGCCTTTTCAACCAGACAATAATCATCCGCATTTTCACGATTAAAGTTCATAGGCTCGTTAAACGACACAGCGGGGTTGGTAATAAACCGCGCCCGACCCGACGGGTTTCGAGAGGACGCGTGCAAAATATAAGGGTGCAACAAAAAGACATCACCCACTTTGCCTGTGGCCTCTACAAAATGTTCACACTGATCAATCAACTTCCCAAATGCCCCATCTTTGGGTGTTAGCCCTTCGGGATAATTCACCAAATAACGTGCAATAGGGCCCACCGAATCGGTGGCCACAAATGTGCCACCACTTTGGGGCAACACATCATCCCACAAAATGATCGTCAACAACCCTTGCTCTGGGCTGTCTAAAAAGTGCCGAAACCAATCCCCATCTTTGTGCCAGCCCTTCACATGCGGGGAAGGCGGCTCCCAGGGCTCACCATTTCCCTGCTTAAAATTCACAATAAACCCATCTCGCCAAGTGACAGGCGTTTTAATGCGTTCCGCCCCACCCATCAAATCACAAATGGCGCCCCATGCTTTGGGAGAAAATTCGGCCACATTTACTTGGTTCATCGACGGCATATGAATGCGCTCTTCGGCCCAAGTGGATGGGTCTTGTGCATCATAGCCCAATCTTTCAAACGCAAAATCGAGCCAATCTTGTACATCGGCCTTCTCAAAACACCCTTCAATCTTCACATACCCTTCACGTAAAAATTGTTCTGCCTGCTCATCTGTTAAAACTTGATAATCAGCCATAATCCAAACCCTCTGTTATTGGGAATTAAAAAACGCTTTTCAATTCCTTGCCATTTTGCACAATAACTGCACGTTTAATACCTGAACATGAAATTCCAATATAGCTAACCCCATGAGAGAAATAAAGCATAGATTAACCCGGTCACCACGCACTTGTCAATACCCTTCCACCGCACGCGATCTGCCACCCCAAGAACACATTTGCCTTTTGCCATCTGCCATTTCACCATTTTATATCCATTGACAGACCCTATTATATATGGTACATAAGAGGTAAGACACCATTTGGAGAAATATGATGAAACATTTCCTCTTTTTATGCCTTAGTTTTTTGATGATCCAAAGCATCGCCACAGCCGAAGAGGTGTATGTTGCGCCCATTAACGGCACCATAGAACGAGGGGTGGCGGCCTTTGTGACCCGTGTGATGACCGAGGCAGAAAAAAACGATGTTGCCGCAGTCATCTTCGAAATTGATACACCAGGTGGTGCACTCGATGCCGCATTAACCATTCGCGACGCCATCTTGTATAGCGACATCAAAACCATTGCCTTCATCAACCCGCGCGCCATCTCTGCGGGTGCACTCATCTCACTGGCCACCGACCACATTGTCATGATTGATGGTGGCACCATTGGTGCGGCCACAGCCGTAGACATGCAAGGCAACAAAGCCAGTGAAAAAATCATCTCTTATTTTCGAAACGAAATGAAAGCCACAGCCGAAAAAACAGGTCGATCATCCAAATTGGCCGAAGGCATGGTAGATGAAGACGTGGATATTGAAGGACTTGCCCCCAAAGGCAAATTGCTGACATTGACCACAGATGAAGCTGTTGAACAAGGCATTGCCGAACACAAAATCACAGAGGCCAAGCGGTCTGAACAGCTCGTTGCCGTACTTAAACATTATAACCTCGAAGATGCCAACATTTTGCGCCAAACCACCAATTGGACAGAAGTCATTGTGCGTTGGCTGACATTTCCCGTTGTGGCATCCTTGCTGATGTCACTCGGATTCTTAGGGCTCATTTTTGAAATTCAAAGTCCTGGGTGGGGCATTGGTGGCACCTTAGGGCTTATTTGTTTGGGATTATTCTTTGGCAGCCATCTTTTGGTACACCTTGCCGACTGGAGTGAAATTTTGCTCTTTTTACTTGGTGCCATTTTGGTTTTTGTCGATCTCTTTTTTATCGCAGGTTTTGGCGTGCTTGGCATCCCTGGCATTGGCCTGATGATGGTCAGCCTCTTTTTAAGCCTCATGGGTCGCACAGAGCTATGGACATGGGGTTCTGTAAGTGATGCCTTAACCCCCTTATTGGCGGCGCTTATTTTAACCACCCTGCTCGCCATCATTATGATCCGTGCCTTACCTCGGTCTGCTTTTTGGGAACGCGTGGTCTTAACCACAGAAGAAAAAGCCTCCGATGGGTATCGCACATCCCCTTATGAAGACCTCAAAGGCGCAACGGGCATTGCCTTAACCGATTTGCGCCCAGGTGGCACTGGGGAGTTTAATGGGCGCAGAGTTAGCGTGGCTACAGAAGGCCGTTTTTTGGAAAAGAATACCCCCATCAAAGTGATAGAAGTTGAAGGCAGCCATGTTTTGGTTCGCAAATCGGATGAAATAACGTCATAAACAACAGTCGTAAGTCACAGGTCTGCAAGTCACAGGTCAGAAACAAAGCATTTGACCTGTAATCCCTGGCCTCTTTAGGAGATATGATCAATGGAAGCCGTCTTACTGTTACTCATCGTCATTGGTGGATTTTTACTTTTATCCATCTTCCTTTACTTCATTCCAGTAGGCCTCTGGATTTCCGCCATTGCCGCACGCGTTCACATTGGCATTGGCGAACTCGTTGGGATGCGCTTGCGCCGTGTGCCTCCAAGCACCATCTTAGGCTCTCAAATCAACGCCACCAAAGCGGGTTTGGAAATTTCGACCGCCTTTCTCGAAGCCCACTTTTTGGCCGGTGGCGATGTTGAAAATGTGGTCAAAGCCCTCATTGCCGCCGACAAAGCCGGCATTAACCTCACCCCCGAGCGTGCCGCTGCCATCGACCTTGCTGGCCGAGATGTGCTCGAAGCCGTACAAGTAAGCGTCAATCCCAAAGTCATCTCCACACCCATGGTCACCGCCGTGGCCAAAGATGGCATTCAGGTCAAAGCCACATCGCGCGTTACAGTGCGTGCCAACATTGAAAGATTGGTGGGTGGTGCAGGTGAAGAGACCATCATGGCCCGCGTAGGTGAAGGCATTGTCACCACCATCGGGTCAGCAGAAACACACAAATCGGTCTTAGAAAACCCCGATATGATTTCAAAAACAGTTTTGAACAAAGGTTTAGATTCAGGTACCGCATTTGAAATTCTCTCCATCGATATTGCTGATGTGGATGTGGGTGACAACATTGGGGCCAAATTGCAAATGGATCAGGCCGAAGCCGATAAAAATATTGCTCAGGCCCGTGCCGAAGAACGCCGCGCCATGGCCGTTGCATTAGAACAAGAAATGACAGCTCGCGTGCAAGAAATGCGCGCCCGCGTGGTTGAAGCTGAAGCCGAAGTACCCCGTGCCATGGCAGAAGCGTTCCGCAGTGGCAACTTGGGCATTATGGATTACTATCGCATGCGCAATATCCAAGCCGACACCAGCATGCGTGAAGGCATTGCAGATGAAACCGAAGAAGACAATCAATAGATAATCAGAGGTGACAACGGGAACACATCCCATTGTCACCTCTTGCTCATTTCACGGTTAAAACGCTTTACACCATTATCTTTTATTGCTCTCCCTGGACTAATCTTATGGATGCCCAAATACTTGTTGTCTTATTCTTGCTCTTTAGTGCCATTTCAACCCTTTTCAAAAAATGGCAAGAACATCGCAACCCAGAACCCGATGAATCCAAACTACAGCGCAAACATCCATCCACACAAGTCGGTCGCAATGACCCATTTGAAGAAGATGTAGACCTATCGGAGTGGGAAATTCTCTTAGGTGCGCCTCAAAAAGAAAAAAAGCCCGAACCCAAGCCCGTTGTTCAAGAATTTCAAGAGGTAAAAGGCAAAATATCTGTTGATGAGTCTGCCAAAGGCCCAGAATTCCGTGAAATACAGGGCAAGAGGCCCGTGCACGAAACCCCAAAAGGCCCAGAATTTCAAACCGTGCGCGCTAAACGCCCCATAGAGGAATCTTTGGCCTATAATGAAAATGACCCCAATAGCCGCCTGTCACGTTTAAAACAGACCATAAAACCCAAAACAAAGCGTAAACAGAGGTTAAAACTGGACTTTTCTAAACAAAGTGTTCGCCAAGCCATTGTTTACAATGAGATTCTGGGCCCACCCAGATCTGAAAACATGCCTTTTTAATAAAACTTTGATTTGGTTTTTTTCTTGACATACCCCCATCACATTGAGATATTATTGGCCTACCGGATTTGAGGTGCCGAAGTGGTGGAACTGGTAGACGCGCTGGATTCAAAATCCAGTGTCCTTCGGGACGTGTGGGTTCGATTCCCTCCTTCGGCACCATAAAAATGACAAGCACCTATGTGAATCTCACGTAGGTGCTTTTTTATGTCTTTCTCATAAATTGATTTATCGTTTTTATGCCTTCTTCATTACAGATCAAACATCACGCGAATGGTACCCATCAGAAAGATGGCAAACCAATAAATCAAGACAGAGATAACTTCTTTATGGCACAAAAAAGAGGGGTTACATCGACAAGATGTAACCCCTCTTTCACATCAATATAACCCCAACTATTCTGCGGCAGGTTTTCCGTGCGCAATCAGTTTCCACCGTTCTTCATAATTAAACGGTTTAAATGTTGGGCTTTCTGCATTATGACATTTCACACAGGTTTTTTCATCGGGAAGCAACAAACCAGCAGCCACAGCCGCTTCGCGATTTTGCATCACACTGCGTTTTTTATACAAACTCCCTGGACCGTGGCAAGATTCACATCCCACACCTTCGGTATGTGAAAACTTTGCATCTAACAAATCGGCAGCAACCCCATGTGCAGTTGTGTGGCATTTTACACATTGATCACTCTTTTGCGGATCTGCAATACCTTTGGCTTTGGCAATAGCAAGCGCCTTCTCACTCGCCAAGGTTTCCCACGCTTTGGCATGGGATGATTCTTGCCAAATGCGCAACTGTTCACCTTGCTTGGCCGTCTTGTGACACACCTTTGCACAAGATTCAGAACCAATATATTGTGGCTTTTCTGCCACATCATCTCCAGAGGCCAGTGTCGGAATCACCAAAAGCGATACCGCCATCCAAAAACCTTTTTTCCACCGTTTCATAACATCCCCCTTTCAGGTTGTTCATCGACAAACTCAATACAATTCTGAGCCACCTTCATGACATTCTGTGCAATTGGCCTCCAATTCTGCCCCATCAATATCCACCGGATGACGAAAGGTTATCCCTCCCGGCCTCAAAGCGGCAAAATCCTTTGTCCCCTGCGATAAAATAGTGTGGCACAAATTACAATCCTTACTGATTGTGCCACCATCTGCCGTTTCCAACTCAGATCCGTGACAACGAAAACACCCAATAAATTCTGAATGTCCTACTTGATCGGGATAGGCTTTCCAAGACACCTTCATCTCAGGAAAAAAGTTTTCGCGATACACCTTTTGAACAGCCGCGATCGACTTTGTTACAGCATCCGACTTTTCTTTCAACAAATCGGGATATTCGTCTTTGTAAAACTTTGTGAGATGTGCCTCTATCGCCTGCATGGCATCGGGTGTTGTTTCATACACCTTATCCAGAACCGTCACGGCCTCGCGTTTAATATAGGGCAAAGACACATCCATATTACCCAAGTGCAATGCCTGATTAACTATTTTAATAGGCGAGCGATAATTATGACTCGGGCGATTGTGGCAATCCAAACAATCTACAGAACGAGGTGCATGGGCTGTTTTCAGCTCGGCTTCTAACGGCTTTCCACCCATTGTATATTCGGCCACAGAGCCATCGTCTTTGGTCAAGCGCACCCACACAATATCTTTGCGATCATGATCTGTTGCAATGTACTCCATATGATGACTCTTTGCCACATGCCAGTGAATCCCTTCGGCGTGGCCACCTTTTCCGCCCCCACCAATATTTAAAAGCATAGAAATGGGATAGGGTGTATTTTCTTCGTCGGATAAAAAATGGGGCAATATCTTTTGACGCCCACCAAAAAACTTTTCGGGCCAATGACAATGTTCACACGTTTCACGTGCTGGGCGCAAATTTTCAATGGGTGTTGGAATTGGCTTTTGATATGAATCTGTCAAGACCGCATAGACCTGATGCAAACCACTCAACTTGGCCTTTACAAACCACTCAGCCCCTGGCCCAATATGACATTCTGCACAAGATACATTGGCATGGGGAGAAACTTGATAGGCTGTGTATTCGGGTGACATCACATTGTGGCACAACTCACCACAAAACACAACCGACTCCGTTGTCTGATAGGCTTTATAAGTACCAATAGCCGTACCCAATAAAAAAATAGCCGTTCCAATCGTCCAAATCACAATTGCATTGCGATGCTTGGCATTTTCAAAATCAATATTCAGTTGTCTTGGAAAGGTAGAAACAACCCCGCGTGCAATGCGACGACGCTCTAATACCGCACCCAATGCAATCATCACCAACCCAGCCACCAAAAAGCTAGGCAAAATCATAAACGTCAACAAGCCCAAATAAAGTGTGGTGCCTTGAACAAAAATATCTATCAATAACAAAAGCACAATCACGCAAAAAGATGCGACAGCAACAAAAGCACCAACAACACTCCACCAGTTATAAAATATATCGGGCAAACGTTTCGTATTCATTTAAACCTCTCTGGCGAATCAACGAATTTACGAAACTGCGAATCTGCGAATCAAAACCCACCTCGCCCATTCGCCCATTCGTCTATTCGCCCATTCGTCTATTCGTCCATTCGTCCATTCGTCTATTCGTCTATTCGTCTATTCGCTTCTTCTCTTCTTCCAACTCTTCAGGATGTTCGTGTTCCATGGCCTTCTTCGACATACGCCCAGTCAACCACACCAAACTCATTGGATAAACACGCGGGTTATAAATCACCCAGTAAAAATGCCACACAATAATGGCCAAAACTGCCAACCACGCTTCGTAATAATGAATCACCGTGGCAACGTCCAACACCCACTTGGGCACATAACGCAACGAGATATTTGCAAACCAAAGTGCAAACCCCGTCACCGTCATCACCACACTGCCCCACACCAGCGCCCAATATTCTAACTTTTCGATATAACTAAAACGTGCAAATCGGGGTTGTTTGTCTGTTCGCTTGAGGTAGTAACGCACCATCTGGCCAAAATCGCGAAAATCGCGTAGCTTGGGTGCCATCGCCATCAACTGTTGTCGCCCACGCCCAGTAACAACCAAATATGCAGCATGAAACCCACAAACACCCACCATCGCCACAGCCGCAAAACGGTGAATCAAACGACGAAGCTCTTCACTCTCAGACAACCACCCACCAAACGGTGCTGCCCACCACGCATTGGGAAATTGCAAAGCAAATCCACTATAGGCCAGCACCATAAATGACAACGCCATGGTGGCATGTTGTAAACGTTCTGAAACGGTAAACCGCAAAAAATCATCACCGTGGGGCAGTCCTTCGCGCAACCTAAAATTGCGTGCCAAATCCAACCCGTTGTGTACCAACATAAAACCGATGGTAGACAAAATCAGCAACATATAAAACTGACGCACATAATCGGTGATATTGCTGCCACCATTCTCATACGTCATATTCACATGCACGGGCCCCAACGACACCAAATTGCCCACACCTGGATGGCATTTGCCGCACGTTTCACCCAAGCGATCTTTGTGAATCAAAGAGGCGGGATCAGTTGAGGGCAAAATATCGTGCACACCATGACAACTGGCACAATTGGCCACCACCGTTGACCCACCCTTGTTGGCCAAACCGTGGTAACTATCCAAATAGGTCTGCATGCGCCCTTGTGCCAACCCAAACTTTTGTGTCACACGCACCGACTCGTGGCACCACACACATGTTGTTTCAGAAACATGCGCTTTATTTACCAACGACTTGGGGTCTTTGGGGCCACGAATTTCGTGCTCGCCATGACAGTCTGTGCACACAGGCGATTGGCGCACACCTCGATCTACAGCTTTGCCATGAACACTGGCCTGATACGTATGTTGAATATCACTGTGACACTTGCCACATGTTTGTGGAATATTGCGCCAAAAGATGGTTGACGAAGGATCTGATGCAGCCTTTAAACCATGGCTACCATGACAATCGACACAATCGGCATAATGCTTTTTGCTGTCTGTTAAATTGCGAAAATGCGTGCTTTGCCAATAAGCTTCAACGGGTGCCTCAACAGAAAATTTGTGTGTTTCATTCATCGTGGTGTTGGCATGACAACGCGCGCACATATACACCAAATTTTGGTGAAACACAGCCGATTCCGTATCGTCCACCGCCAAAATACCATGGCTGCCATGGCAATCTGCACAATTGGGCGCATCTTCATCACCGCGTGCCACCGCAAGCCCGTGTGCACTGGTTTCAAAAACTTCTTGCGCCTCTTCATGGCACACTTGGCAATCAACCTTGGGCAATCCTTCTTCTGCATGAGGCAACTCGGTAATAGACGTATGGCATTCCACACACGTATACCCCTCATGCACCGATTTTTCTAAATGCGCCGGATCAACCCACATCAATTGTCCTGCCGCATTGGTCAGTTCAGGATCGCTATGGCATTCCAAACAATCTTCATTCGCAATCTCTGCCCCAACAATGCCCACCATCAACAACACCATCACCCCACCCAGCGTCCACCGCCTCATCACACACCTCCTGATTAGGAAATGCGACACCCTTCACATCTTTCACAGTATTACGGCCCTACATCTACCTGACCATTGATGTGCAAGGTCTTATCTATAATAATCAAATTTTCATCCACCACGCGCGGGTGACACGTTGCACACGACACTTGTGTTTGTGGGTGTGGAAGTGGTGGCGGAATGGCATGACACGTTGAACAAATCGATTCCCCAGTGCCAACAGACGTCCACTTGGGTTTTGCAGAACCATGACAATAAGTATTGCTGCATGTTTCACCATCCCAAACAGGGCTTAAACCACGGGTCTTGGCCAACGCACCAAAAATGACTTCGGCAGGTTCATCAGAATCCACATGCCCTGGGTCAAGATAATGTGTGGGCACCGTATGACACTCGGAGCAAGCAATACCACCGGCAAAGAAACCACCCGACAAATGCGATTGATGGGCACCTACTGTGCGCAATGTGGTTGCCGTATTGCCTGCAATATCTTCAGGAGGTGCCGGATTATTCATATCGCCGTGGCAGGTCGAACAATCTTCGGGGCTCTTTTGATGACACGTCAAGCACGACACATCGCTTGCAACGCCTCCCCGATAATCTTGCCCGTGGCAACTTTGACATTCTGCCATCGACCAACCCGCCGCCTTAATGGCCACACCATGAAAATTCTCCGATGATGGGTTGGCAAAGCCTTGCGGATGTCCTAAGCGCACATTGACCTGACCATTAATATGCAACGATGGGTCAATAATGGTGCCTGATGCATCCACCACTTGGCCATGGCACAAGCTACAATTGGCCACTTGGGGGTGCGGTGCGGCAGGCGGTTGCCCATGACAGGTCGAACAGTCTTCGGGCGTGCCAGGGTGGCATTTGATACATGAGCTTTCAGAAATGCCACCAGCATAATCTGCACCATGGCATGTTCGACAACCCGACATATCATATCCGACCTTGGCCAAGGCCGCACCGTGAAAATCAGATGCAGCAGGATTGATCCATCCTGGTGTATGAACACTTAAAGCAGATGTTGTGGTCGGTCCAGTGGGTACATTTTTGACATCACTGCACCCCACCAACGCCACCAAACCACACAGCACGATAAATTTAATTTTGCGGCCCATGACAATACCCACAGAACCCAGCCCCACCGGCTGGTCCTGTAAATGTGTGACAGTTAAAACAAAGTGAATTGGGATTGTTGTGGAAATCACCTTCACCTACTTGCGACTTAAAACGAGGTCCATGTGTCTTAGGGTCGTTGCCCAACCCGGGTGTGCGATCCATATGGCACAACATACACGTGGGGTCATCACCCACTGCAGCATGACAAGATGCACACCGATTCATATCGCGCCGAGCCAATGTGGCGTGGCGACCACCGCCTGTACCCACGGCCCCTGCAATGGCCCCCCAATCAGCACCGCCATGCCAAGCGGGTTTCACAAACCCCACATCGGCCTGATGGCAATCGGCACAAAATGTATCTTGCTCGTGACACTTGGCACAATCTTTTGTTTTGCCTTTGGCTTCTAAAGCATGTGTAAAACGATAATTCAATTCATGAACATTCTTCAAAATCAAACCCGCCTGCCCGCTGCTTTGTGGGGCAAATGTAGCCTGTGAGCCCAATGGCGGCACTGCAACCGTCAACTTTGCACCTTCGTGACATTCTTGGCAGTCGGGTTCACTATGACAAGGTAAACACGATGTATCGCCCAAACGCACCCGCCGTCCATGACCTTTTGTCCAGCCCAAAACATGCGACTCGGGGCGCAAATTGCTCAAATCGGTATGACACGCCGCACACGCTTTGGGCGCTTGTGCATCGTTGTGACATGTGGAACACGTAGGCATATTGGGCATATGCGACCCACCCGTCTTCACAGACTTTTCAACGCCTGCATGACATGTGGCACAATCGACCCCGTCGTAAGCTAAGTGATCTTTATGAGCAAACAAGATATCGGAATCAACCGATTGAATTTTGCCCAACTGACTCATGTCAGTATGGCAAAACGCACATTCATCCTGATCGGTTACATCGTGGCACTCTGCACAAACAGCTTTGGCAGGCAATAAGCGATCACGTGCAGACGTGCTTTCGCTCACATCGTGGCACACCGCACATTCCAACTCTGCAGCATCGACATGGTCTTTATGACTAAATTTAATTGCCGTAGACGGCACAAAGGGTTCTTGTGCCAAAGCACTTTGCCATCCCAAAGAAAGAACGGCCACAAACATCCAAAGCATCATCTGTTTCATGCCATCATCACCGTTTGAAAAACCAGAAAGAACCCCGCACAAAAATGCGTGCATCACGATTGTAAAATGCATTGTTTAAAACTTGTGCTTCCACATCCAAACTCAACGTTTTTTTCATCTGATAACGCGCCCCAGCACTGCCCGTCCATGCCCGATTTCGTGACACTTGTGTATCGTATAACCGGTAACTCGCCATACTGCCATCGGCATGAACCGTCCACTGTTCATTAACAGGGTGTTGGATAGACGCGGTAAACGAATTGTTGTCACCGCCATATCCCACGCGCCTTGCATACCCCAAATAAGCCTGCCCCCAAATCAGTCCTGCCCCCAAATGCCATGCCGAATCACCATCAAAAAACGAACGTGTGCCACGTAACAATACTTTGGCTTGATCATTTACTTTATAGGTTGCACGCATTTCCACTTCTTGGTTGTCTTGAACTTCAAACACGCTCAAGATCGAATTGAGATACAAAGTGGGTTTGCGATGTTCAAATTCGGCAGCCAAACCGATGGCATCCGAAACTTGCGCCTCACCTGTCACTTCAAATTCTTGCACAGACCAAGCATCGGCATCCAAATCAACACGCCCATACAACGATGCATTTTCCCAATCGTGTCGGGCATCAAAACCCAATCGGCGAAATTGTGTACCCTCTTGATTGATGGACACTTGAGAATATCGCCCCGCACCCAAATAAGCCAGCGGTTCACGACTGCGCTCAGCATAACTCATGGTCAAATAAGTCTCACGCACATCCACCATCACCTGCCCACCCCACAAATGCCCTTCATCCCACGTACCAATGCCATCGTCGGGGATCACGGGTGTAAGCATACCCGCATAACCAATGAGTTGTAACCAATCGGTTGCTTGCACCGCTGCACGACCACCATCAATGGTGCCAAAACCTACCCCGCCATAAATACGTTGACGGCCAAAGCGCACATCCCACCCATTTTGTGCCCACTTGGCATAAGCACTGTAAATGCGATAGTGTTCACGCCCATTCCGTTCATCGAGCAAGTCACCCGAAAATTGCAAATGTGTGTGCAATGACAAGGCTTGACCACCCATTTGGCTCATATTCAGCATTGCAACCTGATACAAACGCAAATGCCGGACATCACTGCCCCCAGCTTCACGGGCTTGCCAAGAGTAGGCCGATGACGTCAAGCGCCCACTTAATGTGGCACTCTCAGCAGACATGCCAAGCATCAAAACGAACAATAAACCGATACAAAACCGTTGCATAACGCCCTCACCTGTGTTGTTTGCCATGCAACATCGCAATCTGTGTGCCATGATCTTCTCAAATGTGTAATTAATGTAAAACGCTATATTTACAACAAAAAAAAGAATTATAATACAAAAATCAAATCTATTCATGCACCATGTTGCGTCTCATGTGTGACCCAAATGTCTCTCACAGTGAAACGCCGTTGCATCTGTCATCACAGAGACAATAGACACATACGGCGTTTTTGAAATCACGATCCAAATAAAAAGCAGGGCAAGCACCTTGGCCTGCCCTGCTTTTTAAATTAACGCGTCAACACCATACGATGGGTTTGTATAAAGCCATTGACCTCTAAGCGATACACATACACACCACTGGCCACTGCGCGCCCAGCTTCATCCCGAGCATCCCACTGCGCGGCATATTCGCCAGACAACTTATAGTTGTCAACCAATGTGCGCACTTCTTGCCCGAGCGCATTGTAAATCACAAGCTTCACATCACCCGGTGCAGCGAGGCTATAACGAATGCTTGTGGCTGGGTTAAATGGATTCGGGAAGTTTTGCGTGAGTGCATATTCACGCGCAGAAACAACTTCCTGAACCGGTGCGCCAGGAACATTGATGCCAAAGCTCAAGTCGGCCATTTGGGCCAAATCAATTTGTACCGAAGATTGGGCAACTGCGCCAATGCGACGGAAAATCAAATCAACCAAAGCACCTGACCCTTTAACAGCCACATTACCAACCGTGGCATCGGCAATCAACAAACGACCTTCTTCTACTTCTTGGGCGGCCAATGCACCAGTGTTTTCTGATGTTAACATACCCTCTTCAGAACGCACCGCACGCACAAACTCAAGCACTTGTGGGTCATATTTGACATAGACACCATAACCGCGCATTTCGGTCATATTGATCGCACGCAAGGTCACACCAATATGATCTTGGTCGATGGCTGTGCGATTGGAGCCCACCAACATAAAGTCGCCACCCATATTGCGGCCATTGTTTACCAAAACCGGTTTGCCCGAAGCAGACGTTTTGCCAAAGCTGTCGAGGAACATCAACCAGTCGGTAAAGCCAACCACGCCGTTGCCACTCAAATCGTAACGCGCATCCCAACCCGTAGAAGAAGCACTCTTACCAAATTGCGAGGTAAACATAAACATATCGGTAAAGTCTACTTTGCCATCACCACTAAAGTCACCGGCCAATGGGGCAGGTGTGGTGGTGGGGCTGGCAGATTTAAGTGCATCGGCCAACAGTTTGCGGGCATACACAAAGTTGTGAATACCATTTGTGCCATCGGCTTCAACAAAATCATGGTTCCATTTGGCGTTGGTTTGAGCTTCTGTTGCACCACTGCTGGGCAACAAACCACCCAATACCGTCAACATTTCTTCGATTTCGGTGGTTGCACCGTTCACATCGAAGTTTTGCAGTGGCCCATGACATGTTGAACACGCGGTTGTATTGTAATGATCATCAGCCATGTTGTCTGGCGTACCATTGTCATCATGCATCTTCCAAGAATGGCTACCCAACACGGCATCTGTTCCCGCAGGTGCGGCTGCCATATGACAATTTGCACACGCGTCTTTCATGTACTTGTGACTGCCCGAACCATAAATTTCACCTTGGTAGTGATAACCCCCAATACCATTCACCATTTCAGCTTGATGCGAATGGTGAATACGTGCACCAGGAACATCACGTGTAGGACGCAAATGGTGACATTGGGCGCACATGGCACCTGTACCCAAATCGGGTGTTGTAAAAGACGTGATGGTATTGGTATGATTACCCGCAGGATCAGGAACCAAAGCGTTTAATGTAACCACACCAGCCACGCGAATTTGATGATCATTTTTTGCACTGTGTGGATCGTGGCATGTGGCACACGTTTGTGTCACACCCAATTCAAAACTACCTGGTGTGAGTTCTTGACCTTTCACCACAGACTGTACATAACCACTACCTAAGTGGCAAGGTGCACAGGTGGCACTGTCACGCGACCATATTTTTCCATGTCCAGATTGATCCCATTCGTGTGGGCGCACATGATAGTGACCGTCATCATGGCACTTTGCACACACACCATTTTCCAAACTGTCACCAATTTTCTTATTGGCTTGTGCAAACGCACCTGCAGCATGAGCACTACCAGGACCGTGGCAGCTTTCGCATTGGATATTGCCCATGGCTTTAAGCCCGGCTGGCATTTGATCCCATGTTGAATTTTTGAGATCAATATTCCAAGCACCGTCAACAATCGCATTAGCCGATGGTGTTTCGCCACTACCCACTTCTTGCCACGTGCCTTGGGTTAAGTCTGATGGAAATGTCCAACCCAAATCAGCGGCCACATCCCAAAAGCTGCCATTATCAGCAGTGGGCACATTCACCGCCGATGTGTTGCTACTTACAGAGTGACAACTGATACAACGCGCTTGGAAATGACCCGTTTGAAAACCGCTGATCTTTTTGGTCAAAGCTTGCGCGTGTTTGGTTTTTTCCCAATCGGCTTTGGCTTGAGGGTGGCACTGCCCGCAACGATCTGCACCCACATAGGTTGCGGCAGTAATCGTTTTGGTCAATGTGGTATCGCCACCCGCATGGGTCATCTTCAATGAAATCACATAATCACCCGCTACTTGGGGTGTAAATGTTTTGCCCACTTTGGGTGCGTCTACTAAGGTTGCCGTCGATCCCGTGGGTTGGCTTGTAATCGACCATGTAAATGCTGTTACATCCTTAAGCCCACCAACAGCGGCAGCAACATACGTTTGTTCACCAATACCCACAATGGGTAAACCACTGGTTGAACCTTTAACAATTGTCGTATCAACCAAACCCTCATTAATCAAACGTGGCGCCACGGCCACCACCTGAATACGGGTTAAAGGCGTTCGAATAATAATAACTTCTTCATCTGGCGTATCACTCGCCCACATTGGGCTAAGCGTTAGACAGACCAGAAGCGTGCTTAAAAACCACCTGCCCCATCTCATGGTATTCCCCCTTCGTAAAATGTGACAACTTGATCCAACTTATATCTCGCGTTCCCAACAAAACAGCTGTTGCAAACTTTGTAGGGACGTTAAAAAAAGGAAACGATTAACCAACAGATTTGCCAAACTGTTGGGCAAAACTTAAAAAATCAGGAAAATCAATGGCACCGCTGTCATTCAAATCGAGTGCTTCCAGAAAGCCAACATCCCCTACCTTTTTGCCAAAAGCGCCAGCAAACATCAAAAAGTCGGGAAAATCAACAACACCATTGCCGTTAAAATCGGGCGTTTTGACAAGCGGCCCACCGCCAGCAATGCCCGAAACAGACAAAATCAAATCACTGGTATAGTTGGTGATGTCTGCTCCCAAAGTCAAGCGACCACCAACCAACTCAATAGACGTGGTACCTGTAAAGCCCCGAAGCACCTTAAAGCGCAACACACCCAAACGACCTTCAGCCGAACCGGCAGTGCCCGTTACGGACGCCCCACCAATTTCAACCGTACCACCCGCATCAAGACGCAACCCCGTAAAACCAGGAATAATCTCTGTAGCATCAAACCCTTCAAAAGACAACTGCGCTTTGTCATAACTCAAAATAGCAGAAAAGCCCGATGCCCCTGAAATGCCTCGGCCATAAACTTCAACAGAAATGACATCGCCGACGTTCACATCCACAACACGACGGGCGGCTTGCAAACCAGGTGTGGCATCACCATCAATCATCACGGGTCCAGAAACAGCCAACCCCACCACCACCTGCGCTTGGGTATCAATCGATTCGGAAGCAGCTCCCTTCACAATGCGACCTTGGCTGAGTGATACGGCCACATTACCCGAAAAACCTTCTAACACTTGAAAATAGATCACACCCAAACGGCCTTGAGACACACTTGCAGTACCATTCACGGAAGCACCGCCAATTTCAATTTGGCCAGCAGATGGAACAATGTTTAAACCCGTGAAACCAGGAATGAGAGAACCTGCCGAAAACCCATCAAAACGCAATTGCGTAGCCGAATAGGTCACCAAAGCAGAAAACCCACTGACTCCTGCAACGTCTTTGCCATATACCTCTATGGCAACCCTTTGACCTGCTTTGACATCTACCAAGCCATCCAAACCTTGATAACCTGCAGACAAATTGCCATCGAGCAACACCGATTGTGCCTGAACACCACTTGGCCAAACAACGCCCAACAGATAAACCATCCCAAAAACCCAACACATTCGTTTCATAAAACCAACCTCCTAACCAGACCCAACGCCTTAGAACAAAACCCCAACATCGCCTCAGTGAAGAATAAAATCAGCATTGCAATTATTCAAGTTTTTAATTAATGGATTTTTCAAGTGCTCGGCTTACCACAGCTTTGAGCTCATCAAAATCTATGGGTCGAATCATGTAATAAAAGATCTTTGACAAGCGAACTGCGCGTTCCAATTCTAACGACGACCGATCACCCACAGCCACAATACGCGCTTTGGGGTTTGCCTGATAAATGGTGGCAATTGCATCTGATGCGTCAAAGTCATCTACATACACAGCTAATATGACAATACCACATGCATGCAAATCCAACATTTCTATTGCCTGTTGCAATGTCTCAGCAACATCAACTGTATATGCCCACGTATGGATACGCGGTATCATTGCCCCTAAAGACTTCAAGTCCCGATCAACAACCAGAATATCTGGCATAGCAACCTCCGGGCAAATGGCATCAAACAGACAAACTATGTTCGATAGTGTTGCAAAAGTCAGGCCAAAAAACCATCCATTATTCTTTTTTTAAAGATCATAAAAACAATCACTTAAATACACGGCTCTAAAACAAACCCATTCGACCTGACAATATTGACACCCGCACATCCCAAATTATCCTAAACCATTGTTTTCTATAATCAAATATACCTGTCATTTCCGTCACACACAACCTGCCACACATGACACCTTTTACAGCAATTTGTGTTGATTGATCTTTCGATACAACTGTCGTTCACTAATACCCAATATCTCTGCAGCGCGTGCGCGATGTCCACGAACTTGTGCCAAAACATTTGCAATATGATTGCATTCAGCCTCTCTCAACGTATAAAACCCACAATTGTTATGCGATTGTAGCCCATTTCCATTTCTCAAAACAATGGGTAAATCTTCGGGAAGAATACACTTATTTTGAGACAGCAACGCCGCACGCTCTATAATATTGCGGAGCTCTCGCACATTACCTGGCCATTGATAACGCATCAACAATGCCATTGCTTCATCAGACACACCTTGCACCCTATGTTGATTTGTACGAGAAATAAAGTGACACACCAAATATGGAATATCTTGTGGGCGCGCACGCAAAGGAGGCACCTGAATGGAGACAACATTAAGACGATAATACAAATCTTCTCTAAAAGATCCTTCGGTCACCAATTGATCGAGATTGCGATTTGTTGCTGCCAAAACACGCACATCAACCTGTATATCACGCGTGCCACCAACACGGCGAAAGGTGCCCGTTTCTAAAACACGCAACAGCTTAGACTGAATTGTGGGGCACAACTCGCCAATCTCATCCAGTAAAACAACACCCTCATGGGCAACCTCAAACAACCCATATTTCAAATGGGTGGCACTCGTATAAGCACCGCGTTCGTGCCCAAAAAGCTCACTCTCAAGCAAAGTCTCTTGCAAAGCCGTGCAATCAATCACCACAAAAGGTGCATTGTTGCGTGGGCTTTGACGGTGAATCGCTTGTGCAACCAACTCTTTCCCCACACCACTTTCACCCTGAATCAAAATATTGGCATTCGAAGAAGCCACACGTTCAACCATATTAAAAACTTCTCGAATGGGCTGACTCTTTCCAATCATCACATCTGTAGCGCGATACACCATCAGCGAACCTCCCAGAAACACCCACCACCTTGGAACACATGACAAGAATGTCACTTGCCTCACTCAGATGCAACACCAATGCCAACAATTCAAACAATTGAAACATTTAATAACATGCTGTTTATAAATATCTTACCAAAAATTTCACAAAATATAAAAAAGTAATACATGTGACATATATGTCTCAAACACACACCAAATGCCCATGATGAAAACAAAAAAGCCATTTGGAAAACCAAATGGCTCAACATTCTAAAAAAATTTTAAAAATACTGAATTTTTTTTAAAAACAGGCAGGTTCTACAGGTTAAAACAACAACTCAAAATTCTAACATTATATTTTACAACATCATGAATATGACTCTTTTTTTGTCTCGCAAAATGGAACTTTCACCATCTAAAAGCGTTGAATAACTACGCGGTACATCCTACCGCAAACACATCGGTGTTGACTCTACCCCGGCTGAGTCAACACCGCTTTTTTTTGGAACCCAAACCCAAGATGTTGCGTCTAATACAGTACCATGCAACATCCCGAAAAGGCGTTGATCAAACCCTCCCGATCAGCGCCTTTTCTATGT
>JAYODI010000163.1:0-4888 GCA_038279365.1 Candidatus Latescibacterota bacterium | reverse complement strand
TGCCGTTTGCCGTTTGCCGTTTGCCGTTTGCCGTTTGCCGTTTGCCGTTTGCTATCTTCTTTTGCCTTTACTTCTGCCATTTGCCATTTGCCGTTTCACTGCCCTCATACACCCGCTCCGGCACCCCATTCAAATCCCAAATCACACCCAACTTCTCCAACACCCACAACCCGTAAAACGTCACATCAATTTCCCACCAATAAAATCCCTGTCGTACAGAACCTGGGTAATAATGATGATTGTTATGCCACCCCTCGCCAAATGTCAGCAACGCCAACCACCCATTGTTTTTGCTCTCATCAGATGTATCAAACCGCCGACTGCCAAACTGATGCGACAAAGAATTGATCGTACACGTTGCATGTAGCAAAACCACCGTAGAAATAAAAAACCCCCAAATCAACATCTGAGGGCCCGTCGTACCCAAACCAGGTGCATACACCTCCAACACCATCCCCAAACCATAAAGCCCCACGGCCAACACAAAAGGCACCACCATATCAAACCGATCCAAAAACCGCAATTCCGGATACACAATCAAATCCTTCACCGCCTTGCGATCGGTTGAAAAATGCTCGCGCGTGGTCAACCACAGCACATGGCTCCACAAAAAACCATCTCGATGGGGCGAATGAATATCTTCTGCCTCATCCGAATGTCTGTGATGATGCCGATGATGCCCTGCCCACCACAAAGGCCCCCGTTGCACCGATGCATTGCCCAACACCGCAAACAGAAACTGAGCCAAGCGCGACGTCTTAAAGGTGCGGTGCGAAAAATATCGGTGATAAAATCCTGTAATGGCAAACATCCGAATCGCATACAAAAACAGAGCCATTCCCACAGCCACAGGGCTCCACCCCACCCAAATCACACCCAAACACGCCAAATGAACCCCCATAAATGGCCAAACCCGCACCCAATCAATACCCCGTGCATCGGGTTGATCTTGATACTTTGCCCACGTATCAAAGTATTGTGAAATGGGCCAATGCCACGATCGCTCAATTCGCTTATGAACCCAATCATCGGCACGCACACCTGACTGTTGATACCCTTTGGGTGCTTTTGTCTCCATCTCAATACCCACAAAAACCTCATCTCATAAATATGTTCAAACTCAAAAATGGCGCATGAGCGTACCAAGATGTCTAACTTCCGTCAATGTTATGGGCAAAAAAAAACACAATAACAGAAAATTATTGTGTTAAACATTGACATAAAATAAACAGTTGGATATACTGATGTCGCCGATTACCCAACAGGAGATCAAAATCCACAACATAAACAGCTTCCTCGACAAATTAGACGGTGCCATTATAAAGTTTGCCGAAAAACAAGTGCAGGTATCCGTTCACACCACATTTTCGGGTGACATATCCAACCGCTGTTTAGAAACCTCGGCCATTGACCGCATTATTTATAATTACCTCAACAATGCCGCCCGTTTTACAAGCAACGGCCAAGTGAAAACATCGGTCTTTCAAATCAATCCCAAAGTGATACGCTGTGTCGTTGAAAATGAAGTATCCAAAGACCAGCAAATGTGGCTTGAAAACAACGTCAGTGATTTAAAAAAGCTTTTTGACAAAGGCATCACCAGAGACAGCACCGGCATTGGCCTCAACACCTGTGCCGAATTTATCAAACAAAGTTTTGGCCTACTCAACGCACAAGAAGCCGTCAATCAAGCTTATATTGGCGCAAAACTTATCGAAAATCGCTTTTATGCTTGGTTCCACTGGCCCATCTACTTTCAAACGAGTGACAATGAACAACGATGCGACTGTAAAAACGAATAGTCTAAAATACCCCATCAAAGCGGTTGCGCAACAAACAGGTCTTTCCACTCATGTGATCCGCATTTGGGAAAAACGCTACCATGCCGTTACACCCAACCGCACAGACACAAACAGACGGTTGTATACCAATGAAGACATAGACCGCTTGCAACTGCTCAAACGCGCCATTGACGACGGCCACAATATTGGGCAAATTGCAAATCTATCAGAAGAATCCTTATGCAACCTCATTGCCAAAAATGAAACCGCACCACTTCCCCCAACTGCCCAAGAAACAGAAACCCACGGTGACTTTGGCACATACATACAAAAAGCCATTCAAGCCACCAAAGACTTTGACGCACAAGCATTGCACAATACATGGGGGCGCGCTGCCGTTACTTTTAGCCAACCCATCCTCATCGAAAATATCATTGCCCCCTTTATGCACCAAATAGGAGATCTTTGGCATACAGGTCAATTGCGCATTTCTCACGAACACCTGGCCTCTTCTGTGACACGCGCTTTTCTTGAAAACCTCAACACATCCTATTCCATTTCAACCTCAGCTCCCAACATCATTGTCACAACACCAGCGGGTCAACTCCATGAATTAGGTGCCACCATTGTTGCAACAATAGCCTCTGCTAATGGTTGGCAAGTTACCTATTTGGGCCCCTCTTTGCCTGCCGAAGAAATCGCACTTGCCGCCATCCAAAAACAAACCAAAGCCGTTGCCTTAAGCTTGGTTTATCCAACCGATGACCCACACCTCAAATCGGAACTCATCAAATTAAGACATCATTTACCCAAAAACATGCCCTTACTCATTGGTGGTTGTGCAGCCATCCATTATAAAAACATCATACAAGAAATTGACGCCATTGAGATTCCCAACATCACAATATTACAGCAACAACTGAATCGATTACGCACCATTTAAAGCAAAATACAGATCAAAAAGCGATTTGGATCTTCTCCAAGTCGCTTTTTTTTGTTTCAAAAACCCATATAAAAATAACAATTTAAACAAATTGTCTATTTTTTGTTTAAATTTTGTCAAATAAAAACATTGACATTTAATAGACAATTTATCATAATTGTCATGTAAAAACATTTTGTCTAAAATTGATATCTATGAGGAATCCACCATGACACACACAGTTCACAACCCATCTGCCGCGCAATATATGAATGAACTCGATCGCTATCCCTTGCTCAGTGACGATGAGTTTGATATTCTGATCCAACGTGTACAAAAAGGCGACCCAAACGCCATCAATAAAATTGTAGAAGGCAATTTGCGCTTTGTTATCCAAATCGCATCCGAATACACTTACTCAGATATGCCCTTTTCTGACCTTATCGCCGAAGGCAATGTGGGGCTTATCAAAGCCGTTGAAAAATTCGATCCTGCATTGGGGTACAAATTTAGCACCTACGCCGTTTGGTGGATTCGCAACGCCATTCAAAAATCACTGCGCCATCACCGTCATCCTTTGCGTTTGCCCTTTAATCGCCACGACGATTTAGACAAACTCTACAAAGCCACCGAAGAACTCTCTCAACAACTGGGTCGTCAAGTCACACCCGATGAAGCGGCCACCCACTTAGACATGACCCATCGTCGCGTCTCTGTTGCACTCGAAGCACAAGCACAAGCCGTTTCATTAGACAGTGCACCATCTGATAACTTCACAGATGGTTTTTTACACGAACAAATCTCCGACAGTGCCGAACGTCCCGATGAAACCATCGAGCGCATTGAAACCACCAACCAACTCAAACACGCTTTGCACCTCCTCAACGAACGCGATGCACACATCATAGACCTTACCTTCGGATTTCGCAACGCGCCTATCTCTCTTACCGAAGTGGGCAACCGTTTGGGCATCAGCAAAGAACGCGTGCGCCAACTCCGTAACCGTGCGCTTTCCAAATTGCGTGCTTACCTCACCGACGACACACTCATAGCGGCATAAAAAAAGGTCACAAGTTCACAAGTCGCAAGTCACAAGTCAAAAACACAACCTGTTTCCCTTTTCTGACCTGTGACCTGCGACCTGTGACCTGCAACCTGTGACCTGTGACCTGTGACTTTTTTACCGCCTAATCCCCACAAACTTCTGAATCTGCTCCGTAATCGCCACCTCCGTCGGCAACCGCTCCATCGAACTGGCCCCATAAAACCCGTCCACTTCAGGCACCCGCTCCAAAATATACTTCGCATCATCAGGCTCTGCAATCGGCCCGCCATGGCACAACGTAATCACATCACTCCGAATCGACTTACACGCATCACAAATCGCCTTCACCTCCACCACACAATCATCCAACGTCTTAGCCGTATGCGCCCCAATCGCCCCCTTGGTCGTCAATCCCATATGTGCCACCACAATATCGGCACCCGCCCGTGTCATCAACTCCCCCTCTTCCACATTAAATGCATAAGGCGTCGTCAACATATCCATATCATGCGCCTCAGCAATCGTATCCACCTCCATCTGATAACTCATTCCCGTCTCTTCCAAATTGGCCCGAAACACCCCATCAATCAACCCCACCGTCGGAAAATTCTGCACCCCCGCAAACCCCAAATCTTTCAACTCCTGCAAAAAATGCGACCGCAACATAAACGGATCTGTCCCATTCACCCCAGCCAACACCGGTGTATGTTTCACCGCTGTAATCACCTCAAATGCCATCTCCTTCACAATCTCATTGGCATTGCCATACGCCAACACCCCCGACAAAGACCCCCGCCCCGCCATGCGATAACGCCCCGAATTATAAATCACAATCAAATCAATCCCCCCCGCCTCCTCACACTTCGCCGAAATCCCCGTACCCGCACCCCCACCAATAATCGGAATCCCATCTGCAATCTTCTTCCGCAACCGCGCCAAAATCGAAGCCCTGCTCTCTGCTGCCATAGATTCTCTCCTTACCTAATTGAAACATATTGTGATTCATTTATTGATAATGACCCGACCAACCGCACTGGAATAATGAAGATTGAAAAATTACTTCGGTCATTGTTCAATCAACCGCACCGGAATAAATTAGCTTCGCTGAACTTGCGTTTCCGGTGCTATTTTAGGGAAAAG
>JAYODI010000162.1:0-4923 GCA_038279365.1 Candidatus Latescibacterota bacterium | reverse complement strand
CCATTTGGGAGTTAAACTCAAACCCGAAAACTTCTCTGAAACTTTGGTACACTTAGAAAAATCTTGGAAACAGTTTTTGCCCAACAGACCCTTTGGATTTGAGTTTGAAGAACAGCGCCTTACCGATCTCTACGCCGCAGAAATACAATTGGGCAACCTCGTACAACTCTTTGCAGGATTGGCCATCTTTGTCGCGTGTTTGGGATTGTTTGGCCTCGCCTCTTTCACCGCCGAACAACGCACCAAAGAAATTGGTGTGCGCAAAGTATTGGGTGCCACCCTAAGCCAAATTATTGTGCTCATGAGCCGAGAATTTATCGCCCTCATCTTCATCGCCAACATCATCGCTTGGCCACTTGCTTACGTGGCCATGAACCAATGGCTGGCAGACTTCACCTACCGCATGGGCCTACATCCCTGGATATTCTTTGCTGGCAGTGGCATCACCTTCACCATTGCCCTGTTCACGGTAGGGTACCAAGCCTATAAATCAGCCCAAGCCAATCCGGTAGATGCATTGAAATACGAGTGAGATCACAAAACAAAAAAACCTAAACGAACATATCAAATAACACCGATAAAAGATAACGAACAGAGATTTCCCCTTGACGCCTTTATTTGAAATGGCGATATATACCCATAGAACAATGGAAAGTTCATTTTTGTAAAAGAGGAATTTTAAAATGCAAAAGCCCAAATATAAATATTGGCAAGATGAAGATATGTGGTTGGGATATTTAGAAGAATTCCCTGATTATTGGACACAGGGGGAAACAGAACTGGAATTAAAAGAAAATCTCATTGATCTTTATAAAGATCTCACAAGCGGCGAGATTCCTCACGTGCGGCGAATAGCAGAATTAGAAGTTTTATGAAAAGACGCGACTTGATTAAAAATCTTCAAGAAATGGGTTGTATCTTCATTCGTCATGGCGGCAAACATGACTGGTACCAAAACCCTGAGACAAAAATTTCTCAACCCGTTCCCAGACATAGGGAAATCAAAGAGAACCTTGCAAAGCGCATTATAAAAATGTTGCAGAACGATAATATCTAATTAACAAAATCTATAAAACAAAAACGGGATCATACAGATCCCGTTTTTTTATGCCCATAAAACAAAGTGCATCCAACTTTGTGTATAGCCAGTCACAGGGCCAAGACCAAACAATCAGAGTGATAAATAACGCGCTCTACACCAACCTTAGAGATGTGTAGGATACGCTATTATTTTAACCAGCATGTGAATGAAGTTCTTCACGAATCACTTTGCGTAAAGTGCGCTCCAATGCACCATATCGAGAAACATTTCACAATGAAGCATAGAAAAAAATAAACACATTCATATCACAGCATCTCGAATACACCCAAGAAGGTGTGAATCAACCACAATTAGGCAATACTAATTATGTTGCATTTGCACGCTGTAATATAGAAACTCATCTGCCAACCATTTATGCACAACCACGCATACTCTTTAACCAAGACCCTGCCAATCAACATATTGAACCTGGGCGTTTTATTGGCTTTTTTGATTATGTATCGAGTGCGGCTTAATCAAATACATCACGTCTTGACCCGTCTTAAGCCCAAGTTTTGTGAAAACCTCCAATCGTTTGGGTGCGTGCAAAAAACAGGTCATTCCCAAGGTAAATGCACACACATTTACCTCAGACCGTCATTAAATAACAGAGAAAACCTTAATCCTTTTTCAGCACCAACACCCGAAACCCATACTTTTGAAACACACCCACCGCTTCCTCCGATTGAAAAAATTGCATCACAGCGTCCACATCCGGCGTGCGCCGCCCCTTCACCACCGCCACAGGATACACAATGGGCGTTTGCAACAAGGAATCGGGCAAGGTAGCAATCACCTCAATTCCGTTACCAATCGCGGCATCAGTTGCATACACAATACCCGCCGAACATTCTCCACGCGCCACCAACGTCAACGCCCCACGCACATCACCAACAGGTGCCAAACGCCCTTTTAACGCGTCCCACCAACCCAATTTGATCAGGGCTTCTTTGGCATAAATGCCCGCAGGCACATGAGACGGGTCACCCACGGCCAACCGACCCTGAAAAGCTTTGGCAAAATCAAAATCAGACTGAGGCATCACCTCAAAGCTTTCATCTTTTGTCGCCACCACCACCAACGAATTGCCTAATAAATTGGCACGTGTATCAGGTTCTAACATATCTTCCTGCGCCAAATAATCCATCCAAGCCACATTTGCCGAAAAATACACATCGGCAGGTGCACCTTGAACAATTTGTTTGGCCAATGTTGAAGACCCCCCAAAAGACAATCGCAACGGCAACTGTTTCTGTTCCGCCAATTTGGAAAGATCTTGTAAGGCACTGGTTAAACTGGCAGCCGCATAAACCGTCACCGGTTCAGAAAAAGCCGAATCACACATCAAAAAAATCATCCCCAAACACATAAACCAGCGACGCATCACGTCCTCCATTTTTGATTTTGAACCCAAAGGGGTCAATGATCAGCTATCGGCTTGAATCACAACGGAAGTTAATTTAACCAACTGCGAGACGAAAGAAATAGCTGAAGTATCCACTTCTACTTTTGTGAACCGTGTTATTTGCCATTCGCAATGTTTTTGCAATTCATTTTTTTTAATTATAACTATATTAAATCAATTTAAAACAGTAAATTATGTTTTTAATTAATTATTGTTTTTGACAACATATTCAAATTGAAATAAAATATCTCTATCATTATTTATATTTTTGTGCACAAAAGATATTGTTTTTACGATATTTAAGTTTGTGTGTGTCCCAAGTCACATTTTCACCAACAACAATCTGATAAATTACAGGGCATTATTTCCCACTTCGAGTCTCATTTTCTGATATCAAGCTTGCGGGGGGGCGATCTTTATAAACAGGATACCCGCAATGGACGATCATCAAAACAACACCTCTTCCGAAGAGGTTCTCAAACGCAAAATTGCTGAACGCGGCGAGTTTTTTCAGCACCAACTGGCACGCACCCAATCTCGTTTTGAAGAACGGGTGCGCGAACTTTCGGCTGTACGCCGCATTATTGATGCACTCAAATACATTCAAGAGCCACGGCGGGTTTTTGAAGGCATTATCGACACCGTCATTGACGAAACCAATGCCGAAAACTGTTCGCTTATGTTGCTCGACAATGACACGGGTGAACTCTTGGTCAAAGCGGCCCGCAGCCAAACCGACACCGAAAGCCGCTATTACGATCCCGAAAACTTGCCGGTGAGTCGATTTAAACGCGGTGAAGGTATTGCTGGGTGGGTTGCCGAAAATGGCGAACCGGTCTCCATTGCCGACATTTCAAAAGATACGCGCTTTCTCGATGCCACCCAAGCCATTGGGCCTATTGGTTCCATTTTGTGTTTACCCTTGCGTCTCGACGGTCACATTGTGGGTGTGATCAACCTCAGTCATCCACACCCACAAACATTTACCGACGAAGACGAACGCCTCATGATGCTCATTGCCGACCAGGTGGCCATTGCGCTCAACAGCGTACAACTTTTTGAAGACACCAACAAACTCAACAACGTCTTGGCCCGAGAAGTAGACAGAGCCACATTTGCACTTCAAACCGCCAATCTCGATTTACAAAATGAAATTGCCGAACGTGAACAAGCCGAACAAGAACTCATTCGCACCCAAAGATTACGTGCAGTTGGAGAACTCGCCGCAGGTGTTAGTCACAACCTCAACAACATCATCACAGGCATGTGGGGGCCTGCACAAATCCTCTTGCGCTCCACACGCGACCCACACTTGTTGCGCCAAGCCGAACTCATCAATACCTTTGCAGAACGTGCCGCCGACTTGGTCGCACGTCTTCACCAAACCACACGCATGACAGAAGACACCGAACTTCAAATTATCAGTGTCAACGACATTGTTCACGAAGCCATCGAAACCACGCGCCCACGTTGGAAAGACGAACCTGAGTCGCGCAACATCACCAACCACGTCACCACCTCGCTATCCGATTCCCCCATGATTCGAGGTACTGCCTCAGATTTATACGACGCGCTCGTGAACCTTATTTTTAATGCCGTAGACGCCATGCCAAGAGGCGGAGACCTATCGTTCACCACACAAGTAATAGATCAAACCGTCCAGATCTCCGTCACCGACACAGGAGATGGCATGACTGAGGAAACAAAACAAAAAGTCTTTGAACCCTTTTTCACCACCAAAACAGATGTGGGGCGCGGTCTGGGTTTATCGACCGTTTACAACACCATTACCCGCTGGCACGGGCACCTCACAGTTAAAAGCAGGCTCGGGCAAGGAACCACCTTTATGATCTCATTGCCACTTTGCACAGAAAAGCCCGAACCACAAAAACCCGTGACGACCACATCTCCAGGCACACGAGGACACATTCTCATAGTAGACGATGAACCTGCCATTACTGAAATTTTGTTGGCCGTCTTTCAAAACGAACACGATGTGGATATTGCCAACACAGGCAATGAAGCTTTAGAATATATAAACATCAACACCTATGACGTGGCACTTTTGGATCTGGGCATGCCGGGCATGTCTGGTGATGTTTTGGCGGGTGAACTCAAAAAAATAAACCCACACCTTTCCATCATTCTCACCACCGGCTGGAAATTAGATGACGACGACCCACGGCTTGCCAAATTCGACTTTTGGATACAAAAACCCTTTCGTGGATTTGACAAAATCCGAAATTTGGTGCAACAAGGTATTGCACTTTGCGCCCAAAGAACCCAATCCTAAACAAATCCATAAAATAAAAAAGGCCACAACAAGAAATGTTATGGCCTTTTTTGATGTGATCTTAACTTAAGAACGATACCCTTGAACACAGGCGTAATGTCCAAAATCCAAAGAACAATCAACCGCTTCAAATCCTGCTTTTTT
>JAYODI010000161.1:0-4978 GCA_038279365.1 Candidatus Latescibacterota bacterium | reverse complement strand
ACACATGATACAAAAGAGCGTTGATCATTTACATGGTCAGAAAACCATCATTATTATTGCTCACAGATTATCTACCGTACAAAACTGCGATCAAATTTTGGTGCTCAAAGATGGCCAAATTGTTGAAAAAGGCACCTACAAGGAATTGCTAAATGCCAATGGTGAATTTAAAAAAATGGTTCACCAACAAATGATATAAAACCCCAGGCCTACAAAGGCATAAGCCTATGCAATTGAATGATTTTTTTTCCAAACACCTCCCATTTAAAACAGCTGTTAAATCTGCTTATTTGGGTTTCAAAACGCGCCCACAAAGAAAACGCATGCATTTTGCAAAAGAAAAAAGTGTTCGTGTGTCTTACGGACAATCCCATGTCCCCACCTTCAATGAAGTTGCCTTTGGTGGTATGGTTAAATTCCAATGGATGCAAACACTTTATCCCAACAATCCAGAACTGTTTAACATTTTATATATGGTCAGCAGTCAACCCCCTGAAGGCGCCGAACATATTGCAAATACAGCCAAGAAAATCGGTGCACACTTTGCCTGGAATCAAAACGGTGTTGCCTATCCGGGTTGGTATGGTTGGCGTTGGAAGGAGCGCAATCAGCGAATGGCCAAAACCCTTCATATGGCGGATCACGTCTTCTATCAAAGCGAATTTTGCCAAATGGCTGCTGATGAATTTTTGGGGCCTTGTAAAAGTGAATCAGAAATTCTTTATAATCCTGTCAATACAGAAATATTTACCCCAGCCACGCCCTCTCCAAATGAGCTTATCCTATTACTTGCAGGCAACCAATACCAACACTACCGCCTCAAGAACGCTCTGGAGACACTTGCGCTGGTCAAAAAACAATATCCAGAAGCAAAAATACTGATTACAGGTAAACTGAATTGGTTGCCCGACCAACAAGAAACGCGCCGAATGGCTCAAGAATGGATTGATCAATTGGGCATTGCAAATTCTGTTACATTTTATGGGCCTTACAACCAAAGCGAAGCACCCAAAATTTTTCAATCTGCCCATATTTTATTGCACACGCGTTATAATGACCCCTGCCCAACAGTTGTATTGGAAGCGCTTGCAAGTGGTCTTCCTGTTGTTTATTCAAATAGCGGTGGCACCCCCGAACTCGTTGGTCCAGATGCTGGCATCGGTATTGACACCCAACTCAATTGGGAAAAAGAACAACCCCCCTCGCCAGACGCGCTTGCAGATGCGGTGCTAAAAATCGTGGCAAATCGAAACGCTTATGTCCAAGCGGCACGCGCCAGAGCTGTTACAAAATTTGATATCAAACCTTGGTTACAACGCCATCAAGATGTATTTGAAAGCCTTCTGGCACATTAAAACAAGGCATATTGAAAAACTTTCCTCATCCCCATTTCTCCACACAATACCTGCCCCAAATAAAAAAACACCTAAACATATATTACAAAAACACTTATGGCAAATTGCACCATTGAATCATAGGCCTATATTCTATAGGTATAAATGTTGCTAATCTTTTGTGTATACTTGCCGATAAAAAGGATAGGGCGCACTCTTAAATAGCGCACATCCCACCCATTTACCTACCCCAATAACAATAATCCCGTCATTCTTAAATACACTCAGGAATACTGGTATTCATGAAACACGCATCCATTGTGCGTATCATCCTGCTTTTGGTTTTGACAGGCTTTTTATGCACCGGTTTATTCAGCCTACTTGCTACACAAATTCCATATGAATGGGTAAAATCCCAATTGGATGCCCTATCTGTGGATGGAGATGCTGAGCGTTTTACCCAATCTGTTTATGCAAGTGTTATCACCAAACTTTACATATTGGGTATCATTGCCATTGTCTTTTCATCTTTGGCATTTATAAACAAAAAAAACATTGAGTATTACCTAACCCAACACTTGGCAAAATTTACAAAGGACCTGCGTGAATGTTGGTTTGACACGATTGCGCACGTCCAGTCTTTTTATCGTCATACAGATCGTTTACACTTCATCGCGCTGTTTACAATTCTTGTTGGTGGCATTGCATTTCGTCTGTTTTTTTTGTTTCAACCCATTCGCCACGACGAAGCTTTCACTTTCACCAACTATGCCTCCAAGCCCCTCATTTTGGGTTTATCAAACTATTCATTTCCAAACAACCACCTCTTTCATACGCTTTGTGTACATATGGCCTATTTCCTATTTGGCAACCAACTCTGGGCCATTCGTTTACCTGCTTTTTTAGCAGGAGTTTTATTGATACCTGCCACTTACTTTTTAGTACGGGCCTTATATGAAAAACACACGGCACTCCTTACTACAGCATTCCTAAGCGTGTCGTCTGCACTCATCGAATATGGAACCAATGCACGTGGTTACGCATTTATTATGCTCTTTTTTATACTCTTGCTCTTGTTGGCAAACTACTTACGCAAAAAAAATAATATTGCAGCTTGGACATCTTTAGCCATTTTATCCGCTATGGGGCTACATACCGTTCCCGTCATGCTTTATCCATTTGCCACCGTTCTTTTGTGGATCGTCTGGTCTTCCTTGCAAAGTGATTTCAGTCTGCCATTCAAAGCCACCATTTATCAGATATTCCAATACAGCACACTAACGATACTCTTAACAGGTCTATTATATTTACCCGTTATTTTAGCATCTGGCCTTGACGCAATCATTCAAAACCGTTTTGTGCAACCTATGTCTTTATCTGCGTTCATCAACCGTTTACCTGAGCGCTTATTGGATGTGTGGTCACAATGGACCCTTGATTACAACTTTGGTTTGATAACCCTCCTGGCGATAGCAACTCTAATTGGCATCATTGCCCATCATCATCGCGCTCAGCACCGTATTTGCCTTGCCTTTCCTGCAGTCTTAACTTTAGCCATCCTGTTACCTATCCAAGGGGTTTTGCCCCCCGAACGGGTATGGCTCTACCTGCTCCCCTTATTTTATACAGTCGCCAGTACAGGTTTTTACACTTTTTTACAACGCGCACTTCCCCATCAAACGGTTGCTAAAACGGTTGTTTATATCAGCTTGTGTTTGGGTTTATGGGGAGGCATAAATGCCACACAAACGTTAAATACCTATTATCCTTATGGCCCAGGCACTCTTAAAGATGCAGAAGTCATTACACAATATCTCAAACCACAGCTTCAATCATCGGATCGATTATTAACCATTGCAACAGCAGCGCCACTGGAATATTACTTTAACAAACACAATGTTAACATTAATCACCTCCGCCAAGACATTGCCAACAGCAATCGACTGATTGTTTTGGTTCTCGAAAAAAAATATACGCTCGAACAAGTGCTTCAGGTAGCAAACATCCCAACCCAAGACTTTACAGCACCCAATTTATTATGTGCCTATCCAAGCGCACGACTTTATGAAATGAACCGTATCCTAACAACCTATCTGCCCAACAACCACCATATGGAAAACACACATGACAACAGAAACTAATTCTTCCATGACAGAACTGGCAAGCAGCTTAGAAAGAATTGTACCCGACCATATTGAAGAAAACAGCACCACCGGTTTGCAAACATTGCACCTGCATCAAGCTCGCTACACATTTGCCGCAAAACATATTCAATCAGGTCGTATTTTGGATATGGCAAGTGGTACAGGATACGGATCCGAAATTTTGCTTCGCCAATCACAAGCAGATATCACGGAAATCATTGGTGTGGATATCTGTAGCGATGCCGTTGCCTATGCAAAAAAACGATATGCCCATCCATCAGTAACCTTCTTAAATCAAGACATTGACACATTCACCGACCACGATAAATTTCAAAATATTGTATCCCTTGAAACAATCGAGCACTTACCACACCCTGAGCACTTTGTTCAAAAACTTTTTGGCCTGCTCAAGCCTGGTGGTATACTCATCTGTTCGGCTCCCACAACGCCATCGGTTGATGTCAATCCTTACCATCTCAATGACTTCACAGAACATTCCTTTCGGCATTTGTTTCAATCTCAAGGCCTTATTGAAGTAGACTGCCTAAGACAAATTCAACCCTATAGTTTGGGAGCTGTTCGCAACAAAAGCGAAACACGAATGAAAGATCTCCGCTCCAATTTATTGGGATATTATCTCACGCACCCACACCGCGCATTCAAGCGGCTTTGGTCAACAGTGCGATATGGCTTTACCAATCGCTATCTTACTCTTGCCTGTCAAAAGCCAGTGTAGAGGACACCATGCAAGCTATCCCAAAAAGCCCTGAGCGACGACCCAACATGCAAACAACCCAACCCAAAGTATATATCATCGTTCCGGCTTATAATGAAGGCCCCGTAATAGCCGAAACCATTCGCCCCTTGTTAACATTGGGTTATCACATTATCGTCATTGATGACGGATCAAATGATAATACATATGAAAAAGCTTGCCAACTACCCGTTTGCGTTTTGCGACATCCCATCAATTTAGGTCAAGGATCGGCACTTAGAACAGGAACTGATTTTGCCCTACAACAAGGTGCTCAAGCCATTGTGCATTTTGACGCAGATGGTCAACATCCACCTGAGCGCATCCATGACCTTTTGGCTCCCATACTCAATCAAGAAACACACGTAGTATTAGGCTCAAGATTTTTAGACCCCGAACACAGCAAAGAAATACCCACTATAAAAAAGTGGGTGCTAAAATTAGGCATCGCATTTACGGGTCTCACATCTGGCGTTTGGCTCACTGACACACACAATGGTTTGCGTGCCCTGTCTGCCACAGCAGCCTCTCAAATTTGTATAACAGAACCACGCATGGCACATGCATCAGAAATCATCACACAAATTGGCAAGCTCAAATTAACCTACCGAGAAATACCCACATACATCCGCTATACTCAATATGCACAACAAAAAGGCCAATCTATTTTTAACGCATTAAACATTGTCATCGACCTCTTGCTCAGAAAGGTCTTTCGATGAATTTGATCCAAATTGTTCTAAGTG
>JAYODI010000069.1:0-32659 GCA_038279365.1 Candidatus Latescibacterota bacterium | reverse complement strand
CACCCACAACCTGCCAAGAAACCACTGGCAGGTTCTTGAACCTTATACGTTATGAGAAATGGCATTTTAAGAGTAAAAGAATTTTTGATATTGAGGCAAACCCAAAAAATCAACAACCTAAAATCACACTTGAACTTTGGCTAATATTTAGCGATTTTATAAGTATCCGAATTATTACCCAAAGGAGATACCATGAAACTTTCGTTTGATTTGACAGAAACTCAAAATGAAAAGTTGGATTTAACGGCTAAACGGCTTGGCATTCGACCAGAAGAACTAGCCAAAGCCGCACTGAATGATTTACTCGATCAACCGAAAGAAGATTTTGAAGCAGCTACTCAACACGTTCTCAAGAAAAACAAAGAACTTTATAGAAGGTTGAGTTGATGCGGTATCTTTCCCTATCTGAAGTTATTGAACTTCACAGACGGATTATGGATCAAAGTGGTGGTGCTTCGGGGTTGCGTGATCTTGGCGGTTTGGAATCAGCCATTGCGCAACCCCGTATGACTTTTGGGGGCCAAGATCTTTATCCTACACTGATAGAAAAAGCAGGGGCATTATGTTTTTCATTGGTGCAAAACCATCCATTTGTTGATGGAAATAAACGATTGGGCCATGCTGCGATGGAAGTTTTCCTGATTCTTAATGGGCATGAGATCCAAGCCAGCGTAGATGAGCAGGAAAGTCTGATCTTGGGTGTTGCCTCCAGTCAAGTCACACGAGAAAATCTGATAGCATGGCTCAGCAACCACGTTTTTGAAGTAAAAAAATGAAATCGAAAAACCAGAAACTCAATGGTGCCTCTTTTTCGCTTTCCTGAGTGTAAAATGCCACATCTCATAACAACGCACACACGCTCCCATCCTTACCACCCTGCCCTCAACCCGTCTTCGTTCCTCAGCCGAGTTCGTGTGTGCAAACCGTTATGTGCAATTGCCCCAATACCACCCAGAAAAATCTTATAGCGTGCAAAAAATAAAACCAGGAGAAATACGATGAAACGAGTGATTGCAACGCTTGTTTGCTCCGCGCTTGGTTCTATACAGGCCCCGGCTCAGTCAACTGGCCCACTGCGGGTACATCCAGAAAACCCGCGCTATTTTAGTGATAGCTCTGGGCGTGCTATTTTGCTGACAGGCTCCCATACTTGGGCAAATATAGTGGACATCGGCCCATCTGATCCCCCGAACGCCTTTGACTTTGGTGCCTACCTTGCCTGGCTTCGTGGCTATGGGCACAACTTTGTACGTGGCTGGACGTGGGAACCCACAAAATGGGACACTTCGAAAATGAAGAATCCCAATTGGCGCAATAGCTCTCATACAGTATCACCGCACCCTTGGATCAGGAGTGGCCCTGGACTCGCATTAGATGGCCATCCCAAATTTGATCTTGAAAAATTGAACCCTGACTATCTCTCTCGACTTAAGACACGAGTAAATGAGGCTCAGGAACAAGGTATTTTCATTTCTATTATGCTCTTTGAGGGATTTGGCGTTCAGTTCTTGGCAGATTCCTGGCCTAATCACCCACTTAATTCGGCAAATAATGTAACGGGGATCAATGGTGATACAAATGGAGATGGTAAAGGGCTTGAAGTTCACCAACTTGCAGATCCGCAGGTGACACGTATTCAGGAAAACTATGTTCACTGGGTTGTGAAGGGACTCAACGAATACGATAATGTGTTATATGAGATCTCAAACGAAACGCACCCCAGTTCAACGGCGTGGCAATATCACATGATTAATTTCATCAAAGAGTGCGAGCAACGATTGCCAAAACAACATCCAGTAGGCATGACATATCAAAACAAACGAGGAAGTAATGAGACGCTTTTTGCCAGTCCAGCGGATTGGGTATCACCAAACTCCGAAGGTGGTTATAGAGATGACCCACCCGATACAAAAGGTCATAAAGTCGTAATCAGTGATACCGATCACCTCTGGGGCATTGGCGGTGACGCATCTTGGGTCTGGAAATCAGTGACACGCGGTCTAAATCCGATATTCATGGACCCCTATGACGGTAGAGTGCTGGCGAAACCATTCCCACCTGAATATGACGCGACGCGCAAAGCCATGGGACAAGCTCTCGAATTCACGCAGCGCATGAATCTTGCCCGCGCTATACCTCAAAATGCACTTGCATCTACAAGCTATTGTCTGGCAGAGGCAGGTGTGTCATATCTTATATTCGCTCCCGAAGCAGAAGACATTGTAGTGGATTTGTCAGCGCATCCCGGTCCATTTATAGCCGAGTGGAGATCATCCGACGTCAGCGAAGTATCAGATCGACTGACCATTATAGGTGGTGCGAAGCGAACACTTAGTGTCCCATTTGATGATCCTGCGGTGTTGTTCATCACACGTGCGAATCCCGTCGAGAAATAACTTCGAAAGAAGAAAAATATTCTGTATGGCGCACCCTGAAATGTCGCCATGAATGGAAACTGATAGTGGCAAAGCCACCCCTTTGCAACAGCATTTAACACCAAATTCAACGCACCAAACCCAACTCCCACAACCTGCCGAAAAAACACCGGCAGGTTCGTGAATTTAAACCGTTAGACAAAAGCACCCCATCCCCCAAAAAACTCATAGCACACAAAAAAACCGCAACAGCGAAAAGGCTCTGCTATTGCGGAAAATACTTCATCTTAAATTTTGTGAATCAAAATTCTTTTAATAGGACTCGGTATCCAGCTTGTTGAAAATGGTCATCGGCAGTCAATGCATCGGTTAAACCTCTGTCTTGCATCACCACAAACGATATGCAATCGGTTATTCCCCACTCTTTGTCTTGGCACGATTGATAAAACGTAAAGGCTCGGTCAAACAAAACTTCCGACAAAGGAATGATTTCAACTGTTGAGTCTTCTGAGAGCGAGGTCAATAATTACCTTACTCAATAATGATAAACCCTCGTCGGCAATGGCAACTGTTAAATGCCATGCCGGTGCTAGGCTCGTGTGTATATTTGCGGCTGATCCGAGGTCCTTAGATTTCACCTTTGCAAGGAATATGGAATGAATCATTACAAGTTTGTTGTTGTTGGTCGGGGCATCATGGGCAGCGCTGCGGCAATGCATCTTTCAGCAGCAAGCGATGGCGTTGCACTTCTGGGCCCAACGGAAAGTATGGCCGACGATTCGGTCGATGTTCCGAAGGCAAGCCACTACGACGTTGGGCGTGTCACTCGGATTGCTGATCCTGACCCGTTCTGGAGCGGCGTTGCCAAGCGCTCTATTGGGCGGTACCGGGCGCTCGAAGAGGCGACCGGTCGGAAGATCTTCAACGAGACCGGCTTCATTTGGGCGGGCAGCAACGCGCAAATCGCCACTGAAACCTTCGAAACAACCCGACAGGCTGGCGGGAAGATCTCGAAACTTGACCGCTCAGAACAAGAGCAACTGTTTCCCTATTTCACATTTGATCCCGACATGACGATCCTGTACCAGGACGGCGACAGTGGAACGATAGATCCAAGGTCCTATGTTGCTGCCATGGCCGAACGTGCGGTCCAGCAGGGCACCGACCTCATCAATGGCTACGCCGTGAACGTTGAGACGACCGGAGACAGAGTCAGCATCGTTTTAGAGAACGGCGATGTGGTCACCGCTGATCGAGCCATGATCGCGACCGGGGCGTATGCCGCGTTTGACGGCCTGTCGCCAGTGCGCATTCCGCTCAAAACCAACAAGTACACATTGGTCCTCATCGACGTCCCAGAGGCGATAGCCAAAGGCGAACTAGCAGGCATGCCCAGTCTAATTAGCAAACCGATCGGCGACCGCATCGGCACCTACATTCTCCCTCCGTTGCAGTACCCAGACGGCAATTTTTATTTGAAGATCGGCATCGAAGGCCCTCGACCGTCACTCGGCAACATAGATGAACTTAATGGATGGTTCCGCACAGGAGATGACCCGAAACTGAACCACCGACTGATCCAGGAATTGCACGAACTGATGCCCTCACTGGATACGAACCACTGGAAATCGCTGGCGTGTGTTACGACCAACACGCCGGATCGTAGGCCAGTCATCGGGCTTGTCGAAGATGGCAAGATCTGCCTTCAGCTCGGTGGAAACGGGTACTCGGCGAAGTCAGGCGACGCGCTTGGCGAGTTGGGTGCATCGCTACTTCTCGAACAGGAGTGGACCAGCCCAATTCCAGCAGCTGCACTGGCACCGGACCGGTTTCGCAGCAACGAGCCAATCTGAGCGGAAGAAGGTGTTGGATTTTAAAACAATAATCGGCGATTAACGCGCGCAGTATCTTACAGGACAAAGGGAATCGAATGATTCAAGACAATTTAACCATCGAAGCAGTCGTGGCGGGTTTTGACCAACGGGTGGACACGATGTTCCGCGCAGAATCGGGCAAACCCCTGGTGCGCGCCAAGAAGCAGAAACCCCTTAGCCTAGGACGCGGTGACTACGTCCGGGCCTACTCCTATTCCATCATGGCGTTTGCCGCACGATGCCTGTACCTCGATGAGATGCTGGATGAGGCGAATGAAGCGCTTGTTGAGAATGCACAATACTACCTCGACAACCCCCTAACGATCAGCGACCGAGACAGCTTCCACTGGCACGCGGAGATCGTACTGCGTCTGCTTGAAATGTACGGACCGAATGGTAGCGCGACCCCGGGCAGGCTGACGATGGAAACAGAAACGAAAGTTCTGGAACCGATGTGGCTCTACACGTCGAAATGTTCCTGGCGTGAAAAGGCAAACCACCAGGATTCCGGCACCTGGCATGTCTACAGTTCTGAGAATCACCATGCGATGGATTTCACGTGTCACTGGCATTTCTCCAAATACGCGAAAGATCTGCCACAGTACAAAGACCGCACGTGTGAAGATGGCGCAACCTTGTCCGAACTTTACGACGCGTGGAGCGAATATATCGTGGTCTATTGCCGAGAGCGTGCAAAGAAGGGCCTGTGCATTGAAATGCGGAGTGACGGCTACAACGCAACACTCATCAAGGGATTTTACAACTTCTATGACTTTGGCAGCGAATGTGTGAAGAAAGCAGTTGAGATGTTTCTGGACATGTACTTCGCCTACTGGGCAGAAGAGCAGATCATGGGACATATGGGTGGCGGTCGTTCAAGGATCAATGGCAACAACCCCTACATGCAGGGCCGGGAAGGCGGGAACGCCGTCCTTGCATGGCTCTATTTTGCCATCGGCAAGCAACCACACCTGAGCGGGCACGACATTGGCGCGCTGCTGAGCGGTTACCGCCCTCCGGCAGTGGTGGCCGACATTGCACGTGATACGGAAGGACGTGGCCGTTACGAGATCCGTCAGCGCGTTCAGGGCCTAGGCAAGCAGGGGCACACGTTCCCGCACATGGATCGACCAGATCAACAACCGAATCAGGTTCGAACGGATGGAGGGGGTATTCTGCGCTACAGCTACTGTGACCCGGCATTCATCCTTGGAACACCCATGACGGAGGCAAGACCCTTTGCCGACTGGGTCATGATCAGCAGCCAAGGCCGGTGGCAGGGCGCAATCTTTAAGGGCGATGGTGATCCAAGAATTGTTCCTGTTCCTCGGCCCGAGAATAACCGCGTTGCTTTCAATCAGTTCTGGTCCGTACAAAGCAAGGGCAGCCTCATCACCCAGAAACTGAAGACCCACAAGGACGCGGCGGAGATGATGGTATGGATGTCAGTGAACGGGTTGAGCAAACCCATTGTCGAGGAAGATGGCCTGGTTTTTGTAGAGGCTCCGGGAGCTTATGCCTCGGTGCGCGTGAGCATAGGGGATTTTGAACTTGAGGAGCGTGTCTTCGAGGGAAAAAAAAAGAAGGCAATGTGTACCGAACGCCGCCTGCATACGTCTTGACCCCCGCCTATGAGTACGCGCCGGTCATTCTGGAGGTCATTGCAAAAAGTGATGTGACGGGCTTAGATGCATTCAAAGAAAAGGTGCGCGCTTGCAAAGTTGGTTTTGACGGCCCGATTCTGAAGTATACAACCATCTACGGTGATGCGCTCACACTCGATACCAGCTACAAAGAAGTGCCCACGATCAACGGAGAGATGGTGGATTACGCACCACAGAAGGTCTTCGACAGCCCCTTCCTCAACGCAGACTACAACAGCGGCGTTGTGACCATTAGCAAGGGGAAGCGAAAGAAGGTATTGGAATTTTGAACGACAGAGACCTCAGTGGTAGATGTGGTGGCTGGGCATGATAAAAAGGCAGAAGACCATTATCTACATTGTGCACGCTATTTCAATTCCTTTAAGGCTCTGCCATGAATAGGGCGCGCCAGCAGCATAGCACACCGCACCCACGCACCTGACTCAGGACCAGACAATATCTACTGTAAATCGCTGGATATTAGAACGTATAGATGGCTGATCTCAAGACTGAAAAAGCCTCCACCAAGGAATAAAAAACACAACAGACAAAATTGAAGCGTATCTCTTCCAGTCACGCACAAACTTCATAGCGTGACATCATAAAAGCCGAATGCGATTGCATTCGGCTTTTTTTACACCCTACTATTTTTGCAAGATGCCTGACTTTATAAAAACGAATACGCATCTTCCAAAACGCGTTTACCACCTGTTTCAATATTGTGCCCATGCCCAACAATCACACGGTCAAACTCACAAGCCAAAACACGGTCTAACGACTCGCGAAACGCCTGTTTGTCTTTGATGCAGGCCCGAAACATCCGTGACGGTCCAATTTTACCGTGTACACCATTTAAGGTTAAAAACATGCGTTCCCACATTTTTTGTCGCTTTTCAAAAGCGAAAACCAAATCGGCCACAATCAATGTTTTGCTTTTTTTGTGTACAAAAACATGCTCATTGAGCATGGGTGCCCCATGAATAGCAATCATATCAAAATCTTCAGCCCATTCACTGGGAAGGGTATCTGAGAATGTATGGGTAAATGTGAGTGACGAAGGCATGCCCGGAACCCCATGAAATTCAACATCGCGAAACGTTTCAAAATAAGGAGGCCAATACAAATCGTGAAACGCACTGGGGGCCACAAAGTATCGCAAAGATCCCAAAGACTGGAGTGCCTTTTGAACATCTGCATTTAATTCAACAGGTGAATGCACCCACAAATCTCCCGACGAGAGTTTCACCACCGTCATACGGTGTCCAAACTCAACGCCCAAAATCTGAAGGGGATCGCTCACTTCCCAAATACAGTCACCAACCTTATTCAAACGCATTTTTGAACCTCCTCCACGACGATAAAATTTATTTTTCCAAATATCGGTTTGTCCAATTTTTACATCTGTTTTTGAGTATATTTTGCAAGATATTTGATCAAAGCTTTAATGGCAACACCTATCAACCAAGAGGTAGAACGCCTAAATTTATTTGACGGTGATCACCATAAGAGGTTATACTGCAAATGATCTGTATCCAAATATTTGCAATTTTAATATTGCAAACGACCTGGTTTTCTATATCTGGAGGATTCATACATTGAGTAAGCACCAAGAGGCATCTTCTACAACAATCACCTACACCGCACCCGAGTACCTCATCCAAGATTTTGCCAGCAGAGGGCTTGTGGTGTTGGCACCTGAAAGCTTGGGTGTAGCCCCTGAAATTCATCAACAAATTTACGAACAAGAAAAACGTGCCTTAAAAGCAAAAACCCCCGTGACCGCGGCAAGCATTCCTGGTGTTTTGGATATTATCAATTCGCCCGGTGTGGTTGATGCGTGCAACCAGCTTGTGGGCAAAAATTGGGCCATTGTGCCGTTTACACACAACGCATCTTTTACCAGTGGTGCACGAGACCAACATTGGCACAAAGACGACAATGGCCCTTATAACAGCCGCAAACAGCGTCATCATCAGGCCGTACAAATTGAAATGCTGTATTACCCACAACCCGTTTTGGAAGACATGGGCCCTACAGCAACAGTGCCCTATTCGCAATATTGGACTTTTGACCACGAAGAAAACCACGACAACTTTGCCGGGGCCGATCATCTTGATTTTAACTATCAACTCAGCGGCATGGAACGCGAACCCATTAGCGGGCCAAACACCCAATACGACCAAGATGACATCATTCATCGCCGCACAGCGCACGACATACGCATGAGAGACGCCGTGACCAACCTCAAATGGCCATTGGTGCAACAATTTGAAGCAGGTCCACTTCGTGCAGGCAGTATTGTTTTTTATTCGCACAACACATTCCACCGAGGCAACCACAGACGCGATGATTGGCGCACCTGGGAAGACAACCCACGTTTTATGTGGCGCTTTTGGCTCTACCGCACCACCGACCCAACCCCAAAAGGTACCCTTATCCAAGGCAATTGGAAACAACGGGACACCTTAACCCACATCGACTTGTCTCAAGCAACCGACAATGTCACTGAGGTTTGGCGATATCACAACCATTGGATACAAACAGGACAAACCCCACCGCCACGGCCCGAAATGGCCAATGCCTCAGCCGAAGAACAAGACACAGAAGCAAACCGCTTGTTTTCACAGTTGCACGCCAAACACGACGAAGCAGAACCCATACGCATTGGTGCAGCATACAAATTGGCTTCTATTGGCAATACGGCACTATCTGTAAAACTTTTGGGACAAGCTCTTTACAATGAACGAGAAAGTGTGCGAAGAGCCGCCACATATGGTCTTGTTGCCCTTGGGCCAGATGCCACAAGCACTTTTTTGGAAGCCACACACGCCCCGCAAAAATGGGTGCGCAAGGCAGGCGTCTATGGTTTGGGCGATGCCAGCCCACTCACCAACGCGGTTTTGCAAGCCGTTACAGTGCGTTTGCTCAACGACCCATCGGTTTATGTTCGCTCGGTTGCCGCTGGCACATTGGGTTGTTTGGGGCGCCGTGCCATTGCCACAAAGATTGGTGAATCACTCGTGCCCGAATGTGTAAGTGCACTGTTGCGTTGTTTGGGTCACGAAGAAAACCGACTGGGCATGAACTTGGCACAACAACGCAGCATCAAATTTGCTCGCCCCACCGATGAATGTGATGTGTGTGAAGGCAACGGTGTAAACTTTGATCTGGCGCGTTTTGAACCCGTCCGTTCAGCCGTGAGAGAAAATGCACTTTGGTCTTTGGTCATCCTTTGCTCTCACGGGTCAGCCGTTTTAGACACAGCATTGGAACCCACCATCAAAACCTTAACAGACATCATTCAAAAAGACAAGAATGTCATCTGCGTCGGTTTTGCAATGGATGCACTTAATCGCCTTGCCAATTTGCACGCCCCCCAAGAGACAGATCCAATCATTCAAGATTTGCAATCCAACTTGTTAACCATTCTTGGAGAGACCCCTCTGCAAAGTTGGGAAGCACTGGTGCGTGGTGGGCTCAGTTCAAAATGGATATCTCAATTAAATACACAAAGTGAATAACCGCACACAACAACGCGCAAACGGCATTTAAAAAACAAAAAGCCCCTCATCCGTAAAGATTGAGTGGGCTTTTTGTTTTTACGTTGAAACACTTTAAATAATTTATTTGTCTTGGTTACTTGTTTTTAAACGTTTGCGCCAACCATTTTTGCGCCATACGAAGCATCGATTCTTCTGTTGTTCGCTGTGCCAAACAATCAATAGCAATCCAATCCAAATCGTGCGACTCATCACTTACCACATACTCTTCATCACCCACAACTTGCAAGGCATAGCGTACATCGTAATGGTTATGTTCGGCTTCATTTTTGCGCGCAGGAATAACATGAATGTCCACATCAAAAATACCTTCACCAACTTGCACCACATCCACAAGGCCCGACTCTTCGGCCACCTCGCGCTTTGCCACACGCAACACATTGGCATCTCCATCTGCATGCCCACCCAGTTGGAGCCACTTGTTTAGCTTTTTGTGGTGCGTCAACAAGGTATGCGTGCCTGCTTGATTCACCACCCAAGCAGACCCTGTCACATGCCCAATAGACAAAGCACGTTCAAAACAATTTTCATGTGACCGGACAAATGACACATACCGTTCAATCATTGCCGATTCATCTGGATATAAATTCAAATAATTTTCAAGCTGAAAAAGCAAGGGTTTCCTGTGCATGATTTCTTTCTTTTTAAAAGTAGAGGATAAGCCGTTCGCCGTCATTCATTCTGTTCACTTGTATATGCAATAAACCGACCATGAAGAACCCATCCTTAATAGCTTTGGTCACAAATTGTGCGGTCTATCCAAAATATAATACCGAACCAACCCAATGCCCCCAACGAGGCCACAACCAATCACCACAAATCGGTATATGGCCACATCTTCATATCGAAAAGACGCGCCAATAGCACCCAAAGTCACAATCAGAAACGAAAGATGAATCAATTTTTGCGCCCAATCGCAACGACAAAAAACAGAAACCAGAATCGAAATCAATGCCGAATGAAATATGATAAAACCTGCATACCCATTGCGCACGGCCAAATCAAATTGCCATTCATAACGAAACATCCACACCATGAGCACATGAATAAAAATAATGGGTACCACAATGCGCCAAAGCCACATCCACGGACGGTCTTTTACCGTGAGCAACACCACACACATCAACCCCACATACCCCAAAATGGCCATGACAAAAGTCACAAAAATAGCCGGTGTTCCTTCGACAACCATAAACCTGACTTTCTCTGTTATTCGCCCAATTGTTGTTTAAATGCTTCGTATCCACCCATATTTTGAGCGTGGGTATATCCCATTTTATGGAGCGTTGTCAACGCAATGCCCGAACGCCGTCCACTGCGACAATACAAAAGAATATCCTTGTCTTTTTCTTCTGTCACCTGCTTAATTTTAAATCCAATAACCTCATAAGGAATGTTGATTGCATTTTTGATATGCCCAGCTTGAAATTCTTGAGGCGTTCGCACATCAATCACAACCGCGTTTTCAGGTATTTTTTCTATCTTTTGAACCGGTGCATCAGCACCACATCCCATACTTCCCCAAATCAACATCAGAAACCCAATCCATATTCTCATTTCGACCCTTTCTGTTCTTGTTTCCAAAAAAATACCTCACAAAGAATAGTGAAGATTTGAGCTTGAAACAAGCATATTGTCAGCAAAGAGAGAAGCGCTTGATTTTTTAATCGAGTAATGCATCATTGGATAATATCTCAAGTTTAAAACAAACATAAAAACACAGCCAAATCCGCTTTCTTTTCCTGGAGTTTCAAGTGTATCATATTCCCAAAGACTACCTCATCCAACCCAATACGTGTCCTTCGTTTTGGATCAATACCCTTGCCGATGTCCACACCTTTCTGGACACACAAATCAAAAAAGGACACGTCCAAACCATTGGTAACAGTGCAGGTAACCGCCCGATTCGTGCCGTCTTTTATGGCACCCCTCGGCAAAAAAAAGGAACCACCACCTTCTCGGGTTCTCTCGGATTTCGCAACATCGATAAGTATTTGGGTACCGATGCCAACAAAAAAGTTTATTTGGGTATATCAGGTGTTCATGGAGGCGAATTTGAAGGCATTGTGGGCACCATCAACTTGCTTTCAATACTCGAAACGGGTCACGACCTAAGTGGCAACATTTGGCCAGAGATAACCCAATCTTTAAAAAATCTCGACCGCATCATCATCATTCCCGTCCTGAATCCCGATGGTCGGGCGCGTGTGCCTATTCAACAACTCACTTATCGTGGCAACGATTATTCGGTTTTTCAATATTTTAATACAGGTGCGTGGAAAAATGGCGAACAAATAGGATGGCCCACGTGCAAAGAATATATCCCACTCGACTTTTCACAAACCGAATTTCCCGGTGGATATCCCAACGACAACGGTGTCAATATCCAACACGATGACTTCTTCGGATCCCCCCAACCCGAAACCCGTGTGCTTTTTGACCTCACCGCACAAGAGCGCCCCGACCTCATCTTAAGTATGCACACAGGCGCACCCCTAAACAACTATCACACCCGAATGTACCGCCCATTTATCGAACCTGTTCTTATGCCTGCTTGGGAAAATCTTTATCGGCACACACACACCCAACTTACCAAAGCCAACTTACAAGCCACCCATGATATCGCTCTCGAATCCGACCCGAACCAACAAAAGATGAGTGTGTTCAATCTCGACTCTGCCCTCAATTTGCATTGTGGAGCACTAACCACCATTGTAGAATCACCTTGCCCAGGATATGCCGCCCAAAGTCGCGATGGATCATATGTATCGCACACAGCCGAAGAAATCCTCCTTGCGCAACTGATCTGTCATCAAGAATGTATGGCATATCTTGCCCACACGGGCGGACGCATACGATGGGCCAAATAACGGCTGATGACTTGATGCTTAAATAAAAAACCTCAACGTTTAAAATATGTTTTCGAAAACATAGATTTATAAAAAACACACCTTCCGAAACTTCAGGAAGGCGGTGCTCTGTTTTAGTTGTATTCTTTATGGGTGGTTTTCGACCTTGTTTGGGCTTCTTTTTGATCGACCAAATAAGCCGCATAATCAAAGACAGCCATCACCTGTGTTTGGGTTTCTATAGAACCAGGTCGCTGTGTGCGAATGGTTTCAATGGCAACTTGGGGCTCTAAACCTCTGTGAACCAAAAAACACGCCAACATCGTACCCGTACGGCCTCTTCCTGCCAAGCAATGAATGGCAACAGGTTTGCCTTGCTCTATCGACGTCTCGGTAAATGCAACCACCTCTTCAATGTCTAAAATAGACGGTGGTGCCATATCTTGAACAGGCACGTGCAACACATCCAAGCCCGCCTCACCAATCTGTCTCAAAGTCTGTTCGGTCAGACTCACCACAGCACCAATGCCCGCCTGTTGCAACCAAGCCAAATCCATTTCCAAATTCGACATTAACCCAGGTTGTGCCATGCCTGCCAATTCACCATCAATCACCCAACTGAATCCAACCATCTTAGGCCTCTGTTTTTTGAGGTGCCGAAATATCCCCTTCTATCCACGCCTCACCGCCATCTGACCACACTTCTTTTTTCCAAATGGGCACCGTTTCTTTTAAGCGATCAATGGCATAATGACAAGCTTCCAAAGAGGCTCTGCGATGCGGTGATGAAATGGCAATCAACACACTGATCTCACCAATTTCCAACTTGCCCACGCGGTGCAACATACCCACACTGTCCACTTCCCATTTTTCTTTTACTTCATCGCCAATTTCCTTCATCTTCTTTTCGGCCATCTCGTTGTAGGCATCATAAACCAAATACGACGTACCGCGCCCTTTGGTGTTGTCACGCACCGTACCTGCAAAAGTGGTCACGGCACCATCAAAGTCCGCCAAGACCACATTGTGCAATGCATCTGCTTTGATCACCTCGTCTTGCACCCGATAAAGATCCATCAAAAACTCCTATAAAAATCAGTCACATAAAAACCAGTCACAGGTCTCCCGTCAACAAGTCCCAAGTCTAAAACCAAAAAACGACACATCACCTTTTGTCTTGCGACCTTCAGACCTGTGACTTGTGACCAAATTTACCCCCCACTCACTGGTGGAATAAACGCCACTTCATCGCCCTCATTCAAAACCGTATCCCGTGACATATATTCCTGATTCACAGACACCATCAAACTGGGTGCCATTTCAATAAATCGTTTGTGTGCCAACGCCAATTCGGCAATCAAATCGGCCACGGTTGCCCCATTTGCCAACGAAACCATACGCTGGGCATCTCCCACCAAATCGCGAACGGACGCAAAAAACAAAACTTTTACTGTCATCATGTATACTCTTTATCACCGTAGTAAGAGAGGATGTCTATTTCTTCTTCTCAACCCAAGCTTTCATTGCATCCAAAAATTCAACAGGCACCTTTACTTGCCCCATAACCGCATCACCACGCCCATCACCGTGGCAATCCGAGCCACCCGTTTTCAACAAACCATATTGCTCGGCCAAATCACTGTAGCGTTTGATCAATTTGGCATCGTGCTTGATATGCATCACTTCAATGGCGTCTAAACCCGCCTCTACAAATTGAGGGATCAAATCGTCACGGGCATACAAAACCGGATGCGCCAAACTGGCCAAACCACCCGATGCATGAATGACCTCTATGGCCTCTGCAGGATCCATACCATATTTGGGTTGATAAGCAGGCTTGGCATATCCCAAATATTTATAAAAGGCTTCATTCGATGAAAAAACATACCCTTCTTCAACCAACACATCAGCCACATGAGGCCGCCCTACAGCGGCATTGCCAGCCTTAGCCAAAACGTGTGCCATTTGCACGGGTATGCCCATGCGGTTCAGTTTATCCACAATTTTTTCGGCACGTTCAACACGTGCATTTTGATATTTTTCCAAACACGTTTTTAAAGCATCTTGTTCGGGATTAATAAAATAACCCAAAATATGTATGTCTTTTTCACCTACCTGCGCACTGAGCTCCACACCCGGCACCACATCTATACCCACCTCACACCCTGCAACCGTTGCTTCGGCAACCCCAGCCACCGAATCATGATCGGTTAAACTGATGGTCGAAATACCCACCGAAGCAGCATGCATCACCACGTCTTTTGGAGAAAAAGACCCATCAGAACGGGTGGAATGCATATGGAGATCAATAAATTTATCCATAAAAAGTTTTGTGCTGCACATCAAAACTTTGTGAACCGCTTGATATAAATATTGGATTCACAACTTAAAACGTGCGACTTTCTCTTTCTATATATTTCAAATCTAAGGTTTGGTTTTTGCCTTCTTTTTGAAGTCTGCGCAATTGATTGCGCAACAAATTACGTTTAATCACACTAAAATGCTCAAGCACCAAAATACCGTCCAAATGATCCACTTCGTGTTGCAAGGCCTTGGCGCCCATTTGATCCAATTCCACTTCAAACGAGGTGCCATCGTCCTTAAGCGCACGCACACGCACTTGGGCTGGGCGCGTAACTTCACCTGAAATACCCGGCAAACTGAGGCACCCTTCATCACCTGTATATTCACCCGCAGACCAAACAATTTCGGGGTTGATAAACACCATCGGTTCTGAATCAGGGTGATGCGGTTGCACATCCAAAATCAATATGCGCTCCGTCACACCAATTTGGTTGGCTGCCAGCCCAATGCCTTCGGCTTCATACATGGTTTCAAACATATCCTGTACCAGTTTCCGCGTTTCATCGGTGACTTCTTGAACCGGTGTGGCTTTTTTACGTAGGGTTGCACATCCAAACTTTTTAATTTCTAACAATGCCATTCAAATATCATCCAAATAGAGGGTCTAAGTCTATCAGTCACATCTATAATTGTTTATACATTTATACTTTTTCAATATGCAACAACGGTTTTTCTTTTAAGGTCTCATTTAAACTGCCTGTGCGATACCCTTGCAAATCCAACGTCACATACTGGTAGCCAATAGCTTTCAACGCTTGAGACACGTCCATATGCACATTGGAAACAAAAAACTTTTGCATTTCTTCAGGGGCCACTTCTATGCGCGCCATGTTTTCGTGATGGCGTACGCGCACCTGAACAAACCCTTTTTCTTTGAGATACTTTTCAGAAGCATCAATCATGCGCAATGCTTCTACAGTGACTTGTGTGCCATAAGGAATGCGCGACGACAAACACGCCGATGCAGGCATATCCCACGTGGGCAAATCCCATTGGCGCGACAAGGTACGCACATCATCTTTTGTCATGCCCACATCAATCATTGGCGCCAAAATACCACGTGCTTTGGCAGCCGCCATACCAGGTCGATAATCACCCACATCATCTGCAATGGCACCATATAACAGATAGTCATATTGACCTGCATATTGATCTATCACATCATCCAACTTATCAGCCAAAGCACTCTTGCAATGAAAACAACGGTCGGGGTTGTTTTTTACATAATCAGGGTTTTCCATTTCATTGGTATACACCACTTCCAACCGAATCCCAATTTGATCTGCCAATGCCTGTGCCTTGTCCAACTCACCTTCGGCATAACTGGCCGATACGGCTGTAACGGCCAATGCCTTATCACCCAAAACCCGTTGGGCAGCAGCAGCCAAAAAAGTACTGTCTACCCCACCCGAAAAAGCAACCACAGCACTGCCCATTTTTTCTAATTGGGCATTTAACAAAACCAATTTTTCTTCTGCGGTTGCGGTGTTTAAATCTTTCTCTACCGTTGCCATAATCCTCTCCAAAATCAATTAAGACGGCAAACGCCAAATGGCAAACACATCTTCCTCACCAAACGAAGGTAAATATGTAACCTTTTGCCGTTTCACTTTTGCCTTTTGCCTGCTTTTTACTTTTTGATTCCCCCAGGCACAATCACCGCATCCACCATACCGTGTAACAATTTTTTATCTGCCGGACACACCGTGGCTTGCACACCCGACAAAACGGGTTCGTCATCAATCACAAAATAATACGGTTGCAAACGTGCGCGGCCTTTAAAAGTTTCTATCTGATCGGTTTCAAAATCGTAATATGAAGCGGAAAACGTCGCACCGTTATGAAAAATTTGCATCACATGAGGCGATTCAGAAAACGTATTTAACGCATGAGAGATCACATCCACCCAATCGGTCTCAGCCATATCATGACCAATGGCCACCCCCCGGCTGCCCCAAGCTTGCTCCGAAAAACCCGAGGGTTTAATCACCAACTGACGGTTCTTTTGGCCCAACTGACCCAACTGTCGCCAATCGGAAAACTGTTGGCCATCTATTTCCAAATCGGGAATCACCGCATGAGGAGGCAATGTTGCTGGGTCTAAGATCCACGTTTTTGGAAAGGTTGTTTTTAAAAATGCCACCGTGTCTTTGGGCAACTGCTGTTTCCAAAAGTTGGCCAACATTGGGTGATGAAACAGACCCATCATCATTTTTTCTTCATGATAGGCTTTCACAGGAGGCGTCATCTTGACCAGGCCCTTGCGCACAGCATACAAAATTAAATCAATCTTTGGCAAATTGCGCAAGTCAAACAACTCAAAAAACCGATAAATCACATCCAATTTTCGGCGACCCTTTTCACCATCCACAAACAAACCATCTTCCACAAAATGCACATCGTCTGGGCCCAAAACATAGGTTTCAAGCCCTATAGCATTGAGGCGTTCACCCAGATACACCATTTCGGGGCGATAGGCCGATGCCTCGTCAGAGACAACAATGCCCAAAACAGGATCACCTGTTTCAGCCACCCACCGTATCATGCTCGCAAAGCCATCCACCATCCCATTGGGGCCTCCAACCACATCATATCCCAATTTGCTATATCGCTCACTCAAGCTGGCCGTAAAACCAATGCCCCCCGGCACCGAATCCAACTCAGAAGCAATCATCCCCTCGCGTGTGGGAATCACATCGGGGCGAATCACATAAGGCAGATGGCCTTTAAAACGGCCCATCTGCCCAAATTTAATCACTTCTTCTGTTTTGCCTTGATCCAAATAACGGGCCACCCAATCGGGCTGTAAACCACGCAAACTGTGCGAATACAACAGGTTTAACGCCTTATAAAATGCATATAAGTGCTGTCCCATGGCTTCTAAGTGTGCAATAACAGGTGCAGGAAGCCACCAAGGTTCAGGAGAAACCCGCCAAGAACTATTCGATTCTGCACTGATATCGCGTTGCACTTCCGTATACAACCCACCTGCTGGTGTCAACGCATCTATATAACGCGCCCGCTCTCGGGCATCCATCTCTTCAACAGCCTTTTCTGCCATGCCTGAACCCATATCAATCCCTTAAATAATGACCAGAAGACACCCTGCATTTGCAAAATCAAACCACAAATGCCATGCAATCACACAATAGATTTACAATCACATTCCCCTAAAATACAAAGAACAGGGTCACAAGCAAGATGTGAATCCCTGTTCTCATAAAGAAATATGTATCCAACAAAAACACTGTTCAAGACAATATGTTTTGAAACACCATCAAACCCAGGTCATCGCACAAAGATTGGGTCATCCCACCCTGAAGATCAATCACGTTTAGACCTCAAATATTCACCAATCAATGCCCGATCTGCCTCCGATAACCCAGGAAAACCCCCTTGAGCAGGTTGGCTTGCCGCCGGCGCCTCTGTTTTTGGAGCGGGTGGTGGAGGTGGGGGCGCCTTTGCTTGAACAGGCGCTTGAACAGGGGGTTCTGAGGGTGTTTCTGGGCGCTTTGCAGGGGCTTGTGATGCCTTTTGGGCCGCTCTTTCACGCGCTTCAAGGTGTTTGCGAATCAAATCCATACTAAACCCGTCGGAAGCACCATTGCTTTGAGGTGCCGGAGCCTGTTTGGGTGGTTCGGGTGCAAAAACAGGAGGTGGCGCACTCTGTTGAGGTGCAGGTGCAGGGGCCGTTGGTTCGGGTGCAAAAACGGGGGGAGCCTCGGGCTCTTTGGCCACGGGTGGGGGTGGCGCAGGTGGTGCTGCTTGCGGCTCAGGCGCAAAAACGGGGGGTTCTTCATAGGTATTGGCCACCGGAGGAGGCTCAAATGCTGGAGATTGCGGCTTAGGCACAAAAGAGGGCGGTGCATTTTGCTGCAAAACAGAAGGGTTGTGAGAAAGCTCCGTCATGCCCAATTGCACTTCATCTTCCAACTCATCTTCAAGATTTAAGCGCGCCGCCACCGATTCATAAACCGATTTTGCCGCTTCAACGCGCGCCTCTACCAAATGAAGCGCCCGACGCAATTCTTCCATTTGCGACGACGCATCTTCTATTTCTTTGCGCGCAAAATCTAAGACCTGTTCATACAATGTTGCGTTTGCTTTGCCATTTGATGGAATCATGGCCGATGTCCTTGGTTTGGGGAGACCAGAACAAACCTCTAATTTAAGGATTGTTTCAAGATGAACAATTACATGAGTTTAAGTCCCCTAAGTATAACCCACACAATGCGAAATAGCAAGTCGAAAATCCTTTTGAAGCACCCTCACGCAGGTTTTAAAACCCCCAAACAAACACCTCATCCACCAGATATGGTGTACATTTCTAACCATTGCCATAGAACCTGTATTTTAATACTCAAAACACCTTCTCTTTCTGTGTTTTGCTGACCAAGCCTTACGTGTTCACCAATTGACAAACCTTCAGAAATACACTAATTTACAGATGATCTTGCCCCACTTACTTAGCAAAAAACGCGTGTTTAAAGAAAGCGCACAATGTTCAACAGACAAAACGAATCGACCTCTTCCACCATATTGCTTGATGACGTTCATTTAGAAAAACGAATTTGGGCTGTTGCTGGCGGAAAAGGTGGCACTGGCAAAACCATGGTGACCACCAACTTGGGGGTCGGATTGGCCATTTTAGGTTACAAAGTGATCCTCATCGATGGTGACTTGGGTGGTGCCGACTTGCATCTTTCTTTTGGCATGCCAGTACCCAAACGCAATCTCAATGACTTTCTCAGTGGGCGTGTACCTTCTTTAAGTGATGTTGTTTTACCCACCAACAGTGCCAACCTCAACCTCATTTGTGGGGGCAGTGAGCTGATTGGTTTGGCCAATTTACCCCACCAGCGCAAAGAAAAACTCAAACGACATATCAACCAACTCGACGCCGATTTTATTTTGGTCGATTTGGGTGCCGGAACGGCTTATAATACCCTCGATTTTTTTGTGATCTCCAATGAAGGGTTTATCGTTTGCAACCCCGAACCACAGGCCAAAATTGATGCTTATTCTTTTGTCAAAAATGCCGTTTACCGAAAATTGTTACAAACATTTGGAAAAAACACATTGCTTAAGGACCTCATCATTAACTTTGGCAACAATGCCCAACGCGCACTCAAAATTAGAGATCTCTTAAACCGCATAGGTGACGAAGTTCCCGAATATAACGACAAGGCCCGCGAACTTATCTCTTCTTTTCGTCCTAAGTTAATCATGAATAAACTGCGTAAAAAGAGCCAACTTGAAGATGCACACCTTTTCACGTATTTGGTGCGAGAATATTTAAGCGTTGATATGGATTATTTGGGCCATATCGAATATGACGAACGCGTTGTTGACGCCTGCGAAAAAATGAAACCTTATTTGCTCGACCAACCCACATCCAAAGTTTCTTTAAGCATTTATAACACACTCTTAAACATGGGCATCCGCGACCGACAATTGCGCTATGACAAAAAATCTTATAAAAAAATGTCACAAGGTGTGAAGCTCGAATCCAAAATATGGAAGGAGAACACGCCGTGACATCACAGGCCGTTGGTTGGTTGCGCCAAAACCTTTTCAATCCGGTTGCATATCGACTCTCATCCGTACAAAAACCCAATGATGCTACTTTTTCAGTCGCTCAGGCCCTCAAATCACCCAACCATATTCTCATCGCTGCCGACAGTCATCCGGGTGCCATATTTTTAGCCGCTTCTCAAATATGGGCCGTTCGTAAACACTATCCCAATGCCCAAATTTGTCTCCTTGCACGCAATGATCGCGCGTTTATTGCCCGCGAAATCCCTTTTGTAGACAATGTTGTGATCTATGAAGATTTTCTTCTTCCCGTAGGCGGAAAATTGCGCGAAACCATCGGCCAATTACAAAAATCGCCTTTCGATTTGGCCTTTTGTTTTAGCACAGAAACCAGCTTTTGCCCCGCTTACCTGTGTTATAAGAGTGGCGCAAAAATTCGCATCGGTTTTCAACGTGACAATTTTCCTTTTTTTAACATTCGCATCGTTCCCAAACCCGATGAAGTCTATGAAGAACGACGGCTCTCTCTCTTGTTACGCACATTGGGCATCCCCCAAGTTAAAGAACGCGTTTCATGGTCTGTTTCTAAAGAAAGCTCCGAAAAAATCCTCAACCGATATCTCGTAGGACGCAAACCCGACGAAGAATTTATTGCATTAGATGTCAGCCACACCGAAGGCACACGACCTTCGGCCAAAAAATTCCAAGAAATTGCTGAGAGCGTTCTTCAAAATAACAATGCTCGTTTATTGGTTTTCTTTGATTTTTTAGAGCGAAAAACCGCTCAGTTAATCAAAGAAGCTTTGGGTGCACGCGTTTTATTATTCGAAACCGACGACTTGCCCAAGGTTGTTGCCCTTTTAACTGCCTGTAAATACCTCATTGCCTGCAATTCCGACCTGTTTCACTTAGGTACTGCAATGGGCTTACCCATCAAAGGCTTTTTTCCAACCAACGACCTTGCCCGCTGGATATCACCCACCCACAAAAATGTTGAAACCTTCGCCCCCGAAACAACCAAAACCTGGTCACCAGATCAACTTTTAAAAGCCCTCCAATAGCTTAACGCCCTCCATCTCAGATAATAAACAAACGCATTTAATTTATTTTTTGTGATTATAGACACACTTTTTTATGTCTAATAATCCGATATTTATAATACGAGATCACCTCGACCAAATAAACAACCATTGTCTTTTCGCAAATTTTTCTGCTCGTTTTTTTATCTCAACTGATCTTTTCCATCTTGAAATTTTCGAACTTGAACGCCTAATCATAGCGCTTGTTTTTCCATACATTTATGATTATTTTCCCATTATTAATGACTATGACCCAGCACAAATAATGGACCAAATAAGTTAAGTTGTGTGGTACATCAGTTACATATCGGTTTTTGTATTTAAACATTTAAACTTTCATCATCATTTTGGTTTGTTAGGCAAACCAACAGGTAAAAGCAGATATTATTTTTAAAAGATATCATTGTATTTGCCATCGTTTTTTGCCTTTTATGCCATATTACAGGAGGCTGTGTATGTTCCCCAAAAGCAAACGTGTTGTTCAACAACTCACAAACCGTGCAGGACTTGTCCTTATGTTGCTCATGGTCGCCTGGGCAACGCCCTCACAAGCACAAATTCAAGTTGCCGCAGATGTTCAAGCTGGCACTGGAGATGGCAAATTTAGTGAAACCACATCGGCTACCGCTTCAGCAAATGGCACTGTGGTGGTTGAAGTTTTTGCAACAGGTTATACCAATGCACAAGGTGTCGAAATTGTGCTTGAAGTACCCGATATTACAGCCATTAAAGGCGATGCACAAGGCAACTCATCCGAGTTTCCTGTTGGCATCAACAGTACTGTAGGTAACCAACTTAAATATTCAGCCGTTGCTTTTGGTGCTACCAAAAGTCATGCTGGGCCTCTTAAGTTGGTTGGCGCGATGACCCTTAATTTGTCAGCAACCTTTACTTCCACAACCATAAAGTTGGTTTCTGTAGATTTTGGTGGTGGGCAAATTCTAAGACCCAACACCTCATTTACGGTGGGTGACCCCAACAGCCTCCCCATTATCAGTGCCGCCACCGCAGACTTAAATTCTCAGTTTGGTAACCAAAATCTTTCCATCGCACGCATTAACTCTGGCCGGCAGTTTCCCATTGAAATTTTTGGTGCAGGTCTGCGTGGCATTACAGGTTATGAAATTCAACTCCAAATTGACAATCTGAGCAATTTTGATGTCAACAATTTGCGATTTGACGCCAATACCCCATTTACAGTAACACCCGCAAGCGGCACTGGTGGTGGCCTACCAACAGCCGTTGCCTCAAACAACCCCCGCGTGGGCGCCGATATTGTGCTGGGTAACCAAGGCGACAGACGATACAATGCCAACAATATTTCGGTTGCAAAAGGCTTATTAGGTAATTCAGTTGCCATAGAACTCTATGGTACCGGCTATCAAGAAGTTGGTGGCTTTACCGCCATTCTTGAACTAAGCAATCCAAGTGCTGTTCAGTCTATTACCCTGAATCCTGCCCAAACATTCCCAATCAAGTTGCAAGAACCCATACTCAATGGCAATTTGGTCACAGCAAATTTAGGGTTTCTCGGATCAACCACAGCACCCAGCAATGACCTTTTGTTGCTCGGAACCGTTGTGATCAATTTAAGCCCCAATTTGGGCAGTGGATTGGGCATCTCGGTTAAGTCCATAGCTTTCCAATCGGTCACCTCTGAAGACTTGGTCATCCCCAATGCCGTTCTCACTGTAACAAACGAAGGCGGGGGCATCATTTCTATAGGCCCCACAGTAGAAGTCAATGGAAACACACTCACAGCAAAAGCCACATCACGCATACCCGTAAATGGCAACGAACGCTTGGGTAGTTTTGGCATCTCAACAAGCAACACTTTCCAGGGTGGACAAATAACGCTTTCTAAAGTGATTGTGACTGCTGGTACCAAAACAGCCACATTAGAGCCTAATACGGTGCTAAGACTCAATTCCGTTGTTTCAAACCTGCCCTCCGTTGTCCGTCCGCCAGTGCCCATCACCGTAACCGACACCCGTGCTATTATCCAGTGGGAAACCAATGTCAACAGCACAGGTAAAGTCATTTATGGCACAGCACCCAACAATATGAACCAAGAGGCTGAAACCGGTGCAACGGGTCGTGTACACACAGTTCGCTTAAGTGGGCTCACCCTTGGCACACGTTACTTCTTCCAAGTAACCAACGCCGATGCAAATGGCACATCTGATCCCTTCCCACCATTGCCCGCACAATTTTTCACACGCAATCGCCCCGATGATCAACCCCCACGCGTGTTGCGTGGTCCCGTGGCCTTTGGTGTAACCAACAACCGCGCCGACATTGTTTTAGATACCGATGAAGCTGCGGTCATTGAAGTGCTTTATGGCACGAGCCTCAACGACTTAAGCCAAACAGCAAGCCGTTCTTCTTCTGAGCTTGCTCACAAACTTGTGCTTGAAGGCCTTACACCTGGTACACAGTATTTTTACCGTGTCAAAGTAACAGACTTAAACGGCAACACAGCCACAACAGGTACTAAAGATTTTCGCACACGCACCGGGCAAGACAATTTACCCCCTCGCATTTTAGGTCGCCCAGCCATATTGGGGCGTTCCTATAATGCCACAGTCGTACAATGGTTTACCGACGAGCCCAGCAACAGTACCGTTTTGTATGGCACAGAGTCGGGGGCATTAACAGATTCGACCACCGTAGATGAAGCGACACGCGATCACAAAGTATCTTTGGGTAATCTACAAGCCGGTGTCGAATATTTCTACCAAGTCAAATCCATTGATGCCAGTGGCAATGCCGCCATCAGTCCTACGAGCAGTTTTACCACAAGTACCAGTGAAGACACACAAGCTCCACGCTTTGTGCGCCCACCCGTTGTGCCACGTCGCAGCAACACACAGGCTTTGATCGTTTTTGAAACCAATGAGCCCACCACAGCCTCCGTTCAGTACGCAACCACCACCGATGTTTACACAGACACCATCGGAACAGTGGGCGAAACCGTTAACGCAACCGATGTTTCTCGCAAACACGAAATCACACTTACCAATCTTGATCCAGGAACACGATATTACTATGTGGTCAGCATTACAGACTTAGCAAGCAATGGCCCCACCACAAATCCTGGCCAACGCAACTTTGCCACACGCTCGGTTGCAGACACATCACCCCCTGTGGTGTTTTCTCGTCCTGTAGCTGTCGGTATCACATCCACAGGTGCCATTATCAGCTGGGGTGCCGATGAACCCCACAGTGCCGTTATCAATTTTGGACCCGTTACGGCAGGCAAACAAACCACCAGTACAGAACTCACCCAAAGCGTTGAAGACATCAATTTCACCCAACGCCATGCGGTTACATTGGCCGATCTCTCAGCAGGTACAACCTACGCATACGAAGTGCAAACCACCGATGCGGCAGGCAATGTGAGCAGCAGCAAAAATCTACGGTTTACAACCCAATCGGGCACAGACACATCTGCACCTGTTATTGTGCGCGGTCCCGTGGCACGCAACATCACAGCCACCACCGCAACCATCGACTGGGTGACCGACGAAGTTTCCGACAGCCGCGTGTCTTATGGCAGTTCAACAAACTATGACAATATCGTTGAAGAATCGACCGGTACACGCATTCACTCGATTACCTTAACCAACTTAGAAGCAGGCACCCTTTATCACTATGCCGTTGGTTCTGCCGATCAATCGGGCAATGTGGTCACCACAGATGCCACAGGCACCGTCATTGGTTTGAGCAAAGACCACACCTTCCGCACACGCGCCAGTGCCGATACCCAAGCGCCCGTTATCACCGAAGGGCCCATTGTTGAGTTCACAGATCAAATCGCCGTGGTCAAATGGCGCACCGACGAATTGTCCACATCGCGAGTTGCCATTGGTGTCTCACCAAGTGCGACCAACATTGTAGAAGGAACGCCCGTGTTTGGCCAAACATCTGAGTTGGTTTTTGAAGACAACGAATTGGTCATCAACCACTCAGTCACAGTAACACAACTGAGTCCTGGTTTAAATTATATTTTCCAAGCCTCATCTACCGATGCTTCTGGCAATACAGTTAATACATCTACACCTTCTTCTGTCAGTACCAAATTACAACCCCCAGGTGGGTTTGGTAGCTTTACCACATCCACACAATCCGATACACAATTTCCAGTAATTACCAGTGGTCCAACGGTGGTTGCCTCCACATCGTCCAGCCTCACCATTGAGTGGGAAACAGACGAAAGTGCAAACAGCAGTGTCAGCTTTGGTACTTCTACCAACAACTTGGGGGACCAAGAAGTTTCAGGTACCAATGTGACCACCCACCGTGTGGTGCTCACCAAACTAGCCGCAGGTACCACCTATGCTTATGAAGTTGCATCAACCGATGCTTCTGGCAATGGAGAAACCCGCAGCAAAGCGGCCTTTGGTACCACGCCATCTGCCGAAGATTTAACAGCTCCCGTGATCACCACAGCACCTTCGGTGATTTACAAAAATGATAGATCGGTCACCATCCAATGGGTAACAAATGAAGCCGCCAATGCCGAAGTGGCCTTTGGCACATCGGCCGACAGCTTGGTCAACGTGCGCACCTTACCCGATTTTGAAACCACGCACACCGTTACATTGACCAACCTCAACGCCAATACCACCTATCATTTCAAAGCATCTTCAACCGATCAAAACAACAACGGTCCCACCTCAAGTGCAACAATGACCGTAACAACAGAAGCAGCGCCAGACACACAAACACCCACATTGAGCGCGGTAAGTGCATCTGTTGCCGATAGCTCAGCCATTATTTCTTGGAAATCCGATGAGGTTTCAGACAGTGCAGTGCGTTACGGCACCACGTCGGGTACCTATGGCTTTAATGCGGGTGATGCCACAGATGTTTTAGATCACGTTGTAACGCTTACAAATTTATCACCCAACACCACCTACTTCTACGTGGTTGAGTCCATTGACCGATCAGGCAATGGCCCAGCTCAAAGCGCAGAAGGATCTTTCACCACCGCAGCACCCGGTGATGTACAAGCCCCTGCACCCCCCAGCGGTTTGGTGGTCAATGGCGGGAACAAGGCTGTCAAATTGTTCTGGTCTGCAAGTGCTTCATCGGGTGTTGTGGGTTATGTGATCGAACGTTCTGCCAATAGTGGTGACTTTGCACCTTTGGCATCTGTCGATCCCACAACCTCCTATGTCGATAATAATGTGACCAATGACACACCCTATACGTATCGGGTGGCCTCGGTTGGAACAAAACAACTCACCAGTGCGGCTTCAACGCCCAGTGAGACGGTCACACCTTCTGCCAGTGGGGGGCCAAGTGCACCAGCACTCTTTGGTATTCAGGGCAACCGGCTCACACCCACCATTGTCATTAACAACAGCAAGCCACTTAATACCAGTGATGTGCTCAGTTATACCTTCCACTTGGCCACGTCAGCCGACTTTACCGATGCCATTGAGCTTGAAACTGGGCTCAGCAATGGGGCAGGCACAGGCACAGGTGATCCATCGGGTGTGACCGCATATACCGTTTCACGCACCCTCACAGATGGCACCACATATCACTATCGCGTAAAAGCCAGCGATGGCACATTCGACAGTGCATTCCTCACGGGGTCATTTGTTGCCGATTCTAAGGCCCCGCAGTATCCGGGCGATCTCACGGGTGATAAGGCCGTTGGGTTCCCCGACTTTTTGTCATTCCTCGGTGCATTTAACAAAAAAACCGGAGATGAAGGCTTCCTTGCCGACGCCGATCTCAATAGCGACGGATCGGTTGGGTTCCCCGACTTCCTCTCCTTTATCGGGGTTTTCAACAAAAAGTATATCAGTGGCCCCAGCAGTGGCAAACCCATTGTTGAAATTGCCTATGGTGAAAATACAGAAGCGCAGTTCCAGTTGATTGGGCGTCATCTTTCATCAACCGAAGCAGGTCAAGAAATGGCAGTCGATGTGAAGTTGGCCAACGCAACCGATTTTATGGGATATGGCGTGCGCATCAGTTATGACCCATCAACCGTGCAATTTGTCAACGCCACCGACAAGGGTGAAACCCTCCTCAAAACAGGCAACCGACAAGCCGAACTCTTTGGCACCTTAGAACACGATGCCGAAAAAGGTGAGGTGTTCATTGTTGGCGCCATTACCAATGGCAATCCGGTAGATGGTGAGGGCATTTTAACCACGTTGCAATTCCGATTGTTGGGCAACGATCCACAAAAAGCCCTTATCGAAATTGCACAAGGGTTGCTCATTGATGGCGGGTTAAACCCAAGCATCGCACAAAACTTGGGTGGGCGTTTTGCACTTGTGCCCACCGAATATGCTTTAGAACACAATTTCCCAAATCCATTCAACCCCGAAACCACCCTCAAATATGCCATTCCAAATGCGGGTGATGTCACACTCATTGTTTATAATGTGTTGGGTCAAGAAATTGTTCGCTTGGTAGATGCCAAACAAACGCCTGGCTTTTATGCCGTGCGTTGGAATGGCCAAGATGCCCTCGGGCGCAGTGTGGCCAGTGGCGTATATCTCTACCGCATTCAAGCCGGTGACTTTAACCAAACACACAAAATGATGCTGTTGAAATAAGACTCATTTGAAAATTAATCAAAAACCCCCGTCTATTTTAAATAGGCGGGGGTTTTTGTGACTATGATCACATCTTTATGCATCTAATTCTTGCATATTTGTCCAGATCATATTAATATTTATTAATATTTACAATATTTTATCCATCAATATTATAATCTCGAAGTTCTAATACCACAATAAACCCAGAAAACCATCCCTCAATCCCATTTATCTAAACACGCTACCACAAAAATAAATTCACGTTATTCCCCACGTTTTCTTTAGGAGATAGGCAATGAGCAGACCGTCACGGCGTTTCACAAGTTTTCTTTTGGTGTTATTAGGGCTTGCCCTAAGCACCGGTGCACATGCACAAAGCAGTGCAACAATCTCTGCAGATATACAACTGACCAAAGGCGATGGCACGCTTTCTTCAACCACAACCCTCTCGCCCAAAGGTGGCGACACCGTTGTGATTGAGGTGTTTTCCACAGCCTATACCAATTCACAAGGTGTTGAGGTCATTCTCGAAGTGTCTGACCCCACAGTGGTCACTGCCTCCAAAGGTGCTTCTACCGTATTTCCCGTTATTATCGACAGCAAAATTGACAACACCCTTAAAATGTCGAGTGTGATCTTTGGCGCACCCGTAAGCTATTCGGGCACAGCCAAATTGGTCGCCACAATGACCCTGACCCTTTCCAGCACCTTCACACCCATTACCATCAAAGTTCAGGCTGTAAACTTTGGCGGGGGTGCCGTAGACCCTGGCATTACCTTTTCACTGACCAAGCCCAGCAACAACCTCATCTCCAACGTGTTGGTCACACCCTCACACAACGGTGCAACAATAGGTTGGTCTACGCTTTTTTCTGGCACCAGCAGTGTGATCACCCTCAACAAATTGGGGGAAACCACAACCACAACGGTTCCCGTGACCCTTACAACGGCATCGACATCCCATGAAGCCAAGTTAACAGGTTTGACCGCTGCCACAACCTACGAATACACAATTTCATCCACCAGCACCTCGGGCGAAATCAGCCCCACGACCAAACGCACATTTAAAACCCGTGCCACCCCAGACACACGCCCCGTTGTGATCAGCAACTACAGCTATTCTCATTCTGGTGGATCGGTCACGTTTACTTGGGTGACCAACCGTCCGGCAGATACGCGCATCAAGATGGTAAAAACAACCGCTGGTCTTGGGTCACCACCAACAACAACAACTGTCGTCGACACCCAAGCCAATGCACAGGGCACCACACAACACCGCATTAAGATCAACAATGTAACCGGTACTGGTTTCTTTGAGTTCTTCACTACAACCATCACGTCTCGGGGTGTTGGTTTAGATGCCCTTATCACTGACAATTTGATGACCGAAGCCCAAGTCACGGCCACACAGACCCCCCCTTTCTATTTCCGACCTTTCGATAAGCTTCCTCTTATCCCTGAGCCCTTCGGAGCAGGTCGTACTACATCAGGCACAGATCAAGCCACCCTCAAATTCTTTTACAACCAAGATGCTCACGTCCGAGTTTTTTATAAAGTCGCACCCGCCTCAGGAACACCCGCTGCGACATACTTTAGTGACGCAGCATCGGTGACTTCGACACAGGCATTAAGCAATCACACCATAACGCTTGTTAATTTAGAGCCTGGTAAAAATTATGTTGCCCTCGCACAAGCCAGCACAGAAGCGATCCCAAGCTCACAGCCAACCGAATTTGTAAGCAGTTCTACGACCACCAGTGCAACCATAGACTTTAGAACGCATGCCAGAGTTGACCCAGCCAACATCACATTGGGGCCACAGGTTATCCCTCGCTCTGAGCTGGTTGTGGTTGTTTATGGCACAGACATCCCAACCACTTCTCAGATCTTTGTTGGCACAATAGGAGCAGGGGGCACATTGGGCACTTCAGATGAAATCGTGTCTACCGACCTGACATCCGATGGCCAAAAACGATTAGGCAAACGCCATGCACACCTCATCACTGGGCTTACACGTGGCACACAATATGGTTTCCGCATTGAGGCCACCAACACAGCAGGGCAAGTAATTAAGTTTGACCCCAACAACTCATCTACCAAACCCGGTGTGTTGAGCAAACAAGTGGTCGGTGCCAATGGTGGGTTTGGTACAACCACAACACCAGACACACAGTTCCCCATTATCACACGGGGTCCCACAGTCATCAACAAGACAGAATCGAGTCTCACCATCGAATGGGACACCGACGAAGTGGCCAACACCACGGTTAACTATGGTACCAAGCCAGACAGTCTCAACGGTTTTCAAATCTCTGGTGAACCTGTTTCTACTCACCGCATCACCATTTCGGGTCTCACTGCTGGCACAACCTATTACTATCAGATTGGGTCGACAGACATTTCGAACAATGGCCCAGTACAAGGCGCCATTGTGAGTGCCACAACGCTAACACAACCCGACATCACAGCACCCACCTTTACAGTGGTGCCCAATGCCAGTTACATTGCAGATACACGTGTCGATCTTGCCTGGACCACCAACGAGTTGAGCGGTGGAGAAGTAAACTATGGCACCTCGGCCACCACGCTCAATCAATTTACGACGCTTGAGAACTTTGCCCTCAAAAATGGCATCACACTGGCCGGTCTCACGGCTGGCACAACCTACTTCTATCAGGTTTTGGCCACCGACCTCAACGGCAACGGTCCCACCAAAAGCACAGTGCTCAGCTTCACAACACTGGCTACAGCAGATACACAAGCACCTGCCGTAACCGCTGTGGCTGTTTCACCCACAGACAGTGCCGCTGTTGTCACCTGGACAACCGACGAATTGGCCAACAGTGTGGTTCAGTTTGGCCTTTCTGCTGACTCGCTCAACACAACAGTCTCCGACATTAACCCAACAACAGCACACAAACTGGTGTTGGCAAATCTCACACCAGCAACCACCTATTCCTATCGCGTACAATCCAGTGATCCTGCCAAAAATGGTCCCACCTCCAGCACCACTGCCACATTTACAACGGCAGCAGCAGGCGGTGCACAAGGGCCAGATGCACCCACGGGTTTAACTGCACGCGCAGGTAATGGTGTTGTTCAACTCACTTGGGATGCGCCCGCAGCTGGGGCCATTGGCCTCTTGCTCGAACGCGCCTCTGGTGACGGTAGCTTTACAGCCTTAACCACACTCGACCCAACCACCACATATACCGATCGATCCGTAACCAATGATACGGCCTATCAGTATCGACTCACAGCACAAGGGCTTTTCCAACGCAGTGGCACGCCTTCGGCGGCAACGGCAGCGGTTACACCCTCATCGGCAGTTGGGCCTTCGGCACCCACACTCTTTATTTTGCAAGGTACGCCCACCAGCCCCACTTTGGTGATCAACAACAGCACACCTCAAAATGCGACTGATCAGCTCATATATACCGTGCAAATCTCCACCCAATCTGACTTTTCCACCACACTTGAGGTCAGCCCCCCACTCAATGCGGGTGCAGGTCGTGGTGCTTCCGACCCTTCAAACATCACTGTTTACAAGGTCAGCAACACATTAACAGATGGCACAACATACTATTATCGTGTCAAAGCCAATGACGGGTTTTCCGACGGCCCATTCTTAACGGGCTCATTCAAAGTCAACGCAAGTGCACCCGCCTATCCCGGTGACTTTACAGGTGACCTTGCCGTTGGATTTCCTGACTTTATCACATTTGTTGGCTCATTTAACAAAAAACCTGGTGAAACAGGTTACAACAGTGGTGCAGACTTTAATGGTGACGGCACCATTGGTTTTCCTGACTTCCTTGCATTTGTCGCTGTATTCAACAAAAAATACGTCCAAGGTGATGGATCAACCAAACCCGTCATTGCTGTTGAGTTTGACAAAGACACACAAGCCCAATTTGGTCTCTTCGGGCGATTCATTCAAACCAACACAGACCGCGAATTGGCCGTTGATGTTCAACTCAAAGATGTGGCCAACTTGCAAGGTTACGGTATTCAGGTCAATTATGACCCCACCGTGCTTGAGTTTATCAATGCTTCCGATGCAGGAGATACCTTCCTCAAATCGGGCAACCGTTCTGCCGATATCTTTGGTGTCTTAGACCACAACAAAGAAACAGGTGAACTTTACATTGCAAGTGCCATCACACAAGGAAATGCCGTTTCAGGAACGGGAACACTCGGAACCTTAACCTTCCGTTTGCTCGATCCCAATCCACAAAATGCAGACATCAACATTGCACAAGGCATTCTCTTTAACCCCACACTCAATGGCTTTATTGCCACAAACTTGGGCGATCGGTTCTCACTTATTCCCACAGAATATGCCTTGGATCACAACTTCCCCAATCCTTTCAACCCAGAAACCACACTGCGTTATGCCATTCCAAACGCAGGCCAAGTTACTTTGAGCATTTACAATGTGCTTGGGCAAGAAGTCGTCAAACTCGTTGATGCCGAACAAATGCCCGGTTTTTATACCGTGCGTTGGAACGGTAAAAATGAGTTGGGACAAAATGTTGCCAGTGGCGTGTATCTCTATCGCATTCAAGCAGGCAACTTTAACCAAACACACAAAATGATGCTCTTGAAGTAAGTCACAACAGCATCAACAACTAAAAATCCCCTCGTCGTTTGACGAGGGGATTTTTTTTGACGTTTGACCAAAATATCAAAAGACACGCGATCGTGGCTTTTATCGCAGTTACTTTGCCAACCTCGTTCTTTTTTCGCCATAAGTAATTTCTGCGCCCGATATTTCCTTTGACTTAACTTTATGATAGAGTTAGATTTTCGTT
>JAYODI010000068.1:0-32773 GCA_038279365.1 Candidatus Latescibacterota bacterium | reverse complement strand
TTCGGAAACTCACTTCAAAAACCGCTCTCAAGTTATTTCTCCAGGCACCTCCTTGCGATGTCAGATTGTCATTGCTCATTTTTCAAATACGGCGATTTGTCATTAAATACACACTAAAATCGAACTGTAAATATGACAAAGCCACATAATTGAATATGGCACTAATTTTGCACTTATTATGCGGTGGATAAAAGAACGAACAACCATCTCAATTCTAAACTCACTACGCAATGATTTTAGAATTGATAAAACACAAAGAAGCCTTCCAGTCGAAATCCCTTGCACGGTTAACGATTGGGAGGCTGTTTTATTTTTATTATTTCACCAATATGAACAATACATTCATAGGTCTAATCACCAATACATGTAAACATAATACTTAGTTGAAAAAAAACGGGCGTGTAAGGAGACGTCAAAGCCTCCTTACACATCCCTCCGAAATCGTAAGTTCCGTCCCCGCCAAGGTAGGTACTTACAATCTTTCATATCCCTGCAAACCATCACCATCAGGCAATGAAAACAAAACAAGGCATATTATTAAAACGACATTTAAATAAATTTAGGCGTGTAAGGAGACGTCAAAGCCTCCTTACACATCCCTCCGAAATCGTAAGTTCCGTCCCCGCCAAGGTAGGTTACTTACGAAACAACATATAAAATTTACAACTCATAAAAAAATAAAAGAAGATACAGAGTTCAAGAAATATACAGCAGTCAACTTATGACTGTCAACACAATTTTAAGACAAAAATCAAAAAAAACAAAAATCCACATCAAAAACCGAACATTTAAGACCCATAATAGAACACGTTAAAAAATACATACCAAACCTATATAATATACATCTACCAAAATTGTCATTAAAAAAGCCAATCTCAAAATTGAGGCTGGCCTTTTACCTACTTGGATCATTTTTATTTAACCGATTTAAATACCTTCGAGCAGTTTCAGCATGAATTTGTTTATGAAACTTTTCCTTTACATATTGAACAACATCACGGCTGCGCCATCTGGTACTCGATATGCCATGTAGATGTGGCGGGTCGCACAAGGTTTGTTTTAAAATATCAAATTCAGATTCAGAAAGTGATGCAACAGCCTTACTCTTAAATTCTGGCTCGAGTCCATCAATACCCAACTTATTATATCGATCCACCCATTCTGCCACTGTTTGACGCCTTTTTCCTACCTGAGCTGCAACCTGCTTAATGCTACGCCCCGAAGCAATCAATGCCAATGCCAGATAACGCTCACGCAAACGCCGACCATCTGTTTCAAAGCTACGTTGAAACAATGATTCTGAGGTTTCTGCCCATTGCGGATTTAACTTAACCATAAATCCTTCTACAAAGTAACCACTTACAAACAAAAATGTTCGGTTTAATGTGTGTAAAAAATTAATTATTAATCTATTTTTTTCTTGACATAAGCCTTTAGAATAGATACTATAAAAAAACTATCGGGCGTGTAAAGAGACATCAAAGCCTCCTTATATACCCCTCCAAAGTCGTTGATTCCGTCCCCGCCAAGGTAGGTAATCAACGACTTTTTTATTTGTATTTCATACACTTATCACAATTATTTAAAAAATTTTCCAGTTGCGATGAAATAACCCCGTTCTCTGGAATCTCCTATAAAACTTTTATTTAGACCATAAAAAAGGTCCAAAAGTTCCCATAAAATTTGTGTCAAAGGCATTTTCATAAAAATATGACAACTTGTCGCACCTCAAATATTGGGGCCGACCTTCTCAAATTATCCATCTACCCCGTCATTTCTTTCTTCATACCCACCACACTTAATGACTGGCATCGTTGGATATTTAATAAACCGCGCATCTTCCTTCGATTTTTCGCATAAAAAGAAAACCGATCCGCGCACATTTTTTATCGTTCGCGCATAGTGACATTTTAGACACAAACTCACTTCAGGCCCCCTTTCAACGACCTTATCAACACCCACCCGTCAAATCCCTCGCCAAACAATTCCATTCAAACGGCATATTTCTCCAAAATATCCCGATCAATCTCAATGCCCAATCCAACATCTTGGGGTAAATGCAATAGGCCATCTACGGCTCGAATGGGGTTTTGGGCCAAATCGGTGCGTAAACCATTTTCGGTCATATCGTATTCAAACAACGAAGGAAATGGATGCAATACTTGTGGCCAATCAGGAAGCGTGGCCTGCCAATGCAAAGTAGCTGCCAAACGAATTTGTCCGCCCCACATATGTGGCAACACCCGCACATAATTTGCACTGGCCATTGCCGCCACCAACCGACATTCGGTAAACCCACCCGCAATACTGATATCGGGTTGCACAATATCCAAAGCGCGTTTCTGAATCAGCTCTCTAAATGCCCACTTGCCAGCCAACGCTTCAGCACCCGCAATGCGCATCCCTAACGCCTGTTTAATTTCTCTGTACCCCGTCACATCATCAGGAGAAATGGGCTCTTCATACCAAAACAAATCATTGTGCATGATCTTTCGACCCACATCTATGGCCGTACTCACATCATAACCACAATTGGCATCCACAGCAAACAACACATCATCTCCAATGGCTTTGCGAACAGCGGTCACATTCTTCACATCATATGCTGCCCCAAATCCAATCTTCATTTTCATAGCGCCAAAACCTTGATCCACATATCCTTTGGCCTCATCAACCAAAACCTGTGTCATATCAGAACGGTCTTTGTAAAACAAACCACTGGCATAGGCCGGAATTTGAGTTCTTACGGCTCCTCCCAACAATTCATAAACAGGCATATTCAATGCCTTGCCCATCACATCCCACAAAGCAATATCCAACCCGCTAATGGCACGCGGGCTTACGCCTTTTTCACATAACGCTTGCCAAATAGCCCCATAGGCAAAAGGACTTTGCCCCATAACACTTGTTTCAATGACCGAACGTGCCAATGGACCACTGCCTTCTCCCCACCCAATTAACCCATTATCCGTTATAACTTCTACAACATAGGCCCCACGCGACGTGTTCCAAGTGCTCGAATTGGCAAACCTTTCTTTTAATGGATAACGCAAATGATATGTTTTCACATCCACAATTTTCATGTCTTCCTCCCTTACGTTGATAATCCATATCAATCCTTCTAAAAAACGGTTTATATGGCCAAAACAGTACTCATTATTGACCACAGTCACCGAGAAACATACTTTCATTCACAATAGATATACCTTAAATTAGAGATATTGGATCAATACACTTTAATATGAAATGTCCAGTTTCTGAAAATGCCATACCCACCATTTTGAATGTATGGCAATCATCAACACCCTAAAAGCCAAAACAGGAGAGATTCTCATGGCCGATGTTTTAACAGCCCCAATGCTCAATGAACTCACAGAAGATCAAGTTGCCTTTTATCAAGAACATGGTTTTTTACACATTCCCAATGTATTTGCCAAAGAAGAAATTGATGTCATGGCCAACGAACTCGATTGGCAAATTCAAACATGGGCGAGCAAAAGTGCAGGATGGAGTGGCCCCTGGCGCAAGGTATATATGGATGAATCAACGGAAAAACAATCCAAACTCATTGCCCTACACGATCTGCACCGCTACTCCAAAGCCTGGTGTGATGCAGTAACCCACCCAAAACTCACAGGGGCAATAGCCGACCTTATTGGCCCTAATGTAGAACTACACCATACCACCTTACATGCAAAACCCCCAGAAACCGGTCATCCTTTTCCAATGCATCAAGACTGGGCTTTTTATGAACACCTCGATGGACGTTATGTCGATTGTCTTATTCATCTTGACGACACCAACGATGAAAATGGATGTATCCGATTTCTTGCAGGATCACATAAAAATGGGGCCTTAGAACACGTGCGCAAAAACCCCGATGGTTCCACCTGCACCCCACATTTGCCCACTGACGAATACAGCCTTGAAGACACCGTTCCCGTGCCTGCCAAACGAGGTGATGTGGTTGTCTTTTGTATTCATACCATTCACGGATCGCGCATCAACCAAACCCCACACATGCGTCGCATGGTACGTGTGGGTTACAAAGATCCTGACAATGAACAAGTAGGGGGCCAATCCAAAGGGCGTCCAGGGCTCATGGTGCGTGGGCGTCGTACGCGCCATGAAAATATGGATGCATTTCCAACCAACATATAACCTCCAAGCGCCATGAAAATACTCAAAACGCTCAGCGTTGGTGTGAGTGGGCGTGGCCAATGGCCTGTTAAAACATGTCGCCCGGAAATAGGCTTTAAACTCGTTGCACTTTGCGATGTAAACACCAACGCCCTTGCAAGTGCGTGTGACATTGCAAACCTGCCCAAATCGGCATGTTATACCGATTACGAACAAGCCCTTGACCAATCGGATGTAGATTGCGTCATCCTCTGCACGCCCACCATCTACCATATCCCAATGGCAAAACGCGCCATAGAACGGGGTTTGCCCGTACTCACCGAAAAGGGTATGGCGCCCAATTGGTCAACAGCCAATGAAGCCATCGCTTTTGTACGCCAACACAATGGCATCTTTTGTGTGTCGCAAAACTATCGCTACAACGCACTTGAACGCACCTTCCATCGCTTATTAACAAACGCAAATGACCCAGCTTTTATAGGACATCCCTACCTTCTTGACCTCAGCCATCACCGGGTTCGCCCCGAACCACGCACCTTAAATTACCCCTATGCCTCCATTTGGGACATGTCCTGCCATCATTTTGACAACCTTGTCTATTGGCTTGGTCCTGTTTCAGAAATTACCGCGCATGCTTTTGCTGCACCTCATTCACAATATGAACACCCCAACAATACCAGTGCATTCATGCGTTTTCAAAATGGCACTTGTGTTAACTATTTCCATGGGCACGACAGTGCACGTGGCGAATGTCGCATCAACCTACATGGTGAAAAGGGTGCTGTATTTGGTTGTGTGTTTGATCAAACAAGCAGTACGGGTGGGTTACAATCACTGGCCTTCACAAAACGCCCAACCACCCAATTTGGCAAGTCAGATCCCATTGCCATTCCATTTGACCACCACCTCGGTGAGGTGGGCGTACTCCAAGATTTTCATGCTTATATCACCCAAAACATTGTGCCAGGTATCAGTGGCTATCACAACCTCGAAGTAATGGCCATGTGTCAAATGATGGTCATGTCTATCCAACAGCACAGAACCGTTCAACGCACAGAACTCAACGACACATAAAACGAACTTTTAAATGACCATACCCAATCAAACAAATCACACCAGCCTCATTGGCGGCATTGGTCTTACCGAACTCGCCGTTTACGAACAACGCCCCGCCCCCGATGGCACAAATTCTGGATGCCCTCATATCCACGCCATTTGCGATGAGGCATATTATGTTATTGAAGGTTCAGGCGAAGTCGAATTACACGACCTTACCAATGGCTTTCGTAGCCTTGCCCTCTCCCCGGGGCAATATGTTCAATTTCCCCCGCTTGTTCTCCATCGCATTATCAGCCACAACAAGTTGCGCATTTTGGGTATGATGGGCAATGCAGGTTTGGCCGAATCAGGTGACGCCCGCATCTATTTTGGAAAAAATGTAGATAAAAATGACGCCGAATTTAAACGCCTTACTGCACTGCCAAAAGAAAAGGGCCTCGAAGGCGCACTCGAACGGCGAGACCATTCTGTGCATGCCTACCAGACCCTTTTACAATTGCATCAAGAAAATACAGATGCGTATAATGCAGAACTCCAACGTTTTATTCAAACCCACCAAAATGCCATCAAACCCTTGCATGACACATTCCAATCGGCCATAAAAACAGGCCCCAGTTTTTGGGGCGCACGTTCTCTAAGCCGCCTCCAAAAACCCACATCCACACACCCAGACAGCAACACAGTTACCCACCATCGTCAACCTCCACAGCGCAGTGAATACACCACATTGGGCATGTGCGGCATGCTCAACCCTATGCTTACCCTTCAACAAATCGATTAAATTTACCTCATACCCGCAACACATTGCGATACGACGCAGGAGGCATCCCCATCAAGCGACCAAACATACGTGAAAAATAATGTCGGTTGCCAAATCCATTGTCATCGGCCACTTTCTCTATTGAATCTTCCGAAAACAACAACTGCTGTGCCGCACCGTGAATACGACGCTCCAACAAATACTGATTGGGTGTTTGCCCCACACAAGCTCGAAACCGACGAATAAAATGATCCACACTCAAATGACACAACTCCGCCAGATCGGGGTTGCGAACAGATTGGCGAAAGTATTGATCCAAAAACCGCAAAGCGGGTAATACGGGTGCCACAGTACGATCATAACCCATCAACTGCATCTGTCGATCTTTGGGCAACTGCACAACCAGTTGGGCCATCGCCTGATACAAAAACCCCTTTGCCAACAGCTGACCATCCAATTGTGCATGCCTATTGGCATCCACCCGCTTTGCCAAATCAACTCCTTGTGCCAACACCCCGCCATCTGTGGTCAAACAAAACACCCTATCAAAAACATCGCGAATCAACGTTCCTGGCATGCCCAAAATATCAAAATGCATAAAAAAGTGTTCAACAGCCCCCAAGCACTGTGTTGAAAAAGTCAACCAGGCAGGCACAAAATAAACCGTCATAGGCATCAAGGCGATCCGTTCATCTCCGGCCATCACCTGTGCCCCATCGCGAAAATTGATATAGAGACGCCAATGACTGCTGCGCACATCTTGCAACCGCCATCGCGAATCGATGGTCGTTTTATTTACCGTTAACAACCGAATATGAATGCGGTCTACAAATGGACGACGCGATGTGAGGTGTGGTAAATGTGTATTCATATCGAAATAGGATACAAAAATGACGGGATTGTGTATAGACAAATTTGACCCCGTATCGTAATTTGACAATTCTACCTTATCAGCAAAAACCCTCTCTTTGGAGATAAATATGTCGCAGGTAAACAACCTCTTTACCGACGAACACATGCGTCAATTCATCAGCAATGGTTTTGTCGTGCTTCATGTCGATATGCCCGAAGGATTTCACGAACACATTTATCAAAGATGTGAAACCGTCTACAATACCGAAGGCAACCCAGGCAACAACCTCTTACCCCGTGTGCCCGAACTGCAACAGGTCTTTGACCATCCCACAGTAACAGGTGCTTTTAGCAGCTTGCTGGGCCCCGATTTTGTCATGCACACCCATCGACATGGACACCTCACCAAAGGCAAAACCGAAGATCGTGGGTGGCACAAAGACAGCTATTGGGGTTACAAAAAGATTCGTTACCACCGCCCACGCTGGGCCATGGTCTTTTATTATCCACAAGCCATTACCCTCCAAAATGGCCCCACGCGCGTTGTGGCAGGATCACATTGTTATGACCAACGTTTTGAACAAATTGAAACACTCGGGCAACCCGTCTTGGGGCAGGCAGGCACCATTGCCATTGTCCACTTCGACATATGGCACCAAGCATCAGCCAACTTTACCGACGCCAACCGCTTTATGATGAAATTTCAGTTTCACCGCATGAGCGAACCCACACACCCCACCTGGAACAATGTGGACACCCAATGGCAATCGCTTCACAACGACTTGTCCAAACACGATGTCATGTGGCAACAACATTGGAACTGGCTCAGTGGCCGTGCGCCTGTTTCTGAAACCGGTGACATTCAAACCCTTGCCAAAACCCTCACCTCAGATGCCGAACCTGATCGCCTCAATGCAGCTTATACACTTGGATCCATGGGCGAATTGGCAACCGAGACACTCATGCAAGCCCTTATAAGCAACAATGAACACGCACGCCGCGCATCTGTCTATGGGCTCTCACTGGTGGGTGAACCCGCCGTTGAATCGCTTCAAAATGCACTTACCCACGAAAGCGATGAGGTGCGCGCTCATGCCGCCTTTGCCTTGGGCGATATGGGTGCACAAGCACAAGATGCAACACCCCTACTCACACAAAAACTCAAAGATGCATCACCTTGGGTGCGCCACCATGCCGTAGAAGCCCTTGGCACCATAGCCAGCCATGCAGACGTATCTGTGCCCGCACTTGCCAATGCACTCATACACGATGATGATGGACAAGTACGTTACAATGCGGCCTATGCACTGGCGTGTTTTGGCACAGATGCCGCCGAGGCCGTACCTGCACTTAAACAAGCACTCAATGACCCCAACCGTTATGTGAGTGGTCACGCCGTTACAGCCCTTCGGCGTATTCGTACCCCCCAAGCAGTTGATACATTGCTCCATTGGATGGAAACCACACGCTGGTGCCCCGTAACCACAAAAGAAAGCACCTTTTAAGACCAAAAAAGTTAGCGAACAGCACAAAAGCCCCTGCCAATGGTGTGAGCAGGGGCTTTTGTCATTTAAACGCAAAAAAATGTTTTAATCACATTTTGTAAAAAGACATCAAACTTTGTCTACCAGGAACCCATTCCACTTCATGTGAAAGCGTGATTTAGATTAGGACTTGAAAGAATACCGTTCACTTACTATATTATACTACCTCTCCCAAAAGCCTCAACCAAGCGGTTATTCACCGCACACTCGGTTGATATATCCATCAGTTTATCGTTACACACAACCCACACTTAATCCTTTAACGTCTTCATTTCCGAATAACATAAAACACAGCACCATATTGACATGGTCCGTGATGTGTGTACGCACCCATAACCATTTTAAATCACCTCTCAAACCCACGGAAAACATATGCCAATAGCCACCAAATCGCGCAGTACATCTCAATCACAACTCGACTTGCTTGGCACCCCAACCAACGGCAAAAGCAATGGCAAGACCAATGGCAAAAAAAATGGTGCCGTATATGATGAAAGCAAAATCAAAACCCTTTCATCGCTCGAACACATTCGTTTGCGCACAGGCATGTACATTGGTCGATTGGGCAATGGCGACGATCCCAACGATGGTATTTACATCTTGCTCAAAGAAGTTGTCGACAATGCCATTGACGAATTTATTATGGGACATGGCCAAAAAGTAGACATCACCATAGACGGAAACCATGTTCGTGTACGCGACTATGGTCGTGGTATTCCGTTGGGCAAAATTGTCGAATGTGTCTCTGTCATCAACACCGGTGCCAAATACAACGACGACGTCTTCCAATTCAGTGTGGGTCTCAACGGTGTGGGTACCAAAGCTGTTAATGCACTCTCCACACAATTTCGCGTAACAGCCTACCGCGATGGCAAATATGCCGAAGCCACCTTTGAGCGTGGCGACCTTCAAAATGAAAAAAGTGGCAAAACCACTGAACCCAATGGTACCCTCATCGAGTTTTATCCAGACCCTGAAATCTTCAACGAATACGAATACAACTTCGAATACGTTGAACGGCGCATGTGGAATTATGCCTGCCTCAACAGTGGCCTCACACTCATCTTTAACAAACAAAAATTTGTATCCAAAAACGGTCTTCTCGATTTTCTCAATGCCGAAGTCGGTGACAACGTCACCTACGAGCCCGCTTACTTTAAAGGACAGTATCTCGAATTTGCATTTACACACACCACCAACTATGGTGAAAATTACTTCTCCTTTGTCAATGGACAATACACCAGCGATGGCGGTACGCATCAAAGTGCATTTCGCGAAGGGATCTTAAAAGGCGTAAACGAATATTTTAAAAAGAACTACAACGGTGTAGACGTGCGCGAGTCTATCAGTGGTGCCGTGGCCGTCAAACTCAAAGACCCCATTTTTGAATCGCAAACCAAAAACAAACTGGGCAACACCGAAGTGCGTTCTTGGATTGTACCTGAAACGCGCAGTGCCGTTGTCGATTTTTTACACAAAAACCCCGATGCATCCAAAAAACTCCAAGAAAAAATCAACCAGAACGAACGCCTGCGCAAAGAACTCAACGCCGTTCGCAAAGAAGCCAAAGACGCCGCACGAAAAGTCGCCATCAAAATTCCCCATTTCAAAGACTGCAAATATCACTATGGCGACAAAAAACATGGCGAAGAATCAACCATCTTTATCACCGAAGGGCCATCGGCTGCTGGGTCTATGGTGGCCTCACGCGATGTGATGAGTCAAGCCATCTTTGGTCTTAAAGGGGTGCCTCTCAATGTTTTTGGCCGTACAAAAGCCGCCATTTACAAAAACGAAGAACTCTTCAATCTCATGACCGCCCTCGGCATTGAAGACAGCGTAGAAAACTTACGCTTTAACAAAGTGGTCATTGCCACAGACGCCGACTACGATGGTTTCCACATCCGCAACCTTCTGATGACATTTTTTCTCAATTACTTTGAAGAACTCGTTACATCGGGCCACATCTACATTCTCGAAACGCCCCTATTCCGAGTGCGCAACAGCAAAGAAACCCGCTACTGCTACACCGAAAAAGAAAGCGAAGAAGCCATCAAAGCCATTCGCAACCCCGAAGTGACACGCTTTAAGGGTTTGGGTGAAATCTCACCCAAAGAATTTGGGCAATTCATTGGCGAAGACATTCGCCTCATCAAAGTGGATGTACGCTCCCTTGCTGCGGTATCCAACACGCTCGAATTTTACATGGGCAAAAACACACCCGACCGCCGCGACTATATCATAGAAAACTTAGTCTAATTCAGAAAAACAGTCACAAGTCTGCAAGTCACAGGTCTTTCCGATTTTGACCTGCGACCCGTGACCTGCAGACCCGTGACTCAACATTTAACCACTGAGTAATCTCCATGGCCTATATCGACACCCTATTCGACCGCTACTACATGGAACACGCGTCTTATGTTATTAAAGACCGTGCCATTCCCAATATTGACGACGGTTTAAAACCCGTACAGCGCCGTATTTTACACGCACTCAAAGAACAAGACGATGGCAAATTTCACAAAGTAGCCAACATCGTTGGCCAAACCATGAAATACCATCCCCACGGAGATCTTTCCATCAATGGTGCATTGGTCAACTTGGCCAACAAAGACCTGCTCATTGAAAAACAAGGCAACTTTGGTAACATCTTTACGGGCGATGATGCCTCTGCGCCTCGCTACATCGAATGTCGCCTCACCAAACTGGCCAACGATGTCCTCTTCAATTCCGAAATAACCGAATACGTCGAATCATATGATGGGCGCAACAAAGAGCCCATTGCTTTTCCCGCCAAAATACCCGTTTTGCTCATCCAAGGTACAGAAGGCATTGCCTCCGGCATGTCCACCCGCATTTTGCCACACAACCTCATCGAACTCTTGCAAGCTCAAATTGCTTACCTCAAAGGCGAAACGTTTCAAGTTTTTCCCGACTTTCCCACTGGTGGTTATGTGGATGTTGCCGAATATGCCGATGGCAACGGCAAAGTGCTTGTGCGTGCCAAGCTCGACACCAAAGACCCCAAAAGCATTGTTGTTCGCGAACTCCCATTTGGTTCCACCACAGAATCACTCATCGCGTCCATTGAGGCCGCCGCACGTAAAAACAAAATCAAAATTGCTGGCATCAGTGACTTCACAGGTGAAGATGTCGAAATTGAGATTCGCCTAGCGCGTGGCGTGCATGCCAAAGACACCGTTGACGCCCTTTATGCATTCACAGACTGCGAACAATCCATCAGCATCAATGCACTCGTCATCAAAGACAACCGACCACACATTGGCACCATTACAGAAATACTCAAATACAATGCCGATCATACCGTAGAAATTCTCACAGCAGAACTCAAAATTGAGCAAAAACAACTACGCGACAAATTACACGCCAAAACACTCGAACAAATCTTTATTGAAGAACGCGTTTACAAAGCCATTGAAGAAGTCACCGAAGCCGAAGGGGTTATCCAAGCCGTATTTGATGGCCTCAAACCGTATCAAGACAAAATCAAACGCGAAGTCACCAAAGACGATGTGGATACCCTGCTCAGAATTCCCATCCGACGCATTTCGCTCTACGACATCAACAAAGCCCAAAAAGAAATGCGCGACATTCGCGCCCGCCTCAAAGAAATCCAAACCAACTTGGGTAACATCATCAGCTTTACCATCGACTTTATTGAATACCTGATTGACCAATACAAAGACCAATATCCCCGCCGTACTGAAGTCGGTTCATTCGATCAAGTAGACGTGCGCGATGCAGCCCAACGCAACCTCAAACTGCGCTACGACAAAAACACAGGCTACTTGGGTTATGAAGTCAATGGCAACACGCTCTTGGATGTTTCCCAATATGACCGCGTATTGGTTATTCGCCAAAACGGTACCTATTCACTCCACGATGCACCCGACCGACTCTTTGTAGACAAAGGCATGCTCTTTTGTGGGTTTGTCGATCCTGAGCGTATTTACACCGTCATCTATCGCGAAAAGAAAACGAATTACCCATGCATCAAACGGTGTAACCTTGACAAATTTATCATGAACAAAGCCTATGAATTGGTGCCTGAAGGGTGTAAAGTGCTCAAGCTCACCACCGATCAAAACGTCCATGTACAAGTCAGTTACAAACCCAAACCACGGGTACGCATTCTCGAAGAAGAATTTGCAGTGGCAGACTTTTTGGTAAAAGGCAAAACCGCCAAAGGCATACGCTTGGCCAACCGCGAAGTCAAAAGCGCCAAATTCATTGGGGGCACCACCGACACAACAGGCAGTGATGAAGAAGAATAGTATTGCTGACTGAACACCATAAAAAAGCCGACGTCAATAACGTCGGCTTTTTTAATTTATAACCCTATCACTCAGGCGCACCCAAATCTCTGAGTCGCGCCACTTCACGCTTGGCACTTCGCCAACTCGGTTCTTCTTGATACCAAAGCGCATATCCCAATGGTGTCACTTCTTTTACAGCATCAAAAAAGTGATCTTGGCCCTTGTGCATACAATCCATCACTTTGCCATCATCCTTGTCATTCACCTGAACTTTGGCCACCACACGCAAGTCGGGCGCCTTCAACAACAGATATTCAAACATCTCATAACAACGCCCCTGATTGCTGCCAATGACATGAAAAAGTGGCGTTTGACCGCCCACACCATTTTTGCCCACCTCTGCCCGAGCATTGATATCTGCCCCATGTAAAAGCAATACATCCACGCATGATTTTATATTGTACTCCACAGCAATATGCAACAACGTCACACCACGCAGCGTTAAATGATCGCCATAATCAAAATCAAAACGTTTGTATACCAATTGGGGATCTTTATCTATCCGCGCCATTAATAAATCCGCTCGCCCACGCAAAATATCCATGATGGGCCCATCTTCAAACTCAGCGCCCGCATCAATCAAAATATTAACACATTCACTTAATGTGTTGCGCCGTGTATACGTCTGTGCCAAAGCCATCAACACCGAACACCCCCACCCCTCATGATAAAAATTGGGATCAGCCCCTTTGTTGAGCAACCACTTGATTGTCTCGGGTCTTTGCACTTCACAGGCCAACATTAATGACCCGTTCAAATCAAATTTTGCGCCATGTTCAAACAACAAATCCATCGCTTCAACATCTCCCCGTCCCATCGCTCGCCCCATAGGGTTGCCATATTGTGTATCCACATTTACATCGGCACCTGCTTCGAGTAGCGTTTTCATCACATCTATCCTTCCCAAACGTGTGGCATAAGCCAGTGGATGACTGTTGTAGCGCAATTTAAACCATTCATATCCACGATTGATGGCACTTGGGTCTTTTTCAATCAAGGCCTTTAAATAACCAATGTCATTGTTCATCATCGCATCTTCAAGCCGACGCACAAAACGACCATCCTTAGATGGTGCATGACTTTGAATTTCTTCTTTTATCTTCCCGAGCATCTCTTCCTTCAATCGCTGGCGACCATCATACAATCTTTTTTGAACCGTGGTTTGTGGCACATCCAAAAACGAAGCAATCTCTTTTTGTGAATAATCAGAAATATAAAACAACATAATCGCCTGTCGCTGTTGTTCGGGCAACGTATCAATGGTGTTGTGAATCCAAGCTTTCATGTCTTTTTTCTCAATTAAATCCAATGGATTGGGGGCGTGATTCGCTTCTTCTTGTGCTTCTGTTAAAGGTGATGTTTCAAGCTTTTTTTTACGCCAAATGCGATCACATTGTTTAAAGACAAGTTTGCGAAACCAACTTGAAAAAGCTGCAGGTTCATTTAGTGTGGACAAATCGCGATTGGCTTCCACAAACGCTTCTTGGGCCGCATCTTCAGCCAAGTGAAAATCACCCAAAATAGAAAATGCATACCCAACAGCCATATCCTGAAACCGCTCCACAAGCGTCTTAAATGCCTTCAAATCACCCTCAACCGCTTTTTGCACAACATCTGATAACGTTTCCATATTCAACCTTTATGGTTACAAGTGAGCATCTATCATAAAAGGCCCAACTTGTCCTAAAAATCATACCACCCTATATTGTTTTTTTAAATTTATTTTTGTTTGTGTGTAACTTATCGAAAATAAAGCTCCGATTCGTCATCAGAATCGGAGCTTTATTGTTGATTCAACTTAAAAATATCACCCGCCAACATTTATCCCACAACTTTGGACACCCGACGTGGGAAAAAGGAATTGCCAGGATTCACCTTGTCACCCGGATTGATGGCATTGCCTTGGCAATAAACGTGGCGAAACAAACTTTGTCTTTTAGATGGCATGGCCTGAAACACCGCTTCGGGTGGCTCCCAAGAATGCCACTTGCTGCCAATCGTATTGTAACAATTAAATACAGCACATCGTTCACGCTCTGTCGTTTTCCACACCACACCTGCATGCGTAACCGCTTCCGTAAAAAAGAGCACCGATCCTGCCGGACATTCATAACTGTCCCACAATGGACTGTCTTCATCATCCGTTGACGGTGGGCGATTAAACGTGGCCTTATGACTGCCACTCAAAAAGAGTGTTCCTCCATCTCCTTTTACAATTGGATTCAACTCCCACACAACTCGGGTCAAACCACTGTTTGCTTTGCCAGGCCGTGCATGATAAGTATGATGATTGCCCGGAAAATTAAACACACCACTCCCACCGTGAGGTTGAAACGTCTTATTGCCCGGACCCCATGGGCGAATGGTCAAAAAACTGCCCTCACATCGAAACCCATATCCATCTTCCGAAGCAAGTGGATCATAGGCAACAAACTCATTCATAAAACCAACCACAATGGGGTGATCGGTCAACCGTTGTAAGGGCCCGCCTACCGAAGAGCGTTCATCTTCAGAAATAGATTTGGGATCTCGCGCCATTTGATAGGCAAATTCACGCATTTCTGCAACATCACTGTCACTTAGCACGCCAGGCACACTGAGCCAACCGCGCGTATCAAAAATGTATTTCTGTTCCTCAGTTAATTCAATAGCGGGCAAACCATCGGCATTCATCACTTGAGACATATTGTTGACCTCTGTTTAATTGGACACAATCCTTATTTCATTGACCCTTAAAGATGTGCCATCACCTACGCCTGTGCCAACAAAAAAATGACCCCTCCGTATCCCTTCTAAAAAAGGGAGCAGGTGTCCCTTTTTCTTCTTCCTACTCAGGCCCCGTGTTTGCGCAACAAATCTCCCATGATCCAATAAAAAGGCCACCACATCGGCATGCCCTTCTTGCGACGCCATATGAATGGCGCGAAGTGGCATATTTCGCGGCGACAATTCGGGGTGTTGGGCTTGCATCAATTTTGGATTGGCTTCAACTACTTGTTTTACCACTGCCAAATCGCCCGATTGGGCGGCCTCACAAAGACCAATAACATTAAGGGCCTTTGCAACGCGATCAGAAAACTGGATGTCGCGCGATGGTGCCTCATTTTTAAGTGTATCTTTGGTCATATCTAACAGTCCTTTCTTAAGGCGTTTTCTTGCCGCACGCAGTCGGTTATTCACAGTGGTCTCAGACATATCGAGAAATGCGGCAATTTCAGTGTGGGTATAATCACTCATATAAAACAGCGTAACCACTTGACGTTCTTCTTCTGGTAAGACCTGAATGGCATTGAGCACATAAGTTTTCATTTCCTGGCTTTCCAATTGTGCCATCGGATCTTTATCGGGTGAGCGCAACACCACATCGTCCAACGAAATGGTGTCATACGACTTACCACGTGTTACGCGATCACACTGTTTATACACCACACGGCGAAACCAAGAGGCGAAGGCTTCGGGAGCTCTCAAATTGGGCAAATCGTAAAACGCACCAACAAATGCCTCTTGTGCGACATCTTGTGCCAGGTGAAAATCTTTCAAAAAAGAATAGGCATACGCAAACGCCATATCTTGAAATCGGATCACAATGGCATTGTAAGCACGTGTATCACCCAATTGCGCACAACGAACGAGGGCATTTAAGGTTTCCATATAGACTCTTGATAAAAATGTGAAGGCCTTCTTTCTACACTTAAAGACCCAAATCAATATAACTGGTGGTAAAAAAATCGCCTCATTGAAATAAAATTTCAATGAGGCGGTGTATGATATACTTTATTGAGTTAATTTGGCAAATCTATCCTAAGCCGTTTCTACGTCTTTAACACTTATCGACAATTCCAATCCCATCGTCTTCAAAATTGCCGATAAACTGGATAATTGTGGGTTACCCGATTTGGAAAGCATTCGATACATAGACTCACGGTTCAAATGGGCATCTTCTGCAATATGACTGATCCCATGTGCTTCTGCAACATGACGTAATGCAAGAAGAAACACCTCCTGCTCGCCATCATCTAAAGCGGCATTTAAATATTCAGCAGCTTCACCGGGGTCTGTCAAAGCTTTTAATAACTCAGCACGATAAGAACGAGACACAGTATTCATCATTTTCGCCTTAAATACACGCGCTTTTTCGATATCCTTTTGTTGTGTTGATTTATCACCACCACACAACAAAATCACCAAAACATCGCCATCTTGTCCAAAATAAATGCGATATCCAGAACCAAAATTGAGACGCAATTCTTATAGTCCATGCCCAAGCAACTTACAATCGCCAAAAAGACCCAAACTTAAACGATCTAAACGAACACGAATTCGAGCACGTATTTGAGGATCTTTTAAAGAAATAAGCCACTCACCAAAAGGAGAACGTCCCGTTGCAATGATATATTCTCGTAATTCTTTTGGTCGAATATTTTGCATTTTTCAAAAAGTAGCTTAAAAACTACAAAAAAACAAGTGATAATGTATGTTGCCTCTTAACCCACAGCCAATGTTTTGAGTCGTTCAATGCGTTCGGGGTCTTTGTCTTTGAGCCATTCGTCTTGTGACAAAGCTTCATACGCGCGTGCAAAATGCGGTTGGGCTTCGGTCGCGTGCCCCAGTGCCAGGAGACATTCACCCATCTCTTCAGACACATACGGGTCAGGTCGATCCATTGCTTTATTTTCTTCGTGAAGCACACGCTGTTTTTCAAGGGCCTCTTCAACACGCCCCATTGAACGCAACGTGCGTGCAACCGTCCATTTGGCAATTTGGGTGGCAATGGTATCATGGCGTTCTTCTCGCCAAGCCAAACCTTTTTCAAACAAGGTCAATGCACGTTCATAATTGCCCATATCGTGATACGTCCATCCCGTATTGTTATACAGCGAACCCAACCAGCCCTTGGCACGAGGGTGATTAGATGCTTCTGCCACTTCCATTGCCCGTTCGTTCCACCACAACGATTCGTCACCTGTTTCACAAATACCCAACATATGCGCCGCATCAACCGCATAATAATCTTCGCTGTTTTGTCGTGCAACATCCCACGCTTGTTTAAACAACAAACGGGCTTCATCCGCTTTCTGTGATGAGTTATAAACCCGCCCGCGTTCTAAAAGATAACGAATCTGTGCAATTGGCGTTTTTTCGCAAAGTAACTCTTTCACTTCATCTAAAGTTTGATGGGCCACATCAAACTTGCGTTGCAAACCCTGTGTGCGCGCGATTTGTGTGAGCAACTGAGCCAAATAATCATCATCGCCATCATTTTGTGCTACGGGCAACACTTCAAGAAACAATTGCTCTGTTTTGGCGGGATTGTGATAATCCCACAGTGCATCAAAATCGGGTAAATCCTCTGCCATGAAACACTCCAACTTGATGAGTCACTATGAATGAATCACAATTTCTGAAGATACAATTTCTTCAAATGTATTTAAGGCGCGATCTTCTGCATCGTGTATTTGGTGCAGAAAGGTGACCGCTTTTTGCACGCGTGTTTTATCTTGAACCTGGCTTGCATCGTGACCAAAAAAAGGAAACAATTCAGCAATTTCCCGAAGCGCGTGGTGAGATACTTCATATGCTTCACGTGCTTCTTGCACTTCATCACGAGACAAAATGCCACGCGAAACCACCAACTTTAAAAACTCCACAGCATATTTGCGACACTCGGCCCAAATCACAGCATTATAGGCCACGCCAAAACCATTGGCTTGCCCCGTTTCCAATGCCTTGGCCCAAACCAAAAACCCATCGGGGCCAGATGTGTAATTTTCAAATACCCACTGACGCGACCGACCAAATTGAACAGCAAAGGCAAGGGCCTCACGCACAGCCACATCATCTTCAACAGCTCGCCCGGGCTTAACCGAATGTACGGTCAAAACACCAATATCCGTATTGCCCAAGGTATTCCAAGCGCGTGCAGGGGTTTCAACATCGGCACCATGGCCGTGAAACCGATAACCCGTATCGTCATATCCTAAAATGGCATAGTACTCAGGTTTTTGTAATTCCCACCCATAACACGGCACACCCGCATCAAGGGCTTCGCGCACAAACGTCCATGCTTTGAGTTGCCGTTCGGCAAAATCACCATTCTCTTTGCAAGCAAAAACCGTCTCCACATCAAAACCTGCATTTTTTCCCAACTCAAATATTCGATTACATTGCCAGGCGGTGGGGCCACTGGGGCACACATCAAATGCGATATTGTTCACAAATGCATGCCCTGTTACCCCAAACAACCACGCTTCAGACATACCCATTTCCAAATAATCCAAACACCCCTTTAAACACCCCATTTGCGACACCCACAATGGTCGACACGTCAACCCTTCAAGTACGGTGCTCATGATTCCCCCTTGATAACTCAATCCGATAAAAGTGGTCAGCAATCAACGGTCAGCTTTTAACCACCCAACCACACACACCAACATAAGACCTGACCGCTGATTGCTTGGATAATAATAGTAAACATCCGTGCAGATATCAAGAAAAATTTTTGCATATTAATGGAAATCAATTAAACTAATTTTGTTTCCAAAAACATATATTTATAAAACACAAAAGCCGCTTTTGAAAAGCGGCTTTTGTAACACGCGTAACCTGTCTCAAAAAACAAAATTAGGGCGCGGAAACCGCGCCCCTACATTAATATCGCAACTGCGTCACGGATTTTGAAATCAACGCAATCGCCACCGACGACATCCCAATCAACCCCATTCCACACGCGAAGCCTGCAAAAATCACTGGGGCATATTGCCGCCATTGGCGCACACCAAATCGATTCTCCAAGTAATATCGACCAATCAGCGCACCGATCATTTCAGGGATCAACATATGAGGCAAACCTTGCAAACCTCGAATAAATCCGTAAATCAATGACACGGGCATTCGCATAAACGACAACACAAAATACGATCCCGCAGTAAATGCAAACCCACCTGCAATCCACTCCCACTTAATCGCTTCACTAAACAAAGAATCCGTTACACCAGGCAGCGTAGACGAATACCACAAACTTTGGCGCAAAGCAATCAGGTGCCAATAATTCTGCGCATATTGAAAAACGGGAGAGGGAATGGGTGCCATCAGCCAAATGAGCGACCAGAAAATCAACCCGCAAAGTAAACTCATGGGCAACACCAACAATTCGGCCTTCAAAATACTCGTAAACTTTGTACCCGTCAATTCCACTTCCCGGAACAGTTGCGCCCGTCGCCCGTGATCGGCATAAGGAATGGGCACAAACCAAATATCCACACCCTTATACCCACTAAAAATAAACGCGCCCTCACGAATCATTGGAAACCCAACCGTTTGCCCCGTAAGCCCTGCCATTCGGGCATTGATATAAGACAACAATGGCGTGAGTAAAAACCCAAATGCAATCAAAAACAACAGTGGGAAATCATCGTCTTCTAACAAATACAAACACAACAAAATCATCGACAAAGTGGCCAGCAAATATACACCCACCGCGCCCCAAAATGGGAAGTCACCGCGCCCTGCGGGTGTATCCGACAAACTGCCGCGCCCACCTGCATTTTCTTTGCGCCGATCACCAATAGATTTAAAGGCGTGATAAAGCCCAATCAGCCCCACCATGGCACCAGAGCCAATGTAAACACTCATCCACACATCTACGTCATTTGAAAAATGTGTTAAAATCGTATCCATGCCAGGGCGCCAGTGGGTTAAATACCCTGCGTGATACAAAACCGGGCTACCCAACGCGTGAACCATTGCCGCAGCAAAACTGCCCACAACCACCCAAAACGGCAACACCATACCAATAATCACCAAACCCAAATCCGTTCCAATACCCAAAGGTGCAGCAGGCAAAAACGATTCCGTCGTCGTGGTCAAATCAATCCATGGAATGGGCAACAGTGCAATCGGATCGCTGGCAACTAACCCTGTAAGTGCAGGCAACCCCACATAAATAGAGCCAAACAACAATCCGATACCCATCCCAATTGAAAACACCCGCCAACGCCAACTCTCCTTCTCTTCATCTTCGCCACCTTCGGCCAAAGCCATGGCACCTTGCGCAGCCACCGGAGCCAATGGAAAAGGCAAACGCTCCACATCAGACGTAATGCGAAAAAGGATATACCCCAAGCTAAACCACTCAGCCCGCGACAACACCTGTGAGGCCACCAAAACGGCCACCGCAGGCAACCACGCATAATGAAAAAAGGTGCGTGCCGCCAACGCTTCACTGCCAGCAGCCGGTGCCACCCATTGAGGAATAAATTCTGCAATGCCAAACCCTTCCACGGCCTGCGACTGCACAAGATACTGATTCCAAATCAACTGCCCAAATGGCCCTCCCGCAATCATCATCCCACCCACACCACCACTGATCACACCTGCAAGTCCGCCAGCCACATAATAGATCACATAAATCTCTTGCCGCGTCAGCGGTGAAAACGAGCGTCGTGCCAACTCCGAAAACAAAATGATCGTCACCCACTCTGCTGCAGGGCCCATACTCACGCCAGCAATCAACCCCATATAAATGGCACCGGGCATCATGATAAACCCAACAAAAAACGCGCCAATCACTGTTCGAAGTGTAAACCCTTCCTCAAACGTATCGGGCCGATCCATAAGTGAGCGATATTGCTCTAATTCTTCATCTTGTGTGTGCTTATCTGCCAATGGAATAACCTTTAAAAAATCGCAAAAACATTGCTATTAAATGGAAATTAATGCTAAAATCTGTGCTCTAATACTCCGTCATAAACGGCATATCATATCCCATCCCCATCTCACCCTTCATATACGCCACTCCCGCCCAGAACAACCGCATCCCAATCTCGCCAAAAATCATTCCCAAGAAAAACGGCCGCACATGCCGATACGTTGACGCACCCCCATAACGCACCGTGAGCCACTTGCACACCCAACCCACAAATGCCGACCCCCACATCATCCAACCAAAACCCGTACCAAAAACAAAACCCATCGGATGAAACGGCCAGCGCAAAAACCGTTGGCGCATCACAATCAAAAACCACGTAAACACCCCGCCCGCCACATGAATCCACAACCGCTCACCATCGGGCAATGCTTCGGTATCTCCTGCCAAAGAATACAAATAACTATAATATCGCCCAATGCGTGTCTCTACACGCGCACCACCTTGTTCTTGCAAAGCAAAAATACCATATTCATAAATCGTTTCCAGGGCAAAATAGTAACCTGCCGCCAACCCCGCCAACAATCCCAAACACATCCCCCACACCATTTTCCCATTCGACACCCCAAACCGCTCGGCCAGCTTAAAACCCTCAAACTGGAACGCAGGCCAAACGCCAATGGTTGTGTATCCCAAAACAGCCAAAAAGGCAAACCCAATCACCGTTGTCTGTGCAAATACTTGTGGGCCAGACCCCATTGCCATCAAAAAGAAAATGCCAATCAACACATACACCTGTGTCATTGGCAAACCACCATCTACGCGCAAACGCACAAACGCCAAACTAAAAATCAAAAACAAAATCAACGCCAAAAAACCAATCAACGGTGGCAAGCCAATGGCCATTGTCCAAATCCACAACCCACCCAAACCAACCACAAAACCCCACATCGCCGGATTGCGCCACGACCCAGAAAATGCCCTGCGTGCCGACCACAAACTAAACAGCGCAATCACAATCAGCCCACCACGGGCTTGCGACATCAAAAAGGGAAAGTGCATCGGCCAATCGAGCCAAACCGATCCCCCATTGGGCAAAAAATTACCCCGATACTCGGTCAACCCCATCAAATCGGTCACCAAAAATTGAACACGCGTAAGCAAGTAAAACACCCACGTGCTCAACGACACCTCAACAGGTGCCAAAAAAGAAATCCCAACCAAAAACGGCGATATGTTAAACACAAATGGCGACTCTAAATCGGCCAAGGCTTTCCAAGGCTCTTCAAGCAAAAAATGTTGAAAATCAACACCCGTACCAATTTGAGCCAAAGCCGGAAAATAATGACTCACCCCATTTACGCCAAACAACAGTGCCGGAACAACCATTCCCCACAAAAAAGCACGGTTTCGAAAAAGCGATTGCTGATCGGTCTCGCCCTCTAACAGCGCAATGGGCAGCTCCAACAACGGAAAAGACAACCGCTCCGTCTCAATCCATCGCTCGCGCAACAACCACGCCAAACACAACGACGTCAAAAACAACGCCATAAAAAACGACGACCAACCCAAAATTGGCGTGGCCCACGCATCCCAAGGCACAGGCATATCGCCTTCAAATGCACCCACAGCCGCAGCAGAATTGGGCCCCCCCGGAATCATCCACTCAGGAAATTGCAACAAATAAGGATAATACTTCCCCTTCGGGCTGGCAAACCCTCCATAAAAACCCGTCACCAACCCCGGCAAAAACCGATGCATCAACCCCGATGCCGTCACCGTCACCCCAATGGCCAACGCCGCATAAATCACGGCCCGTTCACCCACAGGCAACCAACGCCGAAACAACAACATGAGCGCCAACAACCCAATCGGCAAAGCAGGCAACACAACCGTAGCCGGAAAAATCCCACCCGCGATATAAGGCCCACCATAAACAAACTCAACCTGCTGTGCCACATAAGCCGAAAACACCGTCAGCACAACAATAATCACACTCGTCCGAATTGTAGAAATCAAAGTCTTATCCAAAAGTAAAGATGGTACATCATCACAATAACCATCACGTAAACCATCAAGATTTTCCGCACCATTCCGTCCAGCTATTCACTTTGTAACAACACTTACTCTCGTAGGCCACTATCCGCCATGTGCCCACTGAAGGTATTTGCGGACCAAACAAGCACACGCGAAGCGGGTGGTTTTCTAACTTGTTAGAAAAGGCACGAAGTGCCCTTATTTCGCATAAGGAGCGAAGCGACGAAACACATCAGCCTTCCCGGCACCTGAGGGACGGCATTTTTTGCTTATTTTTTTTGCTGTTGAAAAAAAGTAAGTCGCCGAAGGCAAATCACAAAAAGCAATCAAAACAATGAATCACAACGCTTCTCCCCTCACAAACCTCATCTCCACCCTCCCCATCAAACCCCCTTCACCTCCACCACTTTACTCCCTTCTGTCTCCTCCACCCACCGCGCCAACTCCGCCGCATAAAACTGCCGATCCTCTAACGCCAAAGTGCGCCACACCAAAAACTGCTTCCTCAAATCATCCAAAAACGTACGCATCACCCGGCTCCACGTCTCAAAATCACCCGCCGTGCGTTGCAACCTGACCACAATGCCATAATACCGATCATTGCCGGGTTCCATCACCAAAGACACATTTTGCATCACACCCTGATCAAACGGCGCCAACCACGTCTTCACATCCAACAACACCTGATTGCCCTCTTGGCGTGCTTGCAACGCCTCCACATAAAATCCAGCCCCAATCGACTGCTCCTGATGCGATGCCCAAAACTCCGCCAAAAACGCACCCATCCCATGGGCATCGGTACGCATCAATGTAAAAGGCAACACCATTTCCAACGTATCCGAATCGGGCCGAGGCGGTGTCCAGCGCCGTTCAATACCCGGCGTACAAATTTTACCTGCCTGATAAGCGGGGTAAAGAGCAGACAACATCACCACCACCATCACCAAACCCAAAGACAACACCGCCGAAAGCGAAGAATAATTCAGTTCCAGCCCCTCCAAAAATCCCCACGTCCCAATCGTTTGTGCCGCCAATTGCCCCAACACATACCCCATTACAGCGCCCACCACCGCATAAGCGCACGCTTCGGCCATAAACAAGTTGCTCACGTGTTTGGGCGCCAACCCCACCGCATTAAAGGTTCCAATCTCTCGTGTGCGTTCATACACCGCACCCATCATCGTATTGAGCACAATCAACGCCGCAATGCCAATCGGTACTGCCAAATCACCCAACCCCGACACCGACGCCACCCCAACCGTATTGATCAAATACCGCTTGCCATTTTTACCCGCAAACAAATTAATATCCACCGTCTCTGACAACTCCTGCAAAACACCATCCACATCTTCTGTTTGCAACCCCACCGAAATCAACACCGCATTTTCCCACTGCATCACCGCATCAAACGGCAAAACAATAACCTCATTCGGTTCCAAATGATCAAACGATGGCAACTGCCCACTGCCTCCCCCACGGCTTTGTTTGGCCTCAATGGCCGCCAATGTTTTTGCCTCAGGGTGCAACGGTGTTAATGGTTCCCCATTCAAATCGGGCAAATTCATGGCCTGTGTCTCAATCAAGCCCACCACCCGAAACACCTCACCAAAAATGCGAATTGAGGCCTTGTCCAAATCACCTGCCGAAATACCCAATGAATCGGCCACCGCCAAAGGCAACACACACACATCACTTTCGCCATTTTTCAACCAACGCCCCGCCACCAAACCTTCATCCAAATGCACAAGCGAACTTTCCAATGCAGACAAACCCGTCACACCTGTAATTTCAGTAAACCGTGTATCATCTTCAACCCGCTGCACCAAAAAGCGCGTACCTACCCCATCACCCGAAATCCAAGCCCGTGGTGCCACCCGATCTTCCCCAAAACGATCCGTAAACGACCGATAAGCCGTCATCTCCATCGTTTGCCACCCTGGCATCCGCACCAACACCCCACTATAACGCGCACCCTCACCCACTTCAATATTGTTGGTGCGCAAAGAAGACCGAATAGACGTAAACGACAACACCGAAAACGTCAACAAAACAAGTGTTGCACACGTCAATCCTGTGCGCAAAGGCCGACGACGCAAATGGGCCAATCCCACAGACACCGACGTCATAAATGTACCCGAGCGTTGCAAATCATTGCGCTCACGCCCTCTGCGCCCCGATGCCAAATCTTTCAGTTCACCATTTAAACGTGACACACCAATGCTCGTCACCAGCAACCCCAACGTCAAAATCACAAAACCCAACAAAATCACAGCAGGCGAAATCGACAATTCAAAAGCCGGATGCAAATAACGCAGCGCAAAAAAGCCAGCCAAGAAAAACCCAAAAAACCCAAACACTTGCCCCCGCAAATCGGGAAAACCAAACACCAACCGCTCGGCAAAATGTGCAAATGGCACCAACATCGCCAACAAAAACAACGCCCCCTGAATCACACCACTTTGTGTGCTCGATACATCCTGATAAGCCGCAGCCGCCAACGACCACGCCTTGCGTGAGTGATCCAAAAAGTCTTGATGCCTGTTTTCTGTGCGAGCACCGTCCGCTTCTTGAAGAAACTTTTGAGACTCCTGATGAAAACCCGCCAACCGCCGATTGTTGACACCGTGTTTTTCCAAATTGGCAATGCGCGAGCCATTCAAATAAATAATATCTTTGGCCACATGATACACCGTCTCTGTCAAACGCGATTCTACAGGCACAGGATACCCAATGCCTTCGGGGTGATCAACTGAGCTGTTCAACAAAATTAACCGCCGCCCCAACCCATACAACCCCGTTGACATAATGGCCTTTAAAGACATGCCGGGCTTGACAAACAACACACCCGACGTTTCCACATGAGACCCTACTCGGTTTACATATCCAAACAAACTGATCTCTGGGGGGGTCAATGGCAACACCGCGCCAAAACTACTCGGCTCGGCCTCCATACTGGCATCCACAATCTCAACACGCTCAGGCGTCAGCAAATTGCGCGGATCAAACATTTCAAATATCGTCAGCCCCGCAACCGCCGTTGTCACCACCTGTACTTCTTCAACTTCATTGTCCATCAATACTTTTAAGGCCCGATCAGGCAACCGTCGCTCTCCATTGACACCCCAGTCAGGTGCATCGGTCACCACACCAGTGAGATCATCGACCCCATAGGCTTCAACGCGAACCTTTTTGGTGTACAGAATTTTTGTGGTCTCAAGACCTTGCACTTCAAATCGCCCCGAATCATCGGCCACAGTCCAAAAGTCACCCCGCACCCCAGCCAAAGTTGGGTTGCGCAACCGTATGCGCACCAATGCCCCAGCCGTTGGGTTATCGGGCAAATAACTGCGCGCCCCATAATGCATCACCTCACCATGCATCATCCCAAAGGCATCGGTGCTCACATCCCAGGCCTCCAGATCTTGATCATTCACCAAACCTGCAATCACATATTGCAAAAATGCCACTTGTGTGGCCAAACCCTCAAAACGCAATCCATCCACCTTGTCGGCAGGTGAATCAAACGCCTTGCGAATGTCATTAATGGTGGTAAACAACAACGTTGGAAAACCTGCCAGCGCAGGTGCCGCAGCATCCACAGGAACCGTCTCTGGTACACTTCCCAAACCTTGACGACTTAAATCTTGCTTCAAACCATTGGACAATATTTTTTGCCCACCCAAAACGCGGTCTTCATAATCAACCGTCAAATTCAACAACCGATCCAAAAGCGGTGGCGTGGGCAATGCAATGCGATATGGAAAGGCGGGCTTGCTCACAATCAACTTGTCACTGCCCACCAACAAATCCATACCCACAAACAAACGCACATCAAAATCATCCAACCGATCCATTAGAGCCAGCTCTTCTTGCGTCCACGTCTTCAAATCTTTTTCACGCAACCCCGATGCCACTTGAAGCAGCGGCACAAATGGGCGAATCCCTGCCAAATTCAAAAAGTGGCCATCTGTAAAAACCACAACAACCGTACGCTTTGGTGGCGTTTTTTCAAACACACGCAAAAATTCCAACAACCCTGCCGCAGACGCCGCCTGTGCCGCCCCAGGTGCCAATGCCGGCACCGGTGACATGGCATCGTAATGGGCATTGAGATAAATGGCTTCATGTTTCAGCGTTGGATCAGTACCTTCAATAATGCCAACAATCGTACGCCCTTGCACATTTTGCCACGTCATTTGCCCAAACAATTGCACCGTCTTTTGCGCTGCCGCCAAAGCATTAATCTGTGTGGCATCGGCAACATAAAACCGAGGCAAATCAGCGGGCACTTCCAAAAACTTCAAATCGGCTTCTTTGCGATGTGTGCCTTCGGCATTGCGAAAAATAACGGCTTTTGCACCCAACTGAAAAAATGCAACCCACCGATCCCCACAATCATAATCCAACAACACAATGCGATCTTGAATGGGCACCCCATCCAACGCCGACAAATCGCCATTGCCCCCATCAATCAAAACGCCTGAAAGACCATTGGGTGGCAAAGTGGATGTGCGCACCAAATTGGGCCACATCCCATACAATTGGATCCGCTTTGCACCCGCAACCAGTTCAAACCCCTCGTCAATGGGTACAGGCACACGAAAATGATGATGGTGAATCTCTGCCACACCCAAGTTGCGCAACTGTTGCTCAATCTCTTCTGCCGCCAAACGATTGCCCGCATAACCCGTTATGCGCGAGTCCACATCAGACAACGTCGTGACAATATGGCCCAACCGATTGGCCATATCATTGGCTTCAAGCGACGAAACAAAACACAAAATCACAAATAAAAGATATTTTTTCATTTTTAATTTTTCATAGAAACGATACATCAAACAGTTGTATTTATTTTTAAATGGATCACAAAACATCCCAGATTTAACCAATGACCCGCATCGGAATCATCGCTTGTTTTTCGTCCACATCAAAATCAAGCACAAGCTTTTGATCTCCGTGTTCAAACCGGATCACACCTGTGCCCAATGGGGCATCAATACCTGGCCCACCATAGAGTGGCCAAGCTTCATAATCTATTGCTTCACCATCTACAAAATGTGCGCCATCATAAACCATTTTCAATTGATGACCATTCAATGCCTCATAACGCACCACACCGTGTGTGTGCCAATCAGACAAATCCAAGTCGCGCTGATCCACAGCTTCACAAAAGGCCGCAAAAGAGGCCACATCATCGGCTTCTATGGCTTCAACCACCAACCCAGCATGGAGATCTTCTATGCGCAACAGCCAACCATTGACATGATCATCTTCCGAAATAGATTCCCAGCGATAAGCCCCAATAGGACGCAATCCCAAATAAAAATTGCCCATATCACCCAAAATCCATCCTGCGCGTTCTACCCATTTGACACTGCGCGGCAAATACAAATTCACATAAGGCGTCCGATCCCCCTTAGGAATGCGATACAACACAATCATCGCATTTTCAAATTGCATCATCTGCTCATAAGGTGAGGCGCCAAACAACCGGTCTGGGTTTTGCAAATACGGTTTTGGAGAGGCCACATTGCGCTCAATGCTTTGAGGCGATTCACTCAAAAATGCACCAAAACGACCCGAGTCCAAATAAGGGTGGTTGCACACCACCGAGCCTTCATGCTTGGGAGCATCCCAAGTCAAATCCCACGAAATCAAATCAATGGGTCCAGCCGGTGCCCCCGGCAAACCCACTTGTGTTGATCCCAATGCAAAAGATCGGCTCAAATAGGTATATTTTCGCACGGGTTTGGTCTCACCCTCCACATACCGATAAATGGTGCGCGGTGCCTTTGTCTTTTTGATCACACGGGGCACAGACCGTTCACGCGCAAGCTCAGCCAACAATGCAGGCGGTTGATAGTGGGCCACCACCGCAGGGCACATGCCCGCTTGAATATGCAATGGATCTTCCGTCTCATCACCAAAATAATAAGCCATCAACGCAGCAGACGTGCCCACATAACGCCATGTATTTTCGCGGTACCCCTCGCGACAATGTCCTCCTGCCCAAGCGCCTGCAAAATATTCCAATGCCATATCGGCAATCAATAGCGTTGCTGTTTGGGCCGCCTTTTTGCGCAAAACTTCATCCTTTGCATGGTCGGCCAAAGCAATCATCGGCGTCACATGCCAGCCATGATATTGCGTCGAATCGTATTCGTGATGCCCTGTTCGAGCCGTGCGATCCATCATGCCCAACAACCAGCGCGTGGCCTCTTTTTGCACCACTTGGGGGCGCAAGCCATTCCACATCACCGATTCGTCGGGCCACATTTCTGCAGCCAACAAATGCCCCACATAATACATCAACCAATGATTTTCGGTATTGCCTCGGTGATGCATCCCATGAGTCATGATCTGACGGATATGATCCAGCGTGCCCACACTCAATTGTGCCTGCCACCGGCTGGCCAAATGCATCGCGGCAAACACATCAAACGTTCCGGCCGCAACACGCCCAAAAGCCCCTGCCTTTTCACCGCCAAAAACACGCTTTACAATGTCTTCTACTTGATCTGTTTTTTCATCCAAAGCAAAAAGTGCGTGACAGGCATAAATAGACGTCGGTTGATCTGCTACATGTCGCAAAATCTTATCACCACGTTTTTCCAATTCTGTCCGATACGCTTCTTCTGTCATACCCCGCCTCCCGGAGCCAAAACAACCTCAACCCCACCTGGCAAATCGGGCATATATGACCACGCCTTGCCCGCACTGTCTGTCACCCAAACCCCACCTGGCAAACATCCAGCAACCCATAAATCTGTCTTTTCTTGGTGCACATCCACAGCGTGCACTTGTCCGTGTAAGCCGACCTTTTCCCATCCTGTCAGACCATCCCCACACCACACCCCATCTTCCGTGCCCAATACCACACCCACTTTTGTCACCGCCACATCAAACACCGCCACATCCACAAGACCTTTGCCCGCTCGTTTCCAAAAAACACCATCATCACTCATCCAAATGCCATTATCTGCACATGCCCACCACTGCCCCATAATATGGCGCAAATTCCGAATGCCAACACCTATCAAATTTGTCCACTGCCATACCCCACCTGCATCTTCTGTTATCAACACGCCTGCTTCTGTGCCAATCACCCACCGATGCGCCGTATTGGCCACAATGGCATTGGTAAATCGTGCATTGACTGGCAAATCGTCTGAATGCCAACGCCAACGCACCACCCCATCATCTGTGTGATAACCCGTTGCCACACCATAGGCCGATGCTGCCACAATGCCCACATCACCCGGCACACGCGCAATGTCCATAACCTCTGTCAAAGTCTCATCGTGTAATTGCACCCACACCAAATCATTTGATAAAATCCGCCACAAACCACTGCCACAAGCCGCCAAAATACCTTGTTCATCGGATATTAACGCCGTGATGCGATAATCGTATTCCGAAACGCGTGTCCAATGCCATCCATCGGGGCTTTGATAAACGCCCCCCCCTGTACCTAACAACCACATATCCATATATACTCGTCTTTATAATTTCATGAACCTAAAAAAAGAACAGACATCTTGCTTCCAACGTAATCTAAAAAGAGGCCTCCGAGGTCAAATAGCCCCGGAGGCCCATATGGTTTCTAATACACTTTTAAAATAGGCTTAGAACCCAATATTCATTGTGACACGGTGCACACTATCCAAAATACCAAACTGTGTATAAGCATAGTCTACACCCAAACGATAGCCACCAAACGGATAATCAATACCACCACCCAAAGTATACCCTTCTTCGGTGCGATCGGCATTAATGGGTTGCCGTGTGATTTCATCGGTCTTCTTATCCGTAATGCCCGAATAGTTAAACTTGTATCCACCGCGAACCATCAAATATTTCATCACTTGAAATTCGCCAGCGGCAAACAACAACTGCTCGGCATCTTGTGGTTTTGTTGCATCAAGCATGGCTGTAAAGCGCATACCTTGTTCTTCTTGATCAAGCAAGTCGATTGAGGTACCCACGCTAAACACCAAGGGCAACGGTGCACCAATGTCATAATACTTCAGGTCACCACCCAAGTTGTTCATACGTGCACCAATGCGTGCGCCTTTATAACCAATGTCATAAATAGCACCCACATCAATCGCCATAGCATTAACACTTTGGCCATCAATCGACTGATTGATGTATTTGCCCGTTACACCCATCGACAAACGATCTGTAAACTGATAGGCCCAAGAAATATTAATGGCCGTATCGTTATAGTTGTAAGTCGCTGAAGTGTTGGGATCTACAAAACCTGTATACGTGCCCGACAAAAAGCCTGGCACCGCATCGCGGTTGGCAGGAATGTCACTAACACCCATTGCAACCACACCCACACCCCAAGTACCCCATGTACCAAAGTCATGGCTAATACCTGCGGCATAGTGACTCAAATCGGCAATCCACTGGTTATATGAAAATGTTGCTTGTGTTTTGCCACCCACCAGCGAAATACCTGCTGGGTTCCAGAACATCTGGTTTACATCTGAGCGAATGGTCGTATAGGCCGAGCCTAACGCCACCGCACGTGCTCCAACCCCAATTTTCAGAAAACTCGCACCGGTCAAACCGGCCTTGCGCACCTGTGCATCGGCCGTTCCACCGAGCATCCAGACTGCAAGCGCGAGTCCCAACAATGTTTTGAGGAATTTCATTGTGATCCTCCATCATAATTCAAGTGATTGACTCTACCTTAGTAAAATTTCCGTTACCGCATAATCGCAAAATGACCCGTTTGCTGGCCACCAGGATATTGGGCAACATAAATATAGAGTCCGCTTGCAACCTCAATACCGTCTTTTGAAAACATATCCCAAAATAATGTACCATCAAATTGATTGGTGCCATTAAACTCAAGCACGTCTACAATCTGACCCGCCACATCCAAAATCGTAATTTTGGTGCCGGTGGCCAAGTTTGTAAAGAGAATCTTGTGCTCAGTACCCGTATCGTGCAAGGCTTGCTTTTTATATGGGTTGGGTTTGACTTGTACTTTCAACGTGCCAGCAGTCAACACACTGGCATCAACCAAAGGTGCTTTTAACACAAATGCGGCACCAATGTCTTTCAAACCAGCCAAATCATTGCCATTTGGGAAAAATGAGTTGGCAGTTGCATAGTGATGCGTGCCTTCCCACAAACCCGTACGGCCATTAAAGTTGTTCTTGTGCGTTTCCAACGATGTATAAGGTTTGCCTGCAATGCTACCCGATTCATTGTCATAAGCGGCCACATAATAATAGTATGTGAAACCAAATGTGACCAAATCGCTGTTGTCTGCAAAGGCATACTTATACGTGCCACTATCAGAGTCGGTGTTGAGATAACTGCTCAGTTGAGCTGCAGGAATATTCTTCACCAACTTATATGGACCCCAAGCACCGGGTTCTTG
>JAYODI010000067.1:20240-33018 GCA_038279365.1 Candidatus Latescibacterota bacterium | reverse complement strand
AACCACCCTCACCTGCTCGTGCCGTTCCCACACCCCACCACGTGTTCCACACACCCACCCAGCACCACCCACCAACGGCACAACGGCCCACACCACCGGCGGGTCGTATGTTATATATCCTGTGACACACTCTTCCCCGCATCCTTCCCACCAGGCAATTCAAACACAAATGTTTCAACACTGTCACTGCGCTTGAGTGTGACAGCAACCGTGAGGGCTTCATTTTTGGGGTTGGACACGGTGAGCGAATCATCGCGCAAGATCAATGTGCAAGGTTCGTTGACGGTGAGCGTGATTTCGCGTGTGACGGCCAATTCACCGGGTGTATAAAAAACGGCCTGTGTGATGCGTTGGTTGGCGTGGTGAACGGCTTGTATTTGGGGTGTGTTTTTTAAGATTTGGATGCCGTGCCGTTGGGTGTATAGAGGCAAGTCTGTCTTGGTGACACCTGGTGCAACGATGTAGGCGTAGTGGGCGTTGTTGGGATTGATGCCGTGATCGACCCAGAGATTGAAGATGTCACGTGAGAGGGTGTCTTGTTCATATTGGTTATTGATGTCGTACCAACTGCCTGTTTGGGTGCGGTTGCGAAGGTGTATATGGGTGTCTTCTGGAAAAAGGTAGGCAACGTTGTCGTGGTGAATACTTTGAATGTTTGAGAGGTCGTGGTCGCCTTGTTCGATGGATTGACCATTTACCAATACATCACCTGTGAGATAACATTGGTTGAGCGTGGTCAATATAGGAACGGTAGTGGGCGACTGAATACCTGTGCCGAGGCAGACGTATTCGCGATTAAAAAAGAACCACGCTTTTTTAGCCGAGACGGTTTCACGCTGGAGGTCAAATGCCGCTACGCCATAGGTGCCATCGGATGCGCCCCCCACAAAGTCTGTGGTACCGGGGATGTGTGGTTTTTTTGTGAAGTCATTGGTTTGCGCAACGGTGGTGCCTGGGATTTTTTGCCAATCCCATACGGGGAAAATGTTGTCGTATTCATCACCGCGCACAAAGAGGTAGTTGCACCCGTCGGCAAGATGGTGGCTTTTGAGGCCTTCGTTGTTGTGTGGGCCGTCGGTGCTCACGGTGCGGGTGGAGAAGAAGCGGGCCGACGTGTAATACCCTTTGCGGTGATGGGTCATGATGTCGCCACGCCAAAAGTGTTTGTTGCCTGTGACGGCAGATCCTTGCCCATTTTGAAGGTGTGCTTTAAAGGCGCGCAGTTCTTCTTCTCGGCCCGTGTCGAGTTTGAGCAGGTTGTCACACACGCGAATGAGATAACGGGCGCTTGCACCTTTGCGCGAAATTTCACGGCCTTTGGCCCCATAGTCGGGGGTGGTGCCTCGCAACATCCAGCGCGATCCGTCGAGTACGTAAAAAACAATTTTATCGATTTTGTCTTTGGGAAAGGCAAATTGGGTGCCCACCAAAAGTGCCGCCAAACGCGAGCAGTCACCGGCAAAGCCCGCGCCATAACCGTGATTGTAGAGGCAGGGGCCGTGTTGATAAAAGCTGGCATCGGGTTGAATGCCTTCGTCAAAAGAAATGCGAATTTCTTCGGTGATGCGTGCATAGGCTTGTTTGACGAGGTTGGCATCTCGGTTGAGGAGGCCACGTTTGGCGGTGATGTCGGCCAACCACACGAGGTTTTGACCTGTTTTTTCCAGTTGGGCACGTGAAAGAATTTGGGAGCCCAACTGACGTTGATGGTCGGTGATTTCTTTGTCGAGCAACAAGAGGATGTGGCTGAGGTTGCGGGGCACACCAATGTCGTTCCACCACCAATTGGGGTTGGTGTAATCGTTTTCGAGCCAGTGGTTGAGGGCGGCGTGAATGGCGGGTTTGATATTGGGATATTGCATGCCCGAATGATAGGCTTCGGCCAAGTGTGTGAGGTGGTTCAAATGTTGGGGTGTGCGCCAAGCAGATCGGCTTTGGTGGGTGTAGTCAACATCGGGCCAGGTGCCATCGGGGTTTTGTGTTTCAAGTAATTTTTTGACGGTGGCTTCTTTGGGTGTATCTTTTTCTTGGGCTAAGATGCGTTCGATGAGTGTTTCAAAATCGTTTTGGGCCATTTGTGCATTCGCTGTAAAAGGTGTATGAAGGGATGCGCTTAAGTATATTATGATGTAATATATGGTTTTGAGCGTCACAATGATCTTTATGAGTATGGGGTGAGGTGTATGAATGATTGCGCGTCAAGGATGCAGTGTGAATGCCCGAATGTCAAGTGCAAAGGGGACTACTCAGATTGTGTTTTATTGCATATTATGGGTACTTCTATAAAGATGTAGAAGCAGGTGCTTTGTGAGTGTGAACATCGCGTTTAAGTATATGGGAAAAGAGATATATAACGAGGAGTGGGCATGCACGATATTGGGATATTGACGGAAGTTGTGACTATTTTTGGAGCGGCATTGGGCGTTAATTTGTTATTGGCAAGATTAAAACAGCCGGCCATTTTGGGATATATCCTCAGTGGGTTGATTATTGGGCCGCGTGGGTTGGGGTGGATTGAATATCACGATTTGGAATTGTTGGCCGAAGTAGGGGTAATTTTGCTGATGTTTACGCTTGGGATTGAATTTTCATTGGAGAAGATGAAACGCCTTAAAACCATTGCATTGGGTGGGGGCAGTTTGCAGGTGGGGCTTACGGTGTTGGTGGGGGTTGGGGCGGCTTATTTGCTTGGGTGGACGTGGTATCGTGGGGTGTATTTGGGGTGTTTGGTTGCTTTGAGCAGTTCGGCCATTGTGCTCAAATTGCTTCAAGAAGGTGGCGAGTTGGATACGTTACACGGGCGGGTGGTTTTGGGCATTTTGTTGTTTCAAGATATTGCGGTGGTGCCCATGATGATTATTTTGCCTGCCTTGGCCTCACCCGAACAAGGGTTTTTGGAACCGCTTGCATTGGCGGCAGGCAAGGCGATTGTGTTTTTGGCAGGTGCTTTTGTTGCAAGCCGTGTGGTTTTGCCACGGGTGTTTTTTTGGACGGCGCGCACACGCAACCGCGAATTGTTTTTGTTGATGGTTTTTGCATTGTGTATGGGCACGGCCTATGTGAGCTATTTGGCGGGGTTGTCGCTGGCATTGGGTGCATTTGTTGCGGGTATGGTGGTGAGCGATTCGGAATACAGCTTGCAAACGATGTCTGATATTTTGCCTTTTAAAGATGCGTTTTTGTGCATCTTTTTTGTATCGGTGGGGATGTTGCTCGACCCGGGCTTTGTGTTTGCCAACCCCGAAATTTTAGGGTTATTGGTGGTGTTGGTTTTGGGGGTGAATGCGATTATTTGCACGGCGGTGGTGCGGTTGTTTAAGTATCCTTTGCGGGTGGCCATTTTTGCAGGGGCGGCGTTGTCGCAAATTGGTGAGTTTTCGTTTGTGTTGGCGCAAATGGGAAAGAACCTCAACTTGATTGGCGATTATTTGTATCAATTGACCTTGGCCGGTACGGTGATGACCATGGTGGTAACGCCTCAACTGTTTAAGTTGGGACGTGCATTGCCCCATTGGTTAATGAAATTGGGGGTGCCCGAGCGGATCTTTCATGGCAAAGCCGATGAGGCCTTGGATGATGTGCATATCGACAACCATGTGATCATTTGCGGTTTTGGACCGGTGGGGCAACATGTGTCGCAAGTTTTACAAGAAAATGCCATTCCTTATTTGGTTTTGGATTTGAATGCGTTGCGTGTTCGTCGGTTACAAGCTGAAGGTGTTCCGGCTTATTTTGGCGATTCGAGCAGTGCAGAAGTCTTGCTTCATGCAGGTATAAAACGGGCACGTGCTGTGGTGGTGACTTATGCCGACCCACATGCGGCACGGCGCACGGTGGCGCAGGCCAAGAGCTTACACCCCATTGCGTTGGTGATGGCACGTACCCGCTTGCCCGAAGACATTGCCGAATTGCGCCGGTTGGGGGCAGATCGGGTGATTGAAGAAGAGTTTGAAGTGAGTTTGGAAATGGCATCGTGGACAATGCGGGCTTTGGGTGCGTCTTGGTTGGCAGTGGAGACAGAAAAAGCGGCCATTCAACAAGGCGATTATCAACTTTTTACACAACGTGGTACGCACTTAACCGATTTGCACCAATTGGTACATGCTTTTCCCGATATTGAAATGATGACGTTTAAGGTAAAGCCTGACAGCAGTTGGGTGGGCAAGGGGGTGGGAGAGTTGCGCTTGCGCTCAGAGTTGGGGCTTACATTGGTCACAGCAGTCAATGCGGGTGGGGCAACGGTGAACCCTGGTGCCAATTATCAAATTGGCTCAGGTGATTTGTTGGTGATGATTGGTGAGAAAGCGCGGTTGATGGCTGCGACTGCGGAGGTCGGTGAGCGGGTACGTCATTAACCACTTGTTTTGTTTGGCTATTGTTATGTTGTGGCAATTAAAAAAGCGCGTCTATGGATGCGCTTTTTTAAACTTTTTTTGATTCACTGGCATCTTATCAAAAAGGATATTTGATGAATTTATGCCGGGAGGGCTTGTTATGCATCGTGTTTTATTCATGATATTGGGAGGGCTGATCGTTGTATGGGGCGGTCGAATAGAAGCTCAAGCGGTTGATTCTTTAGCTGTTTATGAAGCGCTAACCAATACGAATAAAAAAGATGGCGCGATTTGGGTCCGTTTGGGAGAATTGTATTTGGCGAACCAAAATTTTGATGAGGCCAAACGCGCTTTTAACAAGGCATTGGACATTCAAAAAACGGCACGGGTTTATACAGGGTTGGGAGATGTGTACGCCGCGCAAGGCAAGAGCAACACACAACGGGCATTCTTAAATTATCGAATGGCCTTGGGAGAAGACCCAGGCTATCGGGATGCCCAAGTGGGTATTGCACGTGTGCACGCAAGGCAGGACAATGAAGACACTGAGGAGGCTTATTTAAAGGCCATTCAATTGGATCCCAATTACAAACCTTCTTATCAGGAACTCATTTTGTGGTACAAAGATGCGCAATTGGATCAAAGCGATGCACTGCTTGCGTTGTGTGAGCGATATGTGGCTCAGTTTCCTGATGATGCAACGGGGTATTTGCATTTGACGGAAACACAGGTTGAACGGTATGACTATGACGCGGTTTTGGAAACGGCCAAAAAGGCGCGTGAACGATTTTCGGAGGATGTGCGGTGGTGGGCCTTGGAAGGGCAAGCCTATGCGGTGCGGGGGGATGCAGATCGGGCATTGATGGCGTTTGAGCAGTATTTGACGCAGGTGACCGATTCGGAACGGTTTTATTATGACGATATTTCTTTGGTGGGTAATCAACGTGAAGTGGCTCAGTTTGAGGCTTTGCCTGTTGATGGGCGCGATGCTTTTTTAAAACGCTTTTGGGCATCGCGCGAAGGGGCGTTGATGTTGGGCGGAGATGCGCGCAAGGCAGAGCATTACAGACGTGTGTGGTATGCGCGTACGTTTTATGGGCGCAAGGTTCAGCCGTGGGACAAACGCGGTGAGGTGTATATCCGATATGGTGAGCCCAATTACAAATCGCGCTCGGGTGGGCAAAATGCCCTACCGCCATTGGAGGTACAACAGTTTAAAGAGAAAAAGATTGCAGAATTATTTGAGCAATCAACGGCTTATCGGGCACAAGAGCCCCCGCGTGTGCAATTGCCAATGATGATACCGGGGAGCGCATATTTTCCCGGACAATCTTATGATGGACAAGATTTTCCACCAGCAGAAGAGGGGGGACGCCTGATTTCGTCTGAAATTGCTGAGCGGATGTCTGATACTGAAAAGGTAGATGCTGTGCGCAATGGTGCTGTTTTTGAAGTGAATCCGGCCAATTTGTCTTCGGGTTGGCTTTGGGAAGTGATGGACCCGGGGGGCAATGTGCGATTGAATCTGCCACCCAATATGACACAAGGTATTGAGCCTGCCATTCCGATTGATCGCGGAACGGATGGTTCCATTATGATGCCGTGGGAATCGTGGGTGTATTTGTACGTGGGCGATGGTGTGGAGTTTACATTTACAGATCGGTATATGAGCGGTCAATGGGACTTTCCATTGGTGCCCAATAATTTGTGGCATTCTGCATTGGTTGCCGAGGTGAACAATCAATCGCCAGCCGTGCAATTGATGCAGACGGCGTCTGAATTGCCCGAATATTTTGATGTGCCACCGGGTGTGGAATTGTTGGGCTTTTATTATGATTTGGCAAGTTTTAGAAGTGAAAGTGGGCAGACGGCATTGGAGGTGTATTTTGGGATTCCTCCTGAGCAAGTTACTTTGATACGCGAAAATGACCGTGTGGAACTGGCCATTGAACGGTCATTGGTGTTGGCTGAAAGCAAGGGTGATTCGATTTATCGCACGGGTGAAGAGTTGGTGTTTCGCAAAACAATAGCCGAAGCCACATTGGGTGGGTTGTTTGTGGATTTGGCAACGATCAATGTGCCACCGGGGGACTATGTGTTGGGTGTGAAGCTTTCGGATCGCACCTCGGGCAAGTGGGGGATGTATCGGCAAGAAGTGACCATTCCTTCTTTTGCCGATTCGTTGGCCATTAGCGATATCGAAATGGCGTGGACGGTTTCTGACAGCCCCGATGCCGAAAAATTTAAGAAGGGTGATCTGTGGGTGGTGCCTGCGCCCACAAGAAGTTATGAATCGACACGCGATGCGCGTTTGTATTATGAGGTGTATAACCTCAAACAAGACACCTTTGGGCAGGCCAAGTATCAGGTGACGTACACCATTCGACCCGATGCTGGGCGCAAAGCAGGTGCGTTGGGCATTTTGGTGGGGGGCATTCGCCAAATGTTTGCGGCTTCTGCTGAGCCTGAGTTTACGGTGCAATATGAGCGCAGTGTGAATGCATCGAGTGAGCCTGTTTTTTTTGAGTTGGAAACCGAATCGCTTAAACCGGGTTTGAAAATGGTGGAGGTGTTGGTTACAGATCTGAATTCGTTACAACGCACAACACGACGTGCGATGTTTCAAATTGTGGCACCTGTTGCGCCCCCCACACCCAAAGACCCTTATGATGCGGCATTTGAAGAAGCCATGAAAGGACTTTTGGGCAATTGATATCGACTGGGGGCGGAATGTATTTCTATCACAGATTATTGTTCGTGATGGTGTTGTTGTGTGTGTCTGACATTGGGGCACAACGTGATTCTTTGGATTTATTTAAAAGAAGTGTGGTTGATTATCCAGACAGTGATTTCGCGTGGTTGCGTTTGGGACACGTGTTGTTGCAACGGGAAGATTTGGATGGTGCTGAGGCGGCCTTTCAAAAGGCTTTGCAGATAGAGAAATCTGCAAAGGCATATACCGGTTTGGGGCAGGTTTATGCGGTGCGAGGTAACGGGCTTACACAACGTGCTTTTCAAACTTTTAGGATGGCTTTGGGCGTTGATGGAAATTATGCGCCGGCCCAATTGGAAATGGCCCGTTTGCATAGCAAACTGCGCAGCCAAGATGCCGAAGCGGCTTATCGTCGGGCCATTGAGATGGACCCAACGCTTGCGGTGGCGTATCGGGAATTGATTTTGTGGTATGAAAATGCACAGTTGGATTGGGAAGATGAATTGGTGCAACTGTGCCAACAATATATTGTGCGGTGGCCAGATGATGCGATGGGATATTATCATTTGGCCCTTATTTATGTGGAACAACATCAATACGAAAAAGTGTATCGCTTGGCCGAACGGGCGGCACAGCGTTTTACAGATGATTTGAGTTGGTTGCCCATGATGGCACAAGCCGAGGCTGTACGCGGGAACTCGGCACGTGCGTTGGTTTTGTTTGAACAGTTCTTTGAATCGGTGAGCAAGTCGGAACGCAGAGATTATGCCGACTTGTCTTTGGTGGCAACAAAGGCAGAGATCCAAGCCTTGGCATCTGCACCTGCCAGTGCGCGAGAAGAGACATTTAAACAGTTTTGGCGCACCCGCTCAGGAGCGGCGATGTTGGGCGGCGATGCTCGGCGAGCAGAACATTATCGGCGGGTGTGGTACGCAAAAAATTATTTTGGTCGGCATCAAAAACCGTGGGACAAACGGGGTGAGGTGTATATCCGCTACGGTGAACCCGATTATCGGTCGCGCTCGGGGCGAGAAAATGAAATACCCAGTGTGGCGGTTCAACAGTTTAAGTTACACAAGATTGATCAAATTGCAGAGTTGCGGGGGAGGAACTATGATGGCAGGCAGTTGCCAGTTATGTATCCTGATAACGTTTATCTTCCGGGAAGTCGGCCAGACCTCGGTGATGTTGTTGCTGGGGATTTGGACCGTTGGGTTTGGGAAGTGGAAACACCAGGTGGGATGATACGCCTCAATTTGCCATTGGGGATGCAACAAGGTATTGAGCCTGCGGCATTGATTGATCGCGATCAAAGTGGAAATACGCTTATGCCGTGGGAGTCTTGGGTGTATTTGGAGGTTGGAAATGGGATGGAATTTACGTTTACAGATCGGTTTATGAGTGGCAAATGGGATTTCCCGTTGGTGCCCGCGACATTGGAAAATCTTCAGTTGATTACTGAAGTGAACAACACACAGCCTGCGGTTGCATTTATGAGTATTTCTTCGTCTGTTCCCGAAAAGTTTACGGTGCCACCGGGTGTTGCGGTGTTGGATTTTTATTATGATGTGGCCAGTTTTCGCGGGGCAGACGGGCAGCCTCAGTTGGAGGTGTATTTTGGGATTCCACCCGAACACATTCAATCCAACCGCATTGGTGATTTTATACAATTGAAATTGGCCCACAATTTAATTTTGGCCAATGAAGCGGGAGATGCTATTTCTCAGACGCGTGATGAACGCACGTTTCAGGCGCGTGCCGATGTGGATGCTTTGCCGGGTTTGTTTGTGGATGTGGCCCATATCTCAGCTCTACCGGGGCGTTATACATTGGGTGTGAAGTTGATTGATCAATTGTCGGGGAAATGGAATTTGTATCAGCAAGTGGTGGAGATTCCCTCTTTTGCCGATACGTTGGCACTGAGTGACATTGAAATGGCGTGGGATGTAAGTGAAAAACCACAAGCCAAAAAATTTAGAAAAGGAGATGTGTGGGTGGTACCCGAGCCAACACGTCGGTATGAAGGCCGTGACGTGCATTTGTATTATGAAGTTTACAATTTGACCTTAGACGCGTTTGGGCAAGCGAAATACCGTGTGGATTATACGATTCGGGAAAACATTCAAAATGGTCGGGGTGTGGTGGGGGTAATGGCGAGTGGGTTGAAACGTTTTTTTCAGGCACGTCAGGAACCTGAGTTTCGGGTGGGGTATGAACGTTCGGGAAGTGTGGCGAATGAACCGATATTTTTTGAGTTGGAAACAAAAAAACTCAAGCCGGGTTTGAAAGAGGTGGTGGTGACCATTACCGATTTGAATGGACACAAAACAGTGTCACAAAGTGCTTTGTTTTGGGTGGGGGCATCTTCTCAATAAACGCGTTTGTTTGGAGAGCGTGTATGTTCAATAAAACAATGTTTTGTTTTCTTGTGTTTGGCCTATTGGGGGGCTGTTCGAACCCGTTTTCCAGCAAAGAGAAGTCACACTTATTTGGCGTGTGGGGCGCACAAAATGTGACGGCTCCGATTAAGCGTATTTCGTTTCTTGATAAAGGGCGTTATTTCGAAAACGATGTTCAGGTGGGGGTTTATACCGTTCTACGCTCGGAAGGGGGGGCAAGTGGTGCAGAGAATCTCGTTTTTACAACGCATACCATTCGCGTAGATTACCTCAGTGGTGAACAGATTGTTATAACGGTGCGAACACTGTCACATACGGCCACTGAGATGAGGTTGGCATATATTTCTGGGCGAGGTGGGCCACCTCCGGGAGATTATTATAAACTGCATACGGGTGAAGGGTTGTAGGAGGATGTTTGTTTGTGGACGCTTTGGTTATCGAACGTATGAACGTTGCCAAAGCGTTTTTATTTTGTATAAATGTGTTCTTTTTGTTGTATCATTTAAATTGTATATTGATCTTGTTGTCCATTATGAGGTATTGTTTAAGTGTCTTTGAAGGAGATTTTCTATGTTCCCGTATGAAATTTGGATTGGTGTTGCCATGTTGGGTGCGCTGATTGTTTACGCCATTTCTGGTGGTGCAGATTTTGGTGTGGGCGTATGGGATCTGTTTGCAACGGGCGAGCGTAAAGACCAGCAACGCGTGGTGATCGTGAAAGCCATTGCACCAATTTGGGAGGTGCATCACATTTGGTTGGTGTTGGTGGTCGCCTTGTTGTATGTGGCGTTTCCTTTGGCTTTTCACGCGGTTTATGTGTCGCTGTTTATACCGCTTATGGTGGTGGTGGTGGGATTGTTGTTGCGCGGAATGGCCTTTTTAATGCGGGCTTATGTGATTCAAAGTGAATGGGTGCATGAGTTTTGGCGTATTCTGTTTGCCATTTCAAGCATGGTGGTGGCCGTGGGTGTGGGAGTATGTATTGGAGGTGTTTCGTCGGGTCAGATTCGTGTACAGGTGCATACGGGGCTTGTTGTTTCCGATACTTATTCAGGGTGGTGGGCACCTTTTCCTTTCATGGTGGGATTTTTGATTTTGGCTTTGTTCGCGTTTTTGGCCGCTGTGTATTTGATACATGAAACGGACGATGTGTCGTTAAAAGAAGATTTTAGAACGCGAGCCTTAATTGCTGGCGTGGGCGTTTTTGTACTGGCGTGGGTGAGTTTTGCACTGTCGGCAGAAGGTGCACCACTGATTCGGGAGGGGTTGTGGCACCGCGTGTGGTCGATTCCTTTTCAGGGGGTTACTGGGATGATCGCCACTGCCGCATTGTGTGCATTGTGGTTGCGTTGGTATGGAGCCGCTCGTGTTTTGGCCGTATCACAATCCGTGCTCATGATTTTGGGGTGGGGAATGGCTTTTTTCCCATATGTGGTGGCACCCGATTTGAAATTTGAAAATGCCGCTGCACCCGATGAGGTTTTGCAACGGGTTACGATTATTTTGGGTCTTGGACTATTGATCTTGCTTCCTTCATTTTGGTACGTCTATCGTGTATTTAAATGGCAAAAAGTAGAGGAAGATGTTGAATTTTTTGAAGATGAAGTTGAATTGGTGGAAATTGAGGAAGAGTAGATGGGGTGAGACAAGCGGGTTTGAGAATTTAAGAGGCTCAAAAATTTGCTTACAAAAATAATTTTTTATTAAAAATTAAATCTTAAATGTTGAAGCATCAGAATGTGTAATATGTTACCAAGTTGTGGTGGAAGCTGTTAGCGATTGACAATGGGTTTCTAATGGGTGTTACTTTTGCCATAAAACCCAATGTTCTGGCCTTTGAAATTGAGTTTGAAGTATGTGGTTTCAAAGGTTTTCTTTTTGGCTTCGTTTACCAACCACGGCAACCAATGAACACCGTGTGGGGGTGTTGCGGGTTCGTCAATGACACAACATGGCAAAAGAACAAAGTGACAGCCATATTGGGCGGCACTGTTGACAATGTGAAGATTGCTTCCGTGGGCATGAAGGCCTAAGAGCAGGTCAAAGTCTTGCGCCATTTCGGGTTGGAAGGCTTGGGGAATATTGGGCACGCTGTCTTGTTCTGTGAGGATGACGCGTTTGCCCGTGGAGAGGTCTTTGTATTTGGTGGGTAGGGGTTGCGGGTGTGGGTCAATGACGGTGGCTTGCCACCCACTTTTCTGAAGCATGTAAGCGAGCAAACCTTTGGCACCGCCAATATCCGCCACGCGACAAGGGGCAAAGGTGCTGGTGAGCCAATCGTGCAAGAGTTGAAACCGAAACTTTTTGGGTTTGGTGAGGTCTGCGCCCGATTTGCGTTTGGTATTTGATTCGGGGCCTTCCAAACCGAGCTCGGCCAAGGAGGGTGGTTTGGGATATTTGTGGGTCCATTCTGCATCGTGATGGTGTGCCATTTACCCCTCAATGTGTGTGAGGTGAATGTCTACGTGATCGATGGCGCGTTCGACCATTTGCCCGCCCCAAAACTCAAAGAAACCGCGCACTTCTCCCGATGGCGAGCGGCGAATGCGCACCGAGGTGAGGAGGCCAATGGTTTCGCCATCTGCCAAGACCGCGGTTTCTCCTTGTGTGCGACGCACTTGTATTTGTTTGGCTTGTTTGAGTTTTTCACGCATTTCTGACGCGGAAGCATCAATATTGAAGTTCATTTATGCTGATCCTAAATTTTGATAAGATGTATTTGGCATGTCCAATGTTAAAATTACACAAAACACCTTTTTAAGGTGATTTTTTTTGGTTATAAGGGAACGAATAGAGAAATTGTGTCATCTAAGAAATATCTGCTTTTTTTATATGGGCTATTTTTTAGGGGGATTTTATGAAAGTAAGAATGGGATTGCTGGCACTGGTGTTTTTGGCTGGAAGCGTGGGGGTAAACGCCCAACCTGGGGGTGGGATGGGGCGTGGGGGGGGAATGAGAGGCAATCCTGAAAGGATGGAAAAAGTAAGAGATCAAATGGCGGCTTTGCGTGCCTTTCCTGTAGATGAAGTGTGGGCGGCTTTGTCGCTTGGAATGGATGTGCCCGATGATAAACTAAAGGTCATTCGTGTGATTATGACAGATGCTTGGAAAAAACGCCAAGAATGGTTGGTGCTTGCTCAAGAACACGGTTCTTGGAAGGATGTAAAAGAGGAATTGGAGGATTTAAAAAAGGCTGTAGACGGGCAACTGAAATCTGTTTTGGACAAAAACCAACAAAAAGCACTACAAACCTTGCTCAAACAAAATGAACGTGCCAATAGACCTGGGCGTTTGTAGTGATCCACATTTGTGCTTCAGAGTAGGGGGCTGT
>JAYODI010000067.1:0-20230 GCA_038279365.1 Candidatus Latescibacterota bacterium | reverse complement strand
AGATATCACTGTGCGAGGAAGTTTTTCGGCCAGTGGTGTGGGCAATAGCAATATTCAGATTTTTGTGATGACAGAGGCCGAATTTTTGATATGGCAACGTTCTGGTTCGGCAACAAAGATCTATGAATCTGGGACGGTTGCCTCAGGTGAAATCAATTTGTCTCTTTCGGAGTTTGGCATCTATCGGTTGGTCTACAGCAACGTGTCTGATACCACTGCTGAGAAAACGGTTACAACATCTGTTTATCTGCATTATTTTAGGGTTGAAGAATAAGCCGAGTGAACGGGGTTATCAGGGTGCCGCTGGTATTTGCTTACCAGCGGTATTTTTTATGGGTTGTGGGTGATATTGTGTGCTTGTTTTTTTTGACTTATTTGATTAAAGTGAATAACTTATGGTGATGTTGAGACACCCTTCATTTTACTTTTGCGACGGTTATGGAAGAATCTTACACACCCAATCCTGGTATCATTGCCGAGGAAAAAACGATTTTGGTTATTGAAGATGATCCGTCTATTATGACGTCGATCACGCATGTGTTGCGCCATAATCGTTTTAAAACGATCACAGCCAATGTTTGGACCGAAGCATTGGATGCTTTGGCTGAGAATGACCCCGATCTGATTTTGCTCGATTTGGTGATGCCCAATATTGATGGTGTGAAGCTGTTGCAGTTTTTGCGAGAATCTGGTGCAACAACGCCTGTGATTATTGTTTCGGCCAGTATCGATAAGGCCGCTCGAGAAGTGATCAATAAGCTGGGCATTTCGGCCTTTATTGCCAAACCCTTTCGCATCAATGTTTTGGTAAGAGAAATTTGGCGGGCCTTGGAGCCTCCATTTTATGAAGGCCAAAAAAAGTACAAAGAGGGTGACCCCGTTTTTCTCGACAATCAACATGTGTGGCAAGGGCAACCTGCCGACGATTCGGGCAAACGACGGCGCAGAAGGCGCAAAAGTGAAACGCCCACGCAAAGATGGCTTCGGCGTTGGCGACAAAAATATCCATTTATCAACCCATTTGTGTTGATTTTGATTGGTGGGTTGTGTTGGTTTTTTGCTTGGTTTATTGGTGCCGATTAACAAAAATATGAATTTGACCAAGGACGCTCTTTTTAAAGGGCGTCTTTTTTTATGTAAGGGTGTGATGTGGTTTGTGTAAATGGTGGGTACAATTGGGGCAATAGTGGGGTTTTTTTAGATCTATGTCGTCAGCCGTGCGAGAGGTGTGCATGGCACAGTCATATTGGCTACAATGAAGCAGCCCCAATGCGTGACCAAGTTCATGGACGGATTCTGTGATGGTGCGTTGTATGGTGAGTGTGTCATTGGGAGGCAGGCCGTAATATTGTGGCATGAGCCTAAAAAGAGATAGTATGGCACTGGGTTTGTTGAGACGTGCTTCACCAAAGACAAATGTGAGTATTGGAATAAACAGGTCAACATTGGTGAGGCCCAATATGAGGTCTTGGGAGGGCAGGGTCTGAGATTCAACAAATTCGAGTAAGCGCGTGGCGTGGTATTGCCCACGCGTGGCATCATATGTTTGTGCCGGAAGTGTTTCGGTGTGGTGCCGAATGGGCATGTTCATACTGTTTTGGATGCCTTGTGCGATGGGTGAGAATAACTGGGGGGAGATATGGCCTATTTGCAAGAAGTGAATGCTGGGCATGGCACTAGTGTGAGCGTTTGAGGTCATACTTCTTAATTTTGTTATAAAGAGTAACCCGGTCGATGTCGAGGGTTTTGGCTGTTTGGCTGATGTTGCCTTGCATGAGTTGAAGGACGGATGCAATGTGTTGTTTTTCTTGGGCGGCAAGGGATAGATTGGTTGTGTCTGTTGATGTTTTGGATTGGGCTTCTTTTAAGTTATCTATGTGTATTTCACTCCCTTTTTGAATGACCACAGCACGCTCGATGGTGTTTTCGAGCTCACGCACATTTCCTGGCCAATAATATTGGGTGAGGGCTTTTGTGGCATCTGGTGAAAAACCTTGGATAGATTTATTCATTTTTTGAGAATATTTTATGAGAAAGTGTTGGGCCAAAAGAACAATGTCTTGGGGGCGTTCACGCAGGGGGGGAATTTCTATGGTAAAAACATCGAGCCGATAATACAAATCTTGGCGAAAGTGGCCTTCTGATACGGCAAGTGCAAGGTTGCGGTTGGTTGCCGCAATCACGCGGAAATCTGTTTCAATAGGATGAGTTCCCCCCAATCGCGTGAAATTGCGTTCTTGTAAAATACGCAGTAAGTCTATTTGGGTTTTGGGGCTGATGTCGGCAATTTCATCAAAAAATATACTGCCTTTATCTGCGAGTTCAAATTTGCCTTTGCGCCGATATGCTGCTCCTGTAAAGGCCCCTTTTTCGTGTCCAAACAGTTCGCTTTCAATAAGGCCTTCTGGTAAGCCTGCACAATGTGCAGTGACCAAGGGCATGTGGTGGCGAGGGCTATGACGATGAATGGCACGTGCAACGAGTTCTTTGCCGGTACCACTTTCTCCCAATATGAGTACCGTGGTATCAGTTGGAGCCACCGTGTGAATCAAACTTTTGACGCGTTGCATTTGTGGGCTTTGCCCAACCAGTTCGGGCATGTCTTCTTGTGAGAGGGTTTCAAGACGTTTTTTGAGTTGGCGATTTTCATGAACCAAATGTTGGCGTTCTACGGCTTTTTCGATGATGTGCTGCAGTTCATCGGGATCTATGGGTTTTTGAAGATAATCATAAGCGCCCATCTTAAGGGCTTGAACGGCTGTTTCCACAGAAGCATAAGCGGTCATAATAATGATGATGGCCTGAGGAATTTGTTTGATTATTTTTTCTTGTAAGGTTAAGCCGTCCATGCATGGCATTTTGATGTCGAGCAGTACAATGTCGTAGATTGTGTGATCTATATGCTTAAGTGCTTCTTGGGCATTTTCGGCCACATCAATATCATAACCATCTTCGGCAAACCAATCGTGCAATGAGTCACGAATCACTTTTTCATCGTCTACAACAAGAATGTTGGGTGTGGCGATCATAGGACCGCTCCTTCAAACTGAGAAGTATCGTATTCCGTAATCTGTGTGGCTATGGGCAGTGATATCTCAAACGTTGTGCCAGAACCTTCTTTTGATTGTACGTCGATGTGTCCTTTGTGTCGGTGGATGATGCCGTATACAATGGCCAAGCCCAAACCAACACCATTGAGCGCACTTTTGGTGGTGTAAAAGGGCTCAAAAATATGTGCAATTTGTGAAGGAGACATGCCAAGCCCCGTGTCGGTAATGAAGATTTGAACCTCTACATCTGTTTTTCTGGTGGTTACTTTTAAGCTTCCACCATCGGGCATGGCTTCTATGGCATTGAGCAATAAGGCCAAGAGGGCTTGTTGAATTTGATCGGCATCACAGGTGATTTGTGGTAGATCTGGCAAGAGGTCTTGTTGCAATTGTATATTTTGCAATTTCAGTTTGTGGCCAATTAAGAAGAGGGCGCGATCGAGCACTTGGTTTAGATTGGCCGAAGCAATGCGGATGTTTGATTGTCTCGAAAAATCGAGCAGATTGCTCACTATTTTGCCACATCGTGAAACTTCTGAGGCGATGACTTCTAAATATTTGTGGATGTCGGGTAAGCGCTCTGGGGATGATGGGACTGTATCTAATAATTTTCTTAACAAACGTGTGTATGTGAGCACACCACTTAAAGGGTTGTTGATTTCGTGTGCTACAGCGGCAGATAGAGTGCCCAAAGAGGCCATTTTTTCGTTTTGTATCAATTTGGTTTGTGCTTGTTTTAAGATAAGGGTTTTTTCTTCCACACGTTTTTCTAAAGAGTGGTTCCAGTCTGTGAGTTGCTGTTGGGCCAGTTCCAATTCACTTGCCATTTGATTGAATGATTCGGCTAAGCATCCCATTTCTGTATGTGATTGGATGGGGATGCGATGGCCGAGATTGCCTTTCGACAATTGGGTGGTACCGGTTATGAGTGATTTGACAGGTTTGTGTACAAATTGCCAAACAAATACCCCGCAGATGGTTGCAAGCCCCAGCATGAGCACATAGGTGATGAGCAAAAAATCGCGATTTTGCTCTATGAGGGTGTCGTCGATTTCTTTTAATGAGAGATGTACATCTAATACCCCCAAAATGGGTTCCTCTGTCACGGAGGCATGGCAACTTGCGCCAGTACATGTGTTTTCATTATAAACGGGCGTGATGAGGCCCAAAATACGGTTTTTGCCACTATAAAATATGCGGGTACGGGCACGACATCCTTGGCCGTTTATGGGTTTTTGGTTATCCTGATGGCAAGTCAGACAGGCCTCTTTTTCGACATCAACTATGGAACCTGCTTCGGTGTTGTCTGTGGTATAACGTATGTGGCCTGTGCGTTTGAAGAGGCGAATGCGTTCAATGCCTGGTTGTGCAGCCACATTTTGAATAATTTCATATACATCTTCTTTGCGGTTGTTGAGCATACTTGATCGCGTGCTGCGCCTAATGGTGTCGCTTAGACGCTGGGCCCCGCGAATGCTTTCTTCTTCTAAATGCGCGGTGTGGTTTTTGACCTCAAACCAAGCCAATCCACCCAAACAGAGGATGGCTGTGACAAAGATGAGGGTGAATAAACGAACGCTTAATGACCAGAACATGATGCCGCCTCATGCCCAAAGAATGTATTGAGAAACGCATCGTTTATATGTAGGCCCATTCGGTAGCTCTGTCTTAATTGGGCCGCCTCTTGTTTGACCCAAACAAAAACCCACTCACCTTGTATGAGATTGTTTTGTTCTGTGGGGAGGTGTTTGTTTTCAACAACAAATAACCAGGCTCCAAATGGGTCTGTTGTCATTTGGTTCGGGTTTTGGAAGACGGTTTCATTGGTGGCAATAATTTTACCGCCAATAGGTGCAAGAAGGTCTATGGTGTGTGCGTGTGTATGAATGCGCAGGCATGGCGCACCTTGCCTGAGTTGATGTTCGTGTGTTCGGGTGATGGTATGGATGGGTGCGTTGAGTTGACAAGCAAAGTCATCTAAACCAATGCGCGCCCTATGTGGCCCCTCTGGTTTGACCCACATGTGTCCGGTATGAAAATAAACGTTTGATCTTATGCGATAGCCATCTACTCTATATTCTACACCAAGCGTTTTTTGAAAGGCTTGGTCGGGTTGGATCCATATGGAATGGGGGATGTTGGGTTTTTGATTTGCCAATCTGTCTATCAAAAAACAGATGACAAATGTGAGTGCTACCAATAAGACGACCATAGGACTGCCTCTATGAATAACATTACCTCACAAATGTGAGATATGCATGATTTCTTTAGGGTTCTACATGACAAGATTCGCAGTTGTCTTCCCAGTTAAAAGCTTTTTCTCCATTGTGACATTGTCCACAATAGTGAGGCGAATGCATGGTTTCACCCAATGACTGGGTGGTGCGTATAAACAAGGAATAGGTATTTGCATGACAATTACCACACGCTGGTGTGTTTTGATCGACATGCGTGGTATGTCGAAACGTGACTGGACCTGGGCTGTCAGGGCTTCTGGGCAAGGTGATGGCTTGGGGCAGGCGAATGGGTGTGTCATTTGCCACGATGCGAGGCATAGGTTTGGTTTCTGATGCCATAATCGGAACGCCAAAGTCAATAAAGAAGACACCTCCCAACAAAACGGCTGCCAACCCCATTAATGCGCCGCGCGTGGCAACAGAAACCCAATGGGGCGTCGGGTGAGAAAGTGCTGGTGAGAGATGCGATTCTTGTTGGGGAAAAATAGGTAGGTACTTTACGGCCAATGAAAAGGCGACAAAACCCAGCACAAGGAGCATGCCCGTAATTGCCAATTCGTAAGGCGATGGAAAATAGTTTGCTTGAAGGCCGCGTTGCATACCTGTTGTGGCAATGTTGAGGCGGTTGAGCACAAATCCCAAAACGACGAGAAGGGCGGCATAAAAACGTGCTGAAGGATCTTGGCGAATGGGGGGAATGGCAAGTAAGATAAGGGGCAAAATGGCGCCAAAACCAACTTCAACCCAAAACAAAAAGGATTCGGGGGTTGCGATCAGGAGAAGAGGAAGGGCATTTCGACTGGCCATATCTTGCAATTTGATCACCAAATAGAGCGTGAGTACCGCAACAATGACACGACTCATGTCTGTGAGTAAATCGTTTTCGAGGTGTCTACCAAATACGCGAGCACTTAGACCCGATTCGACAATGACCATGCTCAATCCACCGGCAATGGCACTTACAAAAAAGAGAACGGGTAAAAAAGGTGTGTACCAAAGACCATAAAGTTTATCGGGCATAATAATGTAGAGGGTGCCCAATGAAGATTGGTGAAGGGTGGAGAGCAGGACGCCTAAAATGACGGTGGGCACGGTAATGGCACGCACAATTTTGAGTGGTTTTTGCAGGTTGAATTTTTCTAAAACAATGGGACTAAACTCGAGCATTAAAACCGTGGTATAGAGTGTGACACACCAGGCAACTTCAAACATGACCGAGTGTGGGTTCCACATAATGATGGGATGCCAAATGCGAAAGGGACGTCCCAGATCAAATAAGAGCCCTACGATGACCAAGAGGTAGCCCAAAAATGCGGTGAGAATGGTGGGTCTCACGATGGGTTTGAATCGCTCGAGCCCAAAAATATGTACAACTGCTGTAATGGTGAAACCACCAGCTGCCAAACCGACACCAACCAAGACATCAAACCCAATCCAAATGCCCCAAGGAACGGCATCGGATAGGTTGGTCATGGCTCCCAAACCTTTTGTTATACGAATAAAGGTAGCCCATAGACCGAAGAGCATCAGGAGGATGCCAATTGTTTGCCAAAATGTAAAACGCCGTTTCACGTTATACCTCCTTATTTTGGGTGGATTCTTCACGTGCCACTTTTTCTCGGCGGTTACTGATCCACCACAGCCCCAACATCAGTGTGCCACCTACTGCCAGTACATTGGGTATCTGTGACAATACTTTCCAAGTAAGGCGCGGATAGGGTTCTGTTTCAACGCCTGTGGGAAAACCCAACTGTGCAAAAGGGACTGCCGAGAGATACAATACCGATGTGCCCCCCACTTCTTGTAATCCATAAATATGATTGACATAGCGTTTGGGATGATTGCGGATGCGCGTTTGGGCTTCGAGGATGAGTTTTTCGCGATCTCCAAATATGGCTGCCTGCGTGGGACAAATTTCTGTGCAAGCAGGTTGTTTGTTTTGTTTGAGCCTTTTTTCTGCGCATAAAATGCATTTTTGCACACGGGGCTGGGTTTGGGCCCATTCGTATTTGGGAATTTGAAACGGGCAGGCCATCATGCAATATCGACAGCCCATGCAGCGGTCTTCGTCATAAGTGACAGGGCCATTTTTTTGTTTTTGTAGGGCTGCCACGGGGCACACAGAGACACAGGCTGGGTCTATGCAGTGCATGCATTGTTTTCTCACATATGTGTTTTCTTTTTGTTGAACGGCCACCCACGTGTGTGCACCCAATTGGTTTGGATTGTCTGCTGGCAAGTTGTTTTGTTCTTTACAGGCATACACACAGGCATTGCACCCTTTGCATCGGGTGAGGTCAATTAACATGCCTACTGTGGTCATGTGAGATCGCCTCCCTTCGAGGTGTTCAGAAATATTTTTTGAAAGGCTTGCCATTCCTGATGATCGAGGTGTTGTAAGATACCCGGTACGGGCAATCCACCATCTTGCAAGGCGTATTCCGTGCGCAATGTGTGACCGTTGGTTAACCATTGCGCCAAGCGTTGCCATTCAGCTTCCAACCACTGACGTGCCACTTGCCCGGTGAGCAGGTTGGGCCATTCGGTCAGGAGGTTTGTGGGGTGAATGGTATAAATCCAATTTTCCGAGTTCGGGTGGTTTTCGGGTAAAAATCTTTGTTGATTCCAAAATTGAGAATTGCTTTTTTTTATGATGCCACTTATGGGGGCCTGCACTTGCAAGCTGCGACTGCCTCGCTCTATTTCTAACATAGGTTCTCCCTGTAAGAGCTGAGTACCCGCTGGCCGAACGATCAAGCGATCAATGGGGCCTAAGGCTTGGCTGACAAATTCGTCTATGCCAATATCTACTTGATTGGGCGCGGCAATTGTTGCCCAGGTGTGTCCAGAATACAATCGTGCTTGTTCGGGCATGAGATTACTGATGACTTGATTCTCTGTTTGTGGTATTTGTTTTCTTTGTACAAGTGCGTCAATGGACACACAAACGAGAATGGTGAGTACGACAAATATGGCAACCATGAACTTTTCCTCCTGTTAAAATGAAGGGTGTGGGTTGCTTGATGGTATGGCAAGGTGTATGCCAATGGTTTTTTTTGCTTAAGTGTTTGTTTTTAATTTGCTTGGATTTTTGATGGGGAGGCGATTGGTTGTGGGAAATGTTGTATTATTCAACACTTTTGAGATGTTTTTTTAACTGGTTGTTTATAATCTGTTTAGGCAGTTGGTGGGTGTGGAAAAATTCAACGCCTCGCTGTAGAAAAATTCATCATGGTTTTCTCATTTGTTACGAACAAAAAAGGCGATCTCATAAGAGATCGCCTTTTTAAATACATCTTGGTAGGTTGGGGTTATTTGCCCAATTTCAAAATCATGATCCACATAGGTTGTTTGCCAATGTCGTAGATCTTGAGCGATTTGAGATCACCTGTTTCAGGGTTGATTCGAAAACCTTCCATTTTGTTGGAACCTTGACCTGCGGCAAATAAGAAGTTGCCTGTAGGATCGATGTTAAAGACGCGTGGTATGGGCTCTGTGGGGGTTTGTCCCAAGGCTTCGAGTGAACCATCGGCTTTGACACCAAAGCGTGCAATGCTGTCGTGCCCGCGATTTGTGATGTATAAAAACTTACCCTTAGGATGGATATGTATTTGTGCACAGGTGCTCTTGCCGTCAAAATCTTCGGGTAATGTTGAGAGGTTTTGACGACGTGAGAGTGTTCCTGTTTTGATGTCGTGATCATAGACCGTTACGCTGTTGCCATTTTCATTGGAGGTATATACCACATTAAGCGTGGGATGAAATTCGTAGTGACGGGGGCCTTCGCCGCGTGGTGGTTTGATTGTGGGGGTGTTGTTGGCCGTTAGGTCACCGGTGGTTTCGTCAAATGTAAATTGGTAAATGACATTTGCGGGCATGGTGTGTGGCACAAACACATATTGGTTGGTGCGGTCGGGGTGAATGCAGTGGGCATGGCCTTTGGTGGTGATCCATTGTCGGTGTGGGGCTGTTACGGCTCCGGTGCTGTCGAGTGCATTTACTGCAGCCACACCTGCACCATAAAAAGAAGAAAAAAGATAGCGACCCGTTCGGTCTGTGCTGAGATAACAGGGGTCAGAATCAAAGTCTACGGTGTTGATGAGTTCAAGGGCGCCATTTGTTTGATCAATGGCAAAACTCGATACTTTTTGGGTGGAGCGCAATCCGGCATACAAATATTGTTGTTGGGGATCAGTACAGAGAGGGCCTACCCCCCCATCGACATCAACTTCGCCAACGGGCGTGAGGGCACCGGTTTCGGGGTTGAGATCATAGCGCAGAATTTTTTGGTCGCCAAAAACGGCGACATACATATGATATTTCATATTGCGTTCCTTTCTTAGAATGTTGCTCTGCGCGTATCCAATTGTAGGATAAAGAGATATGAGCGCAATGGTCAGGTATATTATGTGGTTCAATGATCGTCTCCTCATTGGGATGAGTGGGTAATATAGGGTCTTGGCGCCCAATTTGAAAGTGCAAAGGCAGGGGCTTTCGATCGGCTTGACTTTCATTTGAGATAGAAGTTAATTGCCGTTATCTGAGGGTGGATTCCGTTTGATATAAGCAGGCCTCAAAATATACCTTGGACCGTTGTTATCTATACACAACGTATGAGACTGGGGAAGGATATTTGTTATGAGCAATGGCAAACCCAATATTCTGTTCTTTTTTACGGATGATCAACGTTTTGATACCATTCATGCCTTGGGCAATGCCGAAATTCAAACGCCCACAATGGATCGTTTGGTGGCCGAAGGTACAACCTTTACGCATGCACATATTCCGGGCGGCACGTCGGGGGCGATTTGTATGCCGAGTCGGGCCATGTTGCATACGGGGCGTACGTTGTTTCATTTGGAGGGTGCTGGGCAAAACATCCCCGATGAACATGTGTTAATGGGGGAGCATTTTCAGGCACAAGGATATCAAACTTGGGGAACGGGCAAGTGGCACAATGGCCCAGCGTCTTATGCCCGTAGTTTTTCAAATGGTGCAGAAATTTTCTTTGGTGGAATGGATGATCATTGGAATGTTCCGGCATTTGATTATGACCCATTGGGCAAATATGAAGGGCGTTTGCCACAATGCCCTGACGCATTTCGATCTAATGAACTCAAAGTTCGACGTGGTGATCATGTGACGGCGGGTAAACATTCAAGCGAATTGTTTGCTGAAGCTGCAATCGATTATCTTGAGGAATATGACTCGGATGATCCTTTTATGATGTACCTGTCTTTTATGGCACCTCATGACCCCCGCACGATGCCACAAGAATTTTTGGATATCTATGATCCCGAAAAAATCGCGTTACCTGCCAACTTTATGGGGGGGCATCCATTTGACAATGGTGATCTGAAAGTGCGCGATGAGGTATTGGCAGATTTTCCCCGCGACCCACACGACGTGAAACGGCATTTGGCCGAATATTATGCCATGGTGACCCATTTGGACGCACAGATGGGACGGGTATTGGCAGCGCTTGACGCCACAGGAAAAGCCGACAATACAATTGTGGTTTTTGCAGGTGACAATGGGTTGGCACTTGGGCAACATGGTTTGTTTGGCAAGCAGAATATGTATGAACACAGCGTGCGCGTGCCCCTTGTTTTTTCTGGTAAGGGTGTGCCCAAAGGAGAGCACCGAGATGCGTATGTCTATTTGTTAGACATTTTTCCAACGCTGTGCGATTTGGTCGGTGTGGATATACCAAAGACTGTTGAAGGTAAGAGTTTGGTATCTGCATTACATGATGCCAACAATCATGTGCGAGATACGTTGTTTTCTGCCTATCGACAGTATCAACGCATGGTGAAAGATGATCGGTTTAAGTTGATCGAATATGTGGTGGATGGCCGACGGACAACGCAGTTGTTCGATTTGCAAAACGATCCTTTTGAGTTGCACAATTTGGCAGGTGATGATGCCCAGGCAGAGACGCTTGAAAAAATGCGTGCAATTTTGTTTCAGTGGCGCGATGATTGGGATGATGAAAAGAGTGAGTGGGGTAAGACGTTTTGGAACGGTTTTGCTAATGCATAGGTGCGCGGTTTTTGCGCCCATGGTTGTTGACAAGAAAAGATAAAATCTATGAAACTACAGAATAAAATTGCCATTGTTACCGGTGGTGGGTCTGGCATTGGCAAAGCGACGGCCGAGTTATTTGCCCGAGAAGGTGCCCGCGTGATGGTGGCCGATTATGCATTGTCTGGTCAAGATGTGGCACAGGGTATTGTCGAAGGAGGTGGGCAAGCGCAGTTTTGTCAGGTGGATGTGTCGGATGAGGCATCTGTGAAGGCAATGGCCGATCAAACGGTGGTGGTTTTTGGTGGTGTGGATATTTTGTTTAATTGTGCAGGTATTTTGGCCTTTGGTTCGGTGATTGATATGGACTATGAGGTGTGGCGGCGTGTGATGGGCGTGAATTTGGATGGGACGTTTTTGTGTTGTCGGGCCGTGATTCCTGAGATGATAAAACACGGTGGTGGCGCGATTGTGAATGTGTCGTCGTCTACGGGTGCGCATGATGCCAAAGGCAATACGGCGGCTTATGTGGCATCAAAGGGTGGCGTGACGCTTTTGACCAAGGCGATGGCCATTGATCATGCCAAAGACAATGTGAGGGTCAATGCCATTGCACCTGGGCCAACAGATACAGCCATGTTGCGTGAAAATTTGCCCGATGATGTGCGCGATACATTTGCCCGTACGTTTCCGATGGGGCGGTTGGGCACGTCCAAAGAGTTGGCACAAGCGGTTTTGTTTTTGGCTTCTGATGAGGCGTCTTTTATAACGGGAGCGATTTTGGCGGTTGATGGTGGTCAAACCGCCGATGTGGGTGACAGTTGGCGCAGTGATTTGTAATTTTTAAAGGGGATGTGAATATGCATTTTGCAGTGATTGGTGCTGGCAATATGGGCTGTGTTTATGGCGCAAATTTGGCACGTATTGGCGAAGATGTGACCATGATTGATGTGTGGGAAGATCACGTTAATGCCATGCGTGCGGGTGGGTTACAGATGTCGGGTTTACACGGAGACTTTGTTGCCAAAGTGGATGCAACAATGCATCCTGCCGAAGCAAAAAAAGCCGATGTGGCCATTATTACGGTAAATGCGTATAACACGCGTGATGCCGCAGAAGCGGCAAAGGCCTTGCTTAAGGACGATGGGTTTGCGCTGACATTGCAAAATGGATTGGGCAATGTGGAGGTGTTGACCGAGGTGTTGGGGCAAGATCGTGTGATGGCGGGGTTGACTTTTCACAGTGGCGATCTGAAAGCACCAGGACAGGTGACACATACCAACAAAGGGCCCACCTATTTGGGGGAGTTGAACAAGGTCAAATCTGAGCGGTTACAAGCCGTATATGACCGTATGCACAAGGCTGATGTGGAGCCTGTTTTGGAAGACGATATTATGGCGACCATTTGGGGCAAGTTTGTGCACAATTGTGGGTTGAATGCCATTTGTGCCATTACCAATCTGCGCCCTGGCCATATTCGCGAGGTACCCGAATTGGATGAATTTCAAACATTGATTATTGAAGAGGTTTTGGCATTGGTTCAGGCAAAGGGCATCCAAATACCCGAGAAAAATCCACTAAAATTTATAAAGGAATATTCTGCTGTTAAGTTTCATCGCGTGTCAATGAAACAACATTTGGATCGGGGACGCATGACCGAAATTGATGCACTGAATGGATATGTGGTACGCGAAAGTGAAAAATTGGGCCTCAAAGCACCGTATAATGATGCGCTTACAAAGCTGATGAAAGGGCGTCATCATACCCCGATCAATCAAACAGAAGTTGGAAATTAGGGGATGAATGTCGAAGCGACTTTTGGAGTGTTTGTTTATGAAAGTCATTTCAATGAATCGCCAATGGTTTGATAGTGATTTTGAGTCCGCAGGACTTTCCCATTGGTAGGGCAGAATTTATTCCTGCGCTGAAATTTATTGAAAAACGGAGAAGAAGATATGTCGAGTTTACAAGACCGTGTGGCCATTGTAACAGGTGGGGCACGTGGCATTGGTGGGGCAACGGCGCGTCGGTTGGCCGAAGAAGGTGCACGGGTGTTGGTGGCCGATGTAAATGGCGAATGGGCCGAAGAAAATGTTGCACGTATTCGCCAAGCAGGTGGGCAAGCAGAAGCGTGCGTGACCGATTTGACTAAGCGCGAAGACATTGAGGCAATGGTAAAACATGCAGTAGATGTGTGGGGGCGATTGGATATTTTGGTGAACAATGGGTGGGGGCGTAAAGAGCCCGATGGCAGTGCCGAGACCTTGACCGAGAGTTCGTGGGATTGGGTGATGAATATTTTAACCAAGGCCATTTTTTTAGGGGTCAAATTTGCGGTGCCCGAAATGGTCAAGTCGGGTGGTGGGGCGATTGTGAACACGGCTTCGGTACATGGGTTGTTGGCTGCACCTAATACATTGGCTTATGACACGGCCAAAACAGCTGTGGTGGGCATGACACGACAGATGGCCATTGATTTTGGCCCCAAGGGTATTCGTGTGAATGCCGTGTGTCCTGGGCATATTGTGACGGAGAAGATTGCCGAGAATTGGAAGAAAAACCCTGGTTTGTTTGCGATAACAGAGGCGCAATACCCAGTTCGGCGTGCTGGTAAACCAGAAGACATTGCCAATGCGGTTCGTTTTTTGTGCTCAGATGAAGCATCGTTTATTACGGGGCAATCGTTGGCGGTTGATGGTGGGTTGACCATCCAACTACAAGAAAATTTTGGATGGGCACAGGCAAAGTTTTTCCGTGACCACCCAGGTATTGAATTGCGATAAAGCGAGGTATCCAATGCGGGTTTTGGTAACGGGCAGTTCTGGGCGTGTTGGAAAACGTGTGTGTGCGCACTTGGTGGATCGTGGCTTTGATGTGCGTGGTGTAGATGTGGTGGATGCAAACACACCCGGTGTGGCATTTCACACGTGTGATTTAAAAGATTATGAAGCCGTCAAAGCAAGCGTTGCTGGGGCGGATGCGGTGTTGCATTTGGCGGCGTTGGCATCTCCCCGAGAAGGCACACCCGAAAAGATTTTTGAATTAAACGACTATGCGGCGTTTCACGTTTTTCAGGCGTGTGCAGAGCTGGGGATCAAACGAGTTGTGGCGGCCAGTTCTGTAAATGCGATTGGTTTCTTTTTTGGGCGCAAAGGGTTTCAACTGGATTATTTGCCTGTTGATGAAGCGCATCCGTCATTTACAACCGATGCGTATTCATTTAGCAAAAAAATTTTGGAGGATATTGGCCAATATTTTTGGCGACGAGAAGGCATCAGCAGTGCTTGTGTGCGATTTGGCGCTGGGCTCAATGTGGTGGTTGAAGATTTTGCAGGAGAAAACAAAGATCGCTTTTGTGCTATCCGGCAGTTGATTCGCGATTTGTTGGCCATGTCTGAGGGGGAACGTCGTGCTGAAGTGACGCGTATTCAAAATGTGTATGACAAAAACCGTGCCGTTTCACCGTGGGAAACAAAACGCGAATGGGAGGGTCTGACACCTGTTGAATTGCAGACGATGAATCTGGTACATAATTATTTTTCATTCGTAGATCCACGAGATGCCAATGTGGGGATGGAACGCGCGTTGGTGGCCGATTATGAAGGCAGTCATCCTGTGTTTATTGTGGATCAACACAATGTGATTGGTGAAGAATCAAAAGTGTTGGCAGATTTGTTTTATCCCAATGTGCCTGTGCGTGGCCACTTAGAGGATTCGGCATCGTTGATTGATTGGCGATTGGCCAAAGACTTGATGGGATTTGAGGCGCAGTATTCTATGAAACCCTATTTTGACCAGTTGGCAATTTGAGGAGGGGATATGTTGGTTGAAAATGAACGTGGCCATTTTGCTTTTTTAAAAGGTATTGCACCTTATTCCAGTGGTGCGGTTGCATTGCCTGGTTATGAGATTGTACATGCACACTTTCAAAAACCTTTGCAGTGGCAAAAAGGCTTTGAGAGACTGTCTGAACATTTAAAGGACGAAGGTCAAGAACTGTTTGCACTTTGTGGTGTGGAATTGCGTTGCCCAGAACCTTATTCAATGGATGGGTTTGTGGCATTTAATGAGGTCTATTGTGAGGTTTTGAAAGATTTGGATTTGTATTTAGACGATATGAATCCTGTGGCCAGAACAAATGTGTCACCTGCGTTTGGCGGTTTTGAAGCACCTGCGTTATATGGCTTTTCCTATACAGTTCCGGCTCAGGGGCCTGTAGGAAAAACATTTGTGGCCGCAGGTGCTGGAGAGTTGAATTCTCCTAAGTTGATTTCTGAGGCCATTATTCGGCGTGGTGAAACCTCTTCTGAGGCAATGCACGAAAAAGCGGTGTATGTGATGCAGGTGATGGAAAAACGCATGACGGGTTTGGGTGGTTCTTGGAATGCGGTTTCGAGTGCAAGTGTCTATACAGTTCATCCAGTGATTGATGTGTTGGAAGATGTGGTGTTTCCCAAGATGGGTGATTCGGCCATTCACGGGGTGCAGTGGTTTCATGCGCGGCCCCCCATTGTTGAGATTGAATTTGAAATGGATTTGCGTGGTGTCAGAAGAGAAGTTGTGATATAACATTCATGCACAAAAGCGTGACAACGCCATTCAACGGGAGAGGAATACATGGCAAAAAAACTTGGATATGGTTTGATTGGTTTGGGTGAGATTGCGTATAAGTCGACGGGAAAATTATTTCAGCAAGCCCAACATTCTCGCATGGTAATAGGGGTAGACCCCGTTGCTGATGTGGCTGAATCTTATGAAAAAGAATTTGGTATCCCCTGTGGTACCGATTTGGATGCCGTACTCAATCACCCCGAAGTGGAAGCCGTCATTGTGTCTACGCCACACTTTTTACATGCTCCTTTGGGGATTCAAGCAGCGGAAGCAGGAAAGCATGTGATTGTTGAAAAACCCATGGCAACGACGATGGAAGATGCCGATGCACTGTTGGCAGCGTGCAAAAAAAATGGGGTTTTGTGCTCTGCCAAAGAAGGTGGTGTGCGGTATCACGATGCTACCATTAAGGCCAGAGAACTGGTTCAGCAAGGGGCCATTGGTGAGGTGATGGCGGTGCAAATTCAAGGTGCGTCGAACAAGCCTTTGAGTTATTGGACGGGTGGGTATAGCAACCGTGTGCATACCACGTGGCGCATGTCTAAAGAACAGTCGGGTGGTGGTATTTTAATTATGAATTATATCTACGACATTCATCGGATGTTGTTTATTACCGATTTGGATGTGAAGCGGGTGTTTACTGAAATGGATACGTTTCGCACCGATGCAGAAATAGAAGATTTTATTACGGTGACTTTGCGGTTTAGCAATGGTGCATTGGGTACCATTGTTGCCTCTTCATGTGTGCCAGGAGCAAAGGCTGTGGGGATTCGTGGAACGGAATTGTCGGGCAATCGCATTTATGGTACGGCTGGACAAATTGTGTTTAACAAGGGTGAGTTGTTGGTCTATACCGATAAGGATGTTGACGGTTTGACCAAGGGAGATTGGACCACGTTGACGTTTGATGCCAATATTTATCCATTTTTAGATTATATTGACCGTTTTTCTTTGTCGGCCCTTGAAGGTCGCCCAGCCGATATTCCAGGTGAAGAGGGGCGTCGCACACTTGAGGTGTTGGTGGCGGCTTATCGTTCGGGCGAAGAACACAGACCCATTGAACTCCCGTTATAATTCTAACGCGTTTGTCAGTGATAAGGGGTTGTATGGCCGAAAAAATAAGAGTGGGCATCATTGGTGCCGTGTCGAGTTATAGCTTGCATTACGGCCAAGCATTGGGTGAATTGCCCAATGTGGAATTTGTGGGCATGGCTTATTTGGGGCGCGACCCCAAGTATATTCGAGATGCACTCAATTTGCCGTGGCTCACAAAGTATCCGAAGACAATAGAAGGGTATGCCGAAACCTTTGGTGTGCCTGTGTATGAGTCGGCAGATGAGTTGATCGAAAAAGGCAAGCCCGACGCATTGTGCATTTGTACGGAAGATTATTTGCGTGAAAAGTATGCGATGCGTACGATTGATGGTGGGATGCATGTTTTTTTGCCCAAACCATTTGCCAAATCGCGCGAAGAGGCCGAACGCATTTTTGGTGCTGCGCAAAAAAAGGGTGTGATTGCCACACCCGATTTGCCACAGCGCTTTCGCCCTCTTTGGGCAACCGCTATGGACATTGTAACACAAGGTGCCATTGGTCGCCCCATCAGTGGGCATTTTTCTATGGCGCACCATTTGACGCTGGGCGGGTGGAAGAGTGATACATCTATGGCGGCGGGCCCAGAGCTTGAAGTGGGTTTTTATGCCTTTGATGCGATGCGTATGTTGATGCAAAGTGAGCCCGTAACCGTGATGGGGGTGGGTGAAAATTTGGATCACCGAGGTATTCCATATATTGACAATGGCAAGTGTTTGATCTCCTGTGTTAATGGGGCGATGGCATCTGTCGATTTGGTGCTTTCCATGCATCACCCATTTCCACCTGCACGATCGGCTTATGTAATTGGCGATGAAGGGGCATTGGCCATTGTGGGCAATGATATAGAGGTGCATACACCCGATGGCATTGATAAAAGAGATGTGCCTACATGGAATCATACCCAACGCGAATTAGATGCTTGGTTGGCGGTGTGCCGTGGTGAGGGTGATCCGCTGTTGATGCAGGTTGAAGGGCTTCGTACTTTGGATTTGATTTTGGCCTATAAACGCGCACATGAAACCGGTGAAACGGTTGTTCTTGATGGAACGGAGGCATGACAATGGATTGGCATGGACATACCTTCGCATTTAAGTTGCGCATTGATGTCGAGCATGTAGAAGCTCAGCGTTATACGGGTGATTATCGGTTGACCAAAGTGTCGGTGATCAATTTGTTGGATATGCTGGCTGAGTTAGATGTGCATGTGTCTTTTTGTGTGTTGGGCATTACGGCAGAGATGTTTCCCAATTTGATAGCCGATATTGTTGAAGCTGGCCATGAGGTATATGGGCATGGCATGTATCATGAGCCAGCATTTCAAGGGCGCCCGTTAAATGAACAACGACATGAAATGCGGCGTATGCGAGACAGTATTGCATCGGCTTGTGGCATAACGGTGCAAGGGATTGGGTGCCCGCATCATGGCATGGCTGATGAACACACGTTGCAGGCGGCGGCTGAGATGGGTATCACGTATGTGGAGTCGCGTATACGAGACAAAGATGCAGTGGTGCCACAATGGCGAGTTGTTGAGGGAACCGATTTAAAGGTGCTTATTCCGGGTGGTCAAAACAGAGGGGCATCGGATTATACCGACCGGCGACCGTATTGGGCAGAGGTGCATGAGGAAGCCTTTAGCCCGACTTATGCACGCCAAAAGTGGATGGCCAATTTGGATTGGGCAAAAGAGAAGGGGTTGATGACTGGGTTGGTGGTGCACCCGTGGATGTTGATGATTAACCCTGGCGAAGTGCAAGTGGTGAAAGATGTGATTCAATATGCCAAAGATCAAGGTGCTTGGTTTGCAACCGTGAAGGGGCTGATTGAATTGGCAGGATAGGGGGCAGATATGCTTGCATTTACATTAACTGGGATCTTGCTCCTTGTTTTGGGTCTTGTATTAAGGGTGGGCAAGTGGGTTGAGATTTTGGCAGGTTATAAGGCCGACGAATATGAAGACAAAAATGGACTGGCCAAGTGGACGGGCAATGTGATGTTGGTTATGGGCGTGTTGTCTTTTGGGGCGGTTTTTGTTTCGTCTTGGATGGCCAATAAAACGCTTGGTATGGTTATGGGTATGCTTTATTTGATTGTGGTGATGTATGGCGGTGTTATCACACTTATTGCTGGCAGTCAAAAATTTAAAAAGAAATAACTCTGGGGAGGTTGTGAAAATGACAGAAAAAGAAAAGTATCTCTTTGATTTGCGTGGGTATTTGGTTGTGGAAGATGTTTTGTCACAAGACGCATTGAATATTTTAAACGGGTTGATTGACAAAAACCACCCAGGCGTAAATGAAGAAACAAATAAGCGCCATGCGGGTGGTTTTTTGTCGTGGGGGCAAGCGTTTGTGGATCTCATTGACCATGAACGCATTATGCCGCTTTTAAAGTTTATTTTGGGCGATGGATTTCGTATGGATCATTATTATGCCATTTATATGGAAAAAGGTGGCACGGTGAATGGGCTTCATGGATCAAACACACCGTATGACCCACCCGAATATTATCACTACCGCGAAGGACGTATGTATAATGGTTTGACGGTTGTGGCTTGGAATTTGACGGATGCGGGGCCAGAACACGGTGGGTTTTGTTGTGTACCGGGAAGTCACAAAGCCAACTATCGTTTGCCTAAAGAATTTCGAGAAGCCCACACCGATGCCGAATGTGTGGTGGTGCCCAAAGCCAAGGCGGGATCGTTGGTTATTTTTACGGAGGCATTAACACATGGTACCGCAGCTTGGACGGCTGATCACGAACGTCGATCGCTGTTATTCAAATACAGCCCGGCGCAACAATCATGGTCGCCCAAACATATTCAACCCCCCGAAGGTGTGACGTTAACACCCAGACAAGAATTGCTGTTTGAACCACCTTATTTTAGTTCTCGAAAATCGTTGTTTTTTGATGGCGATGCAAGCAAAGCCGATTATTAATGTGAGGCAATAGGATTACCTTCGCCGAAGTTTTTCCCTTTGGACTGTAATGAAGAGGGTGGGTGTTATGACTTTGGGTTTGATCAATGCACAAGCAGAGTTTTTTAAAAAGAAATGATCATAAAGGTGGAATAGATGAAGATTACAGAAGTCCGTGTATTTGTTTTAGAAGGCTCTCCGCGCGAAGGCGTGGCGCTTTATGAAATTGATCGGGGTGGGTTGGCTCCGGGTGAATCATCACCGTATCGGCAAACTTTTACTGAGATTGTGACCG
>JAYODI010000160.1:0-5321 GCA_038279365.1 Candidatus Latescibacterota bacterium | reverse complement strand
CAGCAGTCAGCCCACACATCCTACCACTGCATAGACCACCGAGATTCCTATTCAAGGAGAAGCAATGCCCATCTTTGCACCCGACAAACTTCAAACCATCGGCTATCAACTCTTTGAAGCAGCAGGTTGTTCACCTGAAAATGCCAAGTCTGTTGTAGATCATCTTGTTGAATCCAACCTCTTTGGCCACGACTCTCACGGTGCCATACGTTTTTATGAATATGCCCAAGCCATTCGCGACGGGCGCTTTGATCCCAAGGCCAATCCCGAAATTGTAAAAGAACACCCCTGTACCGCCGTTGTTGATGCGCACAGTTCCTTAGGCCAAGTTGGCGCAACATTTGCCACCAACCTTGCCATTCAAAAAGCCAGAGAACACGGCATCTCATGTGTGACCCTTCGCAACACCAGTCACATCGGTCGTGTGGGTGCATACCCACTCATGGCCGCACGCGAAGGCTTCATTGGTCTCATCTTTGTCAATGCAGGCCGTGAAGGACGCAAAGTCACACCCTTTGGTGGGCGCGACGGACGCCTCAGCACCAATCCCATTGGCTTCTCTGCACCGCGCAAAAATGCCGACCCCATCTTACTCGACATGACCACTTCTGTGGTTGCCGACGGCAAAATACGCGTGGCCATCAACCAAGGCAAACCCATACCCGAAGGGTGGGCCGTCGATGCCGATGGCAACCCAACCACAGACCCCAACCGCGTGCGAGGATGCAACCCCGAAGGATCACTCTTACCCATGGGAGGTGTGGTCGCCCACAAAGGATTTGGACTCAGCCTTGCATCTGAAATTTTAGGCGGCGTACTCAGCGGGCAAGGCGTTACCGCCAACGAACCCACCTTTGTGAGCAACGGTGTTCATCTCACAGTTTACAACATTGAGCACTTTACCGACTTGGCAGACTATTACAAAGAAGTCGAAGCACTCGTCGCACACGTCAAAACCAGCCGCCCCATTGAAGGCTTTCAAGAAATCCTCATGCCCGGTGAACCCGAATTTCGGTGTGCCAAACAACGCACCCAAGAAGGCATAACCATAGATGAAACCACGTGGCAAAGAATTTGTGAAGCCGCACGCTCATTGGGTTTAGACCCCACACATTGGGCATAAAACAACACATAGACGAAGGTTTATTTTGAATACACAAACAAAAGCTTTCAAAACAGCAGGCCAATTTCTATGCATGGGTCTGCTGTTTTTTCATCTGACAGGACACACCCTTATGGCTCAAGAACGCCCATTCATCCTCATTGGTGAAACCAAAACGGCCCTTCAAAAAAAAATCCAAACCCAACCATGGGCCCAATCCATTTACAACAATATTGTCATATCGGTGCAACCTTATGTAGACCGTCATAAAACCGACCCCGAATGGATCGTATCGCGCTTGCAAATGCATTGGAAAACACATTACACACGCACCTTTGTCAACGGCCAAGTATGGTCCCACGGCGAAGGACACGCCCCCGTGCCCACACCCCGTTTTGCAGGTGGGCGAGATTGGGCCACACCCTATGCGCGCCCAGCCATAGAAGACATCCGCCCCTACGAAGAAGACCCACGTGGTTTGTGGTTGCAAAACAGAAAAAAAACAGGTGAACCCTGGGAATGGGCACCCGTATCAGAAACCGGCCAAGTCATTGAACGCATCAATGAACACATCATGAGTTTGGCCGAACAAGCCGCCTTCCTCTATTGGTATACGGGCGACGTATCTTATGCCCAATTTGCAACCGACATCTTTTGGACCTATGTAGAAGGCATGCATTATCGCGCCAACCCTCAAACTTATAGAGACCACAGCAAAAAACGCATCCTCGGCTTGGCCACCTTCGAAGTCATTCACGAAGCCATCACACGGTCACTGGCCATCACCTATGACTTTTTACGCGAGTACTTAATCGCCCAAAACAAAAACACCGATCTCATCGAAGCCGTATTCAAACGCTGGGCAGATCGCATCATTGAGGGGGGCAACGCACACGGAAACTGGAACATCAACCAAGCTCGGTTCATCGTCTACTTAGGTTTGGCACTTCAACCCAATACACACCATACCGATGGCAAAGGGTTAGAACACTACATTGCACAATTCACCCACATCAGCACCCCAAACCAAACCAGTTTAAAAGACATCATACCCGTCGAATACGACCAAAAACAAGGCATTTGGCCCGAGGCCCCCGGTTATGCATTCAGCGTCACAGACAACATCTTGCAACTGTCACACATCATTCGCAATGCCACGAATGAAGATGTCATTGCGTCATATCCCTTGCTTGAAAAAGCCGCACTTGTTGTGTTTCAATACCTCTTTCCCAATGGCCTCACCGTCGGTTTTGGCGACACATATCACCAAGCCCCAAACCCTGTCACCTTAGAACTCCTCATTGCACGCGCCCGCAAAAATAGCAATCGCGAAATGGAACAACGCCTCACCATTGCCCTTCAACAACAAATGATATTGTGTGGATACAGCCGTGAAAAACGCGGTTCTCTATTTTCACTCACCGCCTTTGTTGATGACCTCATGCCTTCTATGCCCCACCCGTCAGCCTCGTGATCCAACGAAATGGCAGTGATCCAGTCCACGGATTAATGGCCTCACTCGTGGGCACCAAAGGCGGCCATATGCACGCCAACGGCCTCGCCTTAGAGCTCTACGGACAAGGCATGGTCATAGGCCCAGATGTGGGGCGTGGCAGCAGTTATTGGCAAAAAGAACACGGTGAATATTACAAACGATTTCCTGCACACAACACCGTGATTGTCGATGGCCAATCCAATTACGACGACAAAAAAGATCACGCATTCGATCTCTTACACATAGAACCCGCTTCAGAATCACGTCAAACCCTTTCAGAAAATGTCTCATTTGTTGATGCCTACTTTGACGAACCCAAAACGCAATCGGACCAACGTCGGCTCGTCAGCATCATTCGCACCTCGCCCAATAGTGGTTATTACGTCGATATATTTCGATCCAAACGCCGCGATGGCAAAGACATCAAACACGAATACCTGTATCACAACCTCGGTCAAAATATTCAACTCAAAGACACACAAAGCAACACCCTCACCACAACACCCACCGAAGAACTCCACACCCAACACGGTGACCTCATCGGTTACAACTACTTCACCAACAAACAAAAAGTCGATTACGAAAACGCATTCACAGCCACATTCCAAATCGCTTTAAACAATGCGCCCAACGTCACAACACAAGTATGGATGGCAGGTACAAAAAACCGCACCCTCTTTACCGCACAATCACCTCGGGCGCGCACCATCGCCCACGGATCAGCTCCCAAAGAACTGCACGACGATCCCGTTCCGGTTCTCATTGTGCGCCAAAAAGGACAAGCTTGGAGCAAACCATTTATTGGCGTATTTGAAAGCTTCTCAGAACCCCATGAGGCATCCATCTCCAACATCGAAACATGGTCAGGCGAAGGAGATTTTGTGGGCCTCAAAATCGAAACACCCAAATTAAATAACCGCACCGAATACCTCTTTAACGACACAGCAATAGAAAAAATGAATACCGTAAACAACATGCAATTCCAAGGTGTCTTTGGTGTTGTATCCACAAATGACAACGGCCTGCAATACCTTTATTTAGGCCACGGAAAACATCTCTCAGCACACGGATTCAAAATAGACGCACAAGAACCTATTTCGGCCTGTATCTATCAAAAAGAGGGACAGTATTACCTCTCCACCACAGGTTCCATTCGCGTGCAAACTCCCACATCGACACATACGTGGCAAGCAGGATATGAGCAAATTCTATCCCAATAAACACGCCTGCCAAATATTGAGTATATTCGTCTGACAGATAAATGGTTGTTTGACTTATAGACCATTTTACGCCATTTTTAAAATATTCGGCCTGCAAACTCACGCGTGAAAGGATGCTCCAATGGCTTATCCTCAAACAGATGCCCATACCCTAAAAATGTCTTTTGAAGACTTTTTGAAGTATGACGAGCATACGTGTGCCGAATGGGTGAATGGGGAGGTGAGGCCAATGTCACCAGCTTCTGACAGACATCAAAATCTAAGTGGATTTCTCGAATCAATACTCCGCATCTATGTCGAATCCAAAAACCTCGGCATGATCCGCAGTGCGCCCTACCTCATGCGCCTCAATGCACACACGGCCCGCGAACCCGATTTACTCTTTCTTTCAAATGACCATCAAGACCGTCTATTACCAACATATTTAGACGGCCCAGCAGATCTCGCCATTGAAATTGTCTCTCCAGAAAGCCTTGGAAGAGATCGGGGTGACAAATTTGCAGAATACGAACAAGCAGGTATATCCGAATACTGGCTCATCGACCCCATTCGCCAACAAGCTGAGTTTTATCAATTAGAGAATAACCACTATGATTCCGTTGACCTTCAAGAGGGTATCTATTACTCAAAGATACTGCCCAACTTTCAACTCCAAGAAAGCTGGTTGTGGCAAAATCCATTGCCCAATATTTTAGACGTTTTAAAATATCTAAACATTGTATAAACAGCCTGCCAAATAAAAAGCGGGTTCCAAGCATATTTGGAACCCGCTTTTTAAGTATTGAAGCAAAATAATTTGTGAGTTTATTGAATCCACTGGCATTCAGCAGTCAGCCATCAGCCCACCCATCCCTGCCTTTCGGTGATGGTTTAAGCTGATTGCTGATCGCAATGAGATGTTTTCACAAGCTATTGTGCGCAACGACTTATTATTTAAGAACCATTACTCGTGTATCGGTGGTTCGGGTGGTTCGGGTGGCTCGGGTGGCTCGGGTGGCTCGGGTGGCTCGGGCGGTTCAGGCGGAATAGTCGTGCCACTAATCTCATCTTCATCCAAACCGCGTAATTCAAATCGGCCACGATCGACATCCACCACCAAACGCGAACCACCGCCATTGAGCTTACCAGAAATGGTCTGCGTAGCCCCCGCTTTACCCGCCACAGACAAAGGTAAATCTGTTTCTAATTGCCCCCGATTCACCACACCTTGTACATCAACCGTCGCATTTTCGGGCATAAACAATTCAACACTGCCTTCTTTACACTGAATGGCATAATCTCCCGCCAAGTTGCGTTCCGTCTTAATCATGATACAGCCACCATTATTTTGCACGGCCACAGCAGCACCAGGGTTATCAATCTCCACAGAGCCGCGCTGATTGCGTGCACTAATATTGCCCATCACATTGTCCAAAACAATGGATCCATGACTGTTTTCGGCAACCACTTCACCCGTCACATTGCGCAAATCAATGCTCCCGCGCTTGGTCTTAACCACTGCGCG
>JAYODI010000066.1:0-34921 GCA_038279365.1 Candidatus Latescibacterota bacterium | reverse complement strand
AATTTCAACGGACTACCTCCTTTCGCTCTTTAGCGAAATGACGACTTTCGGAAACACACTTCAAAAACCGCTCTCAAGTTATTTCTCCAGGCACCTCCTTGATAAATATTTAAAACCTAATGACATTCTCCTTTTAAACAGATGAGATATTGTTCGTTATTTAATTTGAGGTCCTTGGCGGGGACGGAACTAACAACTTCGGAAGGCACATACAAAAATGCAGCAAAAGCCTACCAGTACATTTAAAGCAAAAAACTTAACAGGTCTACATTTAGAAACGACAAACAACCACTTTCTGAAGCATATGTTTGAATTTTAAATAAAACAATAATAAATAATGGGTCCTTGGCGGGGACGGAACTAACAACTTCGGAGGGCTTACAGTGTATCTATTATTTTTATCATAAACACACTGAGCCACATCTTTTTTAAGATAAGGAAAAGAAAAACACCATGCAACACCTTTTTTGCGAAACATAACAACACACATTAGACTGGCTAATTACAAGCGATGTTTTTTTAAATTCTTCAAACCCTTATTTAGGCATAAAATGTTGTTTAATAAAAAAATGTAAAAAAAATCTCGATTTTAATTTCATACATATCACTGACATTTATTCAAAGTACAATGACAATAGACAGGCGTTTTGGAGTTTTCTATATGCGTATTTCAATATTAAAAATTAATGATCCGTTTATTTTATTTTTGCCATCAAACGCAACCGTTTGGCTTCTGACCGTATCTTATCAATCTCCATCTTCATTGGCACAATGCCTTCCCAATGTGTGTAGTCGGGTGAATGATGATAGGCCGCTTTAAATGTGGTTGCATGATAAAACTTAAACAATCTAAAAAATGCTTGTTCAATTTCTGAGGTGTTTTCATACAATTGTTGCCCACCCAATTCAAGCACATGCCCAACCACAGGATTTGCTGGACGATTTTCTGGCATGGGATCTAAAGCTTTTTCATCATAAAGCGATTTGATAATCGTATACCCTTCGGCCACAATGGCATCGGCCTCGCGTTTGATGGCATCGGCACGTTCCAAACTCTCACGTGCAAAACGTGCAGAATGACATGGCGCACAAGCATTGAGCATCTCTTTGCGATTGGCCTCAAAGGTTTCTTTGCTCAGTCGTTTCATGGCCAAATGAGGTAAATATTCATCTTCCAATACTGCGCCCGTAAATACAGCACCCAAACCAATATTTGCCACATGACCATGCTCACCATTGGGCATATGACACGTCACACAGCTGGGCGATTTTTCAGGATCTCTATCGTGATAATACAACACCCCATGCACACTTGTTTTATATGCTTCCATCACAGGGTGATCGGGTCCACCGTGGCACACTTGGCATGCTTCGGGTTCGCGAGCCATAGCCGAGCTAAATTCATGCCCAGGATGGCACGCATTACATCCGCCCACACTGCCATCGGCAAAACGCGCGCCCAATTTATGGCACCCCACACACCCTTCTTCTTGCATGGCTGCCGATTGAGCCAAAAATCGTGCATCCGAAAGAATGGCCACCTCAGCATCGGCATGACCACTCTTTGCAAAAGCAGTGACTTCTTTTTCATGACACTTGCCACACACCCCAGCCGAAACCTTCCCCTTGTCTGCAAAGACAGCTTCATGATCGCTGCCATGACAATCTGCACATCCAACATTCACGCGATAATGCACACTTTCACGCCATTGTTTGTCCATGCCTGGATCAATTTTCAAATGGCATCCTTCACAAGATTTTTCACCACTGATACGCCACAAAAAGGCTGGTCGTTCCGCAAGCCTTTTTACCACCACACCACCCGTTGGATGCAGCAACCAAAATGCCCCAAAGGCAACAATTAAAATCAATACCCCAACACCCGCATATCGCATAAACCGCATAGCCCCCATCACAGCTCCTGACCTCCAGCTTCATTCAAAAGTTCTCGTGCTTGCGAATTATTAGGCTCACGCTGAACCACACGTGACAGCACCACACGCGCACTGTCTCGATTGCCTTGCATCAAATAAACCTGCCCCATAAACAACTCCACCCCAGATGCTGTAGGCTCCAAAGCCCAAGCTTGCCGATACAAAGCCAATGCCGTATCTAAATTTTGACCTTCTTGAAACACACTACCCAAAATAGACAATGCAGGTACATAAGCCACATCTACCATTAATGCATCAAAAAGATATTGTTTGGCGTGTGAAGACGCACCTTGATCGGCCCGAATCAAACCCAACAAAGTATAAGCATCCGTTCGTTCCGAATCCACTTTTATAACCTGCATATAGGCCGACACTGCAGCATCTAAATCACCCTGTTCATAAGCCGTACCACCAGCCGCAAACAAAGAGTCTGACAAAACCCTAATGGATGAAAAAGCCGCATCTCCCAAACCAAATGATGTATCACCTTCTGCTTCGCCATCTAATGCCGCGCCAAAATACAGCCGTGCATTTTTCCAATCTTTTTGACGCACAGCCACAATCGCTTGCTCTACCCATTGTTTCGCCGACAACACATCGTACACATCATCTCCTCCACTTACCTGAGGTTCAGAAAAAGCCATTTGCACCAACCGTTTCACTGCAGGTCGAAACGTTGGCTCGACATCTATTGCTCGCAAATAAGCATCCAATGCCTTGTTGCGGTGGCCCATCCCCCAATGTGCATTTCCCAATATGGTCCAAAAAATAGCCGATGTGCCCGACTGTTTTTCTAAAATTTTAAGTGCTTCTTCATAATGGCCATATTTCAAAAAAGCAACAGCCTGCAACAGAGCCAACCCATCTTTGGCAAAGTGTAGTTTCATCTGAGCAAATAGATCGTGCTCTTTTTTTAATCGGGCCAAATCTTTCATTGTTTCAGGGTGATTTGGATCTAACTTTGCCACAATTTGAAACTCGCGTTGTGCCGCATCAAATTGACCCTGTCGCTCATAGACTTGCCCCAAACTTTCGTGATAGCCCGGATCATCACTTTGTACACTGGCCACCACCTCACGGTGTTCGGCCAAAGCTTTTTGGAAAGCATCACTCGTTTGATCAAGATATCCCAAATCCATCAATGCAAAAGGGGCTTGAATCCGTATCAATCGCGCAGAGTCAGACAATGCCAAAATCAGCGACGGCAGGGCGCGCACATCACCCAAACGGCCCAAAGAAACCGTCGCCTTCATACGCACCATCGCATGATCATCTGCCATAGCTTGAATCAAATGTGGAACCACACGCACATCACCCAAACCACCCAACAACCCCGCAGCAGTGGCTCGCCACACCGAACTGCCATCTTTTAGCATATCGACCAAATCGTTTACGGCACGCTTATCGCCTTTTTGCGCCAAAGCAATCGCCGTGGTGCGTTTCACCTCATCCTCTTGATAATTGCCATACCATTTTGATGCCCACAACGAGGCCCATTGCGCCGATTGATCTGCATGACAACCACTTTGATTGCAAGAGTTGGGTACCCCATTGACAACCGTATTTTCGGGAACCGGTGAAACAATGCGGTGATCTGTTAAATTTTCACCCGTTACATAATGATAAGGCATGTGGCATTGCACACATTGGTTGCCTTTGCTACCCGGTTTATGGTGCCCATGTGCCACAGGATTTTCTGTAATATCCACATGGCATTTCTCACACAACCCCACGCCTTCCCGATTGGCCACCAAGTCTACACCCAATTTGGAACCATGTGAATCATGACAAGTCGTACAACGCAAATCATCATTCACAAAACACGGACTCATCAAATGCAATGCCCCCGGATAGATATAAACCCGAGGCTGGCCATCGGGGTAGAAAAAACGTTTATCATCGGGTAATATCAGTTGATAATGGTCATAATAATTTTCACCTGGTAAATATCCTTCAGCCAATATTTCTTTGGCAGCATGGCATTGCGTGCACACTTCAACAGCATGTTCTTTATCTAACAACCGCAAAGCCAATTGATGCATCGGTGCCCCAGGTTGCCCACGCGTTTCGTCGTGTTTGGCCGAGGGGCCATGACAGGCTTCACAATCAATGGCCAAGTTGCCTACCGAACTGCGATATGTATCCGAATCCACATCATAATGCTTTTGAACACGGCTGGCATGACAATCAAAACAGTGAAAATTCCACGTTCTGCCTGCATTGGTCCAGTAGTAATAATCATCCTTTTTTAAAGGATGATGTTGGGCAACCACCCCACCCTCTTGGGCATCTACCCAAGCGTTTGTGGCCCCATCATGATACAATGGCAAGACCTGATAACGCCCATCGGGAAACCGTGTGACATAGGCTTGGTGTTGTCGCATACCAATGGTATAGTCTACCTGAAATTCTCTCACTTGCCCATCGGCATCGGGTGTTTGCATATAAAACTTACCATCGCGCCGATACATTTTACTGGTCACACCCCCATAGCTATGTGAGGCATTATTAAAATCGCCCACCACAGTAGAATCGGTGGGCACCGTCATGGCCAAACCATGCAAACTGCGTTTCCACTCGGCAAAGTTATTGGTATGACATTCGGCACACCGTTCCACACCCGTAAACCCTGGCTCTGATGCCCGTACCAAATCGGGCACATCGGACTTGGCACCACAACCGATCAAGGTTAAGAAACAAGCCAACAAAAACCCCAAACCCAATAAGCTCCGAAAGCACCCACGGATATAACAGCAGCACCAGATTTGCCATTTGCCTTTTGCCATCTCACGTTTATCCACGTTTAATTTTCTCCCATCAATTCCCGCACCCGCGCCTCTCCGCCCTGTTGAGCTTTTTCAAAATGCAACCAATGGGTTCCTCCACGTTCATCTTCACCACGTGCATACATCAACAAAGCCATACCCCGATGCGCTCCCGGTGTGGTATCCATCAGTTGCAATGCTTGTTCATAATGTTGTTGTGCCTGATCAAACTGACCCAACCAACGATAGGCATCGCCCAAACCTGTTTCAACAATATCAGAACGCACCCCTGCCGATATCGCCTGATTGAGCAAAACAATCCCTTCCTTTGTTTTTCCTCTGTGCACATAAGCCAAACCCAGTGCCACTTGTGCACGAACATCGCGTTCTACCACAGGGCTCACCAACGATACCAATTTTTGATACCGCGCTTCGGCTTCTAACAAGCGCTGGGTTCGATTTTGAGCCTCTACCAACCCCGGCAAAAAACCCAATGCATGCCTGTAGTGTTCTAAGGCTGTATCAAAGCTTTTTCGAAACTCGTAAATTTGCCCCACATTCAAATGCATATGGGCGTCATCTGCCATCATGCCCTTGCCTGTCACAACCGAAACGAATGCATCAAGTGCATCTTCATAGATCTTTTTATGTGTCTCTTGAGGCACATAATCCAACAGTGCCAATGCATATGCCGCACGAATACGCACAGAAAAAACACTATCAGACAATGCCTTCACCAATGGGCGTATGGCCAACGGATGTCCGACACGCCCCAACGCCGCCGATGACTGTGCACGCACAGCCGAATGACTGTCTTCAAGGGCCACAACAAGCTGTGGCAATGCACGCCGATCACCCAATTTGCCCAAAATTTCTACCAAACCAGCGCGTAAAAGCGGTGCAGTCTCTTCAGCTTGTAGCATCGCCAACAATGCAGGAACAGCAGACACATCGCCTTCACGACCACGATGAATGGCATCTGCCCTTGCCACCCGATCTTGTTGATAATCACCATACCAAGTACGCGCCCAATCAGATGCCCATTGTGCCGATTGATCCACATGACACCCACTTTGATTACACGCATTGGGAATATTTAACTTCACCGTATTTTCTGGCACAGGCACAGTAATGCGGTGATCGGTCATATCCAACTGATTGCGAAATTGCTTGGGCAAATGACACACATTGCAATTGCCCCCAGGGCCTGTGGGTTTGTGATGCGTGTGTGCATTCACATTGGCCGCCACTTCAGGATGACAGCGTGCGCACAACCCCACCCCACCCGGGTCGGCTACCAACTCGGCCTTCAAATCACTGCCATGTGTGGCATGGCATCCATTACACGTAAGCCCCGCCTTTAAAAAACAACCACTGCTTGCAAACTGTAAATACGGATACGCCAACTTTTTAGACAGCCCATCGGGCCAAAAAAACTCGGGTGAATCAATGAGAAATGGCTCGTAAAAATTTTGATAATCAGCACCCGGTGTATATCCAGACCGCAACACCGCCTTAAGCGCATGACATTGTGCGCAATTTTCAACTTGTTGCTTGGCACTTAAAGCACTCAAATCGGGTAAAGAGCGATCACCTTGTGCTGCCAAATTGGGATCTTGGCCGGCATCACGCCAAAATTGAATATGTGCTGCACCTGGACCATGACATGCTTCACAATTAATGCTCAAATCGCCAACAACCGTATCATATGTATCGGTGTTTAAATCGTAGTTCTTTCGCATTTGTGAAGCATGGCAATCAAAACACCGTTTGTTCCACGTGCGCCCATGATTGGCCCAAAAATAATAATCTCCAGAATGCAACGCCTTACCCAACTCCAATGTGCCCTCTGCCGAATCAAACCACCGTTTCTGATTAAGATCATAATAAACAGGCAACATTTGCATACGGCCATCGGCAAAACGCGTCAAATAGTTTTCGTGTTGGCGTGCCCCCAAAACATAATCGACATCAAATACCTCAGGTATACCGTCTTTATTGGGGGCTTCTATAAAATATCGATCACCACGCACAAACATGCGATATGATTGTCCGTCAAATGTATGTGTGGTATCACGCAAAAAATCACCCTGCACCGTGTTTGGCGATGCAATGGCCATCGCATGAGCATGAGCCGATTTTTCCCAAACTGAAAAATCCGACTGGTGACATTCTCGACAGCTTTCCGCACCCGCATACCCTTCAGATGCCAAAACATGGGTATTTTCTTTTTGACTCACCTCAGCCACATCAGGTGCTTGTAATGACACATATAGGTAGACCGCTGCCCCGGCAAGAGCAACGGTCACCAACGCCAATAGCAGGCGCACATTATTAGAAAACATTGGGCCTCAATTCGAAATATTTCTCACACAACGAAAGCCAATGCGTGCAAACATCAAGACATTGTCCATATCTGGGTTTTGCTCGTATTGTGCATCCATTAAATAAATGGAACTGCGTACGGACACACGTACATTTTGCAATGATGAAAACCATCCCCCACCGCGCAATGTGCGATCTGGCCCATCATTCAGGCCCGAATTTTTCAAATTGATGGGATTGGTTACAGGGCTATGGCTATAATAAGTATGTTCATATTCATCCAACGTCCACTCCCACACATTGCCCGCCATATCGTGTGCCCCATAAGGGCTTGCACCTTCAGGAAAACTCCCCACCGCCGTTGGTCCTGAGCTAAAATTAAAGTTGCCCTGTTGGGTTACCGTAGCCTCATTCCCCCAAGGGTAAATACGCCCATCGGTTCCACTGGCGGCCTTTTCCCACTGCGCTTCGGATGGCAATTTCAAACCTGCCCAATCACAATAATCACGCGCCTGACTCCAAAGAATGCCCACAACAGGTTGATCGGGTTGATTAAACGCTTTTTCGCGAATAAACTGAGGTTTTCCAACACCCGTGACTTCCGCATAGGCCAAATATTGTGCATTGGTCACCTCGTATTTATCAATATAAAATGCATCCAATGCCACTTCGTGTAATGGACGCTCATTATCAGGTCCATCGGGGTTACCCATTTCAAATGCACCCCCTGGCACAAAAACTTGAATATGTTCACTTCCCGCAGGTGTTGTGATCGTTGACTCTTCAATCACAATATCTGGACCTGTTGTTTTTTCTACTTGCCCGCAAGCAACCAACACCATCACACATCCACCAAACCACAGACGTCTTAGTTCCGGCATGATCAAGCCCTCCTCTTGATATCCCCGGCACCACACCACAACACCTTGGTTAAAATGAACTACTCCCAGACAATATAATTTTCGGCCTCCGCCATAATGCGTTGTACATAAGTTTCAATCACAACATGGTCTCTTTTTTGAGCAACCGTTTTGGAGCTAAATGGGCGAAATACGGGAATTTGCATATCAGGATCGGTCCAATCTTGAACATAAACAGGTTCTTTCATGCCACTTAAAACCACTTGGATGTCCTTTTTCAAGTCATCAGTAAAATGATTGGGCAAATCCCACAGAGAAATTTCTGGGCCAAACATTTGTAAATCAGATGCATATCGGGTTTTGTGACTTTGCACTGTCTCATTAAAAGCACGTTGTAAGGCAATGCGCCCATCTAAGTGTGTGCAGGTGCGCACCAAAGGACCCAAATCTTTTGGGCAAACCACCGCATGAACAGTGGTCACTTTTTCATTTTCTCCCGGTGCGGCCACGGCCAACATGCGCTTGGCAACATGAGGCGCAAACCCCGTCAGAGTGGGGTCGATAAACTGCCGATGTGCCAACCCTGGAAACGGGAAATGCAATCCCACATCCAAATGTTCGTGCATCTCCAACAAACCATGAAACACACACTCCAAAACTGTATTACCCGCCGAAACACCGTTGGCAGAATCATTGAGATGAGGTATTTCTGATGCTTTTAACTGTGTAGGAACCAATTCCACATCGGGTGTCAGCTCATAAATGGGAGTATGGCGCCCAGTCGCCAGCGCATCAAAAAAAGAAATGCGCTCCACAGCTTCGGCCATCGCACCGGCCAACACCTGAGACTTAGAAAGCCCCTTACCCATTGTGCGCAAGGCAATACCTTCTCTTAATGGGCCTTCATATTTTCGAAACAAAGCAGCTTGAACATAGTCTGTATAACAATCGGCAATCCAAATCGTATTGTAAAAATGGCGTGCCCGCGTACAAAATCGACTCTTTTTTTTGAGGGCTTCACCAAATCGAGAAATCGTTTTGGCAAATGGCACTGTGCGATCTGCATTTACAATCTTACCGACATCGTTCATAGTGCCTTCACCCGATTCATATCGTCAAGCGCCTCAACAAAACGCCCCATTTGACGATAACTTTCACTGCGACATTCCAATGCCCAAACAAAATCATTGTCCAAAGCCAATGCCTTTGTAAAATCGGCAACAGCCGCGTCATAACGCCCTAACTGGCGCAAGGTTTCACCTTTGTGTGTCCACACCCAAGCATCGCGGTCATTCAATTTTAATGCCGCTTCAAAATCATCCAGGGCCGCTTCTAAGTCATGATCCATTCTCAAAGAAACCCCACGCCCTAATAATGCCCAAAAATTATTGGGCATTAACGCCAACGCACGAGAAAATGCCGTGACAGCCTCATGCAAGCGCCCAGCTTGCCGCAAAACATCGCCTAATCCAGCCCACACATCCCCATCTTGGGGGGCCAGCTCTGCTGCACGTTTAAAGTTGGCAATGGCCTCATCAAACCGGCCCAATTCGGCAACCGTTGTGCCCCGCCCCGCCAACGCATCAATCCGGTTGGGCTGCAATGCCAAAACCTGATCAAAATCGGCTAAAGCGGCTTGATGTTGTCCCATTTGTCGATGCGTCTCTCCCCGCCCAATGAGCGCGCCAACATGTTCGGGCACGCGTTTCAAAACATTTGAAAAAGCCACCCGTGCCTCATCGAAACGCCCTTGACGACGACAAACTTCACCTTGCCCCAACAAAGCATTGGGATGCCCTTCTGACACTTGTAAAACATATTGAAAATCAGCCAACGCATCATCCAATTGGCCCAATTGAATATATGTATGCCCTCGGTTGATCCACGCACCCAAATACCCATTATCCAACGCAATCACACGGTTAAAGTCTACCAAGGCCTCGTCATAACGTCTCATTTCCCGCAACGTTTCACCCCGACTGGCCAACACCTGTGTATCGTTGGGGTCTAAAACAAGAGCCTGGTTAAAGCTGTTGATGGCCTCATCAAAGTGACCCATCAAACCACAAGCAATCGCCCGATGCATCCATACCCACACATTTTCGGGGGCAAGAGTCACTGCGCGATTCAAATCGGCCAATGCCGCATCGAAACGCCCCATCTGCCCATATGCAATGCCCCGATGCACAAATGCCTCAGCTTGGTGACCATCAGATGCAATGGCCTGATTAAAATCGGCCAATGCTGCCTCAAAGTGACCCGTGTCGCGCAAGGTGATGGCACGTTGCATCAGTGCATCAAAATGATTGGGGGATAATGACATAGATTATTCACAAATGGAACAGAAATAGCGGTTCAAGCGTTGTAGTAACGCTGGGATTGGGTAATACAATGTAGAGAATCAGATCACCGAAATCAAGCCCAAAGCCTGGTGCCATTTTGAAAACCGAAAGACATGATTTTTTATTTTTATGCGCATTGAGAACGATATTTGCATGAGATACCATTAGGAATGTATCTTTAAATATCATATTTCTATAAAAACAACCCTTTAGCACCTGCAAAACCCTATTGGACATGTTTATTTCTCTGATGTCTTTATGATAGACATCATGATTATTTAGTAGATTTGTTGCCATCAAAACAAATGTTATTGCTTGCAAAACACACGTATTAAAAGACCACCTGGGGAGGCTTTATCATGAGAAGATGGATATTACTTTCACTCATCACCGCTGCTTGCATCGGCCTGACCACACAAGCACATGCACAACCACGTGTGGGTGAAAAAATGCCTGAGTTTGAATTGCAAAGCACAGAAGGAAAATTTCACGGCACCAAAAATGCCGCCGGAAAAGTATCGGTACTTTTTTTTGTCGGCTACAACTGAGCAGTTTGTCAAGGGGCGGGCCCCTTCTTCCAATCGGGTATTGTGCAACCCAACAGCAGCAAAAGCAATGTACAAATTATGGTTCTCGACACATATAATGGCACACCTATACAGGCAGAATCTTATCGTCAGTTTACAGGTGTAACAGTACCCATGCTTCGCCAAGCATCCAATGGCACCGATTATGCCGGTGCACGCTTAGAAGACATTGTTGTGCTGGATCAAGATCGTGTTGTTCGCCTTTGGATCAACGCCGCTGGTACCGACAATTATTACAAAGTCAACCAAATGGTTGATGCCTTGCTCAATCAAAACCCCGTCATTGCCCTCTCTCTGCGTCAGGTTTATTTTGGCACCAAAGCCAACGCGGGAGAATCCAAAACCGTGAATCTCAATGTTGCCAATACAGGCGATGGTCCACTTGAAATAACAGGCTATACCGCACCCAAAGATGTGGTCATTGAACCTGCGACATTTACTGTTGCTAAAAACGAAACCAAAACAGTCAAAATCATCTTGACGCCCACACAACCAGGCACATTTTCGGGTACCATTGAACTCAACCACAACAATCCAGCGGTTGATAAGTTGCAAATGCCCATTCTACAACTCACCATAGAGGGCAAAGTTTCACCGAATATTGTTTTGGGGCAAGAAAGCATCAGCTTTGGTCAAACAGAACTCAACAAATCTGTACAAAAAACCATCACCATTCGCAATGATGGGCCAGGTGTTTTGAATGTGTCTAACGTCACCACCACCTTGACCGACATCAGCATTTCAACCAAACAATTTACGGTTGCAGCTGGTGCATCTAAAGACATCACCATCACCTACACCCCAAAAACAGAAAGCACATTATCTGGCACCATCAACATTGTCTCAGATGACCCAGCAAAAGGCACACTTAATATCAGTTTATCAGGTACGGCAATCTTTATCCCTGCCAACCCACGTGCCGATTTTGACGGATCAGGTACCATCGACTTTCCAGATTTTCTCGGCTTTGCCCGTGCTTTTGGTGCCAATGACCCGCTATACGATCTCAATGACAATGGCACGGTTGATTTCCCAGACTTTTTGGCATTTGCACAGTCTTTCGGAAAATCTGTCAATTAACCCATATACGTGTATTGTGAAAATTGATCCGTATGCTTAAACATGAAAACTGAAACGGGTATTCTCCCTTGAGAATACCCGTCCTTTTTATTATTGCTCTTCAGATATATTTGCGGTTTATTTTACGCACATTCATTTACTCATATCCACCTCTTACCACCTCTTTAATTTATGACAGACAGAAAAACACTCACAGAAGCGTTTCAACGCATCCTAAAAATTGCAGATCGCAACCATCTCGATTTGCCCTTTAAAAACAACAATCAGTTGCGTGCCAAATACTTTCCGGGTGCAGGCCCACAAATCGGGCGCAAAAAACTCACAGATGCTTATATCAAAGAATTTACATCTGCACACCCAAATGAAAAACTGTTGCAACACGCCACTTTTCCTTGGATCCATGGCTATGACGCCAGCATGGCTCAAATCTTAGAAGACCTCAAACAAAACCAAGACAATCCCGTTGAAACACTGCCAGCAGACAGACAACAAGATATCGAAAAAAAATTTACCAAAGTAGGTGCCGAAGAAATTAACGCATTTTGGACCATCTATTATGCCGCCGACAATGCATATCGCAAAGATGTGATCAATATGCTAGTCGATGTCAAACCCATAGAAATGGCCCCCACCCCACCCAAAATTCAACCCACACAAAACCCGCCCCAAACATCTCAGCCCACAGAAATCCCATTGCCCTCTGCCAATCAAGCAGCGTATGCCCTCTTTGGGGCGCTTATCTTTTTTGTGCCATCGCTCATTCTGGTGGGTGTTCAATATTGGCGATTGCCCCAAGAAAGTCATTGGATTGTGGTTTCCATCGCAGCTTTTTTGGGGCTCATTACCTTGGCTTTTCTCATCGACTTTCTTCGCAAGCGCAACACATAAAACTTGGAGGTGCTCATGGCAACCCGATTGTTTGCGCTCTTAACATTCCTCACGCTTGCATATGCTTCATTGCAAGCCGCACCGTTAGAAATAGGTGACAAATTGACCGCCGTGTCACTCACCCATTTAGACGGCACTCCCATTGCCCTTTCAGATCTCACCTATGACCGCGCGCTGATTCTCGTCTTCAATTCCATCGTTTGCCCCGCCTCACTTAAATATCACATTCATCAAACCCAAATCCACAACACCTATGGTCCAAAGGGTGTGCGCATTGTAGCCATTAATGCCAACTTTAATGAAACCAATGATGCCCTTAAAAAACACTACCAAAACAACCCCGTCCCCTTTCCCATCTATCGCGACCCCAACAACAGCTTGGCAGATCAATTGGGTGCCACACACACCCCCCAAGCCTTTTTATTTGACCAAAACCACACCCTGAGATACCGCGGAGAAATTGACAATGGATGGGGTGTTGCCGAAAACACCACTTCACGTGGGCTTTGGGATGCTTTAGACGCCTTGCTTGCGAATAAAGAAATTGCCCAAACCAACATCCCCAGCTTTGGATGTGAAATCAGACGACAACCACAAACACCCTCTCACATCACGGCAGATACGCCCACATTTTATCGCGACATTGTCCCTTTTTTGCAAAAACGGTGTCAAACCTGTCACCGCCCTGGAGGTATAGGACGGGCCGCATTTTTTGATTATATGGAAGTACTGGCTTGGGCACATCAAATGCGCGACTCCATTGAAACGCGCATTATGCCACCTTGGAAAGTGCAACCCGGTTATGGCGAATTTAAACATTCACGTCGTTTGTCAGACAAAGAAATAGCCACCTTTGGGAAGTGGGTTGAAGCCAGTATGCCCGAAGGCAAACCCGAACAAGCACCCAAGCCCATTCACTTTCCCAACAGTTGGACACTGGGTGAACCCGATCTCATCCTTAAGCCCGAATCCGCTTATCCTGTAGAAGCCATTGGTCGCGATGAATACCGATGTTTTGTGTTGCCCACCAACCTCACCCAAGACCAATTTGTCTCCGCCATAGAACTCTTACCCGACGAACGTGAAGTGGTGCACCATGTCAGCGTTTATGTAGACGTATCGGGCAAAGCCCGCATGCTACAAGATTTGGCACCCGAAGTAGGATATCCCAGTTTTGGTGGCATTGGTGTACCCTTATATGAAGCCTTAGGCGGTTGGGCACCGGGCAACACACCCGTTATCTTGCCAGAAGGTGTGGGCCGTCATTTGCCTGCTGGCAGTGACATTGTGCTTCAAATCCATTATCACAAAATTGGTCGCGCCGTAAACGACCAATCGCAATTGGGCATTTACTTTTCCAAAAAACCCATAAAGAAACGCCTGTATGAAGAAATTATCAACAGTCGGTTGCTCATCATTCCACCCGGCGTCAAAAACCACAAAGTCACCGGATCACTCACCATTGCACAAGACGAACACGTCATCAGCATATTGCCACACATGCACTTGCTGGGCACCGAAATGAAAGTAACCGCCACCTATCCATCAGGTGAACAAAAACCTTTGGTATGGGTTAAACCCTGGGACTTTAACTGGCAAGAAACCTATGTCTTTAAAGAACCCATAGCCCTGCCTCGTGGCACACGCATCACCCTCGAAGCCTATTATGACAACTCTGCCAGCAACCCCAACAACCCCAACAACCCACCCAAGCTCGTGCGTTGGGGAGAAGAATCAACCGATGAAATGTGTACCGTTTTTCTACACGTCACACACGACGATGAAAACCTATTGCAATCACCATAAACCCTGTCAAGAGTCATAAATATCCATCCATCTCCTGACGCAAAAAAAGCCAAAATCATGATGATCCGACATTTTTTATTTTTTACTCTTTTTTTTATTAGTCTATCTACCCCAGCCTTGGCCCAATGGCAAGTTGTTATTTTGCCTTTTGAAAACAGAACGGGCGATCCACAACAAGAATGGTATGCCCGTGGTATTTCTGAGTCGGTGGTGGTCGCCCTTTACAAGGTGCCACAAATTCACATCACAGACGAAACCGTCTTTGGCAAAGATTGGAAAACAGCCGTTGGCAATGCCAAACGCGTGAACGAAAAAAATATTCACATTGCCATTCAAGGTTGGTACACACTGGCCAAAAATCAACTCACCGTACACACCGATATTGTCGAAGCATCCAATGGCAAAGTGCGTAAAACAGTGATCACCAAAACCCCAACCCAACACCCTCAAGAAGCCATTTCAGACATTGTAACAACCCTCGTTAAAGACCTTGCCGTTCCCCTTGAATCCCGACAGGAAACAGCCATAAAACACCCCATATCGGCCAACTTTGACACCTATCGCACCACCATCAATGCCGTCCGAATTTTCCGTCAATCGACAGAAACCACAGCAACAAACACAACCTTGCTGGCACAATCAGAAACCAGTTTTAAACGCGCAATATCACAAGATGAAAAAAATGCGCACGCGATGTATTACCTGGGGCGCATTTACGAACTGCGAGAAAAGATGGCCGAGGCTGAAGCCACTTATCGCAAAGCGCTAACCCTCGACTTTGAGCATGTGATGGCCCGTTTTCACTTGGCCATGCTCTTTAAAAAACAAGGTCGTTCTTCCGAGGCGCTGAGCGAACTGGAACAGACCTTACGCCAGTCTCCACTCAATCCCGATATCCAATCAGCCATCTCTCAGCTCTTTTTTAATCAATATGCACAAACCTTTGAATCGCTAACCGCACCTCTTGAAGACATGATTAAAATGGCCCCCGACGATCCCACAGGCTATTATGAATTGGGCAATGTGTATGATGAACTCTCTCGTTATACGGAAGCCACAAACTACTTTGAACAAGCCTTAGAACGCGATTCAACCTTGGCCGATGCCCACTTCAAATTGGGTCTCATTTATCACCGAAAAGGTCAACACGAAAAAGCCGTTTATCATTTAGAACGTGCTGCACAATATCAAACACAATTCAATCGTGTTTACTTTCGTTTGGGCGAAATCCTTTATTTGCTCCAACGTTATCCAGATGCCGAAGTGCAATTTAAAATGGCCATTGAAAAAGAACCCAACTATCTGATTCCCCGCTATCATTTGGGCCTCAGCCAACTGGCCCAAGGACACACAGAGACCGCGCAGGCAACTTTAGAGAAATATGCCGAACTTACCATAGATGATGCCAGGCCACACATCCAATTGGGCAATATTTATAAACAAAAAAACGAAATACAAAAAGCCATTGCCGCCTACCAAAAAGCCATCGAAATCAGCATTGTCGAAACCGAAGCGCATTACAACTTGGCCTATCTCTACATCGATCAAAACGAATATGCCAAAGCCGTTCAACATCTTAAAACCGTGCTTCGCCTTCAGCCCGACCACCCCAATGCTCCGACCATTCAGCGCGATATAAAAAGATTGTCTCAATAACAGCCCACACACATACTGCAGTGTCAGAGCCGTAAAATTGACAAAAACCGCTTACAAAAACATAAATTTATAAAAAAAAGAGGCGACACATATCGCCTCTCTTAAATCAACAAATTTCGATCCTGTTATCCAATCACACGCATAGGAATCATCGGTTTTGTGGGATCAATTTCAAAATCCACGCTAATTTCATCTTCACCATATCGAAACACCACTTTGCCCGTGTTCAGCTCGCCTTGGGCACCTGGTGCACCAAACAATGGCCAAGCCGAATAATCAATGGCTTCACCGTTCACCTTGTGCGCCCCATCATAAACCATTTCCATCTGCGCCCCCGAAAAGGTTTCAACACACACCTTATTGTTCACTGGCCAGTCCGACAAATCCAAATCCAGTTCTGCACGGCGATCACAAAAAGCTTCAAAAGCACCGGCATCAACGGCCTCAACCGCCTCCAACACCAAACCTGCCTTTACATCTTCAATACGCAGCAACCAATTGTCAATCAACCCACCTTCACTCACCATAATGCTGTCATTGGCCGATTCAACAATCTGCTCCCACGTATATTCACCAATGGGCCGCAACGCCACATAAAAGCCATCCAAATGGCCAAATAACCACCCATCTTGTGACACCCAGTCCACTGATTTGGGCAAATATAAATTCACAAATGGATTGTCATCATCTTCAGGAATTTGATACAACACAATGACCGTTGTTTCGTGTTGCATCATTTGCTCAAACGGCGAAGCGCCAAACAAACGATCGGGCCGTTGCAAATAGGGCTTACCTCCCCCTACAGAGCGACGGGCTTCTTGTGGCAACGGATTTAAAAAACCACTAAATCGACCGCCGTCCACATACGGATGATTGCATCCAATTTTGGCCTGATGTTTGTCACCATGCCACGTCAAATCCCACGACACCAAATCAATGGGCCCAGCAGGTGCCGTCAACCCAAGTTGTGCAGACCCCAACGCAAATGACGTACTCATATATGTATACTTACGCACAGGTTCTGTTTCTCGATCCACGTGGCGAAAAATAGTACGTGACGCTTTGGTTTTTTTAACTGCGTGGGGTTTTGAACGATCCCACGCCATTTGAGCAAACAAAGCCGGTGGTCGATATCCAGCGGCCGCCACAGGAATTGAAAACCCCTGCAAATGACGCGTTTCATCAAACGCCTCACCGCCAAAATACATATATTGTACCGTCTGAATCGGCCCCACGTGTGTCCACGTATTTTGCCGATACCCTTCTCGGCTGTGACTACCCGCCCAAGACCCTTTGTAATATTCCAACGCCATATCGGCCACCAACAATGTGAGCACCTTCTCCACTTGCGCTTTTAAATAATCATCCTGCGCGTGTTCATAAAGCCCCACCAATGGCGTAAAATGCTCCGCGTGATAGCCGGGTGAATCATATTCATGATGCCCAATGCGCGCGGTGCGCTCAATCGTGCCCAAAATCCACCGCGTGGCTTCCGCCTTTACCGACGCAGGCGAGCGCCCATTCCAAAAAACGGGTTCATCTGCAAAACGCTCTGCTGCCAACAATGTACCGGCATAAAACATCATCCAATGATTTTCGGTATTGCCACGTTCCAAAATGCCTTCGGTAAAAAATTGGCGAATCAAATCGACCGTTTCGGCCTTTAGTTCACTTTCCCAACGACACAACAACAACATGGCTGGCAAAATTTGAAAAGGCCCTGCGCCTGTCAATCCCAACGTAAAATCACCCAAAGAACGTTTCATTGTTTCATGAACATCACTGCGATCTGCACCCGTTGCAAAAATGGCATGAGCGGCCCAAGGCGAATTTGCACCGCGCTTGGCCATCGCCTCCAACACTTCGCGTGCTCGGGCGTCCACACCTTTGTTATAAGTTGCCTGATCCATTTACCCCTCCCGCACAATAAGTGAACGCACCGACCCAAAATCACCTGACTTTTGCCATTTCAGTCCTTGATTTGTAGACCACCACAAACCACCAGGGTTGGCACCTGCCAACCACATATCACCGTGTGCGGCAACCACACGCGCCCGAATTTTTGGCCCTTGCAATACCCAGCGCCCCACACCATCGCCTACAGCCACACCACCTTCTAAACCCACCAACAAACGGTCTCCCACACACGCCAAAGAATACACCGTGGTCGCATCTAAACCACTCCCAGCGCGCGCCCAAGAAACACCATCTTCACTGCGCCACACCCCCCCACCATCGGCACCTGCCCAAAACGCGCCCAACGCCCAACAAAGCCCCCGTACCGGTCGCCCAGTCAGTGAGGTGTGTACCCAATTTCCATCACCGTGTTCACGCACCAACACACCCGCCTCCGTGCCAACCACCCATCGCAAAGGGTCCTGGGGGTCGGCAACAATCACATTGCTATAACGTTCATTTACCGCCAAATCATCCGAATACCAAGACCACCTTGGCACCCCCAAATCGTCCACTTCAGCCGTGGCAACACCATAAGCCGAAGCCACCACAAACCCGATGCCCACAGATGTAGGTGCCAAACCCAAAATGCTGGTCATCGTCTCGTCGTGGAGTTGTACCCATCGTTGCGACCCTTCAGATATTTCCCACAAACCTGTATCAGATCCCACCACCAAACCCGATGGCGTCTGTAAAATACTATTCACAGTAAAAGAACACGCCCCCACGGCTTGCCACACTTTCTTTGGCGCACCGTGGTGTAACCCATTTGAACCCACCAACCACACTGTATCCATTTATTCACCTATAATAAAAAGGCTCCAGAAAAGAACTCCAGAGCCTTACAAGGCCCCAAGCCACAAGTCAAAAAACACATCCAATACTTTTCATTTTTAACCTGTGACCTGTAACCTGTGACCTGTGATTTTCAATAATTTTTCGATGACCTACTCATTTATGTAATTCCAGCCCCCTACTTCGCCACACGTGCACCATCCACATAATCCAAAAAGCGGTTGGCAATATCGGCCTGATCGGTATCGCCCGAATGAATGGTCACGCGCCAACGAAATGTCAGTTCTTCTCCATCTGCCAAATGATGATCAGGCTTAAACATCCAACAATTGGGCGCAAACAAACCATATCCACGCACATGCCAAGTGGTGGGATAACGAAAGTTTTGCGGATGATCAAAAATGGCAAAACCAGCCGTTTCATCACCTACGGGGCCATAATAATCCATCCAATGCGAAGGAAACGACCAACAGCCCTTTTCATCGGTTGCACCATAGGCATTGCGCATATGACCATTGGCTTTGGCATCCATGGTCGGATTAACGCGAATACACAAAAAACCACCCTCTTTGGTATCGCCAATCGTCACCGCACCGTGTGAAGCCTTAAGCGTTAATGCAATATCCAACACCACCGCATCGCGCGATGTATCAAACAACCGATAAGACCGCGAATCGGTCATCAGTGGCCGATCTGCCTCATACCACGTATTGTCCGACTCAATCAACAAAGACAGCGGATTGTGCGACACCTTCATCTTATCTTGTGCCGTGCGCCCAAACCCTTCTTTGTTGGGGCGTTCATTCCAACAATCCACGCCATTAATGGCCCCTTGCATCAGCGTCAAACCCCGTTGCCAAGGGTGTTCCCCCTCACTCCAAGCCGCCATTGGTTCACGCAACATATTCACACCCTTGGGTGTCAAAATCGGGTTGATCACAGGCTTAGGATAGTCGGTCGTATGATGAAATGTCATAAATGGCGACCCAGCCACATCAATGGCCAACTTGCCATCGGCATCGGTCACAGAAATACCAGAAGCTGCATCGGCATCATCCAATGCCGTCACATCAAAAGTTGCCGCTTGCCCAGCATCTAAGGCAGGCAACTGCACATGATAAATAGGCAAAGACGGATCGCGCTCAGCCACCAAAGAACCCAATGCACCATCCAATTTTAAAAGCGGCGCCTCACACCCTTCGGGTGCCGCAAAACTCGTCAAATGCGACGGGCGTGATCGTGGAATAGACAACGTCAACTTCATAATCCAAATCTCCTTTTATGAGATATCCAAACAGAACCCTACCAAAGTAACAAAATTAAGGTAATAAAAGAAGCACAAATTCCCTTATTCAAACGCAATCCCCGGCCCATAAGGCACCAAACCCACCGTCCAATATGGATTGGAAATAATATCCTTCTCGGCCAAAGACACTTCCCACATTTTTTTGATCAAATCACGCTTCACCCCATCATAAGATGCATCTTCTGCCACATTCACCATCTCGTGCGGGTCTTTCTCCAAATCGTACAACTCATCAAAATCAAACCCATTATACACATATTTATGCGAATGTGTCCAAATGGCTCGCTGTGTATAATACAACTCCACCCCATTAAACTGCGTACAATGTGCCTCTCGCCAATCCGTCGGTTGTTCCCCCTCCAAAAACGGCACCAAACTCCGTCCCGCCACACCCTCCGGCACATCATCCACACCTGCCAAATCCAAAAACGTCGGCGCAAAATCCATCAAGTTCACAAATTCATCCACCTCACGCCCAGGGTCTTTTATGCCCTTTGGCCACCGCGCAATCAACGGAATATGATACCCTTCCCGAAATGCAGGCACCCCCTTGCAATACAACCCGTGTGCCCCTGCATATTCCCCATGATCCGACATCCGCAACACCAACGTATTCTCCGCTTGTCCTGATTTGTCCAAAGCATCCAACATCTCTCCAAACAAATCGTCCATCATTGTGCAATATCCCCAATAATGTGCAATCGACTCCCGATATTCATCCTCTCCAAACTGATCCCAAAGTTGCTTGCGATGCCGCTGATAAATGCGCGGCTTATCTGCCATCCGATCCCCAAAATTAGGCGGCAACGGCACCTGCGCAGGATCATACATCGTGGCATACTTCTCCGGCACAATAAACGGATCGTGTGGCCCATTTGGCCCCACAAACAAACACCACGGCGCATCGCCATTCACCAACTCAGGCAACTTATCAATGGCCGAATGCACAATCTTATAATCATTCGTCTCTTCATAACGTTGTTTGCTCGTCCCATACACCTGAATATTCCCCCACCCAGGTCGCATCACCTGCCCGCGCCCACGCGGCCCTTCAGCATCGGACAAAGGTTTAAACCGATCCATCTTTGGATGCCCCGGATCGCGCTCACCGCGCGCGCCCACATGCAACTCTTCCCACCCCCGATCACACGGGCTCTCCGAATTGGACACATGCCACTTCCCCGAATACGCCAAATTATATCCCGCATCGCGCAACCCTTGCGAAAACATCACCACCCCATCATTCAAATCGCGATGAATGGCCGTATGCGTATTCACATTATTAAAAATCCCGTGCCGACTGGGGTACAACCCCGTCATAAAACTTGCCCGAGAAGGACAACAATGCGCCGCTATCGTATAACAACTCCGAAACAAAATCCCATCTTTTGCCAACCGATCTGCATGTGGTGTTTTACAAGGATGCCCCGGAAACGAAACCTGCGCCTGCTCCTGATCCGTCATAAAAATCAAAATATTTGGCCGACCCATTCATCCTCCTATACACTTATCCATAAAATGATCACCATCCCCCTCACAAAACCCATCACCCCAACCGATCATGATTTTCCGCGCTCTTCCGTCCAGCAATGCATTTCATAAAAGCTTTTAGGCGACAGGCTAAATGATCTCTTGCACCCTCAAACAGTATTTGCGGAAAATCAGCCTCCCCGGCACCTGAGGGGCGACTTTTTGCCCACTTTTGTGTCGTTACAAAAGTGGGTCGCCGAAGGCAAATCACAAAAAGAAACAACACCCAAAAATCACTCGTCTTTCCGTAAGCCAATCAATCCCCTACGGTTCCAAAACCACCCGACTCTCCAACACCTCCAAAACATCCCCCTTATCCATCAACAACGGATGATAATCATCCCCCACCCACAACTCCGATTGCCGCCGATAATTTTCATGCAAAGGATGCCCAGACTGCCCGCCCGCCGAAGTTGACAACGCCTGTGCCGGATTGGCCATATCCACCACCATCCGATATGTCGAAAGCATCGCCACCTCAAAGGGTGTTGAAAACGTATACCCCGCCATCCGAAGCGTTCCCAACGTACCCGACGTCTCAAACGGCCCCACATCCAACAACTTCGACAACGCTCCCCCATCACTCATCGGGTGCCGAAACGTCACGGTATGCACACGCCCCCAACGCCACTGAGACTTGCGCGTTCCCACCCGCTTACGCAACCAAGACAATGCATCCACCAATGTCTCCCGCACCTCTTTCTCCACATCCACCCCAGGCAACCACACCACGTCTTCTCCAGTCAACACCTGCCGTCCAATATACCCCATGCGCCCCACCACCAACTCAATCATATCGGCTTTAAAATGCACCTTCGCCAAACGCCTAATCCAATGCTCCCAAAAAGCCGTAAATACCGTCGCCGCAACAGAATCAACAGAAAACGAGCCATCCCATTCATCCAACAAAGCCCCCAACTCACGCAACCGCTTATTGCGCACCTTCAACGCAATGGCCGCCACAATCGGTGCCAACTCACGCCCACGCGCGTGCAACGAATCGGCATGAATTGCACCCACACTGCGCATATCAAACTGCTCCAATGCGGCTATCCGCTCACGCAACCGCCTAAAGCGATACCCATCCGACCAAGACCCCAACTTCACATACGACCCATTTCCACCCCAAGGTGGATTATTGGCCGTGCCCACCCAATCGCGTTCAGGGTCAATCATATTGGGCAAATCTTCAAACGCATACGGTTCACCCCATGCATGGTCAGGATCATTTGCAGGTCGAAATCCAACCGCATCGGCCTTGCGCTTGGGCACATGCCCCACCACATGAAACCCGATGCGCCCTGCCACATCCGAAAACACAAAATTCAAAATCGGCATTGGCCACTTTTTTAATGCCACCAACACCTCAGACACATCCTTCGAACGCATCAAATCCAACATCGCATCAAAACCCGTCGTTGGCTCTGCCCCCACCCACCGCATCGACAACACTGGCTGGGGGCCATCATCCACCGCAGGTACAAACGCATTCACAAGTGGCCCCCGCACCGTACGGCGAATCACCAACGGATCGGACGACTCCCCCCGCACCCCCACCTCTTGTCGCTCAATCTCAAATGCACGCCATTCATTGCCTTCACGATACAAATTGCTATCTTCTGTTGACACCTCTTCCTCATACAAATCGCGCACAGACGCCGCGTGATTGGTCACCCCCCAAGATGTGTTTCGATTGTGCCCCAAATAAATCCCTGGCGTACCCAAAAAGAACGCCCCCACCGCATCCATCCCCGGTGCCGTCACCTGTGCCTGATACCATTGCCGCGCCAAACTCACATCGTTGTGCGGGTCGGTTGCCAAAACAGGCTTGCCATTTTCAGTTAGCGAACCACCCACCACCCAGTTATTGCTCCCCATGCCCGTATCATCGCCCCCCATACCCGCAGGTGCATCACTCGGCACAATCGTTTCCTCACCCGCCTCCACAGCCAAAAATACATCTTGCAAATGAGGGGGCAAATGCCGCTTCGCCATCTCACCCAGTGCCACAAAACCCAACCGCCCCGTCAACATCCACCAGCGCCACTTCCAAAGCGCAATCGAATCCACCACCGTCCACGGTTCAGGGGCATATTCCAACAAATCAAACTCCACAGACAACCGTTCGCCTGCCTTATCTATCCACGCATTAATCCCCTGCGCCAAAGACTGCAACACCAATTTCACCTCATCCGACATCACCGAAGCTGCACCTTGTGCGGCACGTGTCAAACCAATGGTGCGATGCAACCGATCTTGCGCCAAATAATCCACACCCAAAACTTCTGCCAAACGCCCATGCGTCAACCGGCGCATATAATCCATCTGCCACAACCGATCTTGCGCCATCGCATATCCCAACCCCGTAAAACAATCGGCCATCGAAGCCGCCTCAATATGCGCCACACCCCACTTATCGCGCAAAATCGTCACAGGCTGATCCACCAAAGTCTGTATCGTTTCTTGTTTTTTAACATGTTTGCTTTTCAGATAACGCCGCTTCAACCCATCCACAGCCTGTACGGAAACACCCAACACACGCGCCGCCTCATCTGTTGAAACATCACCCCGCAACAATTTTACAATCACATCTTTTTGATTGGCCATCTCTACCTCGATCAAATTAAAAAAATCTATAATTAAAATCTCAATTCTACAAGTTGCAGGTCAAAAACACCCCCTAAATATGGTCTCAGGTCTGCAAGTCTCAAGTCAAAACCAAAACATCTATCATATCCAGATTCTCACTTGCGACCAGTGACCTTCTTCATTGCCTTCCGTACACATTCTCATCCGGATCATACCACGCAAACAACTGCGCGAGCAAATCCTTCACCACCGACTGGTATTTTGCCTCTCCAATCAGATTATGAAACTCCCCTGCATCGTTCTCCAAATCGTACAACTCATGACAAGACCCACCCACATGATGCACATATTTAAACTGTTTCGAACGCACCAAATAAGACGCCAAATCACTGCGCAAACCGTGTTCACTAAAAACAACCTCAGGGCCTATTGCATCAGGGTCACACAAAACATTGGCAAAACCAATCGCATCCATCTCCTCACAAGCCCCTTCAAAATCCACCACTGTCGTTCGATCTGGTGCAGGCAACCCCGCCAAATCCGACAACGTCGGATACAACCCAAAATATTCCGTCAATGCCTCTGTCACTTGACCTTGCGGAATACGGGGTGGATAACTCACCATCAAAGGCACCTTCACAGCAGGGTCAAACATACAAAATTTCTGATAAATCCCATGCTCACCACCCATCTCACCATGATCGGATGTATACACCACAATCGTATTGTCCCACAACCCCAACGCGTCCAAACCATCTAACACCTGTCCAATGCAATGATCTACAAATGCCAAGTTCCCCATATACCCCGCCTTGTGCGCACGAATCCTTTTTTCACCCATCCCCTGTGTACGTGCCACACGCTGTTGAATGTGCTCCGGATATTTTGAAATATCGCCGATTGGCAACAAATCCATCGCCTCCGGTCGAAAGCGTTCGGCCCACTCGCGCGGTGGATAAAAAGGTGGGTGTGGCTTCATAAAACTGGCCGTCAAACAAAACGGCTGATCTTGATACGCCTTCAAAAACTTCACCGTCTCACGCGCAATAAACATATCCAAATGGTCTTCGGGTTCCAGTGCCGATGCCATCGACGAAAAATCAAACCGATCCACCAGCCCCACCCACGGGCTCTGGTCATTTTCCCAAACATGCGACACATCCGGAAACCCACTGCCCGTATCAAAAACCGTCTCAAAAAACCGATCATTCAAAGCATGGTTGGCAATCTCATTGGCATAATGTTGCGCCTTGGGGCCCAAATACATCAACCAATCATTCACCGACATGTAATATTCCAACCCATGATTGTGTGCATCATTAAAATGCATCTTCCCAATCAACCCCGTCAAATACCCATGCTCTGAAAAATGATGCGCCATTGTACGGTATCGCCAATCCAACCGATCCGAATTGTTAATCGCCCCCGTCGAATGGGCATACATCCCCGTCATCAAAGCCATTCTCGACGCCGTACAAACAGGGTATGGACAGTACGCATTTTCAAACCGCACACCCCGTTTGGCAATGCGATCCAAATTCGGTGTTGGCACCGGGCTATTGCCAACGCACGTCATCCAATCGGCGCGGTGTTGATCGGTCATCAAAATTAAAACATTTGGGCGAGACATTTCATGTTCCATTTCTTAGTGGTAACAAAAATCGTACGGACTACCATTCTATATCTTTCTTTTTTATGCCTGCGGCGCGATACTTTCTTTCAACAGCTAAAGAAAGTATCCAAAGAAAGCCGTCACTGCGTGATGCTTATAAATGTACTTCAGTGTTTTTACAAACGCAGGCCACCCTCACCTGCCCGTGCCGTTCCCACACCCCACCTCGCGTTCCACGCGCCACCCTGCCCACACAAACCCACCTCACCAACTGCACAACGGCCCACCCCACCAGTGAGTCCTATCCAAGTCTTAATATCCACCACTTTATTTATCATACAACCACTCCTCAAATCACCCCATCCCAAAACCCACAACCATCAGCCAACCGATCATGATTTTCCGCGCCATTCCGTACAGCTATTCATACTTTAAAAAGCACTACGGTATCAGGCTAAATTATCTTGTGCATCCCCTAAGAGTATTTGCGGAAAATCAGCCCTCCCGGCACTTGAGGGACGGCCTTTTTTGCTTACTTTTTTTGGCTGTAGAAAAAAAGTAAGTCGTGCCGAAGGCAAACCTCACGCCACATCCCCCCGCTTAGAAGAATCATCCAACTTCCGCCACTCCCCAATCTCCCCAATCATCTCCTCCACCCGCCCCAAATGCTCCCCCACCAAATTCCGCGTCTCATAAGGATCTCTCCCAATATGAAACAACTCCGTCTCCTCAGCCGCTTGCCCATCTTCATAAATCAACTTCCAATCCCCCGCCCGCAACCCAAACGACGACCCCTTAAAATTCCAAAAAAGCGACCGCTCCTCTGGCACCATCACATCCCCCGTCAACAAGGGCCAAATATCCATCCCATCCCACTGCGGGTCAGATGCAGGAGTATAACCAATCAACCCCGTCAACGTCGGCATCCAATCTGTCATATGAATCGGATGCAACATCTTCCCAGGTTGCAAATGCGACTGCCAGTTAATCACCGATGGCGTGCGAATCCCACCCTCATACAACTGCGACTTCTTCCCACGCAACGGCAAATTGCTCCCCAGCCTCGGCATCTCCTCCTGCCACCCAGGATACTTATCCGTATCGTGCAAAGGATCATTCGGAATCGCCCCATTGTCCGACGTAAAAATCACAATCGTATTTTGTCGTTCACACTTGCGTGCCAACGTCTCCATCAATTGTCCCACAGCCCAATCCATATGACTGGCATACGCCGCATACGTCTTAAACGAACGATCTTTTGCAGGGTCCAAATCGTATCGCCGATCTGCATACCGATCAATCCACCCCTGTGGCGCTTTAATAGGTGTGTGTACCGCCGTAAACGGCACATAACAAAACCAAGGTTCTGTTTGCGCTTCAATCCACTGCACCGCTTCATGAGCAATCAAATCGGTCACATGCCCACGCTCTTCCACCAACTCCCCATTGCGATGCCACGTCACACTAAACGGCCCCGATTTGTATCGGTGACTATAGGGGTCAACCCCCCCAGCCAAACTGCCATACGACATATCAAACCCATAATTGTTCGGACAAAACTTTGGATCCGAACCCAAATGCCATTTGCCAAACAAACCCGTTGCATATCCCGCATTGCGAAACGACGTTGCAATTGTCTCATACCCATCGGGCAATACCGGTGGGTTTGACGGTGTTGTTGCATGCCGTCCAAATCGCCCAGGGTGCCGCCCCGTCATCAAACAGGTGCGCGTCGGCGTACACATCGGGCACACATAATGCTGGTCCAACTCAATGCCTGTTTCAACCAACCGATCAATATTCGGCGTGCGAATTACCGACCCATGATAAGATACATCCCCCCATCCCATATCATCAGCCAACATAATCAATACATTTGGCCGTTCGACTTTACCCGATTTTTTTGCCATCGCCTCACCTTTCAAACACCATATTTTGGATCATGATTTTTTCTAAAACCGCTCACCCGGCACATAAACCGTTTGTGCACTTCTCCCCTTTTTGATTACCCATTTTTCTGCACACCAATAACGCAACAACTTACGAGCCGTCTGACGGCGCACACCCAAACCACGGCGCACATGACGGTTGGCCAACCAACCTTTATTTTTTAAGCGTGGCATCAAAAAACTGGGCACATCCGACGCCACATACAAAGGTTCTAAAATGCGATAAAAATCACTGCCTTTTTTCAAAACACGCACAACCCCTTTGCGCACCAAATCATCTACTGCCTCAGAAGCCGCATAAAGACTCATCTCTGTCAGCTTCGCAAAATGCCCCAATGTAAAGCGATAGCCATGCAACCGCCCATAAGCCAACACTCGTTGCTGTGCATCCGTCAAATGAAAATGCGCAAACCGAGCCAACCAAGCCAACAACATCTCATTATAAATCGAACGATCATAAAGTGTTAAACGCAACACTCGCCCATCACACCGATCAAATACCGGAGCCGCCAACCCCTCACGCGCCATCGCACGCCGAATAAATGCCGTCCCCTCGCCAATTTCTTTCCGCTGCGTAATCAAACCCCATGTCCGAAACAAAATAGGGTTGCGCGACAAATGAAACCCACGTGCCCGATTGAGTCGATTGGCTGTAATGGGGCGCGGTGGCAAACCTGGGCTACAAATTTCCAGACGGTCTTCAAACAAATGAATTTCTATGGCACGGTCTTCAATGGCATAGTCGCGGTGCAAAATAGCGTTTACAATGGCCTCCTGCCATACCAAATCAGGATAAACAGGCACAGAACCAAAAGGAAAACGATCTCGACAAGGAATATGAGGCTTGATATATTCAAAAACATTTTGAGACAATGTGGCCAATGGTCCCTCAAAAGTATGTGTCAAAATAGGCTCTTCCTCTTGCCCCCATTTTTTAAATACAATACCACAATGGGCATGCCAACGGATGGGCTTTTTCCCAAACAAAAGCAATGCCGCCAAACAAGGGATCCACGCACCGTCTTTTGTAACAATCAAACCCAATCCATACAACCGATCCTCCAAATTGCCATCCCCAAAAAAATGAGACACCAATGCAAAATCCAAATCACTCAAACGCGCCCCATCCATCACACGCCGTTCCACATGCCGCTGTTGCATCGTTTTTTCCAAACCCGGAATCTGACGGTTCGACAACGGCACATTGGCATCGCGAATGCGCAACAAACACCGTCCATCCATCAAGCGGTGTACATGATACGCTGGCGATATGGCAAAATGAAGCAACCGTTCGCCATCGGTCAAATCAACCGTTTGTACATCCACATCCAAAGCAGGCACCACAAAACGCAGCTCACATGGGGCCACGAGCATTTCTTGAATTTGAGCCAAAGAATGGGGCACACCCGTAGCCAAACCATCATCTTCAATGCCCACCACCAACTCACCCCCATCGGCATTGGCCATAGCCGATAAGGCATCTAAAATATCGGCCACAACAGCGGCAATTTGGCGCGGGCTTTCACGCCCACCACTTCGTGACCAAGCAGATTTACGCTCAAAAAATTGGCTTTCAGATTGTGTAGACCAAACAATCGAATCATCCATAAAATGACCAAAAAATCCACTTCACAAAAAAGACACTAAATAACAAACACATCCCCATCAGATGCGCGACCACAAACCTTCACAGAACCGCCCCTCACCAAATCGCCAAAACCATCTGGCCCACCTGCACCGTCTACCAATTGCACCCATCCTTCCACCACCCCAAAATCACCCATTGCTTTTGCGCCAAACCACCCATCGTGGTCAAGCTCCTCAATCTCAAACGACTCCACTTGGTCAAACACACCCAATACCGCACCAATACGTGTGGCCTCAGCCTTCTTCTGCGTCTCTGCCGTCACATGCCAATGGTTTGGCATCTCTTTGTGAAAAGACTCTGGAATACCGGCATTAAACGGTGTATCAAACTCATCCGTTTGACTCAGTTTCAAACCATGTGGGCTCGACAATCGAACATCCAAAGTTTTATCTGCACGCCGTGAAATGACCTGCCCCTCACCCAATTCCATCTCATCAAATGCGTGCAACATCCACTGAAAGTGTGACACCTCAGGGGCCACCAAATCATCCAACATCAAAATCAGCCCCGGTCGCAAAAACAAAACGTGGCGATCAAAATGGTTCAACTTGCCCACATAAGCCGCCTTGGCATCACCACACACATACGACAATCCCTTGCGTTCCTCAAAGTTCACCAGACGACCATTGGCCCTGGCACTGCGAATCTCCTGCCCTTCGCCATTGACCAATATCCCATTGTTTGCCTTTGTCGAGCGCGTCCACTCCGCATGGTGCGCCATGCCATAAGACGGCCCATAATACCCCGATGGAATCGCCAATGCCTTGCCCCCCTTCATAATGGCAAAACAATTTTGATCGGCGTGGCTGTGCGACACACTGCCATAAGGACTGCTTTTAAACAAGAAAAAGGTATCGTTGTCCACATCGGCCAAATTGCCGTGCAAACCCGCCCACCCAACCCCACGAAATGCCCGCGATTGTGGAATGTCCACGGGTGCCTTGCTGGGCACATCATCATCAAACAAGAGAGAGGTGCGCCCACCACCACCACTCCATCCCTGAATTTGATTCACCCACCAGCCCACATAGGGGTCATTAAAGCGATGGGCGTGATGCCACATCAAATCGGCATATCCACTGCCGCCCTTTTCGCCGGGTCCACCTTTTTCGGCACTGTCACCAAATGGGCGAATCTCACCTCGCACAGATGTGCAATAAAAAAAGAAATGACGCACATTATTAAAAAACGGTCGTTGCCACAAATCAAACCCTGTGGTCTGTTTTAAGGCTTCAAATGCTGGAATGTAAAACCCATTATACCACAAACCATAAGGCGCACCTTCTGCCCATCCCCCTTCATAACCTGCCCAATGGGGGTAAATGGTCGTCAAAGCCTTAAGCGAAAAATCCAACCACGTCTTTGCCCCATCCGATTCACCCGCCATCGCAATGGCCATATCCGACAAATAGGCAATCATTCGCCCATTGTGAGAATCACCCGGTGTGGTCAAATATGTCTGTCTCACCAACCGCCGATAGGTTTGCCAAGCGCGATCTTCACACATTTTAAACACCAATTTCTTTTCATTTTCATCCAAAGCATGATACAACCAATCATACGCAAAATGCGCACACTTCGAATAGCTCAACCCCGGCTCATCGCCCCATTTGGCACTCACCGACGTCACATCCGCATCATCCGTTGGCCAAGACGCAATCTCCAACAAAATGCGTTTGCCGGCTTCGGCATATTTTACATCTTCCGTCATCAAATACGCCAATGACAAATGCATGAGTTTGCTATCAATATATCCCCTGATATACTGAAAATATTTCACATATTCCAGGCGCTGTGCCTGTTTGTCTTCGGTCAAGTGATACGTCGGATATTGAGGCGCATCCGTATCCAATGCCCGATCTGCCGCACGCAAACAGGCCGCCCAAGATCGTTTTCTTGTGGTTTCTAAAGTTTTTCGAACCGCATCCAAATCAGCCCGTGGATACAACAATCGCGCATGTTCTTTGGGCACCCGAGCCAACAAATCTTCAGGATCGACCCACGGCAATTCGGCAACCCCTTTCGGAATCGAAAACCGCAACTTGCCACGTCGCCCTGCCTCATTTCCCTTGTCATCCAAAGCCACCACATCCCACACATAATCACCCGGTTCAAACACCTGATCGGGCAAATGCACAGGGTCAGCACCTACTGCTTTCTCGTAGACTTTTTTTCCACCCACAGTATGCACTTCCACCCGATAGTTGGCAGCCCCTTCCGCAGGCAACCAGGCCAAACCAGGTGGGGTAATATGCACATCAATACCATCCAATGGGCGTGGAAACAACATGCGATCCGATGACTTCTCTGTTAAAAATGCCATATCAAGCTCCTTGCATTCAAGCATACCCCCAGGCCATCCCATACCCAGCCCCACCGCACCTGTTGTTTTTAAAAATATGCGACGATTCATTTTGTTTTCCATATCCAAACCCACAGAAACACATCACCAATAAAGATTGATTTCACCACACATCTCATGTATTATATACTTTTTCCCCCTCAACAACAGGCCCCAATACTTTATATTTGGTTTCTACACGGCCACGCACATAGACATACCATAAAAAGATACCCATCAAAATGGCACCCGTTGCATCCCATCCCACATCCGTAATTGTGCCATCGCGACTCGGGATAAAGCTTTGGTGCCACTCATCAGATGCGGCATACAAAACAGACAACACCACACTGACAATCACCGTGCGATAAAACCGTTCGCGCACCGTATATAACGACCGAAACCACAAATACATCAAAATCGCATACTCGATCATATGCGCACACTTACGCACAAACACATTTAAAAAACCATAAATCAAAACCTGTTCGGTGTGTTCTGCCGAAAACAAATCACTCGAAAACAAAAAAATGAGCACCAACCAACCAACCAAAGCAAAGCGCCAAACTCGAATATGCACACCCAAACCCTTTCTTTATTTGTTTACGCTATAATCGCCCATACAACCACCACCGTCAAGCACATTCCGATGCCTTAAAAAGGAGTGGCACTTACACACGTGCATCAGGCAAAAAACAAAATCCAACCCATAAGTGACAAATATAAAATAAGCACATTTGAAACATCTTTGTAGATCCCATCTTTTTTATTTGATACACAGACCAAAACCGCCATTAGATCTTTATTATGAATAGGAGTGGCACCATGCAAGATTACCAAAAAGAATTCATCGAATTTCTCGTACGCACCCAAGCCCTTCGATTTGGCGAGTTTACGCTCAAAAGTGGCCGCAAATCACCCTATTTCTTCAATTCTGGCAAATTTGACACGGGCAGCAGTGCCGAACGCTTGGGTTACTTTTATGCCAGCGCCGCACGCGAGCTCAAAACAGAGCCCACACTCATCTTCGGCCCAGCTTACAAAGGCATACCACTTTGCCTTGCTACAGCTATTGCTTTTAAAAACCACTTTAATATCGATATCCCCTTTAGCTTTGATCGCAAAGAAGTCAAAGATCACGGTGAAGGCGGCTGGCTTGTTGGACGCATACCCGATTCCGATGACAACATCCTACTCGTAGACGATGTGGTAACCGATGGCGCAACCAAAGTAGAAACCATCAACCGTCTCCAAGAAGCCCTCAATGCCCGCGTTACAGGGCTCATCATTTCTGTAGATCGCAAAGAAAAAAATGCCGAAGGCGGCAACGCCATTACGGCGCTTTCAAATTCTACGGGTGTTGAAATTCGCGCCATCATCACCATTCACGACATTTTGGAATATTTGCCTGGCCGAGAAATTGATGGCCAAATTCCCATGACAAAAGAAATCCAAAAACAAATTGAAGCCTACTTAGCCGAATATGGTATCAAAGAGTAACGCGATTCAAATTAACCCAAAGAGAGTTAAACATACGATGACCAACTTTAAAATTACAAAAAAAGAAAGCCTCATTTCACGCCCAGAAAACATGCCACAACCAGGCCCCTACTATACCACTCTGGTCGATATGAAAGATATTGAAGCTTTTCCCTTTGATTATGCACTCTATTTCTCAACAGATCACCACAAAGAAGCAGGCGGTATTTGGCTGTATGTCTGCAACGGGCTTCCTTCAGAAGCGGCCAATTGGATATCGTATGACCAAGCCGTTGCCAAGGGGGCTTTTGATCACTTAACCAATAAACCCACAGCCAATCCCATATTTACCGACCCCGTCCAAGGCAATGGCCACACCGAAACACCCCATGCCAATGTCATAGACGGCACCGTTTATATGACCTATCACAAAAACGGCATTGACCGCACCCAAAAAACCCTCTTGGCAACTTCCCAAGACGGTGTGCATTTTGAGCGGATCAACGGCGAAAACGATTCGGTCATCCTATCTTATAACACACAAACAGATGTCGGCGATGGTCACACAGGTTACTTCCGCTGGGCACCCAATCCATTTCCCGGCATCGCACAAAAATATGTGGGCTATTCTCTGCACGGGGGCGGAAACGATTATCACTCCGCCATTTGGGTTTCTGATAATGCCATTCAATGGAAACGTTTGGCCATCTTCACACCCCTTGAAGGCTACACCGTAGAAGAAAATCGCATGCTCATCTGGCACGAATTTGATCCCAACTCGGTCACCAAACTCGGCAATGGTGAATACGTCGCCATCTGTGCCGGTGGCAATCGCGCATCAGGAGGGGCTGCACGCATCAGCGAACTCTACGAAATATACCTCTCTGAAGACGGTCGCACCCTCACACGCCAAAGCCAAAAACTTCTCGCTATTGGAAACCCAGAAGCAGATGACGCCGAAGAATTGGCCTCACCCTCTATCATCAACATCAATGGCACCTACCATCTCATATATGTCGGCGCAAAATCAAGTGGCAGTGAAAACACCGTGATGAGTGCTGTGGGAAAGTTAGATACCAACCAACCATCAAGTCCATCGCTAAATACATCCGAGCTAAACCGACATATTTATCAAGAATGATAGCATCATTCACGCAACCATAGGTGTAAAAAATTAATCGTGACACCTATAGTTGATAAGCATGGTGAATGGGTTTCAACAAACGATGATTTAGACAAATACAAAGAGGCAGCAAAACAAACCTTTGCAAAATCCCATCGAATCAACTTTCGTGTAAGCGAAAAAGATTTTAGAGGTATTCAAATCAAGGCTCGAAAAGAAGGCAGGCCCTATCAAACCTTAATATCCAGTGTCATCCATAAATATTTAAGTGGCCAACTCAAAGAAGTATAATACTTCCATAATAAACCACTTAAATGATCTGTAACAAAAAAGAGGGCAAACATCGTGTG
>JAYODI010000065.1:0-34953 GCA_038279365.1 Candidatus Latescibacterota bacterium | reverse complement strand
TTTGCCGTTTGCCGTTTGCCGTTTGCCGTTTGCCGTTTGCCGTTTGCCATTTGCCGTTTGCCGTTTGCCATTTGCCGTTTGCCGTTTGCCGTTTTCTACTTCCCCCACAAATTCATCAACGGTCCATCAACACCATAAACTGGGTCAGCAGATGGATTAGGTACTTGGGGAATATTCACCAGCGCCTGACGGTGTTCCGAATCGCTTTCTCGACACAAATCCCAACTCGGCCCGGGGGGATAAGCGCCAATGACCAACAAATCGGCACTCGCACCCAAATTTTTATGCCCCACACCCGCAGGAATCACCATTACATCACCTGCTTGAATCGAAAACGTCACCCCATGTGGCCCACCCATCTGCACCTTGGCATAGCCCTTAGCAATACCCAACACCTCATGAGCCGTACTGTGATAATGATGAAACGAATAGATTCCATTGCGCCAAGATCGATCCCATGTATTGGCCGCAAAGATCCTTTCTATCGTCACCGCACCATTGCGGTCAACATCAATCGCTCCCGGATAAACCAGCAAAGGATTAGGACTGTTGGGAATCACCCCATCATCTTTTAAATAATAGGTCGTCGTTTCTACATCACGAATCGTTTGCATATCTTCTCCTTTCAAGATACAAACCCTAAACTATCGTGCGACAACATGTTTTTCAAGCACAATTTAGACCACCACATCTTTGACTTTGGCAACACACGTTTTCCATGTATCTTGACGCATCATATCTATTATGAATATTCTTTGTATTTCAAGGAGGGGCCATGAGCCGCTTTTTAGGCATTACCGTATTGGCAGACTTTGTTATTAGCGAAGGCATAGACACCATTCTCAACAACCTCGAAAAAGTAGGGGCAACCGCTGTGGCCACCAATCCCACAGTCACCACCGAAGCACCCGAAGGACAGGGCAGTTTTCAACCCCCATCCGACGCAGGCAGCAGCCCACGCATTTTTGACCGCCCATTATTTGGCAAAAAATCACTTTGGGTCAAAAGTGCGCCCAGTTATCACCCCAATGAACGATTGTATCGCGACACTTCTTACAGCCCAAGAAAAGCCAATGAGCTCACCATTACACATGGCCATATCATAGACGACTTTATCAAAGCCGCCTTGGAGAGGGGCCTTAAAGTCTATCTTCAAGTCAACGCGGCCACTCCCTCAAACCTGATGACCGACGACACACCGCGCTTGCCCAACGGCGAAATACCAAAAAACCGTATGGCCAATACCGGCAGTTTGGCAAGCCCAGCTATTCGCAGTTACAACCGTGCCTTTGTGCGTGACTTACTTGCCAAATATCCCAACGTCACAGGCTTTCGCCCCGACTGGCCCGAATACCCATGTTACAAACTCGACGAAGCCTTTCAAGACTTTGGCATGCACATCAAACCCTGGGCAGAATCGCGGGGGTTTGCCTTTCAAGCCATCAAAAAAGAAGTCGGAGCCTTTTACAACTACCTTCACGGAAGCCTCACCAACACCGACCTTGCCGATTGGGCAGACATCGACCGAGGCAAATTATCCCAAATGCGTCTTTTGCGACAATACCCTGCCATTCTCGAATGGTTGCGTCTCAAAGCCGCACTCAGCACCGACTTATTGCGCGACTGGCGCGAAGCCATTACAGATGCTGGTGGCCCCGAAAAAGAACTCTCGGCCAATGCCTTTATGGTACCGCTTACCCTCTTTACAGGTTTTGATTTTTCAGGTGCATCCAAACATTGCAATGCCATTTCACCCAAGCTCTACACCATGCACTGGTCTGCCATGATCGAATTTTGGGGCTCTGTGCTTCTTGAACACAACGCCGGTTTAGATGAAACCCTCGTCACCCGCGCGTTGGCAAACCTCTTTGATCTGAGTGACGACATCACCGCCACAAAATTGTCCGATTACGGCTACCCAGAACCACATGAAGCACACCCCATTCCCAATGAACCCCAAGTCCGAAAAATTCAACAAGTCATAAACGAAGTACGAGATCGCTCTCAAATCACCGCTTTAATGCACGGCTATGGACCCATAAAAGATTTCACAAGACGCTTTCAACTGGTTGCAGACAGCGATGCACACGGTGTGTGGATTAACCGTTACGGTTATTTGAGTGATGACAAATTAGACGCCATTGGCACTATTTGGAAAAACGAATGATCAAACACTGGGTTGCACACACCTCACACCTGTGTCAAACCCAAATAGGATATCTTTTGCGTTTCTGACTCCTCGTCAAAAAAGCACAACCATTCAAATACATGAAAACGCCACCAAGGAGTTAAAAATGGAATATCGCATTTTAGGAAAAACAGGGTTAGAAGTCTCAACCGTAGGTGTTGGTTGTTGGCAAATGGGTGGATTGGCAGGCAGTGACTCGGGGTGGACAGGCACCACCGACGCCGAATCCATTGCCACCATTCACTTGGCCAAAGAAATAGGCATCAACTTGCTCGACACCGCCGAAGGATATGGCAAAGGACACAGCGAAGAACTCATTGGCAAAGCCACACAAGGCGTGCGTGATCATTTTGTGATAGCCACCAAAGTGCGCCCCATTACCGACGACCCCAATGAAAAAAAAGCCAAACAGCGTATCATAGAAGCCTGTGAGGGCAGCCTGAAACGTTTGCAAACAGATCGCATTGATGTGTATCAACTACACGCCATTCCAGAAGAATCGACTATGCCTGTAGTGATGGACACGCTTGCTGAGTTGAAAAAGCAAGGCAAAATTCGTTGGTTTGGTATTTCAACAGACGATGCCAATGCCATTCAAAAATTGCTCGCATTGGGCGACTTGGCCACCGTACAAGCCCGCTTTAACATCAGAGACCACAGTGGTGAAGCCGCACTCCAACTGGCCAAACAAGAAAACTTGGGCACCTTCATTCGTGGCCCATTAGACAGCGGTGCACTTTCGGGAAAGTATTTTAATATTCGCCCAGAACTGGATGAAAAAGATCGGCGACAGGGGCGTTTTACTTCAGACAAAGCCGTGCGCACATTTCAAAAACTCAGCGAACTCAGGTTTCTTACAGAAGGCACCAACCGCACAATGGTTCAGGCAGCGTTGCGCTTTATTTTAGATACAGAAGGTGTGACAGCCGTGATACCAGGGGCCAAAAGCCGCAAACAGCTTGAGGAAAATGCAGGCGCCATGAGTGTGCCTTCTCTTACATCAGAAGAACGCGCCCGAGCGCTTGAAATTGCCAATTCCGTTGAAGGGTTTGGTGCATAAGCCGAGGAAATAAGACAAAAAAAGAGCCAGTGAATATTCACTGGCTCTTTTGCGTTGGTTACCCAAATTATAACGTATGAACATGCTCATATTTCAAAATTTTATCATCCACGGTTAACAAGTCAAGTCGATACGTTCTGGCAGTTGCCACAATAATCTGATCTGCTGGATCTCGATGAAATGCACCTGGTAATTTTGTTCATTCGATTGCAACTGTAGGTGTCAACTCAATCACTTGAATACCGGGCAAATCAAGTGCTGCCTCCATCCACGTCTCAAGATCACAAGCCAAATTTAGCCGACCATATTCAACCAATTTGGCAACCTCCCAACACGATATCGCAGATATACCCAAACCGTCCGATCTGTGGTCTGCAATAATCTGAGCATGATACGCACTTAATTCTTCCTGCTCATTCGCCAACCAAATCCAAATATGTGTATCCAATAAAATCACTTAATCGTTTCCCAATCATCTTGTCCGACTGGTTCAGTCGGGTCTTTATATTCGATCACTTTGCCTTTTACAATAGATTGAGAAATTGTATGTTTCTTTTCCTTGCCAGATAAAATAATAACTTCAATATCATCGCCTTCTTCAAAAGGCAAACCCTGTAATGACAATACACCATTCGCAGTCATTTTTTTTTCTATTCGATATGCTTTCATCTGAACCTCTTTGCATTGTCAATTTCAGATACAAAACAACGCGTATTGACAACCAGTCATGTTTTCACTGGAATACGACTACCATAAATTTATGTAACTTTTAATGATAAGCAAACGAAATTACCCATAGAAATTTCAAAAAAATACTTCTTTTGATCAACCAATCATTCTTTAGGTGGTGCTTTAAAACAGAAGGCCTTCTTAAACCTGTTCTGGAGTTTTTGTGGACACGTTGCAATCTCTTGTTATACGGGCACAAAACCGAGACTTAGATGCATACACGGGCTTGGTACATCGGTTTCAAAATATGGCGGTGGGATATGCCTATTCCATAGTGGGCGATTTCCATTTGGCCGAAGATGTGGCTCAAGAAGCCTTTGTGCGTGCCTATTTAGAATTGGATCAACTGCGTGAACCTGCTGCTTTTGCAGGGTGGTTTCGGCGCATTGTTTTTATGCGTTGTAACCGCCTCACACGCAAAAAAAGGTGGCTCACTGTGGATTTAGATCGCGACCATCCTTCATCCGAACCAGATCCACACAGCCAACTTGAAGAACAAGAAACCAAAGTTCGCGTCCATCATGCCATTCAAAATTTACCAGAAGCAGAACGCGAAGTGGTCACCTTGTATTACATAGATGAACACAGTCAAAAAGAAATCAGTGCTTTTTTAAACATACCCACGCAAACTGTCAAAAGTCGCTTGCACAGTGCACGCAAACGCCTCCAACAAAGGATGATCAAAATGGTCAAAAAGAATTTGCAAAACGAACGTCCATCAAACGACCCCGATTTTCAAGTCAAAGTGATTCAAGAGCTCGAAGACATCACACAACTTACCGATCAAGAAATTCAACGTATGCTTCGGCAAGTAAACACCAAAGATTTGGCTCTGGCCATGGTCAATGCCAGTGAGGCTTTTAAAAAACGTATTTATGCCAATGTATCAGCACGTGTCGGAAAAATCATAGACGACTATATTGACTCACAAATGCCCATCTCAGACAGTCTCATCGCGCAAAATCAAACCACCGTCATCGAAATTGTTCAAGCCCTCATAGCAAGAGGCGACATTGTGTGGCCGCCACCCAAAGAAAAACCACCACAAAAACCACTCAGCAAAGCGTATTTAAAAATGAAAAATGACTTACAAAAACAACTCAAAACCATCCCGCCATCCCATTTAGATTTCGAAGCCTTAACAACCACACTCGTCAACTTGGCAAATGTGGCACGCACCGAAGGCATTCTCGCCCTGCAAAATGTCGTAAAAGATGCAACCGATCCAGACGGCTTTTTATCCTTAAACCTCCAATTAATCATCGACGGCGTGGCACCGCAGTTGGTACAAGAAATCACAACGTCACGAAAAAAAGTATTATTGCGCCAATATGAAAGCAAACTCGACATCATCAGCACAAGCATTCAGGCAACACAGCTTGGAGAAAACCCACATATCATCGAACAAAAACTGCGGGCGATGTTTTAAGCGTTCAGAACAAACCACACAAAAACACGCCCCGATTCTTTGTAGAATCGGGGCGTTATGCGTTTTAACCATTACTTCATAAAAGTGACGGTCCGCTAAATTCTCTGATATATGCTGTTGTTGGCAGGTTCTAATTATTCTACCCACTCATTGAAAACCCACGTCTTGGGCTGGATCTTTAAAACCCGATTGGTTTTTGGTTTTCATTTAAAAGATCGCATCAATTTGGCGCTATTGTAAAGTTTCCCGAGATGCCAGCATGCTTGCCTTTGATATTGTCGCTAACCGTGGCCGTGTTGCCCGTTATCGTGTAACCCGACAGTGTGCCAGACTGACTCGTGTTGTTAAGGACAACACCGGCATTTTGTGCATTGGGTGCTGCCACATTTTGAATGCGCAAATTGGTGAGTGCAATGTCTTTGCTGATAAGATAGGTAAGGCCATTGGCAAAACTTTCTGTGCCTTTGTTTAGTGTGAGACCATCAATAACAATGTCGCCTGTATTTTCAATGAGAACGGCACTGTTATTACCTTTGCCAGTGATGATGAAGTCGCGCGTGAAAACATTGCTACAATTGTCAATATGCACCGCAGGCTGACCACCACTGTGGTGTATGACACGCACGTTTTCGAGTGTAAGATTGAACAATTCGATAAAATCACAAATTTAAAAAGGATGAACAGTAAAACCACAAATTTGAAAATGGGCATCAAACGCAAATACATCTTGAATATTTTTCATTCTCATCAAGGCAAATGACGTGCAATCTGTAAACGAAAAGGCTTGATCTTCATAATCACAAAAAATCTGCCACGCACTTTCTCTTACTTCGGGCGTAACACCTTCACAAATAACCTTGCTTCTTCTAAAATGTTCACCAAACTGGCGTGCCATCTGATACCCTGCATGATAGCGCAAAAGCGTGAGCGTCTCATCAAAAATATAATCTGATGTAAACAAACGAATACGCTGGTTTTTGAGGCCCTCAAAAAAGGCACGCGCACGTTGGTGATGCATATCGCGTTGATTAAACAACGCATACCATGCACCTGTGTCGATAAAAAGAGAAGTCATAAGCGCAGGTCACAGGTCTACAGGTCACAGGTCGAAAATCAATACACTGCTTTTTTGACTTGCGACTTGCCGACCTGTGACTTGAAACAGTTTTATCCATTATTTATGTGGATCGTTATAAAGATAGATGTCGTGATTTTCTGACACATCTGTCGGGCCAGTGTCAACAGCCCCGATCAAATCAAACAAAGGATCATCAACGGGAAAAGGAGAAGGTGCTTGTTCTTCTGCCAAATAGTGATCCACGGCTTCTCGAATCATTGAAGCCATTGTTTTTTTTGCCCCTTCGCCGCGTCGTTTCAACGCATCATGTTGTTCGGATGAAAGGTAGATTTGAGTACGAATCATTCCAGACATTGCAACACCTCCTAAAAAATGATGTATATAACATACATCATTTTTTACAAAAAATCAATATCCTTACGTAAAGATATTTTTATTAAAAATAAATACCCTTATTTAAAAGGGTATTTATAAAATAATAGAAAAAATTTAATATTTATCCCTATGATCCAATTTGTTTATTAATCACTGTAATCGGTTGTGGGTATTGAATCGGCCCCAAAGACGTATTAATTGTCGGCGTCACCTGCAAACGAATGCTTGAGGTTGAACCCTCTTTGCCCGTTAAAGAAGACGCCAAATCGACCAAATCACGAATGCCCCCGTCAAAAAAGTCCATCAAATTCAGCCCCACCACAATTGGCACATCTTGGGGTTCACCCGGTTGCAAAACAATATTCTGATCAACCGTGCCACTAATCGTCTCCTTGTCTTGCAAAAAGAGTGTCCAAGCCATTCCCACAAAACGCGCCGGAACCGTATTGTCTGCTGGGTTCTCTGCCCGTACCTTCAACACAAACGTCAACGGCAATTCTTTACTCGCCAAAGCCAGTGCCAAACGCCCCGCATCCAAAAAACCAATATCCTTATAAGACCGCACATCCTTTAATGACACCCCTGCAAGCACAGGATCGTTTACCCCACTCAAGCTAAAATCCACCTTGCGCAACGCCGCCACTTCACGCAATGTTGCACAACCCGACAAAAATATCAGTGGCAACACAACTCCAATTAAAATTCGGCTCACCTTTTTCATCCATTGTCCTCAAAAGAAAAAGAAACGCCTGTCCATTTAAGAACAGGCGTTTCAATTCATCCATTTTAATGTTCGTGTGAATGACCGTGGTCATGCAACACCGAATGATTGTGAAACACGCCATTTTGGTGCATCTGTTGATGCAAACGATTGTGCGCGGCTTCTAATGTGGCACGCATTTGTTTGAAGCGGGTTGCTTCTGGGCGCGGTGCCAATGTATCGACATAAGCAATGGCTCCTTCAATTTGTTGTAAAACCGCTGTGGCGTCATTTTGATTATACAACGGCTTGCCCGCAACCAACACTTGCACCACGCTCGTGTGTGCAGCAATCTCACCGTGTTTGCCCTGATAACTGCCTCGCACACGCAAACCAATCCACGTGGAATCGGTCACCTTCACCTTTGCAGTGCCCGACGCGGCCAGTTCTTTATTTACATTCACTTGCTCATGTGTCAACCCACCCACCACAATTTCCACCTGATCAATTGGCAAACTCACCGATTCTACTTTCCACGCCACATCTACCGTGCCCCCACTTGCAGGCAATGTCACTTTGGAACCTGGCAATTGCCCCTCAACCGTCATCTCGGCCAACGGCCCCACTGTGACAAACGTATTGCCCGCCTTGGTGGCCTTCATCCAGTTTTCGTACGTAAATTCTGCATCGCCCAAATGGGTATAGGTGCGCACCCCACCCAATTGTGACGCAGCCGCCATTTTGTCGGACCCACCCACCACCGGAATGTGATATCCCAAATTCAAATAACGATACCAATCAGCAATGCCATAAGGATTTAACTGTCCTTGGTGCGGGTTAAACGTCATCATCTCCATCGCGTGAATCAGGCCCAACACAATATCGGCAGCGCGTTCACACTGTGGGTTAGGCCCGTGTGGCATCACCACCAAACCACCCTGATCCACACAGCGTTGCGCCCACTCTGCCATCGACACTTCTTGCGCATCACCAATGGCCGACTCAGAGGCCCCCCCCGAACATAGCGGGTGAATCATTGCGCCCGAATACCCCAACAGCGAAATATGCCCCAACACCTGCATCCGATTCTCTGTGCCCACCCGCACCAAGAACTCACCATCACCACCAAAATCCTTTGCACCAAGGGTGGTCTTGCCATCAAAATCTGACACATTGGAAAACATCTCACCCCATTGACTCGCCAATAGGTTCACCACATTCACGCCCTCGCCCTCGCCTTCCAACTTGGCCGTTTGTGGGCTCAAAAAATGAACGTGTGTGTCTGCTGTTACCCAGCCCGCTTCGCGCCAAGGCAACACGTGATCCAACACAAATGTCAGCTCATCCGTATCAGCCGTTACCACAAACATTTCGCGAATGGGCTTGATTTCATACCCTTTCGAGATCTCAATAAATACCTCACCTAAGGGCAAATCAGCCACACACTCACCCAAGATATAACAGTACTGATTGCGACCATTCACAAACTCACCATAATTGTCTTCAAACCAATTGCCATTCACCTTGCGATGATACCCTTTGGGAGGCAAATATTCACCTGCTTTACCGTGCAAATGCAATCGTACAGACACTGGCTGACCTGTTTTTTTATCCACCACCTTAATCTTTACCGGGCGATGCGCCGCTTTGATGGCCACCACATCACCTTGTTTATTGGCCAAATCATAGGCCACCCAAGGTGGATCTTCATCATTATTCACCCCCACATACATCTTCGCCTGTGGATGTGCGATATATTCTATCACCACTTCATTGTCAGATCGCTCGGGCTGCACATCGGGCTCATCGCTTGCCCATCGCGCAGCATCATATTGCAACACGGCACGTGCTGAAATCACCGTACCCAAATCAATGTCTACCTCTTCCAATTCACCCAAACGATTCAATTGGGCACCATTTGGCAATTCCAACCGCAACTTTTGCCGAATCCCTGGGCGCAATGGATGTTCCTTAACACGGGTATGTGCAACACCCAATACCAAAGACCGTTCTTCTTTGGGTGTCAAAACCAATGTCTTAATCGGCTTATCTGGGTTGGGGTTGGGCAATGCATAAACCCACAGCTTGGTGCGCATGCCTTCTCTACCCGAATTGTGACGCGTTTCACCCCGCCCATAAGCGGCCACTGGGCGGCGCCCCAAACTTTGTTCTTCCGTTACCGTCATCACCACACCAGGTTTGGCTGCTGGCATCGCCGCAAAAGCACTGGCCCCCCACCCAATATGGGGTTGCTGAATGGCAAAACGTCTCAAAATCGGCGTCTTGTGTATTTCTCCATCGTCATATTCAAGTGCATAATCAGACACATGGTCGCCCAACTCATTGCCATCTTTTGCAAAATCGGCAAAACCATCTAAATAATTGGTTACGCGATCTTCCACCACATGAAGAACCAACACATAGGTGGCCTTGATGTCATCTAAGGCAATTTCAACCGAGGCATCATTTAACAACACACCATTCTTCTTATGGGCATCTCCCAACTCAAAAGGAATACCCAACACCGATTGATTGCCCAAAAAATCATCCAGTGAATCGTCTTCACCAAAAAACCCTTCGAGTTTTGCATGGTTCACATTGAAATATTTATCCAATGCAACAGGCGTAAAATGTGCAGACGGGGGGATATTCATAAAAACCTCGGAAGAAAGAGTTGAAAATCCGATCAAAAAGAAAGAAGAGAGAAGAAAGAAAAGAGAGCACTGTTGTTGCATCTTCTAGCTTTCTTCTTCCCACTTCCTATTCACGCTATTTCATCATCCATCCTATGCCTCTTCAGAAAGCACCGTATCGGGTCGACTCCCAATGGAAGGCGGGGCCATCAACCGCAATTGTTGCTCGGTCAAATTTTCATACTGAGACAAATCGTAATACTTGCCCGACCACGCCGAATGCCCAGGGCTATATTTATACAAAAAAGCACGCCGTTGATGATCGGCAGCCCAAGGCATGGTGCCGTGAACCAATGCCTCGCTAAACATTAAAGCATCACCTGCTTCCACTTCGGGTTGGCGCACATAATGAGGCGTGCGTTCAAAGTTGCGCACATCTTGCGGAATGCTTCGCAAAAAATTCGTTTTGTGTGTGCCCGGAATACAACAAAATCCACCATCACCCACACGTGCAGGAGATGTAAAAAAGGTCACCACCGTTAAACCCGTGCGAATCACCCCATCGCGATATTTATACCAATGATCACCTTCAGACCCATTGTCGCCACCGTGTAAACGCCCCCGCTTGGCACCTTTTTCCATAAAGATCAAATAGTCGTGATCAATCCGCACCTTAGGTCCCAAAAATTCTAACAAATAAGGCATCACACGCGGGTGATCCAACAACCGTTGAAAAGGTGCACCCCAAGCCGATGGCTGGCGCACATTCTGATACCCATCTATACCTTCTTGAGCCGCCATCTTTTCATCTGCGATGGCGTTTAATTCATCTACCTCATCAGCCGACAACACATTTTTAATCACAATATAGCCGTCCAAATCAAAAATAAACTTCTCTTCTTCCGAAACTTGATACGCAGTGTCAGATGCCATCTTAATTATCCTTTCTCATGCACAAAAACAGTCGAAACCAAAAACATCTCGAAACCAACACAGATCAAAAAATCATACGTTCCAACTCATCCATTGTTTCTACCACCACACGCTGTGCGTGGTTCCGATTCCAAGGATGATCCGTCACACCCGCTGTCCATACTGCCAACCCCAACATACGCCCCGCCATAAATGCCTGAAGCGCACCATCCAATACTTCGGGCAAAACACGCACGTCACAATATCCTTTTAAAAAAGCATCGTGCAAAACCCCATATCGTTTGTGTTTGCGAATCCCCATTAGGGCCACCGACACATCGTGAAGATAATGCCCCCACCCACACTCGTCAAAATCAATCGCACCCACCCCATTTGGTATAAACAAAATATTTCTCGGATGAAAATCACCGTGAATCACACCATAATGATCAGCCTGTAACCCCAATGTATGCCACACTTCCACATAACGATCCCACACCGCCCGATAAATGGCTTCATCTTTGGGACGCAATAACCGATCAAAAGCATCTTGATCGACAGCCGACACACACCCCAGTGCGGTCTCAGCTGTCCACGTTTTACGAACAAAATCTTTGGGTGCCACAAAAGACTGAGCAAATACATGTAATTGTGCCAACAAGCGCCCAGCCCGTTCATAATACGGAGGCAACAACCCACGATCATAAAAAAAACCAAATCTGCGCTTAAACAACACACAAACACGTGCTTCAGGAACGGCATCAGCCCCAACCTCAATCACCTTTTGATCTGATATCGTCCTCACCACTTGTGGCACACAAATATCCGTCTCTGCCTCAATCCGCGCTAACCATGCCACTTCCGACTGAACCTGCAGCACATCCTGAAAACCTGGGCGTCCGATGCGCAACACATAACGTTCTCCCCATTTATCACACACATCAAACGTGGTGTTGTTCCAATGTGCAATCAATCGAATGGACACTTTGCCCAATGCATATTGCCTCAATGCATTTTGGGCCAGTCTTCTCAAACGCGTCACTTGGGTGCGATAAGAACTGTTTGCAAACGATATCATATTACTTCGATAACCAAATGGTCACACGTCTCTTGCGTCCACAATTTTTCATCTTAAATGGAGATGTAACATAACCAACCCCAAATGCCTCCATACCCAGTATGGTATTAAGTTTTTTCATGGGACTCCTTCAACATATCTTGATACAAAACATTCAAATCTCTCACCATCACACGATGATCCCATCTTTCTATGGCCCACCCAAAGGCTTCTTGCCCAAACAACTGTCTTTTTTCAGCATCATCTAACAGTTTTTGCGCACAATCCACCAAAGCATCTACATCACCCTGCCCAACCACATACCCCGTTTTATCTGGTGTCACAATCTCATAAATACCTTCTACCTCAAATGCCACCGTTGGCACCCGAGACAACGATGCCTCCACCGCCACACTCGGCAACCCTTCACGCAGCGAAGTCAACATATGAATATCCGAAATCGCATACACGGGCACCACATCTTCACAAAATCCAGCAAAGATCACATCCTTTGCAATACCCAATTCTTGACAAAGCTGTTTGCACACCTCTTTCTCAGGCCCTTCACCAACCAACAACAAACGCAGGTTTGCATTTTGGGCACGCAATTTTGCAAATGCCCGAATCGTATAATGCTGTGCTTTCGCCACCGAAAACCGCCCAATATTCACCAAAACAATGGCATCAGGAGCAATGCCCCACTGCTGTCGCCAAGCACATTTATCTGCTTCCGATATGTGTTGTTTATATCGTTCAACATCAATCCCACTATAGACCACTTGTTTTGGAATATGACACCCAATCTGGTGTTTGCGATATTCATTGAGGGTATCTTCTCCCACAGAAACAATATGGTGTGCACACCCAATGGTTCCTTTTTCAAGCCCAATATAAAACGCGCGTTTCAACTTGCTCATCGGATCATTAAAAGCCACACCATGTAAACCATAAATTATATGTGGGCAACGTGCCATCCAAGCCGCCACACGCCCAATCAAACTTGCTTTTGTCTCATGTGTATGCACAAGATCATACCGTTCACGCCTAATCAATCTAAAAAACCAAATCAAAGACAAAAAATCGCGCCAAGGATGAATCTCACGATCCAAATAAGGGCACACATGAATGGTTATCCCTTCCAATTCAAAAAAATCGCGCCGATGAATTTCATGTCCCACCACCAAATGTAAGTCATACGCCTTGCGCATTTCCTTCATCGTCAAATACACATTGCGATCTGCACCACCCCCCGGTGCTAGCCAGGTCATTGTATGCAACACTTTCCTACGACGATTCATCTTTCACACCCATCAAAAATATTTTTTCAAAGCCAATTTTGTCTTTGCCTAAAAATAACACTTCCGTATTATTCCTATCTTAAGATGTTTAATATTTAAACACTCCTAATCTAAACAAGGACATCCCCAATGGCAACAACACTGGATATCGACACACATTATCCTGTCACGCCCGAGCAAATCGCATCTTTTCAAAAACGCGGTTTTATCAAACTAAAAGACGTCTTATCTCCACAAGTATTGTCACACTACGGCCAAGAATTTACCCAAAAAGTACACGAGCTCAACACAAACACCCAGCCCATGTCTGAACGCTCCACCTATAAAAAAGCCTTCATCCAAATAGGCAACCTTTGGACAAAAAGCGATCTTGTAAAAGAATTTGTCTTTGGCAAACGGCTTCCACGCATTGCCACAGAACTCATGGGCACACGTGGTGTGCGCATGTATCACGACCAAGCCCTCTACAAAGAAGCAGGTGGTGGGTTTACCCCCTGGCACGCCGATCAATTTTACTGGCCCTTGGCCACCGAAAAATGCTGTACCGTTTGGATCCCCCTTCAAAAAACACCCTTAGAAATGGGCCCCATGGCCTTTGCCGAAGGCAGCCACACCTTCACCTTTGGCCGCGACTTAAGCATCAGCGACGAAAGCGAACAAAAAATCCAAACCGCCCTCTCCGATGCCCAATTCCCTTATATTCAAGAACCCTACGACCTCGGCGAAGTCAGCTTTCACTATGGCTGGACCTTCCACCGAGCCGACCACAACCAAACCGACAAACCCCGCGAAGTCATGACCATCATCTACATGGACATCGACATGCGCCTCAAAAAACCCGAAAACGAAAACCAACAGCGCGACTGGGAAGGCTGTTGCCCCGGTGCCAAAATTGGCGAAATCATCAACACCCCCATTAACCCTGTATTATACGAACAATAATTCGCGAACAAAACACCATTCACCCAAACGAAAGTAACCTTACTCTTTTTACTTCTATCACCAAGAACCACCCTCGATTTTCCGCACCATTCCGTCCAGCACATCATTTCTAAAAACCACACAAGCTGGCAGGCCACTTATCTTTTGCACACACAAAAGGTATTTGCGGAAAATCAGCCTCCCCGGCACTTGAGGGGCGGCCTTTTTGGGTTATTTTTTTTGGCTGTAGAAAAAAAGTAACGCGCCACAGGCAAGGTGTTAAAGAAGTAAGAGTTAAAACCAAGGAACCCAAAATGAAAAAAAACTACGCCGAAGTTAAAGGCAAACTCCGCAGCCAAGAATGGTTCAACAACCCCCACAACATGGGCATGACCGCCGTTTATGTCGAACGCTACATGAACTACGGCTGGACCCGCGAAGAACTCCAATCGGGCAAACCCGTCATCGGCATTGCCCAAACAGGCGGCGACCTCACCCCCTGTAACATGGTTCACAAAGACCTTGTAGACCGCGTCAAAGCAGGCATTCGGGACAACGGTGGCATCCCTTTCGAGTTTCCCGTTCACCCCATTGCCGAACAAGGCAAACGCCCCACCGCCGCTTTAGACCGCAACTTAGCCTACCTTGGCCTCGTTGAAGTCCTCCACGGCTACCCCCTCGATGGGGTTGTACTCACCACAGGCTGTGACAAAACCACCCCCGCCTGCATTATGGCCGCCTGCACTGTCAACATCCCAGCCATCGTCCTCTCTGGTGGCCCCATGCTCGACGGCCACTGGAAAGGCCGCCTTGCTGGTTCTGGCACTGTCGTTTGGGAAGCCCGCGAAGAATATGCCGCAGGCACCATAGACTACGATGGTTTTATGGACATGGTCACGTCTTCCTCACCCAGCGTAGGCCACTGTAACACCATGGGCACCGCACTCTCCATGAACTCAATGGCTGAAGCCCTTGGCCTTTCCCTCACCGGATGTGCCGCCATTCCTGCACCCTATCGGGCACGCAAACAAATGGCCTACCGCACCGGCATGCGCATTGTCGATATGGTACACGAAGACCTCACCCCTTCCAAAATTCTTACCCCAAAAGCCTTCCAAAATGCCATTGTCACCAACTCAGCCCTCGGTGGGTCTACCAACACACCCGTTCATATCACGGCCTTTGCCCGTCACATTGGTCTCGAACTCCCCATCAAAGACTGGCAAACCTATGGCCACAAAATCCCCCTTCTCGTCAACTGCCAACCCGCTGGAGAATACCTTGGCGAAGCCTTTTATCGTGCTGGCGGTGTACCTGCCGTCATGAACGAAGTCCTCAAAGCAGGCAAACTCCACGGCGAATGCCTCACCGTTACGGGCAAAACCATGGCCGAAAATTTGGCCAACCAAGAAATAGAAGATGATCGCGTCATTAAAACCTACAACAACCCTCTCAAAAAAGATGCTGGTTTTATCGTCTTGTCGGGCAATCTCTTCGACGCGGGCCTCTTAAAAACCTCAGTCATCAGCGAAGACTTCAGAAAAAAATATCTCCAACGCACCGGCGATGAAAACGCCTGGGAAGGTACCGCCGTTGTCTTTGATGGTCCCGAAGACTACCACCACCGCATCAACGACCCCAACTTGCCCATTGATGGCGATTCCATGCTCTTTATTCGTTATTGTGGCCCCGTGGGGTATCCTGGTTCTGCCGAAGTTGTTAACATGCTGCCTCCCGACCGACTCGTGCAAGCAGGCATCCACGAATTGCCCTGCATCGGCGATGGTCGCCAAAGTGGTACCTCGGCCAGCCCATCCATTCTCAATGCCTCACCCGAAGCCACTGTCGGCGGAGGGTTGGCTTTTTTACAAACCGGTGATCGCGTGCGCATCGACCTCAACACACACACAGCAAATATGCTCATCAGCGATGAAGAATTAGAAACACGCAAAAAGAACTGGAAACAACCCGAACTATTCCACCAAACACCCTGGCAAGAAATGTATCGCAACAACGTTGGCCAACTTGCCACAGGCGCCTGTTTGGAACTCGCCGTCAAATATCAAAATGTGAAAGACAATATTCCCAGGCACTCACATTAAACAAAAGCAATCAAAAAGCGGACATCGCATAGTCGATGTCCGCTTTTTTTATTTCATATACCCATAAAACCATCCGCTTCCAATCACACCCGAAAATCCACACCCACCGTTGGTGGTTTATCCACAAGATTTTCTTGGACTTGATCAATTACCCGACACGCAATATCCGCAACCGTATACCCACACCCTTCCAAACGCGTCTGCAAATCACCCAATTCACCTTCCAAAAATTTTGCCCGCTGTTCATCCACTGCATAAACACGTAATGTCGCCCGTTTTTTCACCAGTACCAACTCAAATCGCACAGCCCCCAACCCCGACAAATCCAACGCCAATGTAAATCGCAAATGGTCGGGGTCAATCTGACCATTGCCACGCTTTTGATAAAACACCTGCAAATCAGCTGTTGTCGGTTGGCCATTCATCATCAGGGGCAGTTGCAACATCAGTGCCTCTCGGTTTTCTGTGGGCACATTTACCGCTTGCATGGTATCCAATGTCTGCAACGTCTCACGCACACGCCCCAACAGCATTTGCACTTGGCCATCTGCGCCATCCAGTCCTTCCAATTGTGTCAACAAGCGCAACAAAGCCCCTCGCAACGAACGGTGCACATCTTCGGGTAAATCCTCTTGTCCTTGCAACAGCCAATGCGCCAAACGCCCTTCCAAATCCACACCCAAATCCCCCACCAACTTACGCAAAGTATCTGCGGTCATCTGTCCACCATCAGGCAAGGCCTCTGCCAACTGGTCGGCCAACTCTGCCAAATTTACTTCTGTGCCTTGGCGCAAACGCAACCCACGCAAAACACCCGCCAAATCTGCAAACAAACCACCCAACACCCCCGGTGGCAACTGAGACAAATACGTTGCCAATGCCTCCGGTGTAACAGGCATACCTTGTTGTTGTAAAAACAAACTCCGTGCAATAACCCTCTCCAAAACATCTACACCATCCAAATTCAATGTGCCCTGTAACCCTGTCAACAGGTGTCTCAAAGCCTGTACCTGTTCCCGATCAATCGGCATACCCTTAGCAATTAAGCCCCGTAAAATCGCACGATTTGTCGCGTCATCTGCCAACCCCAAAGATTGAAATGCCCGATGCATTGCCGTTTCTTCAGCGCGTGCATGCCCAGTTAAAGCCAACACCAATGGCGGCCCCAACGACTCAACCCGTGCGGCCACCGTCTGCCCCGGTTCCAATGCCAAACGCGACTCCGCCACCAACGTTTGCCCCATCAAACGCACAGCCCACTTCCCAGTAGACACCTCATTCACCACACGAGCTTCCAACATTTGCCCTTCACTCAAACGGCCAAACAAAGCTTGACGCTGAGAATCTGTCGAAAAATTGAAACGCAGTGTGGGGGTGCTGCTTTGAATTTGCATGAGAAGCTCACCATCATAAAAACAAAAGTGCGCCCAAGAAACCAACTTTCAAGAGGCGCACCCAAACAATAACATGTAAATCCAACAAACAAAGAGGCAAAAACGATCCCTGTACGACCATTTTATTTCAATGCCCTCTACGCACCAAAAAACGAAGGTAAAAAGGCAGGCAGAAAAACCCAAATGGGCTCAGGTAACACAGCCTGTGCAAAAGAACGCAGTTTGACCAACAAAATATTGCTACCCGAAAGCGTCTGCAATGACATCTGATTATTCAAAATGGAAACAAACATCGTATCGCTCGCGCCCACATCTCCCACAATGGGAAATGAACTGCGTAATGTCATGACCATTTTACCATCTTTAAACTTCCAATCACCCGATATGCGTTCTGCATGTCCAACAGGTGGGTCGAGAAAAGCAATCTCAAATGTACTGCGGTTAAACTGCCAATCGCTTTCTCCAACCAGTGTGCGCCCCATCAAATTCACCGTACCCAATGAAGCCGCCCAAACGCCTTCGACATCCGTACGCGACACACCCGTAGGCGCCTCATTTTTATTACATCCCATCATCACAACCACAAGAAAAAAATAAACAACGCGCATCATGATGCATCACCTGTTTTTTCGAGCAACCGTGCAATCATTCTCACTTCAGCCGTTCCCAAATCCAATTGTCGTGCCACATCTGTTTGTGGTTGGCCAGCAAGCAACAAATCTCGTGCTTGTGCATAACGATCTTCTGACGATTCTTGAAAAGTTACTGCCTCTTTGGGTGCTGATGGCATAGGAGCAGGCTTAGATTCTGAGGCCACAGTTTGAGGAGCAGGAACAACCGATGGGGTCAGTTGACGTTTTAAATCGCGCCCCAAATTGCGAATGTTTTCAATCTGTTGTGAAAATTGTTCATCTGCCATTTGCAACGAAGCAGCCGTATGTTCCAATCCATCAACTGCCTCAGCCAAACGCTTCACTTCACGGGCCAATAACTGCAAATGACGCAAATTGGTTTCGCGTTCTTCATTTCGCCAACTTCGGCACCAAAACAAAATGGCAAAAACCAAAGCCAAACAAAAAAGAACCGACAAGGCCCAATAGAGCACTTCTATACCTTGCATATTATCCACTCTTATCAACCGGAAATGTCAAAATAAATGTGGTTCCCTCACCCTCTACACTTTCCACCTCTATTTTACCCCGATGCTTATCCACAATCCCCGAAATAATGGCCAACCCCAATCCTGTTCCACCTTGGTTTTCACGGGTGGTAAAAAAAGGTTCAAAAATGCGAGATAAATTTTCTGGCGCAATCCCCTTACCCGTATCGGAAACCCGCACCACCACATATTCACCCACGCATTCAGCACATATATCAATACGACCATTTTTAGGTGTTGCCTGAAGCGCATTGATCAGCAAGTTCAAAAACACTTGTTCGATTTCACCCACATTGCCATACAAAATAGGTGACTCACTTGCAAGATTTGTCACCGTCAACGCAATACCCGATTTTTCCATCAAATGCCGCATCAACTCTGCCGTTTGTTCAATAAGCGGTATCAATGCAACAACTTTCCAATCTTCCTCACCATTGTTGTGCCGTGCAAAATCGAGCAAACTTCGAATAATGCGCGAAATTCGTTTCACATTGGCTTCGATCAATTGCAAATCTTGCACCAAAGTATCTTGCCCCTGATTGCGCATCATCAACAACTGCACCCGGCTCAAAATAATCTGCAAAGGGTTATTCACTTCATGGGCCACTCCCGCAGCCAACTGCCCTACAGCCGCCATCTTACCCGACTGCACCAATTGGGCCTGGGACACTTTCAAATTTCTATCGGCCTTATCTCGTTCACTGCGCACCGTCTCAATTTCTGCCACTTGTTGCTGTGCCAAATCGACCAAATCAGCAAACAATGCAGCCATTTGGTCGGGTTTGGCATCCATTTTGTGTGCCAATTCAGACGCGCGTTTTAAAATATCTTGATTCATAAACCCATCATCATTCGATTAATTTTCAGTACCATCATCCAAATCTTTAAATACTTGTGCGGTTTCCAACTCACTTTCCAAACCGATACCCAACTCTTCAAATAAGGCCTCATCCGAAATTTTACGCCCTTTTTTAAACATATCTGCCACCTTTGGATGCAAAGAGGCCAGTTGTTGATCACCACTGTTGCCCACACGCAAATGCCGAATCAAGGCATCACCCATATGGGTCAAAATAACCAAATCCTGAGGGTTTTCGGCATCGGGCTCAAAGGGGCGATGATGATAGGCAATGGCCTCTACCAAATGGGCTGGCAAATTCCATTTTTCAGCCAGCCATGCCCCGACATCGGCATGGGATACCCCCAAAACTTCCTCCTCGGCATCCACAATGGCCAATCCTTCGACCTCAGCTTTTTCCAACACAGTGATAAACTCTTCATTAAAATATTCAATCAAAATCAACTTGCCAATATCGTGCAACACACCCGCCACAAAAGCTTCGTCGGCAATACGACGATCCTTAAACTTAAGTGCCAACATGCGCGCAGCCACACCACACCCAATTGCGTGGGCCCAAAATCTTTGGCGATCAAACAATCGGTGTTCTTTCCCTTCGGAAAATCGCTTCAGCACCGCCACACTTAACCCGATATTCTTCACCATCTCAATGCCCAAAACCACAATGGCCAACTGCACCGTTGCGATCTCTCGCGAAAACCCATAAAACGACGAGTTGGCCACTTTCAAAATTTTAGCAGTCAAAGCCTGATCGGTCGAAACCAACCGCGCAATTTGGCGCGCCGAAGATGCTGGATCACCCACCACAGAAATCAACTGTGTTACCACGGTAGGCAACGTAGGCAAACCAATAATCTTTTCTGTAATCTGCCGCAAACGCTGTGATCGGTTTTGGCTCAATTCTGGGCTCTGTACTTGTGCAAATGTTTGGGCTAAATTTGCCACGTCATCAAATACTCATTTAAAAACAGGTGAATTTTAAAGAATTTTTTGCCGTCTGCCGTCTGCCGTTTCATAGTGTTTATTGCAACAACCGCATGCGCAATTTGGCGCGCAAGCTCAAAACAGACTTTGTATGAATTTGAGACACACGCGATTCCGACAATTCCATCACCTGACCAATTTCTTTTAATGTCAGTTCTTCATAATAATACAAAGCAATTACCAACCGCTCTTGCTCCGTCAAATATTCAATAGCATCCACCAACAAATTGCGCATTTCATCGCGCTCGAGTTGATCCAATGCATCTGTGCGATCCTTAGACTTTAAAGTATCAAGCAAAGGCACAGGTTTGTCTTCATCAGAACCATACGACAGTTCATCCAAAGACAACAATGTCGTCGAGCTTAAGTCATCCAGCAGCTTATACAAATCGCCCAAAGACACATCGAGATCTTCAGCAATTTCTTCTTCCGTGGGAGATCTGCCCAATTTGTTTTCCAATGACGAAATAGACCGCTCCATTTCGCGCGACTTGGCACGGGTTGAACGCGGTGCCCAATCAACAGCACGCAACTCATCCAAAATAGAACCACGAATACGCATAGACGCATATGATTCAAATTTGACACCTTTGCTGGTATCAAAATTATTATAAGCCTCAATCAAGCCCACGACGCCAGCATTAATCAAATCGTCCAACTCAACAGACTTGGGCAACCCAATTGCAATGCGTCCAGCAATATATTTCACCAATGGCAAATACTCTATCAATTGGCCTTCGCGCTTATCTTGTGCATTGGCCGATTGGGTTTTTTGATATGCCGACTGTGCTCTTTGTTTTCCCATAAAACTCTCGTTAGGGCAAATCAAAAACCTCAGCATTGAGTTTTTTGATCTATTGATGTAGAGTGACTTTAAATATCTGCGATAATACGACTCATTAACTTATCAAACAAACCCGGCCCTTGTCTTTTTAGGACCTCTGATCCACCCGATAACTCCTTTGCCAATTGCTCAATGCATTTTGCAGCAGCAGAGTTTGGGTGTGACAATAAAACAGGGTTCTGCGATCGTGAGGCTTGTTCTACTGCAATATCTTCCAACACATATCCCGAACGATCCACATGAATACCCAAAAACCGCTCTACAATTTGGTCAAATTTCTGATGTAATGCAAATGCTTCTCTTGGAGAACGTGCCCGATTCACAATCAAACCCATCTTCGGGGCAGGAGCATTTTGATGACACACCTTCACCATGGCGTAGGCATCTGCAATAGAGGTGGGTTCTGGCACTGCAACCACAAACATGCGATCAGATGCCATGACAAAATCGGTTACTTTAGAAGAAATACCTGCACCTGTATCTATTAAAATCAGATCATATCCCCGCTCCAACCGCCCCAATTCTTCTGCCAAACGATGGCGATCTTCCATCTGCCAAGCATCGTGTTCTGCCATGCCTGAAGCAGCAGGTAAAATAGACAACCCTTCAGGGCCTTCAACAACCACATCCAAAGCCGAGGCTTCACCAGAAAGCAAATCTTGAACCGTACGTTCGGGAGAAACACCCAATAAAATATCCACATTGGCCAAACCCAAATCGGCATCCATCAGCAACACCTGCAACCCCTGCTTGGCCAAGGCAATACCCAAATTTACGCTTAATGTGGTTTTGCCCACCCCACCCTTACCGCTTGTAATAGACCACACCGTTGCACGTGCATCATCTGCTGACATGGGCAACCCCCTCAAAAAGGCACGCAACCAACACATTCGGATCTGCTGGCTGAAAATCTCCGGGCACCGCCCGCCCATTTGTCAGATAAGACAATGGCAACTTAGACGCAACAGCCACTGCACACACAGCCCCCAACCGCGCCGTCTCATCAATTTTGGTCAATAACAACCGATTCACACCCACTGGCTCAAATGCTGCCACCACATCCAACATTTGATGCAAGTCTGCGGTTGCCGAAAGCGTCAAATGCACTTCATTCGGTGCCGCTTCTTTTAACAATTCATTCAGTTGAAACAAGCGCTCCTGATCCAATGGACCCACCCCGCCTGTATCAATCAACATCAAATCCACATCTCGGCGATCCCGAATCAAATCGCCCATTTCATCTGAGGTATAGACCACTTCGATGGGCACACCCAAAATACCCGCATAGGCCCTTATTTGCTCCAAGCCACCGACACGATCCGTATCTGCTGCCACCAACACCACCCGAGCACCTGCGTCTGAAAAATGAGCCGCCATTCGTGCCGCCGCTGTCGTTTTCCCCACCCCAGCAGGGCCAACCAAGGCCACCACACTGCGCACATTTTTGCCCAATCGTGTGGGCTGCGGGCTTTCAAACCATCGGCTCATCAACTGCCCCGCACGTTTTTGAAGAGGGGGCAATTCTTTCAGTCCGTTGGGGCCAGGATCCAAAAGCAGTGTTTTAAGCACATCTTGTGCAAGTGCATCCGACAAACCCGCCAACCGCAACTGTTGCGCCAATGGATCAAGCGCACCAGGAAGCAACAACTTCTCGCTCTGTCTTGAGGGGGCCGTTCGCAATGCAGCTTCTAAACCTTCTAACTTTTGTGTAATGCGATCTGCCCATTTGGGATCAGGCACAGAAGCAGACAAAGCTTGAGACGTAGGCCGAGAGATAGGTTTGGGAAGGGTAGATGAACCAGCTTCTGCAGGCGTTGACACAACCGCTTTTTTTGCGGGGACTTTCTTCAACAGCGCACCACCGCCTTCATCAATGGCAGCCGTCACCTCCACCTGCCCTTTGCCCGTAAGACCCAACTTACCACTTTTGCGCAAAGTGCGTGTGTTCAAAATAACAGCCTGTGGCCCCAAATCGGCTTTAACCTGCTTGAGTGCTTCTGGCATAGAGGCTGCAATGTATTTTTTAATGCGCATAGAAAATCAATCCCAAACTTCGCCTTTTTTTTTGAATACACCCATTACGCAGGCACCGCATCCAATGACACCATCCCCACCGAATAAACATCCACACCAGGAACAATCTCATTATAAGACAACACCGCCAAACTTGGAAACGTCGTTTCAGTCAAGCGTCGCAATGCTGGGCGCACATTAGGAGCCGTCAATACCACGGGTTGTTGATTGTTGTTCACCATCCCGTCAATGCTTTCTGCCAGGCGCTCCAACAACCGATTGGTCACATCATGCGACAACACCACTTTAATGCCACCCGGTGTACTTTGCATCGCATTGGCAATTTGTTGTTCCAATTGCGGGTCCACTGTCAGCACAGGAATATTGCCTTCGTCATTCAAATATTTTTGGCAAATGGTTCGCGCAAGCGCCGTGCGTACATACTCGGTCAAAATTTCGGGGTCTTTGGTCAAGTTGGCATAATCAGCCAGTGTTTCCAAAATGGTTTGCATATCCAGCACAGGCACTTGTTCTTGCAACAAATGTTCAAGCACCTTTTGCACCCCACCTACATTCAACAAATCGGGTACCAACTCTTCAACAACCGTTGGGCTGCTCTCTTTCACACGGTCAATCAAACTTTGTGTATCTTGGCGTGTCAAAATTTCGTGGGCATGTGACTTGAGCACTTCTGTCAAATGCGTAGCCAAAACATCAGGGGGTTCCACCACCGTATAGCCCAACAACTCAGCTTGCTCACGTGCCGATTCAGCAATCCATTTGGCAGGCAATCCAAATGCCGGTTCAATGGTATTGGTGCCTTCCACTTCACCTTCTACATAACCTGGGTCCATCGCCATTAAATGGCGCGGTTGAAGCTCTGCCCCAGCAACGCGTACGCCACGAATTTTAATCGCATATTGATTGGGGCTAAAGGTAATGTCATCCCGAATGCGAATGGGTGGAATCACCACGCCCAATTCGAGCGCCGTCGATTTTCGCAACATCGTAATGCGATCGAGCAAATCCCCACCTTGTGCCGAATCCACAAGAGGAATCAAACCATAACCCAACGTAATTTCCAATGGGTCTAAGTGCAAATAGTCTTCAGGTTTTTCTTCTGTCTTTACTTCGGCAGCTTCTGCAACAGCGGCAGCTTCTGTTTCACCTGCATTCAATTCACGTTGTGCAAAATAAGCCACGAAACCAGAGAGGATGGCCAAAACCAAGAAGGGTAAACTCGGCAAACCAGGCACCGCCGCAAACGCCAACAACACACCCGAAGCCACCATAATGGCACGCGGTTTAGAGGTCAACTCACGTCCAAGGTCGGTACCCAAGTTGTCGTCCGATGTCGAACGTGTGACAATAATACCTGCGCCAATAGAGGTAATCAAGGCCGGTATTTGCGAAACCAGACCATCACCAATGGTCAAAATCGTATACGTCTCAGCAGCAGAAGCCGCGCTCATGCCCCGCTGCAATACCCCAATGCCCAAACCACCCAAAATATTTACCAACGTAATCAAAATACCCGCAATAGCATCACCACGCACAAACTTGCTGGCACCATCCATCGCACCATAAAAATCGGCTTCACGCGAGATGTTCGAACGACGTGTTCGCGCCTCTTCTTCCGTAATCAAACCCGCATTCAAGTCGGCATCAATGGCCATTTGTTTACCCGGCATCGCATCCAAGGTAAACCGAGCCGCCACTTCAGCCACACGTCCAGCACCCTTTGTGATCACCACAAACTGGATAATCACAATAATCAGGAAAACCACCAAACCCAAAATATAATTACCCTTTACCACAAACTGTCCAAAGGCGGTAATCACATCGCCCGCATACCCCTCACCCAAAATCAATCGGGTGGTGGCCACATTAAGCGACAGTCGGAAAAGGGTCAACACCAACAACAAACCAGGAAATACAGACAACTGCAATGGGTTGGTGATATAAATCGTCATCAACAACACAAGCAAACTAAATGCAATATTAAAAGCCAACAAAACATCTAAAAAACCAGGAGGCATCGGAATGATCATCACCGAAATCATCCCGATCAATGCCAAAGCAAACAGCACATCGGTATATTTTGCAATACGTTCAAAAAACTCTTTCATGCGTTTTCTCCAAAGGAGCCAAGGTAGGATAATATACTGCGATTTATACTATTTAGTCAAGCTCAGAGCCATTGACACCCCACAATCATGACATCGTCGAAATTGGGGCGCAAAACTTCAAAAGTGTCATCTTCCACGTTCTATTTTTAACTTGATCATTTTCCCTTCAATCGGAACACATACGCCAAGACCTCAGCCACTGCCCGATATAACTCTTCAGGGATGCCTTGCCCAATCTCTACCGATTTAAATAAAGCTTGTGCCAAAGGTTTGTTTTCCACCATTGGCACACCCGATTCTCGGGCAATTTCTTTAATTTTTTGTGCAATTAGGTTTTTACCCTTGGCCACCACCATCGGTGTTGCCATCGTGTCCATATCGTATTTCAACGCCACAGCAAAGTGCGTTGGGTTGGTAATCACCACATCGGCCTCTGGCACGTCATCCATCATGCGTCGGCGTGCATTTTCGCGTTGTAAAGACCGAATCCGCATGCGCACTTGTGGGTCACCTTCTGTTTGTTTGCTTTCTTCTTTTACTTCTTGTTTGGTCATCCGAATGCTCTTATTAAACTCAAAACGCTGATAAGCATAATCCAAAATGGCCATAACCAACAACGCCAACGCCGTATACATGCCCACTTTAAACACCATCACGCCAGTGTATGTAAAAATATCACCCACCCCAGCGTCTGTAAGCAATGCAATGCGAGGCATTTCTGGAGCAATCACCCAATAACTGATCAAACCCACAATCGTAATTTTGATAATCCCCTTGACCAGTTCAACCAAAGAACGCATAGAAAAAATGCGCTTAGCCCCCTGCATCGGATCCAAACGATTGGGCTTAAAATTCAATGCTTCTTCGTTCATCACAAAACCGACCTGTGAAATCGAAACAATAAATGCAGCCAAACCAATGACCAACAGAATAGGCCCCACAGAACCAAAAAACACTTGTGCCCATCCAATAACATGGGTGCGCACACTCAACACCGAAAATTCGTAGGTATGACTTTGTGCAAGCGTGCTTGCCGTAAAACCCGACAACGTGTTAAACAACATCCCACCCAAAACATACAAACTCGCCAGTGCTGCCATCAACACCACAGCAGAGTTCAACTCTTGGCTTTTTGCTGTTTGCCCCTTGCGACGCGCTTCATCGCGCCGCTTCGGAGTTGCCTCTTCTGTTTTTTCTTGAAAAGATTCTTCAGCCATAGGATTTGAAATGGCAAACGGCAATCGATAAACGTGACATCATCCTCAACGATAGTGAACGGAATACCTCTTTTGCCGTTTCACTTTTGCCTTTTGCCTGCCTCTTTTAAGGTGTATACATCTGTTCCAACAAAACACTCAAATTGGGTCCCAAACCATAAAACATCTTAATCAAAACCGTTTGAAACAAAGGCAATGCCATAGCCATCATGCCCATTCCCACTGCTATTTTGAGTGGAAAGCCAACGATAAACACATTCATTTGAGGCATCGTGCGTGCCATAATGCCCAATGCCAATGAAGTTAAAAACAACGATGTCACAATCGGCGCGGCCAACTTAATGGCCATCACAAACACATGGGCCGTCATATTAATTAAGCCTTGTGCCAACAGTTCCGTAAACTGAACCCCACCCAATGGCACCATCGCAAAACTCTCAGACAATGCTTGTAATAAAATATGATGCCCATCAATCATCAAAAAAGTGACCATCGCAATCAAGTTCTTAAACGTACCAATAATAGAAATTTGCTCTGCCGAAAGCGGGTCAATCACGTTTACCACACCAAAACCGATATCAATACCAATCACCTCACCCGCAAATTGTACCGCCACAAAAACCAACCGCGCCACAAACCCAAACATCACCCCCATTGTAATCTCTTTGACCGCAGCAAACACATAGGGTGCCAAATCGGTTGTTACGGCCAATGTCATCGGAATAGCAGGAAACAAAGCAAGTGCCAAGGCAAATGCAAACCCCGCCTTGGCCTGGCTAATCACTGCCCGATGCCCAAAAATAGGCGCCATTGCCAAAACACCCAAAGTGCGCAAAAACACCAACAAAAACACCTGAAATTGTGCAACAGAAATGTCGAGATACGTTGCGTTCATAATCCACTTCTATAGTTAAATTTTATCTGATTTTTAAATTTACTGTCGGCTTTTTGCCGTTTCACATTTGCCGTTTGCCTTTTACGTTACAATCGCCGGAATCTGCTGCATCAACATAATCATAAAATCAAGCAACTTCTGAATCATCCAAGGCAACGCCACCACCAAAGCCAACGACACCACTAAAATCTTCGGAATAAATGTCAATGTCACCTCGTGAATCTGCGTCACCGCCTGCAAAATGCTAATGCCCAAACCCACCACCAGCCCAGCAATCAACATCGGTGCCGAAACCATCAACATCAAATAAATCGCCTGCTGTCCAAGATGCACCACATACTCTGGGGTCATAACTCACTCCAATTAAAACTGACGTTGTAGACTTTCCATTTGCCGTTTCACTTTTGCCGTTTCACGACCTTACTTAAAACTCATCACAATAGATTCCACTATCAAATGCCACCCATCAACCAGCACAAACAACAAAATCTTAAACGGCAAAGACACCGTAACAGGTGGGAGCATCATCATACCCATCGACAACAACGTACTGGAAACCACCATATCAATAATGATAAACGGAATGAACAACACAAAACTGATCTGAAAAGCCGTCTTCAACTCACTAATCACAAAGCTTGGAATCAATACCCGATTAGACAGCTCATCCACATTGCGAGGACGTGCTTCACGCGACAATTTCACAAACAATGCAATATCTTTTTCGCGGGTGTTCTTGAGCATAAATTCACGAATCGGCTTCATGGCTTCATCCAAAGCCACCGTATGATCAATTTGCTCTTCCAAATATGGTGTAATGGCATTGTCATACACACGTTCCCAAGTAGGGCCCATCACAAACATGGTCAAAAACAAAGCCAAACCCACAATCAGTTGTGTTGGTGGAATTTGCTGTGTTCCAATGGCCATACGCAAAAACGACAACACCACCACAATGCGCGTAAATGACGTCAGCATAATCAAAATGGAAGGCGCCAGCGTCAACACAGTGAGCATGAAAATAATTTCCAAAGTCACTGCTGCATCTTCTGCATTGTTCGATTGTGCCACATCCAAACTGATACGCGGCAAACCTTGCGCCGCAATATCAGGAACAACAACAAAGGCCAAAATGACGATCAAAAGAATCCGCAAAGATTTCATGATGCTTGCCCTCCTGCAAAGCGGGTGCGCACATCTTTGAGCAAGTTGGCAAAAGAAGGCGTGCCCTGAGACGGCAAAGATGCAGGATATGCCAAGTTGGTTTCGTCAGCGTCCAATTCAGCCAGTGGGGTAATTTGATCTTCCGTCACCCCCACAGCCAATGCGCGCGTGCCAATTTTGAGCACATAAACTGCTTTTTTAGGGGCCAAGTATGTCCGATCCAATACCCGAATATGTGATTCTGCCCCCCCTGGCTTTACAGATTGCCCCGATATGCGTTGCAAGATATGCACCGCACCCCAAATCAGCAGCAACACAACCCCTAATGACAATACCATGCGTGTAATCAAACTGCTCACATCGGGCAATGCCGCCACATTCGCAGCCACTGCTGTCGAATCGGCCACAGAACCCATTGCGGGTGCGGCAAGCAAAAACGTTATGCCAAATAATAGTGCGTGTTTCATGAAATCTCCTTGAGTGTTGATTGGTCACGCTCTCAAAGAGCAAGCATCATACCCAAACAAAAAAAAAGTGAACCCTTTTGAAAAAAGGCTCACTGAAAAAATCATAATTCATTATAAAACAATATTTTAATTTACTAAAAATACCAATTAATACCGAATAGGCACAGATATATCTCTTCGGGAATAATCTTTCCCGAACAGGTATAATTTTCCCATGAGACCCCAAATAGGCTTCAAAAACGGACGAATGTTCCGACACACCTATCCATCAGCCGTCTTCCCAAAAGACGATTTTTCCGCCCAAAGACCTCCCTGGTCATGATTTTCCCACCCCACCATCACCACACATTTATATCCCGATAAATACCTTTCTATAAGAATAGAGCCACAAACCGTCATTGCGCTCACCAACACCCATCCAACAGGCATCGCAACACACGTGCTCTACCAAAATCAATACCTCAGGTCGTCCAAACAGCGCGCACGCCACCACCCAATAGAGGGTATAGCACTGACCGCTGACCACTAATTGCTAACTGCTGATCACCCATTAAGATAACCGATCAGAAACCCCATCCGTTGCATACACCTCAGGTCGCACATGGGCCTCTATCAATACACGATGTTCCACATCGGGCTGTCCATGAGACGCCGGTTTCACAAATTTCAGGTGAGGATCAATATCAACTGCCACCATGCCCACTGCATCTGCCGCATCCACCACAATGTTACCATCGGGTGACGCCACCAACGAATGCCCACCTTTTTGAGGCGTATGCATGGCATAACTACTGCGCACCACATAAGCACCCGTGTCCAATGCACGCGCCCCCGAAATCAACCGAATACGGTCACCCGATTCAGAGCGTTGATAACCCGGGCACACAATTACATCAACCTTGTGTTTGGCAAGGGCTTCGAAATACGAGGCAAAATACATATCAAAGCACACTGCAAACCCTAAGCGAATGCCTTGCCAATCAAACACACCGACCTTATTTCCAGGTATTAAGCCCAGCCCATTTGACTCCACATCTGTCAAATGAACCTTGTTATATAGGTATTTCGGCGTTTTTCCCCCATCAAAAACCATCACCTGATTTTGCCACCCAACATCCGTTTTAAACACCCCACCCATCGTGATCAAACAGGACAAACGTGCCGATGAATCGGCAACATATGCCACAAACGCGCGCCCAACACCTTCCGCAAATGTTCGCATTGTATCTACATCATTGATCCCCGGCACATTGGCATATTCAGGCAACACAATCAAATCCTGTCCTTGGGGTTGCAAACCCTCCAATTGCATTTGCATCCATGCCACACACGCACGTGCCGAATCAATCGTTCCCGCAACAGGATAACGCGGTTGAACAACACATATCTTCATATCAAACCCCTCACATTTACAAGAATATGACAGCCAACTCGTGTTTAGCCAATTGGATTCGTAGCACATAAACTTTACTTAAATCTATACTCCATTTAGACACCAAGGTCATTTTTAACAAAAAAGGACCACGAAAATAAATTCGTAGCCCTTTTAAAAAATACCAATCTTCTCTCACTCACCACCGTCCAAACGGACTCTTCACATCAAAATCGGGTAAATCATACAACATCGCCGGTTCTTCACTTTTGGGAATGTCTACAGGATGATCCACAAAGCCTTGCAGAAGCATCTCCAGTTCATTGAGTTTTTCTTTGCGATTGAGCGCCGTCTCAATATAGGCACGCGCCGCAGTGCCCAATGCCAACATTTTTGACTTGTTTTGAAGCACATCACACAACGTCCACACCAATTTCTCAACATCATTAGACGGCACCAGCAAACCCGTCACACCATCTTCAATCAACTCGGGCACGCCACCCACTTCCGTTGCCACCACGCATTTGCCCATAGCCATCGCTTCAATCACCGAATTGGGCACCCCCTCTGAAAAGGCCGTATGCGCTAAAATATCCAACCCCGACAACAACTTAGGCACATCATCCACAAAGCCCGTAAACCGAAAATGATCCATCACATCCGCTTCTCGCGCCAAATGCATCAACGATTGTTTCTCAATACCATCACCCGCAATCACAAATGTCACATTTTCAAAATGACGCAACACATCCTTGGAGGCTTCAATCAATAAGGGCACGTTCTTAATGCCATCCAAACGCCCCACAGATCCCACTAATAAATGATGCTCGGGAATATCATGCTGCTGACAAAAATTACGTCGATTGGAATACCGATTGGGGTCAAAGTGATCCACATCTACGCCATTATAAATTACGTGCACCTGATCAGATGGCATAAACGGAAAGGCCTTGTACAAATGCTTCCGAATATCTTCAGACACCACCACCACTCCCCGCACCGTTTCAAAACCCTGCCCAACACGGTCAGACGACAAAGACTGTGGTCCTGGCGTGACACCCAACCGCAAAACAATTTGCCCGCGCCCTGCCTCTCTTACAGCAGCATCAAGCACAGGCACTTCTTCGCGATAGCCAGGAATACCACAAAAAATAATATCTATTTGTTCTTCGCAAAGGGTCTCACAAAGCAACCAACGCAAATGCCCCTCGTACTCGTCATCTAAGATATAATTAAAATGTGGCAAACCCATTTCCTTGGCCCGCCGCTCAATCCAAGAACCACTCGGGCAGGCCAAAGTGACACCATGGCCTTTTTGCCGCAATTTGTCAGCCGCATCCACCACCCAAATCTCGCCGCCACTCACAGCCAACGTATCTTGAAAAAAAAGAATATTCATAAGTTTTAAAAGTTAAGGTCTAAAAATCAAAAGCAACAAACACTTCGTCCGCAAACGATGGTTTCTATTCTGCATAACGTTGATACAAAACATCTTGATCTTTTGCCGCAATATTTAAACACGTCTTCATTGCCAACTCATATTTATACTGCACCAGTTCACAAGTAGACCGTTTGGTATCTGCCCCATATTGTGTATTGAGTCGGCAAGCCCCCCCACACAATTGCCGCGCCCAACACGTTTTGCATCCATCCAATTGGTCCACCTGCGTTTCCCGAATCCAAGCATGCTGCTTTTCGCGATCAATGCCCTGCCACACATCTCCAATGGTTTTTTCTTGTGTCAGGCTGGGGTGCAAAATACCATTGGGTGCCACAGCCAAAGAACGCACCCCAATACCACTGTGCAAGAAAGAGGCTTTCTGATTAAACACCTGATAAATGTGCGATTCAATGCCATCAATCCAAGCACTTTGTCCGTCCAAAGCCTGATCTTCAACATAACGCGCCAGTTGTGCATAACCGTCTTTGATACGTGGCACATCCTCTTGTTCCATCCTCTCATCAGATGCAAAAGACACATTTCTAACCGTGGGATATTGATTTACAACCTGTTGCATATCTTTTGCATAGTTTGTGCGATGTCGATCCAAAACATAATATAGATCAATCGGTGCTTGTTTCTCTTGTATATGCTCAGGCATATCAATAGATGACAAACTATATGGCCCTTGCCCACAAAACAAAGGTGGGCGCTCATCTACCTCAAATTTTACCACCACTTCAGCACCCAATTTTTGTAAGCGATTAAAAAGTGATGGATTGAGCAAACGTGCATCTGTAACCACTTGAAAGCGAATTTCTTTACCCAATTTTTGAGCCTGCGCATAACCTTCTTCAATAATCTTTTCAACAAGCGGCGCATTCAACAAAGGTTCACCACCCCGAAACGCAATCGAACAACGACGCACGCGTCCCGATTCTTTTAATAAAAGTGCAAGTGCCTCCAAAGCTACTGTTTCATCCATATAAGCAACATTTTCCTCCACACCCAACAACGTATCATTTGTAATATTAAAATCAAAATGGACAATTTCTAACCGATCAGGCAAAGCAAACTGAGGAGGGCGTTCAAAAGGTGTATCGGTAATAATACCCGCCTCAAAAAGCTCCTTAAATGCGCTCATAACTTGTTTTTCAGTGTGTTGATACTGCAAGGCATGTAATATTTCATTGAGCGTTTTTCCCGAACACGCTTCTACAACATTTTTTTGAACCTGGTCAATTTGAAAAAAGTTACCCGATGACACATTAAATAGAATATGATGCCCTTGGTGCTCAAAAATATGACACTCCGTTTTATACAACTGTTTGAGCATGGGGATCACGTTTTGTGCAGGCGTATCAATATCTAAAAAATCATGCATTTGGTGCATCACAAACCTCCCCCAAGACAGTTTCAGCAGGGCAAAGCGCATCAAAAATTACAGGGTTATTCTCCTGAATTTCCAATGCCATACCCATGGCCAATTCATATCCATAACGAATCTGTTCGCAAGAAACAGGGTTGGGCTCTACCGCTTTTCCCGTACTCATATGTGCATCATAAACACACCCACCACCACACAAATTACGCGCCCAACACGTTTTGCAAGTTTGCCGATTGTCCACTTGAAAATCATGATCAAATTGTTTCATTTTTTCTGGATTAAGCCCAGAAAAAACATCCCCCATCTTAAACTCTGAATTGCTGGCAAATGCCGAACAAAAATAAATAGACCCATCTGCCGCAATACCGTAAAACGTCTTTCCTCCCCCACACCCATACTCTTTTTTATGTGGATCAAGCACCTGCTTAATCTTACCCACAAAATAAGCATGTGCCTGGTTTTCACCATTTAACAGTTTCGCCAACTCCGTTTTGCTCACACGCTTTAAATGTTTTTTTAACTCAGGCAAATGTTCCATACGAATCGCAGTTGGGCTTTTCGGGTGCTCTATGGTAGGAGAGACTTCAATCGTGGTCGTGCCATACTGAGAAATGTCTTCTGCGATCTGGTCTATATCGAGGTTATGAGCCGTCATCGTTGCACGCACTTTAACTTTATTTGGGCGAAGTGCAGCGGCCTTCCGTGTGTTTTCTGCAATCACATCAAAGGTATCACTGCCATCGTGAAAGGTGCGAATACGATTGTGCGTCTCCGCATTGCCATCCAAACTCACCATCACGCCAATATCTTCTTTCATAATAAACGCCAGTGCCTCACCCGATAGCAATGTGCCATTGGTGGTCATACCAAATGTAATTTTTATCCCTCTCTCTTTGGCTTGTGTTTTGGCATAAGGCACGATCTGTTTAATCAAATCCAAATTCAACAAAGGTTCACCACCAAACAACGTAATCTGACACGCCCCCACCTCTTCACTTTGGTCCAAAACCCAATCCACAGCTTGTTTGGCAGTTCCAAAGTCCATCATCGTTGCCTTGCCACCATAACTGCCACCTTGAGCAAAACAATAGGTGCATGTGATATTACATCCATGCGAAATGTGAAGGGTAATATCCAGAGGTGCTC
>JAYODI010000064.1:0-34967 GCA_038279365.1 Candidatus Latescibacterota bacterium | reverse complement strand
ACCACATTATATAAAAACCAAGTTTTTCAAAGCCATACCTAAGCTGTTATATGTATTGATAAACACTATATTGGAAATGTAAATATTATAGAATTTCAAGCCAGCTCATCCACCACCGACTAACGTCACCTTAGCCATTAATCCTATAAATTTTAGCATTCTTGGTATATTTTGTGCTTTAATTTATCTCGCCTGCTGAAACGAAAGATCATGCATAGCTCGAAAGACAACCCTCATGACAATAACACCTCCAGAATTCACCTTCCAAGTTTTGCTTGTAGATGACAATGAAGACGACGTTTTTTTGACCACAGAAGCATTTCAAGAAGCCAATGTAAATGCCGAAATCATTGTACATCGCGACGGCGTAGACGCCCTTGCATTTTTACATGATAAAACCCAGAAAAAACCACATTTGATCTTGCTCGACCTGAACATGCCTCGAAAAGATGGGCGAGAAACCCTTGCCGAACTCAAAAGCGACCCAGATCTCAAAAACATTCCTGTTGTGATTTTAACCACATCCGACTCAGAAAGTGATATCGAACAAGCTTACAATTTGCATGCCAACAGCTTTATCACCAAACCCATAAATTTTGACGAATTCGTAATTTCGGTAAAAAATCTAAAAGCATTCTGGTTTAAAACTGTAAAACTACCACCTGTGAAATAAAGCGCACAATTTGTGCACAAAATGACATTTTTTTAACAACTTTTATAAACGCTGGTTATTAGAAAGTCTTGCAATGTCTAAAAATGATGCCCAAAAAACCAAGCAAGAATTGTTAGATGAAATCACACATCTAAAACAATACAAACAACAAAGTGACTTATTCCAAGCAATCAGCGATTTTCAATCAGAATTCATAAAAGAAACAGAAACCCATGATTTTTTTGAAAAAATGTTGCACTACCTTCTCAATCTGACACAGAGTGAATACGGCTTTATCGGGCAAATTCTCCATACAACGGAAAATCAACCCTATTTAAAAACATACGCACTAACCAACATTTCTTGGAACAAAGAAACACGAGATTTTTACGACCAAAATGCACCCTCTGGCCTTGAATTTACCAATCTGGATACGTTGTTTGGCTACACAATAAAAACGGGTAAAGTTATCATTTCTAATCAGCCCAGAACCGACCCCCGTCGGGGTGGTTTGCCCCCTGGTCACCCACCTTTAAACGCGTTCTTGGGATTGCCCATCTTCTATGCCCAAAAATTCGTTGGAATGGTTGGCCTTGCAAACCGGACAGATGGATACACCAAAGAATTGTCAGACTTTCTCAATCCATTCCTCCAAACATGTGGCACCCTGATACATGCACACCAAAGCGAACAAAAGCAAAAAACAATTGAAAGGGAGCTTGCTGAAAGTAAGAATCAACTTGAAACCATTTTCAATACCGTCATTGATGGCATCATAACGATCAATCACAAAGGTCAGATTCAAAGCTTCAATCTCGCGGCAGAAAAAATATTTGGGTATACCTCACAAGAAGTCATCGGCCAAAACGTCAAATGCCTCATGCCCGAACCCTATCACAATGAGCACGACGGTTATATTCTGGCACATCAGCAAACACACCAAAACAAAATCATAGGCATTGGCCGAGAAGTGATGGGCAAAAGAAAAGATGGATCTGTTTTTCCAATGGATTTGGCCGTAAACGAAATGCCCCATGGGTCAGAAACACGCTATGTTGGCCTTATACGCGATATTTCAAAACGTAAAAAATCCGAAATAGACCTTTTAGAAAGCGAAGCACGTTTTCGAACACTCACGGGTCTTGCACCCGTTGGCATCTACGAAACAGACACACAGGGCAATTGTTTATTTGTCAACGACAGGTGGTGTGAATTAGCCGGACTCACCCCCGACCAGGCCGCAGGAAAAGGATGGACAAATGCCTTGTTCGAAGAAGATCGAAACAGAGTTTTTGAAGCCTGGCAAAATGCTGTAGAAAACAGAGCTGAATTTCAGGAAGAATACCGATTCCAAAAACCCTTTGGTGAAATCATTTGGCTCTCAGGTCGTGCCATAGAACTCAATGATGAAACGGGAACACCACGTGGATACCTGGGTACAATTGCCGATATCACCAAAACCAAAGAAGCCGAAGCAAACACAGCCATCCAGGAAGAACGTATTCGCGCCCTTTACGAAGTGGCATCCAAACCCAATATTTCGTTTGACCAACAAATAGAAAATGTTTTGGAAGTGGGCTGTCAAAGATTAGGACTATCTATAGGAATTGTCAGCCAAATAGAAGCAGAAAAATATATCATAAAATCAATCTATGCGCCAACTACAGATCTTGAATCGGGCACCCAATTTGATCTGAAAAAAACCTATTGCAGCATTGTTCTTGAAACCAATCGCCCAATTGCCATAAACCACATGGCGCAATCTGAATGGCACGACCACCCATGTTATAAAAATTTCCAACTTGAAACCTATATTGGTGTACCACTTCTCGTTTTTGGGCAATCTTATGGTACATTAAATTTTACCAACCCAGAAGCCCAAACCGAACCCTTCTCACAATCAGATATAGACTTTGTGCAACTGATGGGCCAATGGATCAATACCGCCCTGGAACGTCAGCACATTTCCCAAATGCTTGCTTCGCGTAATCAAGAGCTTGAAAAAGCAACAAAAGAGCTAATACGCTCAAATCAAGAACTCGAGCAATTTGCCTATGTTGCCTCTCACGATCTTCAAGAACCCCTGCGTGTGATCACAAACTATTTGCAGCTGCTCGACAGGCGATTTGGAAAAGATCTTAATGAAGATGCAAAAAACTACATCGATCGCGTGATCAATGGCACCACCCGAATGAAAACCTTGATTCAAGATCTGTTAACCTACTCACGCGTCACAACCAAGGCCCAACCCTTCGAAGCCGTTGACATCTCCAAAATTCTTCAAAATACAAAGCTCGACCTGGAACTGATCATATCAGAATCCAACGCCCAAATCACAACGGATCCGTTGCCAACTATTAAAGCCGATAAAACACAAATCAAACAGCTTTTTCAAAATCTCTTATCCAATGCCATCAAATTCCAAGGCGATCAAACACCTCAAATCCATATCTCAGCAACACAAACAGATACCGACTACCAATTTTCGGTTGCCGATAATGGCATTGGCATTGATCCACAATTTGGCGACCGTATTTTTATAATTTTCCAACGCTTACATACCCAAGAAGAGTATCAGGGCACAGGTATAGGCCTGGCCATCTGCAAGAAAATTGTTGAACGCCACGGTGGCAAAATCTGGCTCGAATCCAACACAGAGCATGGCAGCACGTTTTCATTTACTATTTCTAAAACCCTCTCATAATACAATGAGGTTAAAAAAATGGCTGTTGAGATTTTGCATATTTTACTGGTAGAAGACAATCCAGATGATGCCAATTTAATTTATGAATTTCTAAACATAAACGATCAATTCAACATTGAATTTCATCGGGAAGACCGCCTCGCCAATGCCCTCAGATACCTTGAAAACAATCAACCCAATGTAATTCTATATGATTTGTCACTGCCTGATGCATCGGGCATTCAGGGCTTTTTAACCCTTCATAAAAAACATCCCCATTTACCCATTGTTATTCTAACAGGTTTAGACGACAACAACACTGCCGTCGAAGCAGTGAGCAACGGTGCTCAAGATTATGTGAACAAAAACGACATAGAACCCAACCTATTGGCCCGCACCATTCATTATGCCATTGAACGCAAACGGGCCGAAGCCGCAGTGCAAGAAGCTGATCGCATCAAGATTCTTGCCCAAACAGCCGTAACAGCTGGCCATTTAATCAATCAACCACTCCAATCTATTTTGGGCTATTGTGATCTGCTCACCACCCTCAAAGACATCCCTCCTGAAAAATTGGCACAATACATTCAAAACATACGTGAGGCAGGTGTTCAAATAAGCGACATTGTCAGCAAAATGGAAAAAATAGAACGTCACGTCACAGCGACTTATGTCGGTCATACTGACATGATTGATTTAGATGCTTCAGCCTCCGAAAATACATAAAGGGCCAAAGCAAACGCCCTGGCCCTCATAATAGTAAGTAAGCGGAACAAATTGTACGATACTTGTTCTTTTGGCTATACACACAAATGATATGTTATTATCCCTTGAAACAAACAACGCACCATCTCAAATTCGAATAGGAATACAAACCCGAAACGTCGAGCCAACCCCCTCTTTGCTTTCCACTTCTATGTCTGCACCATATTCTTCCAACAACTGCTTTACAATATACAACCCCAAACCTGTTCCTTGTGGCGAAGATATACCATCGCCCACTTTGGTTGTAAAAAAGGGATCAAATAAATTTTTTAAATTTTCCTCTAAAATACCCCCACCCGTATCCCTAACCACAACCTGTACCATATGATTTTTTTGAGTCGTAACAATATTAAGAACTTTCCGTGGGCTATTGTGCATGGCTTCTGCCGCATTTCGAAGCAAGTTCCCAAAAATTTGTGACATATCTGTATACACACACCATACCTTTGGCAATGCTGTCATCAAATCAACATGTATAGCTACCTGGTGTCGAAACATTTGATCGGCTTTTAAAAAATCCAGTTCGCGTTGCAAAAGCAAATTAATATCTACGGCTTCAAACGTTTTATTCAAACGACTCTTAGTCAAAATGTTATCGACCATATCCGCCATCAGTTTTGCAGATGTTTCAATCATTTTTAATTCTTCTATTTCCGGATATTTCATTCGCAAAATATCCGTAAAACCCATCATTCCAGTAAGCGGTGATCGCAAATTGTGTACAATACCTGCAGCCGCAGTCCCCACCGACGCCATCCGCTCGGCCTGAATCAAACTTCGCTCCATTTGCTGTTGTGCTTCATCGGCCTTTTTTTGCTGGCGCATATCTCTAATGGCCACCACACCAATTGTACGATCTTTATGTGGCAAACGACTACCAATCACTTCCACAGGAATTAAAACACCTTCTCGCGATTGAATCACTGTTTCAAAATATTCTTGCCAGTTGTCTCTGATTTTTCGAATAACCGATGAACGACTGTCTTTTGGAATAAATTGCCAACCATTTAAACCCATCAACTCTTCCGCTCGTTCATATCCTAAAATGCGCACCATGGCCAAGTTGGCATCCAATATTTTTCCACCATCCAACAACACCACGCCTTCAACTGCCGATGCCGACAACCGCCGAAACCGAGCTTCACTTTCAAGCAAGGCAGCTTCGGCTTCTTTGCGTTCGGTAATATCTCGTGCGGCATATACGGTACCAGAAATATGCCCAGAATTGCTATGCAACACCGCACCCGATAGCAAAACAGGAATATGACGGCCATCATATGCCCGATAGGTATGCTCAACATTGCGTACGGCCTTGCCCCAAATCAAACCAGCAGTCACCTCTACACCTGCTGAGCGATTGCTCTCTACCACCAAAATATCTGTAAACATACGGCCCAACAAATCTGCTTCCTCATATCCCAACAGATCACACATTGCTGCATTTACATTTTCAATTCGCCCTGCTGGTGACACAACAACAAGTGCATCATTCATAGATCTTAAGATATTGTCTGTATAAGCTTTAGATACGGTTGTTTCTGCCAAATCATGACTCATTTGATTAAAACGCTTGGTAAGATCACCAATCTCATCAGAGCTTAACACTGGTACCACTTCTTTGAGTTGACCACGACCAATGCGTTCGGCAGCATCAGATAACATTTGAATGGGACGCAACAAATTACGCATAAAGACAATGCCCAAAAGCAATACGCAGGCACTGCCCAGGGTAATAATCCAAAAAATTTGTTTAGATATGCGATCTGCTGTTGCCAATGCACCTTGTAATGACAACCCCATACGCAATGTACCCAACCGTTGTTTTTGCCCCCCATCATCTCCCAACAACAAAAATGCCTCTGTTGATGTTTCAGGTAAAGCCCATATAGGATGTGCAATATCCAATATGGTTTGGCCATTTTGTCTTATTTTCTGAAAAACCGTTTCAGAGGCTTGCAAAGCAAATACGGTTGTTGCGTCTTGATATGTTTGACCAACTTCAACCACATTGGTATGTGCCAATACACGCCCATTCGGTGTTAATGCGATGGCATATAATGCTTGGGCATTTTCTTGAACCGCTTGTAAATAAGGCAACAAATTTTCTTCATTGCCCACTCGAAAACCATTTAAAGCTTCTGCGTTAATGGCTGTTGCCACACTCAAACCCCGTTCTGAAACCCCTTGTACAACAATGGCCTGCACACCATAGTGCACCAACACCGTCATGGCAACCACAGCAACCAAATAGAGCGGCACAAAAAAGATCAACAATTTTAAACCCAATTTCATATCAACAATCCCAACATCGATCAAAATTGATAAGACACCGTTGCATTCATTCGGCGAGACAATATTTCACCATTTGCATCCAAAACATCTTCGCCGCCACCGCCTGGTATTTGATAATGTTTGTGATTCAACAAATTGAATCCTTCAATCCCAACAGAAAGCCCTGTTTGGGATATGTCATATGAAAGCCGACCGTTTAACAACCAAAAAGCCGACACTTGAAATGTATCGACATTTAAGCTATCAATTAGCCTTTGTATATCTACAGTATAATAATGCGTTTGATCCACCCAATGCGCCCAAGCCACAAATGACCAACCCTTTTGTTTGGTTTGTACACCCAAATTAACTTTATGCCGTGGGCCACCTTCTATGGGCATAACGGCATCCAATGTGCCCGTAATATGCTGGTAGGCATAATTAACAAACCCTTTTACGCTTTGGGAAAACAAAACCTCCGCACCCAATTCACCACCCCAAACACTTGTGCTGCCCTGTAAATTTCCAAAATCTGCTTGCAATAAAATCTCTTTGGGAAATGCTTCTTCGACGAGTCGAAAATCAGGTGTTGAAATCATTTTATTCAAATGATAATGAAAACCCGTTGCTTTAAAATTTACTTTTTCAAAAAGTGCTGTATATGCCAATTCATACATATGTAATTTTTCAGGATCTGTTTGGGCATTTCCAATAGCCCTCAGGCGCACATCTATCGGAAAAGGAAGATCGATTTTTTGAATAATATCTATGTAGGACTCTGTTAATGTTGGGTTTCGAAACGACGTACCTGCCGACAAACGAAACACGTGCTGTTGATGAGGCAAAAAAATCAGACTCCCTTTGGGTGAAAACACCCAACCTGTATTTGGGTTTCGGTCTAACCGACCACTTACAACCATCGACCACTTGTCATTCACCAACCAAATACCTTCTCCAAAACCAGCCCAATCGTTTTGTGCAATATGAGATTGAACATAAACATCCGATTCCATCACACTGCGTCTAAAGCTTGCCCCAACCACCCAACGCAAACCACCAAATGATTGAAAAGCATGTTCTAATTGTACATCATAGATATCTGGACTAAATATAATTTCATTGGGTGAAAAATCACCAACCCTCGGACGCCCCCGATTCCAAAAAGCACGCAGTTGGGTCGATTGCACGTGCGCATCGACACGTAAAAATGATGTATTCCCTTCAATAACAGGAGGACTACTTCCACCTGTTGCAAACTGTGTGGAATGATCTGCAATGCCACCCGAAATGCTCAATTTTAAGCCCGATTCATAATCATATCCCAAATAACCACCGATTTTGCGTACATCAGATGCTTTGACATCGGTTTTTTCAAATTGATTGGTTTGACGGAATCCTACGCTTGCTTTATATGTCCAATTTTTGTGGCGATTGCCCACCACACCACTGACCAAATGCGTGTGGTATTCACCCACGCGATAATCAATATCCCCCCCTCTAATTTGATCGGGTGTTTTTGTGATGATGTTAATAACCCCATTTACTGCATTGGCACCATATAAAGCCGAAGCAGGGCCCAAAACCACTTCCATGCGATCTATTTCCGACATGGTTACAGGTATGCCCTCCCAATAAACGGTGTCAAACAATCCATTGAGTACCGTTCGACCATCTACTTGTACGAGCGTTCGATTATTGAGGTACTTATTAAGCCCTCGAATACTGACCTCACCATAAAATGTGCGTGTGGTCATCACATCCACACCGGGAACCGTGCGCAGTGCATCCCATAAGGTTTGCGCACCCATTGCTGCTATTTCTTCACCCGTAATAACATAAACAGTAGCAGGTGTTTGCTGAACAGAAAGCGGTATACGAGAAGCCGTAACCACATTTGACACCTTGGCTTCTGTTTCAAAAAAATCAAAAATGTCGGCTGCATTGGCACACGTGCATTCAAATATTAAAAACACACACAACAACAAAGACATCAAAAAGCTCATTCTTTCACCTCCCCACCATTGCGTGCCAATGCTTCTAAATCAATAGCCAAATCCGTTTCCAATGCACCTTTAAGATTCACACAAAACGTAACCCGTTTTGGATATACCACAATCGGCAACTGATCTCCTAATAAAACTTGCAACGCAACCTCACCAGCCGTGCGCCCCACATCATCAAAACCACATGAAATAGAAGCAATAGCCCCTTTTTCTAAGAGCCCACTGCTGGGCACATAAAACGGTACATCATTGGCATAAGAAAATTCTCTAAAAATACCAAAACTACGAGGATTGATAATTGCAGGATCGGGTGGCAACCACAACCCATCCACACCATCGCGTAAAATACTGCGTAATCCGTTTGGCAAATCAGCCACACCACCCAAACGCTTGGTAACCACCTGAATATCCCATTGTCGAGCGGCTGTTTCTAACAGGTGTAAAAAAGGTTCCTGTGATGCAGACACCCAAAAAACACCCAACCGACGTAAATTGGGTTGTACAACTTTCATTTTCTTAATGACTTCATTGGCCGAAGGAATCATCGTTATCTTGATGGCACGATTTTGATGCCCACGTTTTTCGAGGGTTACTCCAGGTGACAAACAATAAATAACCACCACATTTGGTGGATAAGATGCCAATGCCGCTTGTCCACCAAATGTTACCACAATACGTGTTTCCGAAGGCAATTGGGGTACTTGACCATCTTCCAAATGAACCTGGTGAATAGGACGATCCCACACCGTGCGAAGCCCTTCAAGGGCCTCAACATAAGGCGACAATTCAGAACTGAGCACAGCCGTGAGCTCTTGTGCTGTGCTGGGCGATTGTAAAAGGCCAAGCAAAACAACAAACAGCATCATGAACCGATGCCACCGTGTTCTATGTAATTTAGGTTGTTTCATATCCCTGTTGGGATACCCCCAGTTAAAAAGCAAAAGTCAGCGTACCAACGATTCGACGCTGAACGATTTCTCCCCGTTGCCCCTGCCCAAGTGCACTTGCAGGCAAGGTTTCAAAATGTTTGTTGTTTAATAAATTGAAAGCACTGATCCCCATCACCCATTTTTTTAAAGCACCTGAAAATGCATAACGTGCTTGTGCGTTAATCAGTGCATAGGCATCAACCCGTCCAACAGCATTGACGTCGGGAACCAAATCGTTTTGATACCAAAGAGTTGCCCCCACCCAGTGCATCCATCCACTTATTGTCCAACCTCTTTTTTGAAAACGTAAGCCCATATTTACCTTGTGCGTTGGGCTGCCATCCACAGAAGAGAGCGGATCAATATCATTTTTAATATTTTGATAGGCATAATTCACAGTGCCATCTAACCCCATGCCCAACCCAACCTTTAAACCCATTTCACCACCCCAAGCCCGAATTTGACCTGGGCGATTTTCAAAAGATACCCGTACGGTCGGCACAGACATCGTTAACCCGATTTCTGGAAGTGTGGTGGCAATCACATGCTTAAGCCGATAAACATACATCGTTCCCATAAACTGAAGGTTTTTCTTCTTGGCGGTATAGGCCCCTTCCAACATGCGCATTTGTTCAGCCTTCAAGTCTAGATTGCCCAAAATCGACAGCGCAACGGTGTGAAAAGGCAAATTGCTGTCACTTGATAGCGCCAATTGTTGATCAAATTGCAACGCGCTTTCGGTGATGGTTGGAAAACGAAACGAGGTGCCCGCCGATATGCGAAACACATGGCCACCTTGAGGCTCCCAAATCACACTGCCACGCGGAGATCCTTGCCACCCAACAACCGAGTGGTGATCTAATCGCCCACTTAATACAAAAGAAAGCTGAGGGTGCAGATGCCAATGGTCTTCAAAAAACAAACTCCACAGTGTGCGTTTGTGCACACCCAAAGACAATGCACCTGATCGCATCCGATTGTGTTTGACACTGCCTCCAACGGTTAATGCCTGATGCTTTGATAGCGTCACATCTTGTTCAACGTCAAACTCTAAACAATCAGAATCCAAATCAAATTGTAAAGGCACATCATCATCATCATTGAACAATTGTGTACCATTGCGATTCCAAAACCCTTGTAAGCGGGTTTGATCTTGTTGATAATCAGCACGCAAATATCCACTGGGACCCCGTTCAAACGAGGAACCCAAACCCCCTACATTGTTTCGACTGTCGATATGAACCAAACCCCCTCGCACAGCCAAATAAGCATTTTCACGCATATCCTTTTGTAAAAAACCATGCCATTGGTTCACACGTGAGGCCGGATCATTGGCGTCTTCTAACAAACGCGTAGAACGCCATCCCACACTCATTTTACCCGATAGACTTTCCGACTGCATCCCAACAACAGCATTGCCCAACAATGTGTGATAATCACCCGCCATCACATGAACCACACCATGAGAAATTTGTTGGGGCGTTTTGGTAATCACATTGATAACACCGCTAATGGCATTGGGGCCATATAGCGCAGACACGGGCCCCAAAACCACTTCAATACGATCAATTTCGGCCAATCCCACAGGCAAATATTCCCAATTGACCCGTTCAAAATATCCACTCAAAATCGGTTTGCCATCCAACAACACCAATACCCGATTGTTCAAAGCTTTATTCATTCCGCGAATGCCCACTTCGCCTTGAAATGTTTGCACAATCATCACATCTACACCCGGCACTGTGCGCAATGCATCCCAAATGGTTTGTGCACCTGAATCTTGAATGTCTTGAGCAGTGACAACATGCATGGTCGCAGGTGCTTCTTGCAAGGTTGTAGGTTGCCTGGATGCCGTTGTCACACGTGCCTCTTCGGCAAAAAAATCAAAAACTTCGTCACCAGAATGTGCCATAGTAACATTGGGCATAAACAGGTACAATACAAGTATGTAATAAACCTGAATCCCTACTTTACGTGACTCATAAACCATCACTTAATCCTATAGTTTTTATGAAATTTCACGCTTTAAAGGCAAACGCACTTGAAACAAAGTACCCACATCCTCTTCACTGGATACATCAATAGAGGCACTGTATTCCTTTAAGAGCCGTTGCACCATATAGAGCCCCAACCCAGTACCTTGTGGTGCCGTTTTACCATCACCACCTTTGGTGGTTACAAAGGCATCAAAAAGGGTTGCAATACGCGATTGGGGAATACCACATCCCGTGTCTTGGATGTCCACACAAATCTGATCATCTTGAACGGATGTCGAAATACGTAAGACCTGTATTTCACGATCGTACATCGCGTCAACCGCATTGCGCAAAAGATTGCCAAAAACTTGAGACAAATCTGTATAGGCACCCCAAAAATGAGGCACATCCGTACCAAAAGAAATTTCGGTTTTCACGCCATGTTTAAAAAAGTGATCTGCCCCCAAAAACTCCAACTCACGTTGCAACAATTGATGCACATCAATCCACTCGTCTTTTTGCTTTCGCCTTCCTTTTACCAAAATATTTTCGATCATTTCATTCATATGATTGGCAGAGTTTTGAATGCGATTGATAAACTCTTCATTTGGATATCTCAACTTTAACAAATCGGAATATCCTACTATACCCGTTAAAGGACCTTTTAAATTGTGTACGATGCCCGATACCACCGTACCAACCGTTGCCAACCGTTCGGCTTGAAACAGTTGGTGTTCCAACACACGACGCTCACTTTCGGCCTCTTTGCGCTCTTGAATATTGCGTATGGCCACCACACCAACAGTGGTACCCTTCCACGGTATTTCGCGACCCACCACTTCAATTGGAACAATCTGTTTGTCTTTTGTTGTGATGTAACCTTCAAAGGGGCGTTCATCTTTGTTACGCATGTGTTCAATTGCACTTCGTCGCGTTTCACGCACAACATACCGCCAACCATTGGTTCCTATTAATTCTTCTCCACTTGAAAACCCAAGCAAGCGTGCAAACTGTTCATTGGTGTCTAAAATGATTCCACCCCGATGGATAAAAATGCCTTCAAATGCTGCCGTAGACAATCTTCGAAACCGTTCTTCACTTTCGCGCAATGCAGATTCTGATTGTTTTTGAGTCGTAACATCTTCAACCATGGCAATAACAAGATTGGCATCACTGGTGTCTGTATCAAAAACGGATACCGTCACCCGTGCCCACAATAGCGATCCATCTTTGCGATAATAACGTTTTTCAATTTGAAAATGGGCGCGTTTACCGGCCAAAATCTCCAAGTGTAAATGACGTCCCTCAGCAACATCATCTGGATGTGTTAAATCCATAAAGGTCATTGCACGCAATTCAGAGCGAGAATAACCAAACATCTTTTCAAATGCAGGATTACAGTCAATGATACGTCCATCTTCATCAATAATGTCTATCCCAATGGCGGCATGATAAAACACAGCCTCAAAACGGGCCTGACCTATTTTAGATATCTGATTTTTACGTCCCAATATATCCATAACGTGTCCATCATTTCTATGAGCGTAAACCATTAACAAATAATATTATATAGCAAAAACAATACCTTGACTCATCATACTCAATCAGTGGCACTAAATGAATAAAATATAATATGTTACATAATTAAAAATTAAATTCGATTTTTAGCAGAATACCACCTGCGACCAACAAGTGATCCATTTGCACCATGTGCATCAATTGTGTCACCTATCTATCGGATATAGAGGACGAGAAATGCGCTTAAAATCAAACTGCGACAAATCCAGTGCCGTCAATCCGGGTGCATCTGCAATGACAATATCTGCTGCAATGGGTGCAAAACCCGCCCGAAAATGTACGGCCGATTTGACCACCAAAATCTTTTGATCCATTGGGTCAATTCCCGCAGCCCGAAACATCTCTGGGTCACGACTTTGAATGCGCTTACTGCTCACAACCACCAAAATACCGCCAATATCCAACACAGCACTCGTGCCCAAACTCGCACTTGCCCCACGACTCATCGGCCCTTTGTAGGTAAATTGACCATCAAAAACAGATCGCACACGCCCCGTCACATCTATAGGTTGGCCGTGTAAATCATCCGTCTTTGCACCCAAAGAGGTTGTCAACACATTGCCAACACCCACTTGTATTGCTTCTTGTACCACCTGAGGGTCATAAATAGTCGCAATGGCCGCCTGGGTCACACCTTGTGCAATCAATTCACGCAAAATTTCTACCCCATCATTCGATCCCCCGCCACCTGGGTTATCGGCAATATCGGCAATCACCACAGGCTGTCCATTTACAGCCAAAGCTTGTCGAATCGCATCGGGCACAGGCGTAGGTGTATACAAAAACTCCGCACGCCTGTCCCACGCCATTTTAGCCAACTGATCGGCCTCAGCTTTTGCCACAGCCTCATCCCCATTGGCATAAACCACCACCGCATAGCCCATAGGCGGTATATCGGCATATGAAAACCCAGCAAACAACGATGTTGATAAAATGTTCTCGGGCCGATCCGGTCGCAAGGCCACATCCCACATCTCTTTATACAACCCACCTTCGGTATGACACGTGCCACACACAGGTATCATCGGTGGTTTGTTTAACGACACAACCGGTGTAACCTCACCCTTGGCAATGCGCACAATCATTTGCGCAGCTTCACGCCCCCGATCACCCATATCGGTATGGGGATACTTTTGATAGCCAATCAACATATTTGCTCGCGTAACCAATTCATCAGTAATGTGCGAGTGCAAATCCAAAACCACCACAATCGGCATCTCATTGCCCACCACCTCGCGAATAAGCCCCAACAAATGGCCTTCACCATCATCAATGCCCTCAACAACCATTGCGCCGTGAAGGGCCAACAAAATACCATCGGCATCTTTATTCGCGGCAATACCCGCCACAATCTGCTCACCAATCGTATCAAAAGCCTCGCGAGTAACCAGCCCCGACGGTGTTGCATGAGATGAAACCGTATAGACCACCTCATCTCCTCGCTGCGCAATCACATCCAAAAACCCACCCACAACCGTCTCTGTGCCACCTTGCACGTGCGCAATCTCTTCACCTTGTAAATATGTCTGCGCCCGAAACGACGCCAAATCAGTTGGCACGGTTGAAAATGTATTCGTCTCGTGCATAAATGCACCCACAATCCATTTCATCACAAACCTCCCTTTTATATCTAATATCCAAAATTATTGATCCCTTGTGCAAAATAAAAGCCCATTATCTTTCAGGCGACATTTTATTTTATGGCCTATATCACTATTATGTTTTTAAAACCTTTAAAATATAACTCTCGTTTTTTAATTACAAAAAGCCTTGGTAAATAATCCAAGGCCTTAAAACCATTTTCTATATTGCGCCAAACAATAACCACGATATACACCATCAATTACATTCCAGGGACACTCCCCAATCCATACCCTGTCAACTCCACATACCCCTTCCCCATCTGCTTTCCGTCTTTTAGCACCTTTACAGCACCTTCCCAATAAAACAACGAACCCACCAACTTAGCCAAATTTTCTTGGTTGTTCATCTCGGGGTGAATCTCCAGTCGCTCACCATCCACATCAATAAGCCATCCCGCCGGATATGTTGCATCTGTCTTCGCGCTTGTCCAACGGTCTGTCACTTCAACCTCAAATGCTTCGCGGTCTAAATAGCGCGTTTTCCCTTCAGCCGATACAATCGTTCCGCGTGCATAATCCACAGCATTTGTTTGATCTCTTAATACATACAACATCACCTCGCGCCCATCATCCATTTGCAAACTAAACCAATCCCATCCCACTTGCTTTTCATCCAACTGATTCGACCCAAATTCCTTATCCATCCAACTCTCACCCGTCACAACAAATGTCTCATCACCAACCGTAACAGACCCTTCTGTTTTTAAACGTGTAAAACTGTAATACTGGCTTGCTGCACTTTCTCCCACACCCTTTTTGCTGTATCCATTTGGCCCTTGAAAGATCATAGGTTTCTTCGGTTGGGTGCGCAATTCAAAGCGTATCCCATTTTTGACATCTGCCGCACCAAAATCAAACGCCTCACCATTCCAAGAAAGTGTCCACTTATCGGGTGTACCCACAGGCCCACGACTCCAGGCCAACAACGTATCGGGATACACACCAAATTCACCCAACAAAGGCGTTGACCGATACAATACCTCACTAAAAAAATGACGTCCTGTCTCCACGTCACTCACTGAAGCATGCCCCATAATCAAATTGTTCACAGCCCAGCCTGAGTTCAATGGTGGTTTTTGAGGCTGCAATCCCACCCGAAAAAACGTAAACTGATACCCAAATTTACGTCCTTGCTCACTTTCTAAGTGACCTGTAAAATACCACCACTCCGTTTTGTATCCTGGTCGCGCCCAATGATCCTGCGGAAATGACCACGCATAATTAGGCACCGCAATCTTCCATTCATCACCATCTGCATGCGCCAAAAACCCAAAAGAACACAACAAACAAATAACAATGGCTAAAACAAACTGCCGCTGACCGCTGACCGCTGACTGCTGATCGCCAATTCTAAACATCATCACGCCCCAACTCTGTTGCCGGTGTACGACTCGCTTTAAGTGCCGGATACAAACTCGCCAACATCGACACACCCAAAATGGTTACCATCTGTTGTGCCAAAGCACCCCACGGCCAATACACCTGAATGGTCCATCCAAAATACGCCCGATTAATCACAAAAATCAGCACCATCGCCAAAAAAAAGCCACCCACAACACCCATCACCAAACCCAAAAACCCCATGCCCAACCCCTTGCCCACAAACAAACCAAACACCTGTCTTCTCGTAGCTCCAATGGCCCGATACAATGCCAACTCCGACACTTGCTCACGTGCCAAAACCAACAACATCAATGCAATGCCACACACTGCAATCAACAAACTAATTCCCTGCAACAACCGCGTCACCGCAAAGGTTTGATCAAAAATCGTCATTGCCTCATCGCGCAAGCGTTTGTTGCTGCGAATATCCATGGCCGATGTCTCAAATTCTGCCTTTAAGGCATCCACCATTACTTCTGAATCCACCCCAGATTCCAAATACAATGCCACACTGTTTATTTCTCCCGGTCCCCAATATTTCTCCACTGTTTTTAAATCCAAAATAACCGCCCCACCCTGTGCGTTATAATCGTAATACACACCCGCAATTGAAAAATCTTCTATCCCATCCTTCACATAAATAGAGACCGAATCTCCCACCCACAAGTTCTGCCTACGCGCCAGTGTCTCACCCACCAAAACCCACCCATCATTGTGCACCCGTTCAAACGCCGTCTCCACATTGCCATCCAACAGTGTAAACCGAGATGCCCCACCCTCAATACCCATATCAATCCCTGCAAGCGCCAATCGCTGGTCGTTGCTATACACCAAAAAACCACGTAACCGATCCATGGCCCGCACACCATCAAAATTGCGCAGGGCATCGATCAACTCATTTTCTAAAAACGCCTCATCACCTTGCCCACGCCAAGAAGACGGTGTCACATAAATATCGGCCACCACAGTGGTCCCAATCCACACATTCAACGTCTCTCGAAAACTGCCAATCATAAGCGTAATGCCCACCAACATACTCACCGCAATGGCCAATGCCGCCACCGCAAAAGATGTGGTTTGTAAACGTGCACCAACACTTTTTAAACTGTATGCCAAACCAAAACTACGTACCAAAATCCTTTGGGTCAAAATCCGAATCACCATCGGTGTCAACAGCGGCAACCCCACCAACAACCCAATGGCCAATACAAACCCCGCGTGTTGCCAGTGTGACCCACCCAACATATACCACACCCCCACCACTAAAAATACACCCACACCCCCAGCACTCAAATGCGGTGCAAATGAGCCAATTTTTTCATGCAATGTAAATGCCGACAACAAGCTACGTGTATCGCGTCGGCTCATATCCACAGCGGGCAACAAAGCACCCAAAATAGCACCGCCCAAACCAATTAAACCCGCCACAGCAAACAACCACGGCGACAATTGTAATGTCGAAATCTCTTCCAACAAGTACAAATTGGTCAATGTAGAACTCACCACATCCACATTGGCCTTTGCGCCCCAATAGCCCAATGGCAAACCGATCAACACACCCAAACCACCCATCACCACCACCTCACCCACAATCAACCCAAACACCTGTACCCGCGTGGCGCCAATAGACCGCAACATCCCAAACTCGGCACGCCGACGCACCAACGATGCTTGTGTGCTGCTATAGACCAAAAACAATCCCACAAACAAACTGATCAAACTCAGCGCCGTCAAATTCAACCGAAAGGCCGAAATTAAGCCCTCCGTCTGTCGAGACCGCTGTTCAGGCGTTACCACTTGTACGGACGCTCCCAATTGCTTTTGCAAACGATCACGTACCACCGTAACGTCCACACCCTTTTTTACCATCACATCAATCTGATGCACCTGCCCAGATCGACCCAGCGCATGTTGTGCCTGAGCAATGTCCATCACCACCATCTTAGGACTTGCCAATGGACTGAGTTTTTGAAAGTCCACCAATGCCCCAACCTGCAACCACACCGCACGTGAGCCACTGTATACTTGTACCGAATCACCAACAGCCCAACCCATCTGATTGGCCAGCGTGGGCGTAAAAGCTGCCCAACCCGGCTGCGCCAAAACCTTTGAAAAATCCCCCGGATTGCCACCTTCCCACGGCACACGCACTGGCGCAAAAAAATCAAACCCGATCACCTCCAAATAAAACCGATCTCGATTGGCCAAAGCCACAGATACCCGATACAAAGGCCACGCCGCTTCAACACCTGCATCGCCAATGACATCCACATACAACGACTCATCAAACGTTGGCATACGCCCCAAAATGCTCAAGTCGGCATCCCCACTCACCGCTTGCATACTGCCTTCAAACGCCGCCAATGCATTTTGATTGATAATCTGAATCGACAACACCGATGCCACACCCAATGCCACACCCAACACCGTAAGCACAAACAACATGCGCCCAGCCCGAACATGTGCATCCATGGCTTTTAAAAAATACCGAATCACAAAATATCCTTCTTTTAGAAAGCAAGAACTGCGAATATGCCAAGCAACGAATCTACGCACAGCCGCAGGCTACAACGAGCGTAGCGAGTAATCTACGATGCAGCGAAGCAACAAATAGACGAAGCAACAAAGCTGTTTTGACTCGTCTATTCGCCTATGACTCGCTGCGCTCGTGAGCAGCGGGGCACCTTCGGTGCGTTCTCTTCGAGAACTTGCGCTTCGCGCACCCGCAGGTTCGCCTATTCGTCTATTCGTCTATTCGCCTATTCATCCATTCGGCCCTTAATGTTCCGTCTATTCGAAAGTTCTCCGCTGTGAATTTCCCAAACTTCATCTGCCAACTTGGCAAATTCTCGGCTGTGTGTTACATACAAAAGTGTTGTCCCTTCATCATCCACCAAAGACAACAACAAATCCATGGCACGCTGGCCACTTTCATCGTCCAAATTGCCCGTGGGTTCATCGGCCAACAACAATCGGGGTTTGCGCAACAAGGCTCGGCAAATAGCCACGCGTTGCATCTCCCCACCAGACAACTTTTGCACCGCATCACGTGCCCGGTCGGCCAAACCCACACGCCCAAGCAAATCCATTACCCGCCCATCCACATCAACCAAGCGATCGCCTGCAATCATTGAAGGCAAAGTGACATTGTCATACACCGACAAATGCGGCAACAAATGGAAAAACTGAAAAATCAACCCCACATCATCACGCCGCATCAGTGTGCGTTCCGCTTCTGAGAGTGTATGCAAATCACGCTCATGCACCCGCACAATGCCCGAACTGGGCACGTCAATGCCAGCCGCAATGTGCAAAAGTGTCGATTTGCCACTGCCACTGCGCCCAATAACAGCCACTTTGCGCCCTTGAATGACTTCAAAGGACACCCCTTTCAGCGCATATTTGCTGCCACTGCCAAAGGTTTCATAGACCTTAGATACATTTTCAAACACCAACGAATGAGCCATATTAATCTCACATCTCTCAAAAATTCCAAAAAACCCATTTACTTTTATACACCGAAGTTATAGTACCCAAATCATTTAAAAAAACAACCACTGGCAATCATAGAAATACTTGATAGACCCCTGCCGAAACCATACATTGGCACAACGCCTTTCTCAGACTGATCATACCCTTTCACCCAAGGTGAACACCATGACTGTCGAAAACTTGCTTGATATTTGTCGTAGCACCATGCAAAATGCCAAATTTTGCTCCGTAATAACCCGAGGTCAAAATCGTCTAAATGCCCGCATTCTTCAGCCCTTTGATCCCGAGCTTGATTGGACCATTTGGTTTGGCACCCATCCCAACTCCCGCAAAGTTGCGGATATCAAACAGGACCCCAATCTCACACTTCTTTATTACGACAACCACGACATCGGTTATGTCACACTCTTGGGCACAGCTCAAATCATAGATGACGAAAATCTCAGACAAAAATATTGGAATGGCAATTTCCGCACCTATTTCCCCAAAGGCCCAGAAGAGGGATACATCCTCATCAAATTCATACCCGACCAAATCGAACTGTTAAGCTTCGGACACAAAGTCACACCCGAACCTTTTGGACTCAAACCCACTGTGCTTACACGAACAAAGACCGAATGGACACAGGTGTAAAAGGAGCATAAAATGTCTGACTGGCAAACCCGCCCCTGGGATGGTAGCCCAATCCGTTATCCAGATCCCGCTATTGAAATCATTGACCCACGCTTCCAAAAATACGCCATTGGCAACGCCGCCGTAGATCGTCTTTGTACTGGCCTACGCTGGGGTGAAGGCCCCGTTTGGTTTGGCGACGCCAGATGCCTCTTGTTTAGCGACATTCCCAACAACCGCATCATGCGCTGGAACGAACAAGATGGTAGCCTCAGTGTTTATCGCCAACCCTCAAACTTTTGCAACGGACACACCCGCGACAGAGAAGGCCGCCTCATCACCTGCGAACACGGCACCCGCCGCGTCACCCGCACCGAATATGACGGCACCATTACCGTACTGATTGACCAATTCAACGGCAAACCCCTCAATGCCCCCAACGACGTTGTGGTCAAATCGGATGGCAGCATCTGGTTCACCGACCCCGGCTACGGCATCATGCTCAACTACGAAGGTTTTCAAGCCGAATACGAATTGCCCACCAATGTCTACCGTCTCGACCCCAACACCGGAAAAGCCACCGTCGTCGTAGGCGACTTCATCCGTCCCAATGGCCTTTGTTTTTCACCCGACGAAACCAAACTCTACATTGCCGACACAGGTGCGTCACACGGCTTGGGTGGGCCTGCTCACATTCGCGTCTTTGACGTTCACAATGACACCCTCAAAAATGACCACCTCTTTGTCGACATGAAACCCGGCTTTGCCGACGGCATCCGATGTGACAAAGACGGCAACCTCTGGTCCAGCTCCGGCTGGGGAAACCCCGAAGACGACGGCGTTCAAATTTTTGCTCCCGAAGGCGACCTCATCGGCAAAATCCACCTCCCCGAACCCTGTTCCAACCTTTGTTTTGGTGGTCGCATGAAAAACCGCCTCTTCATGACCGGCGGCCAGTGTCTCTACGCCCTCTACGTCGAAACCCAAGGCGCCCAAGCACCCTAAACTTTCAACAATCACTATTGGCATCACCATAAACGATCACTTAAAGCCATCAGGATTTTCCGCGTCATTCCGTTCAGCTATTTTTGTCTTTTATGCTTTGAGGTTATAGGCTCAATCATCCATTGTACCCCCTGAGGGTATTTGCGGAAAATCAGCCCTCCCGGCACCTGAGGGACGGCATTTTTGGGTTACCTTTTTTTGCTGTTGAAAAAAGGTAACTCGCCGAAGGCGGTTTATGTTTTTAAACTACCTCACCATCGCTATACGCCACCTCCTACGCCAAAAACGCTACACCCTCATCAACCTCTTTGGCCTGGCCATTGGCCTATCGTGTTGTGTTATTGCCCTCACCATCATTCATCACGAATACAGTTACAACCAATTTCACCCCCATGCAGACCGAATCTACCGCGTCTTACGCGAACGCATCAGCAACGACCAAAAACAAGTTCGATGGCTCACCTCGGGTGCTTTGGCGCGCACACTCGAAGAAGAAATTCCTGAAGTTGAAATGGCCTCTAAAAATCGGCTCTACGACGTTAACGTGCGCCACAACAATCACACCCAACTGCTCAGACAAGGCCACGTAGACGACAACTTTTTTAAACTCTTTAACTTTCCATTTCTTCAAGGCAATGCCGCCACGCTTAAACAACCTTACCACATTGCCATCACCCAAAAAACCGCACAACGCCTTTTTGGCAAAACAGATCCCATTGGTAAAACCATCACCATTGAAGAACGTTATTATGGAGGTGACTATACCATCAGTGCCATTTTGCAAAACCCACCCACAACATCAACCCTTCAATTTGATCTCATTCACCAAACCAGTGGCCGCACCCAAGAAGCCATTTTCGACTGGACAGCTTGGCAAGGCCGTGTGCAACAGGCGGGCATAGAAACTTTTGTCCAATTGCGCCCCAACACAGATACCCAATTACTCGAAAGCAAAATCTCCAACATCATCGAGCGCCATATGGGCGCAGAAGTGCGAAGTATCCTCACCTACCGCTTACAACCGCTCTTGCGCTTGCACCTTTATAGCCTACAAGATTACAACCTGCCCACAGGTGGCAACATCAACACAATCTATCTCTTTGCTGCCATTGCTTTGCTCATACTCACTATTGCAAGCATCAACTTTATCAATTTGGCAACCGCACGTGCCACAGGCCGGGCCAGAGAAGTCGCCCTGCGCAAAGTGGTGGGAGCACAACGTCGTCAAATTATCCAACAATTTTTAGGTGAGTCCTCTTTTATTGCCTTTTTAGCACTCATTCTTGCCCTTCCCCTTGCACGTATTTTATTAACCCACATAAACCAATTGGCACACACGCAATACTCACTCCATATTCACTCCCTATTCACACTGTTCCCCATTTTAATCTTACTCACGCTCATGGTTGGGCTTTTTGCAGGTTTGTATCCTGCATTTTATTTGTCTGCATTTCACCCCATTCAAACCTTAAACAACACAAGAACATCTGCGCGCTTTAGACAAATGCTCGTCATCACCCAATTTGCCATCGCCATTATCCTCATCGCAAGCACAACCGTTGTCAATCATCAACTCACATTCATCCAAAACAAAGACCTCGGTTTTGACAAAAATCAACTCATCGTCTTGCCCATCTTTGTATTAGACCGAGAAAGCAAAACCAATAACGACCCTTGGCTTGTGGCACGTTACAACACTGTTAAACAAGCCTTCTTAACACACACCAATGTATTGTCCGCATCGGCCTTTCGGTCTTTGCCCGGCAAAGACCGATGGTTTACACGCATTGTCAAACCCGAAGGCCAAGACAACACCGAATGGCGTATGCCCGTACAAGAAACCGATGAAGACCTGTTTAACACACTGCGGGTTCCTCTCCTTGCTGGGCGAACATTTTCACCCGAAAACGAGCGAGATCGTTCATTCAGTTACATCCTCAACAAAACAGCCATTCACGCACTCGGATGGACTGTCGAAAATGCAATAGGCCGCCGCTTTGGGCGTGCCCGATCAGAAGAAGATGCCAATGGCATTGTTATTGGTGTAATCGATGATTTTCACTACACGTCTTTGCACACACCCATAGAACCTGCCGCATTTGCTTATCGGCAATGGTTCTACAACTATCTCCTTTTACGGGTTCAAAACTTTTCTGCCACCCGCCCATTTCTCGAAAAAACCTGGGCACAATTTATGTCGCCCGAACAGCCCTTTACCTTTTCGCTTCTCAGCGATGATCTCAATACCCTCTACCAAGCCGAAAAAGACCTGCAAAAACTCGCAACTTCTTTTTCCATTCTCGCCACCCTATTGGCCTGTTTGGGTCTTTTTGGTTTGGCGGCTTTTACAACCGAACGTCGAAAAAAAGAAATAGGCATTCGCAAAGTATTGGGAGCATCCACAACAAATATATTTCTGCTCTTGTCAACAAATTTTCTCAAATTTGTTCTTTTTGCCAACCTAATGGCTTGGCCCATTGCTTATTATTTATCGCAACAATGGCTTCAAGAATTTGCCTATCGCATCAACTTAACCCTTTGGCCATTCATTTTAAGTGGGTTTCTGGCCCTTCTAATCGCCTTTCTTACTGTCAGTTACCAAACCTTTTACACGGCGCATACCAATCCGGTTGATACACTCAGAAGTGAATAACTCCTTATGTGACCGATACTCAACCCAATCCTCCCATTTGAGGATTGGGTATTTTTATATACTTGCCCCACCCCGTAACTCATCCTATCTTTTGATCAAACAAAAAGTTATCACGTTTTAACTTGATTTCACTCTACTTTTGGTAAAATAACCTATGTTTTTCACACTGCTCATTATCACCCTGCTCGTTTCTGCGCTTGTCGCCTTTATTTCGGCAAAGGCATTTGAAACCCCCATCAACAGCATCCTAAACCGGCTCATAGACGATGTGATAGCCAACGCTTGGGCACGCTATATGAAATTTGCCATCTATGTGGTTGGCATTTCAGGTGGTGTTCGTATTTATGCACTCGAGCGCTACATTATGCCACAACATTACCCCAAACTTGAAGGAGAGCCAGAAACCGTTCAACCTTTCGAACTCACCACCGAACGCTGGGTACTCGAAATTTACCGTACTATTATTGAATCTCTTCAATCCATTGCTTGGATGTTGCTTGTTTTTTTTGTTATTTCACTGGGCATGTATGTGCTTGTCCGCATTGCAGAAATGCGTCGCGACGCAAACAAATCATCATAATCTTTTTAAGTCGCAAGTCTACAAGTCGCAAGTCACAAGTCACAGGTCAAACGATCATTTGACCTGTGACTTGCAGACCTGAAACTTGTGACCACATCTACCACCCTCTTACTTTTGGTCCAATTATGGCACACGATCACCACCACCACGATCACAACGCACATCACCATCACCATGGTCACCACCATCATCACACCAGTGACAACATTCGCGTAGCCTTTTTCCTTAATTTTGTATTTACACTGCTCGAATTTATTGGTGGTGCATTGACCAACAGTTTGGCCATCATGTCCGATGCCCTCCATGACTTGGGCGACAGTGTCTCATTGGGCTTGGCCTGGTATCTTGAAAACAAATCCAATCAAAGCGCAACCAACCGTTACACATATGGGTATCGTCGGCTTTCATTGCTTGGCGCACTCATCAACACCGTTATCCTTATTGTAGGTTCTCTTATTATTCTTGCTCACGCCGTACCACGCATTCTCAATCCAGAACCTACTGATGCACAAGGCATGTTGATATTTGCTATTCTCGGCATTGCCGTCAACGGTATTGCTGCCTTACGCCTCAGCCGAAGTGAATCTATGAATGCACGTGTGGCCACTTGGCATTTGCTTGAAGATGCTTTAGGATGGGTGGCCGTTTTAATAGTCAGTATCGTTTTATTTTTTGTTGACCTTTATATTCTCGATCCCATTCTTTCTGTGCTTATTACACTCTATATCCTCTACAATGTCATCAAAAATCTCAACAAAACCCTCGCATTGTTTTTACAAGCAGTACCCGAAACCGTTGATGTGCCACAATTAGAGCACGAACTGTCACACATCCCTCATGTTATTTCAACCCACCATACACACGTTTGGTCACTCGATGGTGAACATCATGTGCTCACCACACATGTTGTGGTAGAGTCTGGTCTTGATAGACAAACAGTTTGCGACATTAAAGAACAAATTAGACAAATTATCACCAACAAATCCTTTGAACACATTACCATCGACATTGAATATGAAAACGAACCTTGCATTATGTCAGTACCCTAAAAATCGCCATTGACCATTCGGAGACCGTAATGGATCTGAAAACCAAACAAATAAACATACTCATTGTTGATGATCAGCCACAAAATATCCAAATTTTAGAAGCACTTTTAGACAGAGAAGGTTTTCACATACACGCTGTTGGTGATGGATCAAAGGTTTTAAAATTTATAGAAACACAAAAGATCGATCTTATTCTTCTCGACATCCGCATGCCCAATCTCAACGGTTTTGACACGTGTAAAGAATTAAAAGCACATAAAGATACCGAAGAAATTCCTGTGATCATGATTACGGCAAGCAACAAAAAAGAAGACATCATAAAAAGTTTTGAAGCAGGTGCCGTTGATTATGTCACCTACCCTTTTGAAGCAACAGAACTTTTGAGTCGCATGCGGGCACATTTGCGAAATCACTTTTTATACGATGAACTCAAACACCAAGTAGAAGAAAATATAAGACTCAAACGTGAACAAGAAAGATTCTTAAGACACGAGCTTAAAAACTTGCTCACACCCATTCAAGGATATACCGAAATACTGAAGTATAAAAATAACCTCACCAAAACAGATGCCGAGTATATAGGGTATATTCACGAGGGCACACAAAAGTTTTTAAATTTTATAGACAAACTCAAACAATTACAAGATTTGGAAAATGGCGATGTTCCCATTCAAATAGATACCTTTGATCTGGTTCCCACACTCACACAGCTTGCCAAAAATTTACAATTAGACAACACAACGTCAACCTGTCACCTGCCACCCACATTATTGATTCAAGCAGATCAGGAAATACTTCAAAATGCGTTAACCCATCTTATTAAAAATGCCTATGAACATGTTTGCCATTTAGAAGATTCAACACAAAAAAACATTGTCATTACAGCCCGTCAATTGGGTCAAAATGTAGAAATTAAAATCAACAACCAAGGCCAAGAAATACCTACTAAATTTTGTGAAACTTTTTTTCACAAATTCAACTCAAGAAATAAATCTGGTGCCATTGGCATTGGTACGACCTATGCCTACCAAACCGTTAAAATGCACAATGGTAAAATTTCTGTTGTGTCTAATAAAGAAACAGGTACCACAGTAACGATAACACTCCCTCAATAAGTTTCTCAATTTTAATATTTCTATTGTATCTCATTTACAAAATCGTTTCGTCTCTTTCCAAAGGATCAGGCTATGGGCATTTTGCACGGCACCATTATTGATGCGAAAACGGGTGAAAAAATTGACGCCAAAGTTCACGTGCTCAATTCCTCAGGTAAATTTTCGCACCCCAAAGACGCCATGCTCAAACGTGGCCCTGGCACATCCTTTTTCTTTTGTGATGGTGAATTCGAAGTGCATGCATCACGGGGTCGTACAGATATTCTTGTTGAGCGAGGCACCGAGTACGAGCCTGCACGTGTGGTGGTGGATATGCCCGAAAAAGGTGCCAAAGATGTTGAAATTATGCTCAAGCGCTGGTACTATCCACAAGAGCAAAATTGGTATCCTGGCAATACCCACATTCACTACGACGAAAAAGAACTTCGCCCCGATGATCGCCTCGCCATCGACTGTTCTGTTGAAGGCTACAATGTCACAGTTGTTAGCGTACTCGATCGACGTCAACTGCCCTATGCCAGCAACAAATATCCCATTGGTGTCATGAACCAATTTACCACGGCACATCACGTGCTCGATATTGGTGAAGAGAACCGACACTACGGTACAAACTCACCTTGGGGATTTGGTTATGGACATGTTATGTTTCTCAAAATTCGTAACCTCGTACAACCTGTTAGCCGTGGACACATTCTCACGGCCCAATTCGACCCCGATTATCCGCCTCTGTGTTTTTGCTGCGATGAAGCTCGCGAACAAGGTGGTATTGTCATTTGGTGTCACAATGGACGTGGCATGGAAGCACCCATCGCAGCAGGCCTCGGCAAACTCGATGCATTTAATCTTTTCGACCCTTTTTGGATAGATCCCGAATACGACATTTGGTACAAATTGCTCAATTGTGGTATTCACTTGCCCGCCTCCACAGGCACCGATTGGTTTGTTTGCTCAAACAACCGCGTCTATGTCAATACACAAGACGATTTCTCTTATGAGAGTTGGATCAACGGCATGAAAGCTGGTAACACATTTATAACCAACGGTCCAGCCATCAACCTCACCGTCAACGACCAACCCATGGGCAGCACGCTTGATCTTGAAGGGGGCGGAAAGCTGGATATTGAAAGCACGTTCACTTCTTTTTACCCTGTGCACCGCGTTGAAATTGTGCAAAACGGATCAGTCATTCACACCGAATCCTACCCCCAAGGCAAGCGCGAAGGGGTTGTGCGCCACCAAACCCAAGTCAAACGCAATGGTTGGGTTGCCGCACGTCTATGGGGTGATCAGCGCGACAGCTTTGACCAATCTATTTATGCCCACGCAAGCCCCATTTATTTTACATGTGGCAAACAATCTGCCCAGCAATCCGATGCCGCCCATTACTTCCTCAATGCCATAGAAGAATCGCTCTCTTGGATTGATGATTACGGTCGCTACAACAACGATCAACAACGTGAAGATGTCAAAGAACTCTTTCGCAAAGGTCGCGAAGTTTACGCTAAGTTGGTTTAAAAAACAGTTTTTTGTACATAAAAAGCCGATGTAATCTACATCGGCTTTTTATATGTTAAAAAAAATCTTTTATGCATACAATCATCAAAATAGGTCTCTTTATGCAATCATCTAACAAACTCATCCAACAAATCACACCCACCAGTGATCGCAAAACAGAAGACATCTTATCCACAGTTTCACAAGAAAAATTTCCAAACAACGATCCCTTACCCGTCTCATTCTCAGGCCGTCGCTTTGCCGCTTATATCGAAACACTCATTGGCAGTTTCATCAGCCCAACATCCCAATACCATCAATCACCCATTCTTCTTCAAACCATCCATCATCTCGTAGACTTGCTTACCAACGCCTGCAACCCAGACGGCACGCTCAACAGCGGCAACTTTGCATCCCCACCCGATACCGCTTTTGTTGTGCCACCCATGGGTTCGGCATTGCGTGCACTCAAACACCATGCGCCAAAACAAACAGAGACCATCACACATATTGAGCAATTTCTCAAACGGATCGGCGAACCTCTCATCACAGGTGGCATTCATACACCCAACCATCGATGGGTTGTGTGTTCAGCACTTTCTTATCTCTACCATTTCTTCAACGATCCCCGTTACTTATCTCGCATTGATCAATGGTTGGCAGAAGGCATTGACATCGACCCCGACGGACACGTTTCCGAACGCAGTACGGCCACGTATGCCCATGTCACCACCGATGCACTCATTCGCATATCCACGTTGCTTAATCGTCCCGAACTACTAGAACCCGTACGCAAATGTTTATCGGCTATGATTTACTTTTTCCGCCTCGATGGTACCATTGAAACCACCGCGTCTCGCCGCCAAGATCAACACCAAAATCCCACTGGTAATCGCTGGTACTTAGACTATCGCTTTATGGCCATTCACGATAAAAACGGTCTATTTACAGCACAGGTTCAGGCACTCGAACAAACCTCAGTACACCTCACTCCTACAACACTTATTCGTTTACTTGAGGAACCCATTTTCACACAAAATACTCCCGAACCCAAACCCCTACCAAACACCTATCACATCTTTCACAAACACTCTGGCATTGCACGCATCCGAACCCAAAACACAGACGCCACAATTTTTGCAGGATGTGATGGTTTTGGCCCCCCCATTTCGGGTTTGGCACGCAACCCCACTTTCTTTCGCCTACAAAAAGGCGATGCACACCTGTGTTCTGTGCGCATCGCCCCCATGTATTTCTCCTGTGGTTATATGCAAGCATCCAATATAACCCGCAACAACAACATCTATCAATTTAGCCAAACTATGACGGTATCCTATTTTCAACCCCTCGATCCAAAACACCATCACACACAAGGTCAATATGACCTCACTTCTGCCGAAGACCGTTATTACAGTTGCATGAACTTCCCACTTAGAGATCGTGCCAATGTCCAATCGCTTGCATTTCACGTCACCATCAAACAACGTGAAGAAATTTTTGAAATAGACCTACAGGCCAATGGTCCCATAGGTGTTCCCATTGCAATCGAATTTGCCTTTCCCAATATAGGCACCTTAAACAATGTCATCTCTGCACAAGATCAAATGAACAACATCCACTTTCTCGCATCAGGCATCGGATCATATACCCATCAAAACAACACCCTTACATTTGGCCCAGGTAATAACGCCCATCAATGGCATCCCTTTCTCGCACCCACAGGTTTTTACTGGCCACCCGATGAACCACACACACACCAATATGTCTACATTCCATTCTTAACACCCACGTCGAAAACGTTTACAATAGCATAACCCATATGTCACCATCTTTCATCTGGTAGAACGGATATGATTACAATCGAAAATCTTGATCACACCATTCAAACCCTTTTAAAAAAGTATCCCAATACCGAAAAAATTTTCACCCCAGACAAACCACCTCAAAATTTATCTGTAAAAACACTCAAAAAATTCAAATCTTATGTTCCCCAACAAGAAACCATAAAGCTGGGCGCCATTTATGTCATCCTCGGTTTTATCACACTGGGCTTCGTAATCACCCATAATGCGCTTCACTACCGATTACAAAATGGGTTTATGGCCCTTCCAAAATCAGGTCATCTGCCACTCAAAGAGATTACGCATTTAAAAGCCGAACACCGTTTCAGCCATCCATGTTACAAAGGCAGCAATCCTGGTCCCGCATTTTGGGTCAACAACCAAGAAATTGGCTGGACACAAGTCCTCATGGTCATGAGTGATGAAGACGAAGCTTTTTTAATAGATCTATTTAATCACTTGACCCCAAAAATCTAAAATGCAATGCCAAACTTTGGAGATGTCCATGCCAGAACCGACACATTTGGAAAATTACTTTTTTGATCTACAAGGGTATGTCATCTTACGCAATGCCGTAAGTAAGAAAGATGTCCAAATCCTCAACGAAACCCTTGACCCTTATACATCCATGAAGACAGGTGAATGGCGAGGGTGGGTTCACAGATACAAAGAACACGAAATTCACTGCCTTTATGAAATGGGCGAACCGTATGAAAAACTTCTTGATCATCCATCTTGGATTGATCATATGCGCAAGTGGTGTTCATCTGGCAATGGCAAACTCTTCATCGACGAGGCATTTGTTAATGTGCGTGGCCAAGGTGGCAAAACGGGTATGCACAATGGCGGCCATCACGGCACCCAGCGCACCCAATATCGATTTCGTGATGGCCAATTTCGTTGTGGGCAAATTAATGCACTCCTTGCCCTTACTGACATCGGTCCTGGTGATGGTGCCACAATGGTCATTCCAGGCAGCCACAAAGCCAACCTCATCCACCCCGCCTACCTCGACGAACAAAATCGCCCGCGATCATTAGACCATGTCGCGGGCGCAATTGAAGTACACCTGGAAGCAGGGGATGCCATACTCTTTGTAGATTGCATGTCTCACGGATCAGCCGAGCGAATAAATCCTGGCGAACGCCGTATTGTTATCTATCGATACGGCCCACATTGGGCACATTCACGCTACGGGCACAAACCCTCTCCCGAAGTATTGGCACGAGTAACCCCCACTCAGCGCGAAATACTGGAACCCATTCCACCCTTATATCCACCCCACATCCAATAAAATAGGCCTCAACCACATGTGTTGGGCCTGTTTATGCCAAAAAATATGGAACGCTTCATGAGATCTCAATCATGCTTTAGAAAACCAGATCATAACCGTTTCCTATAAAATCATCTAAGCGTTTGATAAAGTGCGTACGTTTGAGGAGTCTGATCATCTACAGTTAATAACGTATTTACCGCACGAACCAACTCCAGCACCCGAAATGGTTTTGCAAATGCATATGGCACACCAAAATCTTTCATCAAAGCCAACATATCTGTTCGGCCCATTTTTCCACCGCCAGAAATCACGATAATTTGAATGGCAGGATCTTCCAGTTGAAGTTCTACAATAGCCCTCAAACCTTCCTTTTCGGGCATAAAAAGATCCATAATGACAAGATCAATAGCATATTCTCTATAGTACTGAACTGCTTTTTTGCCATTTTCTGCCAAAATGACTTCATAGCCAAGTTGTTGAAATGTGTCCTGCAAAAATATCTGTATCTCTATCTCGTCATCCACCACCATAATACGTGCCATAACCTAATTTCTCATGCCAAAAATGAAATTGCTATACATATGCTCAGATTCAGAAATAACCTGATCAATATCGAAGCTCTTTGAAAAGATATAGCTGTGTTTTGTTTCTTGTGAGTGTATCGAAAGATTCGACATTTCTACCGTCCAGGTGCCCTCTTGATCAAAAATGCGAATCAAATACACCAATCCATTTTCAAGATGCCCAACTTTTGACACTTTTTCATTAATAATTGTAGGGTGCCATTCACGCGAAGTCCTCCAAATCATCCCAATTACCTCCCATCAAAAACCAATTTTACACATTTTACAGTTCTATTATCCACAAAAAGCAAATCCAATTCCAAGACCTTAAAATCTTATAATTTTTACCTAAAGTTTCTATCATGAAATCAAATCTAAATACTCTAAAAGCAAGTATTATCAACCAATTACCTTGCATTTAGATTTTCCAATTATATTTTTAAATCACATCAATAAACCAGTGCTCAAACACGCTTTTGTGTCGTTCTATGCACAAAAGCCAAATCTTGTCGCAAAACCGCGTATGATTTTATGAATCTTGAATTTTTTATGAGAGGAGTTTCCCGTGCCGGGATCTATTAGACGACTCAATTCAGACCATTATGAAATGACATTGAACCCCCAAAAAAACACATTCTCATTTCTTCAGGTAACCGACTTACACATTGGCAACAAAGGCAGTTGGAAAAAAGATTTTCAAGCGTTAAGACGCATCAAAAAATGGGCGCGTCTATACGATCCTCAATTTATCATCATAACTGGCGATTTGTTTACTGGGCAAAAAGAAAGCCACGAATACACCGTGGCCTTTGCGACTCAATTTTTCGACGACCTTGAGCGCCCTTGGATCTATGTCTTTGGTAACCACGACCCTGAAGGCAATACTGGGCGCGAAACCATTCGCCGTGTCATACATGATTCCGAGTGGGGCATGGTTGGTTTTCACAAATTAGCAGATGGCACCATTAAACACGATTTTCTTGTCGATATCAAAAACCCTGAAACAACAACACCCCTCTGGCAAATCTATGCATTTGACTCTGGCTCAGAAAAAGGCAATGCATCCATCAAAATACCCCAATTGGCTTGGTTTCACCAAACGGCACAAACCAGCACTGAAACACATGGCCAATCTATACCCGCCATTGCCATGTTTCATATTCCCTTACACGAATATCATCTGCTTTGGCAAGATACCACATTACCCAAGATGGGATTTGGACACGAACGTGTTTGCTTTGAAGAAGATGATGGCAGTGCATATGCTGCTTTTTTAAAACAGGGCAATATCAAGGCTTGTTTTTGTGGACACGACCACGACAACAATTATTGGGGGCGATATCATGGCAACATCCTGCTGGTTTATGGCCACGTCAGTGGCGAAACCGGTTACCACCGACACTGGCCACCTGGAGCCAAACAGATCACATTGGAAATCGGTTCCGATGAAATAAATATTCAAGACTTGGTAGACGAATAAAAAAACGCAACCTCATTTAACATACGAGGTTGCGTTTCATAGTTTAGGTAGAGGTGCAACATTTAAACAAAGTTCTGTTTAAACAACACTTCGCCTTTCAAATCTATAATCTGGATCTGCATAGATGCTTTATCATGAATCAAAGCTGCATCAATAAGAGTCAACGTTGCCTGTTCCGGATCTGGACCACCACCAACAAATTGATGCACAGGCATTTCTGCTGTTGGTGTATCGTGGCGGGCACGGTGGGTATGACCAGAGATGACCGCTTCAAAACCAGCAGCTTTGAGGTGCGGCAACCAAAGTTTGGCACCAAAACCACTGTAGCGCGCAAAATCATCAAGTGTGGTGCCATCTGGCTGACCTTCTAACCCACGCAATGGGATATGTGCGGTTGCAACCTTAAATGGTGCGTCTTTGATCACCGCTTGTTGCAAAACCCCTTCCAGCCAAGTGGCTTGTTTTTCTCGGTAGGGTTCGTAGGCCGCAGTGCCCGCAAACACGGGATGTCGATCCGGTTTGTCTTCACCAGTATCAAGTGTGACCAAGGCCAGTGGACCAAAACGAAGGGCTTGGTTATAAGGCAGTTCTGTCGACTCAGGACAGCTTACAAAACATTTCACAGCTTCACGTGCACGTTGCCCACGCACATCGTGGTTGCCATTAGAAAAGATCAATGGGCGAGTAGCTGCCCAAGCCTGCTTCAAATCATTCGCCGGATTGAGCATGAGTTGATTCGGTGCATCTTCAGCATTGAAATCTTTGCAGGTATCCCCATTCCAGATCAGCAAATCAGGCTTTAGTTTTTCAATCTGGGCATGCAAACTGCAAACAGTCTGGATATTTCCATGGGTGTCATTGATGCTGATCACCCGAATGTTTTGTGCATTTGGATCTGGCAAACGCAGGGCATATACCGGTGTTGCTTGTTGCATGCCTCGTTGTAAGTGATACGCATCTTCATAGCTGAGTGGCTGCACAACAACACGATAATAAATAGGTTGATCCGTCGGCAATATATCACAGTGATTTACGCATATATGCAAAGCTTGGTCATCGGCAGCAACCAAACCATGATGGCTGGCAACAGCTGTAAACCTGAGATCATCTTTTGCAAAACCATACTCAACCCATGCTGTGGCCAGGCCAGAAACTGCAATGCTCACACCAAAGCTTTTTGCACGTGGGTGCTGTATGACAGGTGGGCTGGCGATTCGTGCTTTGCCAGTGGCCTTGGATTCTGGATGATGTACAGCACCCATTGACGTGTTGTCGCCTGCGCTGACGGGGATGGATTCGGTAAATTGATTTGACATAGCTTATCCCGTAATAGAGTAAAACAGCTTGGTTTTAGATGAAAGATATGGTGATAACAAGGAGCCAACAAGTGTCATTTGGCGTTCCCCGTTAATTATGAACTGCAAATTTTTCGAAATTTTTGCCAAGCATTGAACTAACAAGGCGATTCAAACTGATGCCCGTTTCGGCATCCTCAACGTATGCAATCGAACAGAACGCATGCCTCTCGAAGTCGCGTTATTAACCGGTCTTCAGGCAAAAGAATTGCGCAATCTCACCGTGAACCGTCTTAATGTTGAGAACAAGAAACGGAACCTGGATGCATATTGGACAAAGGGTAGAAGAGAAGACAATCAGCCGCTACCTGCTACTATGGTTGATCGACTACAGCACGAACACTTGACAGGTTGCTCGACAAAGCTGGGATCCCAAAAGAAACACCCAAAGGCAAAGTGGATTTTCTCGCCAGCCGGGTCGCTTTCTCCACCTTGCTCGACAAACACGGTGCATCTACTAATGAATAGACCAACACCTTAAAAAAACAAGGACAACGCATAAAAGCGTTGTCCTTGTTTTTAGGCGGCCAAGGCCTAAAATACAAAGGTATAACATCAGGGCCCTACCT
>JAYODI010000010.1:105965-120084 GCA_038279365.1 Candidatus Latescibacterota bacterium | reverse complement strand
CTCCTATATATGTTTCCTGACCTTATTTAAGTAATTCATATATTTTCAAAACAGCATTGCAACAGCTTTATCCTTACAAAAAGGAATCGCAAACTTTATGCCAAATTGACTGCAATGCATTGCAAAAAGTTAATTCATTGTTATATATGGGTTTAATCGATTTGTATTTGCGAACTCAAAGTAATGCAGAAACCGTCGATTTGGATTTTGTTGCAGAAATTATTACAAATAGGTCAGCGGACTCTCATTTAAACAACACATAGGACCCATTTATGATAAAAGAAAGATCTAAAATCCAAAGGATTGTAAAATTTGGAGATATGAATTACGCTCAAGATGATTGGTTGGCAATAGAAGAACCTTTGGAATTGCGGTTGTCTGGTGAAACCATTGCCACCACGATGCGAACACCAGGTCATGATTATTTGTTGGCCCAAGGTTTTTTCTTTTCTGAAGGGTTTGTTGAAAAACGCAGTCAAATTGGAAAAGTTTTTCATTGTGGGCGACTTGGCACGCCAGAATATGGGAATGTGGTCGATGTGCAACCAGCACCCGGTGTCCTATTGAACTTTGAAAAAAAAACTAATATCAAAAGAGGAACGCTAATTGGTTCTGCCTGTGGTGTTTGTGGCAGAACTCAAATTGAAGACTTGATCGAAAGGTGTCAACCATTTCCTGTTTTTTTACCCATTCAAAGTGATCAAGTAGCCCAATGTGTGACAAAATTGTCTTCGCAACAACCCCTATTTGATTTAACTGGGGGTGTTCATGCCGTGGCTGCATTTTCACGCTCTGGAGATTTGTTGGCGTGTTTTGAGGATGTTGGACGACACAATGCAACAGATAAGGTCATTGGGAAATTATTTGAAAGTGATGGGTTAGGAACGGCAACAACGCTTGTTGTGAGTGGGCGGGTGAGTTTTGAGATTATACAAAAAGCAGCAATGGGACGCATTTCTGTGGTTATTGGCATATCGGCGCCCACATCATTGGCGGTTGAGTTGGCTCAGGCATTAAAAATCACCCTGGTTGGTTTTGCCCGTGGCAATCGATATAACCTCTATACTGGATAAAACAAAAACTTGGATGTCTCTTGGAACGGTTATTGCAATCTTAGGCATTTTACATATCAAACACACTTTAAAAACGCCTAAAACTGTGATTTGCCGACACATCATCGCCAAATAGCCGAGAAAGGGACAATGAAAAATGAACGACAAAGGTATTTTGCTCGAAACGGGAACCAATGAAGTGGAAGTTTTGGAATTGTTGGTTGGTGGGCAAAGTTATGGTGTGAATGTATTAAAGGTAAAACAGATTGTGAGCTATGATTCCAAAAGCCTTACCAAAATATATGGTTTACACCCAGCGGTTAAGGGTATGTTTTTGTTTCGTGACAAATCACTACCTCTTATAGATTTAGGTACATATTTTGGGCATGAAAAAAAGCCTGCAACTGATATGGTGGCAGTCATTTGTGAATTTAATAAATCTTCTTATGGGTTTTTAGTTGAGGGACTCACCAAGATTTATAGGATATCTTGGGATCAGAGTCAGTCTCCATCATATTTGGTGCAAAAAATACAAGCCATGATTACAGGTATTGTGCCAATTGAAAACCGTGAAATAATGATTATGGACTTAGAAAGTATAGTAGGCGAAGTTGTGGGCAGAAAGCATCAAGAAACCCATTCTTTGGATGTGGTTTCAGGTTTTGATCCCAGTGCTTGGCGTTTGATCGTGGCAGATGACTCTGCATTGGTTCGACAGCAACTTTCCAAAATGTTGGATAAGGCAGGTTTTAAGCGTGTTGTAATATGTGGCAATGGGCAAGAGGCATACGATCAAATTGTCTCTATGGAAAGAACCCATCCAGAAGAGGGGTTTGATGTGCTCATTTCTGATATTGAAATGCCTGTTTTAGATGGATTAACTTTGTGTAAAAAAGTGAAGCTGCAATTTCCAAGCTTAAAAGTGTTGATATTGTCATCTCTAATAACAGATCAAATGGTTTCTAAATGTGAAGCTGTTGGAGCTGATGGACACATTTCAAAGGCTGAACCGGAAAAACTGATTGCTACCATTGCCAACTTGTTCGAGATGATTCCTGCTTGATTTGATCGTTCTTAATTGGGATCAAACAGATCATTGTTGTTTATAAGTTAAATAAAAAGACTTTTTAACCTTTTGGGTTGAAAAGTCTTTTTTATATATGAACAATTATTCATTTAATAACACAATGGGAACATACCATAAAATACAACAGTCTAATTTTTCAAATTGAAACATAAATGAAAGAGATGCCGTGATTATAAAAATTCAAAATCTGACAAAAGTGTATCCCAAAAGCCCAAGGGCTTCCCTTGATCAAGTGACCTTTGATATTCCTCCCGGCACTTTTGGATTGCTTGGCCCCAATGGTGCAGGGAAAACGACCTTAATTAAAATCTTATCCACCCAAATTGAGCCATCATCGGGTAGGGTACAAATGGATCATTTGGATTTAAAGCATAACCGTACTGAGATCCGAAAGCGTTTGGGATATTTGCCACAACATTTTGGAACGTATCCCAAACTTACTGCAATTGAATTTTTAGATTATATGGCATTGCTGGCAGGATTACATGACTCTAAGAACCGCCAGTTACGTGTCGAAAAGGCCTTAAATGATGTGGGATTATTGGATGCCCGCAATCGAGAATCGGGCACATTTTCTGGTGGCATGATGCGCCGCTTGGGCATTGCTCAAGCCATCTTGGGTGATCCAGAGTTTTTGATTGTCGATGAACCTACTGTCGGTTTGGACCCGGAAGAACGCATTCGTTTTCGAGGGATATTGGCACGCTTAAGCCGAGACAGAGCAATTCTCATTTCAACCCATATTGTGGGCGATATTTCAAGTATCTGTGATGATGTTGCGATTTTGAAAATGGGTAAATTGGTTTTTCGTGGTTCCCCATCAAACTTAATTCAACAAGCCCAAAATAAAACGTGGGAAATGGAAGTTAATGATACGCGCTTTGAAGAGTTATCGAGGCAATTTCGGGTGGTAAACGTACAGGTTGAAGGTGGTTTATTGAAATTGCGCATGGTAGGAGACGCAAAACCTCCCTTGCAAGCAAGGAGTGTTTTACCCAATTTGGAAGATGCATATGTTTATTTTATGGATGAGGATGATGCGGAGATTTCTCACAAAATCTCACAAAATGAAGACCTGAAAATATGATTGCTTTTTGGAATATCTTAGGCGTTGCCCGATATGAACGCAAAATGTTATTGCGCACCACCAAGTTTCGCATTTTGGGTGGCTTAGGCATGGGGATACCTGTGCTTATTGGTGTTGGATTGGCCATTGCCGAAGCCCGAGGCGTTGAACTGCCTTACATGGGTTTGGGCACATTTATGCCATTTTATGTCTATAGCTTCTTGCAGACCATTGTAATTGCGTTTATCGTTGGTGACTTTCGGGCTGCTGATGAACGTGCACATATCTATGAGGTGGTGGCAGCAAGACCCATTTCGACCGCCGAGTTGGTTACTGGTAAATATTTGGGCGTTGTTGGGGCATTGGTTTCATTAAGTATAGGTGTCATGGTTTTAACACTGGCCATCCAAGCAGCCAAAATAAGTATTACAGGTGAGCCACTTTCTCTCCGGCCTTATTTGGGTTATTTGTTATTGATGAATGTGCCAGGTTTGATCTATATGTCTTCGTTTACATTTTTTTTAGGGGCCGTTTTTCGCAGACAAGCTGCCGTAGCGTTGCTGGTAATTGCCTATGCACTGGGTGTACTTTTGGTTTTGGGGCGACGATACGATGGTCTTTTCGATTTTGGAGCATTTTATGCCCCTTTGTATTATTCCGATCTGCTGGGTTTGGGAAATATTGATCGTGTTTATGTGCTTCGTTTGCTGTATTTGCTTTTGGCGTTGGGGCTTTTTGGGTTATCCATAGATCGATATCCCCGATTGCCACAATCGTTGTCTTGGCGTTGGTTTGGAAGAGCTTTGGCAATTGTGGGTTTGGTCGGAGCAGGCGTGACTTATTGGCAATTAAATGCATTTGAAGAATCCCTGCGAGACTATCGTTCTTATCTGCTGCAAATTCAAAAGTCTCAGACAACAAAACCCATAGCATCTATTACACATTATGACTTATCCATCGAATTAAATCAAAATATTCCTCTTAAAGTGGGTGGAAATATCCATCTAAAAAATGTAAATAAAGTTGCCATAGACACATTGATTTTATCGCTTAATTCTGGCCTTAAAGTTTCGTTATTAAAAATCAATCACCAAGATCTCAAGTGGATGCAAGTTGGCAGTGTGATAAAAATAAAGTTAGAGCAAGCGTTGGCATTGGGGGATAGCCTGGTCCTTCAAGTGGCTTACCAGGGAAATATAGATGTAGAAGGTTTCGACCTGCAGCGTGAACTTGGTGAGCCCAGATTAAAAAAACGTGATGGGCCAATAAATAAAGGTTCTATGACGGCGTGGGTAGAAAAGAATTCCGTATTTTTGCCAGCGCGTAGCCGATGGTATCCGGTATCGGGGGTGGATTATGGTTATGAAAATGGGCGCACCGAATCGTTTTCAACAACGCATTTGACCTTGTTTTTTTCCAAAGGCTTGGAAGTCATTACCCAAGGCAGTCCGACCCAAACTGACACGACAGATACAAAAATTAAACAGGAATGGATCTCAGAAAAACCGATTCCACAGTTATCATTAAATGCTGGGATATATAAAAAAATTGAAGCGAATATTCACGACATAAACTGTGTGCTTTATGTGCACCCATCTCACTGGAAGCAAGTGGCTTTTTTTGAAGATGCAAAGGAAGAAGTAATTGAAGCTTTGGGGCAAATAATAGATGCCATGGAACAAGAGTCTGGGTTGTTTTATCCATACCCCCGACTTTCTGTGGTGGAAGTGCCTTTTCAAGTTCAATGGTATTGGGAAGGCTGGGAGGAAACTGGTGGATTGACAAGCCCAGGGGTGCTTATGATAGAAGAAGACACCCTCTATCGGCAGCGTTTTCGGCGTGATTTTTCCCTCCAAGAAAAGCGCAGCCGGGGCAATCGGGAACCCAAACAGATCAAACGAGATTTATTTGTCAGAGCTGTTATGAGCACGTTTTTTAACAATTCAAGTGGGCGAGGTTCTTCTCAATCGGGTGTGTTTCGTAGCCCAGTTGTGCAGTTATGGTCATTTAATAAATCTTTTTCGGGAGACCATTATGCCTTAGTAAAACAAGGGATGCCACTGTTTTTACAACAAGATCTGAGCAGCAATTTGCAATCATCGCTTTATGCTGGGCGAGGAGGGGGGCGAAGTCGAGGTGGTTTTCAGCGTCCGAATATTAATGAAAACAGTGCCGCTTGGGATACGCTTGTGGCCAAAATGCAACAGCGTTCATTTTCAGAACTCAACCCCACTGAAGAAGCCAAACTTTACCGCCAGGTGGTGGAGGCCAAAGGCCCAGCCATGTTCAAAATGCTAAAGGCTTATTTGGGCGAAAGTGAATTTTTGGGATTGGTAGAAGATGTTGAAAAGGAATATCAGTATGAAGAAATAGATTTTGCATCATTTGAACGTGCTGCTGTTGGAGATACATTAAAAAGTGAATCCAATAAAAACCTTCAAAAAATAATGAGAGATTGGTTGCATAGTACGGATGTGCCAGGTTATACCCTTACTCGAGCGATCGCAAATAAAGTAGATGATGGTTTTGGCATGGTGGTTTATCAAGTTATTGTTCGGATTCGCAATGGGGAACCTGGACGAGGGTTTGTTCAAGTGTCCGCAATGGGCAGAGGGGATGAGGCGGTTAAGGGGGTTGAAATTGAAGGTGGACAAGAAGTTGAAGTGTCTATGATCATGTGGGAACAACCTTTTCGGGTAATGATCGAACCGTTTTTTTCTCGGAATCGTCGAATCCTCATGTCACCGGTTCGCATACCCGACCAGGTGGTGACGGGATTTCCAGAAGCATATGTGAAAGATGTAACGCATTCAGAAGAAACGGATATTGAGTTGGTTGTTGATAACGACGACGATGGGTTTGAGATGCCCGTGCGCCGCGAACGAAAATATTTACGACCAGAACTTCAGGGTGGGAACTGGAAGGAGCGTACAATGCCTATGGCTTATGGTCGATACGAAACCAATTATCGATATAAAAGTCCTGGCGATGGGGCGCAACCCGCTATTTGGACAACCCCAATACCCAAAACTGGTGAGTATGATGTTGCTTATTATTTTTTAGACCCAGAAATGGCAAGACGAATGCGTATTGGGGCATTGTTTTCATTGTTGGTCTTTCACCAAAACACAGTAGACACCCTTCAATTTGAACGAGATAAAATGAAAGCGGGGTGGAATTCTTTGGGGCGTTATAAGTTTGAAAAAGGCGATATTGCAAGGGTTGAATTGCCCGATTTGTCTCCAGGAATGCTCTATGCCGATGCCATCCGTTGGCGTTTTATTGACCCCGACAAACCATTTGATGTTTATGAAGAAGAGATGCCCACGTGGAATTTTGGTGGAAGGGGAAACCGTGGAAGGGTTGGTGGTAATCAACAAGGAGGATTGAGGTTTTAATATCTATTGAAAGATGGTTTGATGTTTATAGAATACTAATTTTGAGAATTTACTTGGGAGGTTTTTCATGGTGCGATGGGGATTGGGTACGTGCTTTGTTATCGCTTTGTTATTTTGTGGATGTAACAGACAAACAGAACAAAGAACTGTTGATTTGACAGTTCCCGTTACGGTTAAGCCTGTTACCTCTGGCAATATTGAAGCGATTGTAACAGCGACAGGTACATTGCGCCCCATAAGAGAAGCACAAATTGTCACCGAAATCCGAGGAGATCTTTTTTTTGAGGAAGCAGATGGTCGCCTGGTTTCGGAAGGAACCGCCGTGTCCAAAGGGCAAGTTATTGCACGCCTTAAAAACCAAGAGTGGATGGTGGGGGTACGCAGTTCATCTAAAAAGTTGGCAATGGATACAGCCCGAAAGACTCTTGCCGAGCAAGAAGTTTTGTTTCAAAGAGGTCTTACGACTGAAAAAGAAGTAGAAAATGCCAGAAAGGTTTGGCAGGATGCCAAGTCAAGTTATGAAGATGCTGAGATTCAAATTGACAAAACAACATTACGCGCGCCCATTGGTGGTGTGCTTTCAGAAGTTTCAGACATTACACAGGGCACACTCATCAATCAAAATACTTTGATTGCCAAAATTGTTGACTTTTCTAAGGTTAAAATTGATTTACAAATTCCAAATGCACAGATCAGCAAAGTAAACATAGGACAAAAATTGCGGGTTCGAAATTATGCATTTGTCGATCAATATTTTGAGGGAGAAATATCTGCGATCAATCCAGTGTTGGATGCTGCAACCCGAACCTTTCGAGCTGTAGGCACAGTTGAAAACGATCAATTATTCCTTAGGCCAGGGATGTTTGTTCAGGCAGATATTATTACTGAATTACATGAAGATGTGGTGTTGATTGCTCGAAAAATGGTTCAGCGTCGTCGAGGACAAAAAGTCGTTTTTGTTGAAGAAGAAGGAAGAGCCCAGCAACGTGAAGTTGAAACGGGGTTGGAAGATCGAGAGCAAGTTGAAATCATATCGGGTTTGGATGTTGGTGATCAAATTATAACAAGCAATTATGAAACCCTAAGTCCACGCACCCGAGTGCGGGTTACTGGGCAGGGGAATTGAAGTATGACACTCTCTCATTTTGCAACCCGTTATCCGGTAACCATTGCCATGGCCACTTTGGCAGTGGTTCTTTTGGGCTGGATTTCATTTGATCGGTTGGGCACCGATTTGCTCCCAGACTTACAAACGCCAGTGGTTACCATAGACCTGCGTGCGCCCGGAAAAGCACCCCAAGAAATGGAAGAACGTTTTACACGGCGTATTGAGCGAGACATCAGTACCGTCAGGCAGGTCAAGCGTGTCTATTCTGTTACGCGCTCTGGGCAAGTGGTGGTAATTGCAGAATTTTCTTGGGATGCTGATATTGATTTTGCACTGTTGGATGTGCAAAAAAAAATTGCAGTGTATGCTTCAGATGAAGAAGTTACCCTATTGGATGTGACCCGGGAAGACCCACAGGCTTCTTCGGTGATGCGATTGGCCATTGTGGGAGATGACGATTTGGATGCTTTGGTAGGTAAGGTCGAAACCCTTATTAAACCCAAATTGGAGTCATTAGAAGGCATTGCATCTGCAGAGCGAGAAGGGGGTGTTGAAAAAGAGGTTCAAGTTATCTTGGATCCTTATTTATTAGAAGCCTTTGGGTTGACATCTACAGCAGTCATTGAAAGAATTCAAGCTGCCAATTCAGATATATCGGGTGGAACGCTCAAAGAGGGCCAACAATCGTTTTTGGTAAAAGCGTTGGGACGCCTAAATGATGAAAACGATGTCAGAGAACTGATTGTTGGTGAACGAAGAGAAAGTGGTGCTGATGCAAGTGTTGTAAGGGTGCCTGTGCGGGTAAAGGATGTCGGGCAAGTAGGTTTGGTATATCAAGAACAAGAAACTATTGTTCGCCTCAATGGGAAAGTGTGTTTGGGGTTGGCCATTTACAAAGAGGCGGGAAGCAACACGGTTCATGTTGTTCGCACGGTTACAGATGTTTTAGATGCTTTAATGATCGATTTGCCTGAGCTTCAATTTGTTGTGGTTGAAAACCAGGCCAGGTTTATAGAAAATGCCATCGATGAAGTAGAAGAATCGGCTCTTTATGGAGCCATTTTGGCCATTGGTGTTTTGTTGCTTGCTTTGCGTAATTGGACGGCCACACTGGTTATTGGTGTGGCCATTCCCATTTCTATACTGGCTACTTTTACATTGATGTACTTCCAATCATTAACTCTAAACATCATGACTTTGGGAGGGTTGGCATTGGGGGCGGGCATGTTGGTCGACAATGCCATTGTGGTAATCGAAAACATATACAGACATTTAGAAATGGGTGAAGATGCCCAAACGGCATCGGCACAAGGGGCAAGTGAGGTGGGTGTAGCCATATTGGCCTCAACACTTACAACAGTATCTGTTTTTTTACCCATTGTTTATGTGCAAGGTTTGGCTGGCGAACTCTTCCAAGACCAAGCTTGGACGGTTGTTTATTCGTTGGTTTGCTCTTTGGTCGTTGCCATGACAACCGTCCCCATGTTGACGGCGCGTTTCTTAAAAAAAATGAAACCAGAAAAATCAAATATTGTACGTGCAAAACGTTATCGTGTCGTTCTATTAAATGCATTAAACCACAAGTTGTTTATTGTGATGACAACAATAATTATGCTCGCAGCAACTGCATACCTGTTTAAGGGATTGCAAACAGAGTTTATTCCACGTGAAGATCAGGGATTGTTTCAGGTTGATTTGACTATGCCAGAAGGAACCCGGTTGGAATTGACGGATCGTGTGGCCAATCGAATAGCACAAATTGTTGCAGAAGTAGGCCAGAACAACATTGACCATGTTTATATACGCTCAGGTGTTGACCCTTCCAAAATTTCTGGGGCAGGTAACCCCACCGGGCCTAATCGTTCGAGCGTTATTGTTGCCCTTAAAAAAGAGCGTTTGTTACGTGTCAGTCAAATAGTTGATATCATAGACCCTCATTTGCGGGAATTGCCAGATGTGGAAATTGAATATCATATGCATGAAACTGCACTTGAAGGAGTCATGGGGGGGCAAGATGCACCGATCCAAGTTGAGGTAAGCGGAGACAATCTCGACATTTTAACACGATTAACCAAAGATATCAGTCAGAGGATGGCAGCGTTACCTGCTGTATACAATGTACAAACCAGTTTTCAAGGTGGGCAACCTGAAGTGGATTTGAGTGTGAGAGAAGAGGTTGCATCAGCCTTTGGATTGAATACACAAACCATTATTCGAACACTCGAAAGACAGTTGTCAGGGGAAATTGCAGGGGAACTTTCCAAAGATCAGCGCACAAGAAATATTCGAGTAAAATACGAAGATTTAGATATTAATCAATTGGGAACCCTTCGTATAGAAGCAAGTGGTGGTGCAGTTTTGACTTTGGGTGATGTTGTGGATATGCAGATTATTGAAGGACCGCGAGAGATTTTGAGAGAAAGCCAGAAACGAGTTGGTCGCATTTCGGCATATGTGACAGATGGCATGTCGTTGAGCAATGCCATAGAACAACTTAACTTGGTGATCGCACAAATGGTTGTTCCCAGTGGGTATCGCATCACCATTGGTGGAGAAGAACGGCAACGCACAGAGTCTTTTGACAGCTTAAAATTTGCACTCATCCTGTCCATTGTTTTGGTTTATATGGTAATGGCTTCATTGTTTGAGTCTTTGCTCCATCCATTTACTGTGATGTTATCTGTTCCGCTTGCTGGGGTTGGTGTGGTCTTTGCATTTTGGATGTTGCAAGAACCTTTGAGTGTAATGGCATATATTGGCATCATTATGCTAGGTGGCATAGCTGTTAATGATGCCATTGTGCTGGTTGACAGGATCAATCAATTGCGCACACAACACCCCCTTCGTGAAGCCGTGTTACAAGGTGCTCAAGACCGTTTGCGCCCAATTATGATGACCAGCGCCACAACCATTTTGGCACTTTTTCCAATGGTGGTTGGATTTGGTGATGGGGCAAATTTGCGTGCGCCAATGGCCATCGCGGTGATTGGGGGGCTTATCACATCAACCTTAATGACTTTGTTGGTTATTCCCGTCATGTATGAGATGGTAGATCGATTGCGGGGAAAGGCGCACGTATGACACTTACTGGCTTTGCTGTGCGTCGACCGGTTACAACAACCATGTTTTTTCTTGCCCTTGCTATTTTGGGTGTGATTTCCTGGACGCGGTTGCCCTTGCAATTATTTCCCGAACTCGTTTTTCCTGAAATATTTATCACGTTTAATCTCAATGGGGCTTCTGCCGAACAAATTGAACGAGAGATGGTGGTCTTAGCCGAAGGAGAGATTGGGAAATTAGATGGTGTTCAAGTAATGGAGTCTTTTTGTCGGGCAAATTCTGGGGGTATACGCATTTCTTATGCACCCGATACCGATATGAAGTTTGCTCTTTTACAATTGCAAAATCGAATGAACCGTTTGCAAGCCTTATTTCCAGAAAGAAGTCGGGTAAATGTGCAGCGATTCGATTCTTCAGATTTAAGCGCAAGTATCATGCAACTTAATGTTTTGGGCGATGGTGATCTAAATTGGCTGAGAGAGTTTACAGAACAAAAAATACGGCCAGAATTGGAAGCTGTGGATGGTGTTGTGGCCGCACAAGTATTGGGAGGGCGCAGAGAAGCCATTGAAATTATTGTAGACCCAGTGATGATTCGGGCGCACCAATTGTCATTGTCTCAGGTCAGAAGTCGGATCAATGCCGCAAATCAAAGGCGTCAATATTTGGGGCATGTATATGATGGCAATCAAGCATTGTCGGTAAGCATGCATGAGCAATTTCAAGATATCAAACAAATAGAAGATGTGGTTGTGAAACCCGAAATCTCCCTTCACTTGGGTGATATTGCAAATATTCGATATGGTGCTCAAACCCAAACGGATGTGCAACGGGTAAACGGAAAACCTTCTGTAGGAATACGCATTCAAAAAGATGACGAAGCCAACTTGATTGATGTCTCACGTAAAGTTGAAAAGGCCATTGCCAATATCAATCAAGATGTTGCCTCTGAAGAAATTGAAGTTATCATTACCAATAACCAAGCCGAAATGATGGAAGGGGCACTCAATACGCTTCAACAAGCCGCCATCATTGGGGGCCTCTTGGGGCTTTTTGTTCTGTTTTTGTTTTTGAGAAATTTTCGGTTTGTGTTGGTGTTGTTGTTGGCCATACCTGTTTCTTTGCTTGTGACATTCAACTTAATGTATGCTTGGGATCTGAGTTTAAATGTATTGTCTTTGTGCGGTTTGGCTTTGGCTGTTGGCATGTTGACAGACAATGGGATCGTGGTTATGGAAAATATTTTTAAGCATTTTGAGCTTGGAAAGTCTCCCATTGAAGCCGCGCGCCAAGGTACGGAAGAGGTTGCTCGTGCTGTGGTTGCAGCAACAGCAACAACGGTAACCGTTTTTTTACCAGTTGTATTTATTCAAAGTGATGCTCAGGATATTTTGCGAGAATTGGCACTTGCAATGACCTTTCCATTGATGGCCTCCTTGTTGGTTGCCCTCACATTGGTTCCTGCTTTATCTGCATATACCCTTTCGGCTGCTTCGCGTTTACCTTCTCATCGTGGCATTTTATTGCAAATGTACACTGTTTTTCTTAAGTCAGGTTTAAGGCATCGGGCATTGGTTACCATAAGTATCGTTTTGGGATTTGTTATAACGCTTATTGCCTCGTTTTTCTTTATGTTACAGCAAGATGTTAGACAAGAAGAATCTCAGTTTGCAATTTATGTCAGTTTGCCCGAAGGGGCCACATTGGAAGCCACGGAAGAGGTGGTTTCTGAAGTTGAGAGTGCCGTGCGGGATGTGTCTGGGCTCGACCGTTTTTTAACCAGTATTCAAGAAAATCAGGCCAGCATAACAGTGCTTCTGCACAACTTAAAAGAACGACCTAATGAGATTTCTGTAGAGCAGATCAAAGAAACACTCAGTGAAAAATTAAACGAAATCAGTGAGGGCGTTATCGGTTATGATGCTCCAGTAAGAGCTGGGCGAGGGGGGGGACGTGCGGGTGGCGGAACGGGTAGATCGTCCTTGGGTGGGTTTAATTTGACGGGTGTTTCCCAAACAGAACAGGCCGTCATTCGAGGATATGATTTTTCAACTTTGCAGATGTTGGCCGACGATTTGGCGTTTCGGCTTGAAGAATTGGATGGGATTGTTGATCCTGGGTCTATTCGGCCAGATGTTGAACGCAGTGCCCCTGAAGTGCAGGTGATTCCCAATGAATGGATGATGTTTGATCGCCAACTGAATATCCAAACTGTATTGGCAAGTATTGGCGATGCGCGTCCTGATGGATTCCAAACATCAGTGCCCTTTTTAACCTCATCTGGTTTAGAAGTGTCTATAGATGTGCGAACACTTGACGATCCAAAAACTGAGAGCCCCAATTTACAAGAATTTAAGGTGATGCCTATTCTTGCTCCTAATGGCCACACCGTTCCTTTAGACGAAATTGCACATGTGAGAACGGATCAGGGGAGAAGTATGATTCTGCGAACAGACCAATCGCGTCGTGCGATGGTTGGTTATCAATTCACAACTGAAGTCTTAAATTCTCAACCTGCAATTGAAGAAGCCAGACAATTGGTTCGCAATGTGATACACGAAATGATTTTACCCGATGAATACAGCATAGAGATCGTAGAAGCAAAAGAAGAAAATATTTATTATTGGATGATGGGTATTGCAGCGCTTTTGATTTATATGATTTTGGCATCTCTTTTTGAATCATTTTCAGCACCTATAATTATTTTATGCACCTTACCCACAGCCATTATCGGTTCTTGTTGGGCTTTAATTCTTTCTGGCACTGGGCTAACACAACAAGAAGGCCCAATGGCATTGTTGGGTTTTATTGTTTTGTTGGGCATTGCCGTAAACAATGGCATCATGTTGATTGATGCCATTAATACAATGCGAACAGATCACGGATTTCGGCGAGAACGCGCTGTGCTTTTTGCGGGGCGGTCGCGGGTGCGGCCAATTTTAATGACATCGGCCACGACCTTATTGGGGGTTATGCCTTTGGCTCTAAAATTTGGCGGAGATTATGAAATTTGGCCGCCTTTTGCAATTACTGTTTTGGGAGGGTTGTCAATGTCCATGTTGTCAACCCTCATCTTTATTCCTGTTGTTTATATGGGTTTGGATCAGGTAAAAGATTGGATGCGTGAAATTGGCAGGGTTGGCATTGTTATCAGTGGTTTGTTAACGGTGGGATGTGTTTATGGCATTGATGGTTATTACCAAAGCTTATTTTGGACAACCGTATCTGTTTTGCCCATCTGTTGTTTTTGGTTTGTGCTTTTTTGGTTGATAAGTCGCATTAGAAAAGCTCGTGAAACTGCAATGCGTCAATTTGATAATGTGACAGTCATTCAATTACGAAATTTGA
>JAYODI010000010.1:104523-105955 GCA_038279365.1 Candidatus Latescibacterota bacterium | reverse complement strand
AGGAGCGAGAAGGGCAGGCGGCATTTGTGGATTTGAAAATGATTCGTGATGCATTGTGGTGGAAGTTGCCTATGTTGGGCATGCTCTTTTTTTTACACACCTATTTTCAAGACAGTGTTTGGTTGTATCTCCTTGGGTTGTTCACCTGGGTTGCCCTGGATCAACTTTTTGGCGATTTGAAAAAGTTAATGGGCATTCAGATTCGGTCTTCATGGATGAACCGGTTGTATCACGGGTTTTTACCCGTTGCATTCATATTCTATATTCATATGCGCCTTAAGTTGGTATCTGTTACTGTGGCAACACTTTCACTTTTTGTTGTTATCCAAGTGATTAAATTTTTAGTAACTCGTGTGCAGGTGGGCAAAGTGAACATCGAACACATCGAAGGCCGATTATCTGGAATAAAAAGTCTTATCTACAAAGGGGCTGTATCTGTACCCTTTATCGGTGTTCCAAAACCAGAATTTCGGGCTTTGGCTGGGGTGGATTTGAATATTGAACGCGGCATGTTTGGGCTTTTGGGGCCTAATGGAGCGGGTAAGACTACGATGATGCGTATTATCTGCCAGGTTTTGATGCCCAGTTATGGATCTGTTGTTGTTAATGGTCAGAATATGATTAAACAAAGGGGTTTACAGGGTGTCATTGGTTATTTGCCACAACATTTTGGTTTGTATAATCATATGTCGGCATTCAATTATTTGGAATACCGTGCCATTCTGGAAGGGTTCAAAGACAATACAAAACGTCGCTATCGGGTGTTGGAGTGTTTGGAACAGGTTAATCTTTCAGATCGAAAAGACGATCTGATTGGTTCATTTTCTGGCGGTATGAAACAGCGTGTAGGGATTGCTCAAACATTGCTTCACCTGCCTCAGATCATTGTGGTGGATGAGCCCACTGCAGGTTTGGATCCCCTTGAACGCATCCGTTTTCGAAATCTGTTGGCGCGTTTTAGCCAGGATCATATTGTCATATTTTCCACTCATATCGTTGAAGATATTTCGGGAAGTTGTAACAAATTGGCGGTTTTAAATCAAGGCCAGGTCGTTTATACAGGCACACCATCAGAAATGCGCCATCTTGCAAAAGGACAGGTGTGGGAATGCGTGGTCGATGATGAAGCGTTTGTTAAAATGGAAACAGATTTGGAAATGATTACCCATGTGCGAACACCTGGGGGAATTTGCGCCAGATTTTTAGCACAAAATCCAATATCTGGTGCGACATTGGTGGAACCCAATTTGGAAGATGCATACCTCTATTTATTAAGACATGGAAGCATACCATGTTAACTTGGCGAGCACTTTTTATAACACAGTTGCGGTTTCTCTATTTGAGTATGCAAATCATATTTCATCGCAAACTTATTTTTATGGGGGTGGGCATTGTAGTGTATTATGGCATTTTATATGCTATTGCCATATTA
>JAYODI010000010.1:101991-104513 GCA_038279365.1 Candidatus Latescibacterota bacterium | reverse complement strand
CGATTTATTTGACAATGGATTTGGTTGCAAGTGAACGAGACCGAGATACGTTAGAGATATTGTTTAGTACGGCAACTAGCCATTATACCACTTGGGGAATAAGAATATTTGCAGTTATGAATATTTTATTGGGGTCTATTATGTGTATGAGTATTATCTCATATTATTTATTTGCAGAGTTTCCATATGGGTGGGGGGGGGCAAATGCATTTGCACCTGCATTCTTTTTGGCCTGTATAACTTTTCTTTTTTCTGTTTTTTGTCGAAGCGGAAATGCGGCAGCCATGTTGGCCTTAGGCGTGTTGGTAATGGTGTTGGTGACCGCCAACTTCCTCCAAGAAACACCTTACTTTTTGTTTTTAAATCCTCTAATGCCTCCCAGTGGGGTAGATGAACGCGTTTGGTTCGAAAATGCCCTGTTTAATCGTCTTGGAATTTTTATTTTAGGTTTACTTTTTGTGTTTTTAGGATTAAGACGAATGGAAATAAGAGAAAAAATTCTATAACGAAATATATGAGCAATTATTCAAGTTTAAAAAAATAAAAAAACCGTCAATGGCCTAAAAAACAAAAAGCCCCTTCCTTGGGGCTTTTACTTTTGTATTTTCTTTATCCGTGAAACATTTTTTATATCAAATTTAATGCTGAAGCTGGTTGAATATTTGCTTGCGCAAAAACCGATATACCAGACTGTTGCAGTATTTGTGCCCTGGAAAAAGCAGATACTTCAGCAGCAATGTCGGCGTCTCGAATTGATGATTCTGAAGCTTGATCATTTTCACGCATAACGGCAGTTGTACGCATACCAAATGCCAAGCGATTCTGTACCGCGCCTAAATTACCTCGTGCCTTGTTGACTTGATTAAGAGCATGGTCAATTGAAGTAATGGCACTTTGAGATGAACCCAAAGTAGACAAAGAAACACTTCCCAGATTCAAAGTGGTCCCAGTAGCACTCATATCGCCAAGATTTACTTCTAAACGATTATTAGCACCATCATCGGGGCCAATTTGAAATGTGCCACCAGTACCAGCATCTACCTGAATAAAAAGGCCGTTCAAATCACCATCCCGATATCCATCCGTAGCAGGATTTGAACCTATCGCTGCCTTTTGTCCCGATAGCGTTAACTGGACGCCCAAGCGATCAAAGTTCGCAATAACAGAGCTCCCAGTTGTCACAGTGCCACCGGCACCATCTTGCTCCATAATAATACTGGTGCTGATGGTTTGTGTCGTGACACCATTCCCAAGGGTTATTTGATTGTCTGCTGTTGCATCTGCAAAAACATATGTCCCAGCAGTAGCCCCAGAAATTTCAACGCCCACGACACCCGTAGTGGGGGAGGCAAGAGCTGTTGATACCGTCACATCTTGGCTCACTGTGTTTCCAAAACCGGAAAGGAGAGACGAATTGTTATAAGAAGTTACTCTGGCTATTCGATCAATTTCGTTAACCAGTTGGCCAAACTCTGCATTTACAGATGTTCGGTTGTCATCATTTACTGTCGATGAAGCCGATTGCACGGCAAGTTCACGCATACGAAGCAACATGCCACTCATTTCACCGAGCGCCCCCTCGGCAGTTTGAATGAGATTTGTAGCATGTTCCGCATTTTTAATTCCTTGCGAAAACCCCGAGACCTCGGCTCGAATCCCTTCAGATATACTTAACCCCGCTGCATCATCAGCAGCACGATTAACCCTCAGACCTGAAGAGAGCCGCTCGATTCGCATTGCCAGATCCTTGCCCGTAACACTTAGGATCCGGCGTGCATTTAAAGCAGGCAGGTTGTTGTTTAGTCGGAGTGGCATTGCAACCCTCGATTGGTCTGTGTGAATTATTTAAGCGATTGATTTATAAAAGGATACATCCCTCCTCATTTGTAAGGGTAAAAAAAGGTTGGTTTACGGCTTACGATATATATCGACATCGCTTGACCGAAACTTGAGTTATTTGCCAAAAATAAATTTTTTATTAAAGTCCTCCAATCAAAAACCGATAAATACAATATAATACCAAGTCGTATGCAAATGTTCGTTTCATTTTGATTCCGTTGGAGGCAGGTATGGCAGGCATGATCGTTAACCATAATATTATGGCGGTAAATACCCGTCGCCATCTAGGCTTAAACAGCAAAGGACTTGCGGTTCGCCTCGAACGCCTTTCGTCTGGTTTACGAATTAATAGAGCATCAGACGATGCTTCAGGTCTTTCAGTATCTGAGATGATGCGCGCTGAAATAGGTGGGATAAAGGTTGGAACACGCAATGCCGAGCAGGGAGCCAATCTTATCCAAACAGCGGAAGGTGCACTCAATGAAGTCAGTGCGATCTTAATTCGCATGCGTGAGTTGGCCGTGCAGGGCGCGTCATCTACAGTAAATGACAATAACCGCGATGCAATTAATGCCGAATTTACACAATTAACGGCTGAAATTGATCGCATTTCTGCAGCAACAAAATACAACAGCACATCCTTGTTACAAGGTTTTGGAAATGCCATCAGTGCAGACATAACA
>JAYODI010000010.1:34761-101981 GCA_038279365.1 Candidatus Latescibacterota bacterium | reverse complement strand
CCTCAACTGCCCTTGCTTCTGCAACAACTGGCATTGTAGATGCAACACTTTCAGGTGCGATTGCAGGAACTTACACATTTATAGATAACAGCAGTGCTGACAATGAAATCACGCTCGGAAACGGCATAACCACCCAAACCATAGACTTGGGCACATCGCTTGACAATGATGCATTGGGTGGGGTAGTGGCCACTGGATCAAGTATTGTTGCCAATTTTGATCGTTTGGGTATTCAACTGACCCTATCTGGACAACGAAATGCGGGGCAATTCAACCCAGCCAGCGATGGGTATCGGGACGGAGATTTAGACGGTCTCCAATTGGTGGTTGAAGGTGGTAATGGGGGAACCATTCAGGTAGGAGCCAATGCAAGTGCAGTAGACCGTATTGAGCTCACAGTATCAAATATGAGCACAGGAACCACGGGTTTAAATCTGAGCGGAAAATCCTTAAGCACGTTATCTGGCTCAAGAGATGCCATTTCAACCATCGATTTGGCCATTGATCTGGTATCTTCTACACGTGCAGACCTGGGTGTTCAACAAAATCGCCTCCAATACACCATTCGCAACAACAATGTTTCAATGGAGAATATTCAGGCTTCAGAATCTCTTATTCGCGATGCAGACGTTGCCGAAGAAGTAACAGAATTCACACGCTCGCAGATATTGACCCAGTCGAGTACATCGTTATTGGCCCAAGCCAATGCAACACCTCAAAATGCACTCACATTGCTTCAATAACACCAACCACACAGACAATTCATAAAAGCCTCCTCAAATGGGGAGGCTTTTTATCTTTCCCAAACTTGCCAAAATCACTCAATTACATTAAATTGCATCCACGTATCCCTCTAAAAACAAGGAGAACAATCGATGCAAAACCCTAACAAAACAGAAGAAGAAAAACCCGAAGAAGAGTTGTTTGTATGGTTTATGGATTTGTGGGCCAAAATAGAAAAGAATTCTACAACTGTTTTGGCTGGTATAGCAGGTGTGGTTGTTGCAATTTTAATTGTGGTGTTTATTAATAATTACAGATCTCAACAAAACGAAGCAGCCCAAGCAGCCTTAGGAGACGTTTACATTGCCTTATTTGAAGGCCGCGTGGATGATGCCATAACAAAATCTCAAGAATTGGCAACCGAATACGCGGGTGAAACTGCAGGACAAGAGGCATTGATGGCCCTTGCGAATTTACAATTTGAGCAAAAACGCATATCTGAAGCACGCGGGAATTTCCAAAAATTTGTAGACCAATACGGTTCAGATCCTTTGCTCAAATATGGTGCCTGGAGTGGATTGGCCGCTTGCCTGGAAGCCGATGGCCAATATTCCGAAGCAGCGCAAAAATTTAAAGCTTATGCAGATGCGCACCCAGATTCACCCTTTGCACCAGTCGCATTAAAAGAAGCTGGAAGGTGCTTTCAATTGGCCCAAGATCAAAAACAAGCCCAAACAACTTATGAGATTGTGCTAGACAAATACAAAGACACATCTGTTTCCAGAATCGTCAGAAATGAACTTTTGATGATGGGGGTTGATGTTGAAGGTTAGTTGACATAAAAAAAAGCCACCAGAAATGGTGGCTTTAAAACAGATACGGAAAGTATTATAAGATACATTATGTAAACCTAATGATTTGCAGACACCAAAATCCCAATCATTTCCTAACGCGACAATGAGGCCAAATGCAATTGCTCTTCAAGTGCCCGAATCCTCAAGCACCTCTTCTTATCCAGAGACAATTGCTCTTCGAGCTGTTTTAATACGCGATCATTTTCTCGCCGAACCCAATCCAACTCCTCCTGCACAGTGCTCTCCCTTTGGCGTATTTCAGCAATTTCTTTCTTCAACACTTCACACTGCCCCTGTGCCAAACGTGCTTCCGTCCAACCCGCAGCACTTGACGCCTCCAGTTGGATGATTCTGTCAGTGGCCTTTAAGAGTTCTGTTTTTTGTTCATTTAAAAGCTCTTCGTAAGCCTGTAATTTTCCAAACTCAACCATTTGCTCCAAATAATCGATCCGAGACACTTCAATACCAGGCAAGAATGATGCCTCATCCAAAACTTCCTTTTTTCCATTCTTTTTCCCATAAATCTCCAAAACCTCTTTACGTGAAATCCGCCACATACCATTCCATTTTTGAGGCTTAAAAAAACCTCTCTTGATATAATTTCTTATGGTTTTATCCGTCAAACCTAAAAATTCAGAAGCTTCAGAAATCGACAAGGTATCATCCACAAAAATACCTCCACAGTGTTTTTCCATAAATTTAACAATTATATTCTATTAATTTTTCATTATTTTTCTAGTCGGAAATATAGTTAAATAATACCCATAAGTCAAAAAAATACAGCAAAAGTAATAGAACGTTTGTATCTTAAAATTCCATCGTCCAATTTCACCAGAAATGTTTGGAGCTTATATATGGCCATGCTAAAAAGAACCCCACTTTACAATAATCACGTATCTCTTGATGCCAAAATGGTCGATTTTGGTGGCTGGGAAATGCCCGTTCAATATTCTGGTATCGTAAACGAACATCAATCAGTGCGCGAAAAAGCCGGCATCTTTGACGTCAGTCATATGGGTGAATTTGAGGCAACTGGACCAGATTCCTTACCTTTTTTGAGAAAATTAACCGCAAATGACCCAACCAAACTGGGCATCGGTCGTGGACAATACTCGTTACTACTCAATGAAAATGGTGGCACCATTGATGACATCATTGTATATCGAACCGGTCAAGAAAGTTATCTGATTGTTGTAAATGCCTCTAATATTGATAAAGATTGGCAACATGTTGCTCAAAACGCTTCAAAATTTAAAAATCTAAAATTAACCAACCAAAGCGACCAATATGGGCTTATTGCCCTACAAGGCCCATTGGCAGAGCAATACTTGAGCAAGCATGTCGACCGAGCTCTCTCAGAGATTGGTTTCTTTCGCATCCGACAAGCCAACTTTGGAAACTGCAAAGTTCGTATTGCTCGCACTGGTTATACAGGTGAAGGACTGAATGGATTTGAAATCTTCACATCCACCAAAGATGCACCTGCCATATGGGAAGCACTTATTGCCCACGAAGAAATAATACCTTGTGGACTTGGAGCCCGCGATACACTCAGGATAGAAGCATCACTCCCACTTTATGGCCATGAATTAGACCATACAACCTCCCCCATCGAGGCGGGATTGGATATTTTCACCGCAAAAGATGGAAATTATATTGGATCAGATATCATTCAAGAACAACGCAAAAACGGCACGAAAAAAACGCTTATTATGCTTGAAATGATCGACAAAGGCATCTTGCGCCAAGGTTATGAATTAATAACATCAGCAGATGAACCCATTGGTGTTATTACCAGTGGCACCATTGCACCTTGGATAAACAAGAGTATTGGAATGGGTTATGTGCTCACACAATATGCAAACATTGACACAGAATTATGGGTTCACATCAGAAATCGCAAATTAAAAGCCAAGGTTGTTCCTCGTCCATTTTTTAAACGCTGAAAATACTTTTTTACACAATGGCATATTTTTTATGATATCAATTAATTGAATAATTGCTCATATATTTAATTAAATTCCAAAAAAATAAAAGTGACGTTCATTTGAGAAAGCGTCACTTTTATTTTTATACCTATTCAAACAGTGTTGTCACTAAAAACCTCACCCCAAGGCTTTGTTGCCGAGTTAAACGACAATATTGACCAATTTATTGGGAACAACTATAACTTTACGCAGGGTTTTATCGCCCACGTGTGTTTTTACATTTTCTTCTTCAAGTGCCAACTTTTGCAGTTCTTCTTTTGAAGCATCTACTGGAGCATCAAAACGAGCACGCATCTTACCATTTACTTGAACGGCAATTTGCACAGTTTCTTCTACAGCCAAAGATTTATCCCCCTTTGGCCAAGACGCATCTGCAATACTTGTCCCATCAAAACCAGCAATCTGCCAAATTTCTTCACAAACATGTGGGGCAAATGGTGCCAGCATCAGCAAAAAGTTGCGCGCCAATTCTTTGGGCAATTCATCTTGCCCGACCAACAAATTGTTAAACTCTATTAACCGTGCAATGGCGGTATTAAAACGCAAATTATCGATATCGTCCGTCACTTGGATAATGGTTTTGTGCATGACCTTTTCCAAATCACCAGATACCTCCCCCCCCAACTTCACCGATCCATCAGCAGAAATCAGATTGCGCCAAAACCGTTGTAAAAACCGTTGCATACCACGAATACCATCCATGCTCCAAGGCGTGCTGGCTTCGAGTGGGCCCATATACATTTCATAGAGCCGAAGCGCATCCACCCCATATTCTGCGCCCACCTCTTCTGGTGGCAATCCATTCTTATAACGTTTTCCCATTTTTCCGGGTGAACGTTCTAACTTTTTATTGGTTTTAGAATGAAATGGAACACCATCTTTAAATTCTACCTCTCGAATATCGACATAGACACCCCGTTCATCAATAAATGCATCTGCAGTGATCATACCTTGATTAAACAATTTTTTAAATGGCTCAGGTGTAGAAACATAGCCCAAATCATAGAGGGCCTTATGCCAAAAGCGGGCATATAGCAGATGTAGAACAGCATGTTCTGCCCCGCCCACATACAAATCAACGGGCATAAAATACTTTTCACCGTTTGGATCACAAAAGGCATTCTTATTTTTGGGATCGATAAACCTCAAATAATACCAACAAGAACCCGCCCACTGTGGCATCACGTTATATTCGCGTTCTAAAACCGCACCACCCACAGATACTTCACGCCAAGAAGCATCGGCACGTGCCAATGGTGGTTGGATGGGAGCATTGGGATCATCGGATGAATTGGGTCTAAAATCATCCATCTCAGGCAAAACAACAGGAATATCAACAGGCAAAGAATAACCTGTCTCATGACTTGCAAGTGGAAAAGGCTCGCCCCAATATCGCTGGCGAGAAAAAATCCAATCGCGCAGCCGATAATTGACCGTGGCTTGGCCAATACCATTGGCCACCAAAGCAGAAACAATGGATGATTTGGCTTCTGCCGTTGGCTTGCCAGTAATAGAGAACGCACTCTCTCCATTACTGGGCGAATTAATGGAAATCCCATTGCCAGTAAAACACAATTCATCCACGCCTTCGGGGGCTTTTACCACCTCAATGATTTTCAATTCATATTTTTGAGCAAACGCATAATCGCGGTCATCATGAGCCGGTACAGCCATTATGGCTCCCGAGCCATAATCCATGCTGACATAATCAGCAATGAAAATAGGAATGTGTTCGCCATTTACTGGATTACGCCCATAAATACCTGAAAACACACCTGTCTTGTCTTTTTCTTCTTCTCGGGAAGGTTCTTTCTTTTTTGCCGCTTCCTGGTAAGATACGATGGCGTCACGTATACCCAAACTTGGCTGATCCCCTTTCCATACATCGGGCACATCACTTGCCCATTCTTCGGGTACCAAACAAGACTGGCCATCAATTTGAACCAAAGGATGTTCTGGTGCAACAACCATAAATGTGGCGCCAAACAAGGTATCTGGGCGCGTTGTAAACACTTTTAAGGTATCGGCAACATTCCCAGATTGAGGGTCTATAACATCAAACAAAACTTCAGCACCTTCACTGCGACCAATCCAATTTTCTTGCATACGTTTAACAGCATCTGGCCAGTTCAGTTTAAATGCGCCCCCTTTGCCGTCTGGTAAATCGGCATCTAAATCAACAATTAACCGATCGGCAAAGGCTGTAATGCGCATAATCCATTGCTTGAGTGGGCGTTGAAAAACGGGGTGATCACCGCGCTCACTTTTCCCTTCATTTGTCACCTCTTCATTGGCCAATACCGTGCCCAATGCGGGGCACCAATTGACGGTCACTTCATTTTGATAAACCAACCGATAATTGTTTAATACGGCTTGCTTTTGGCCGTCACTCAGATCGCCCCAACTTGATGAAACCTGGCCAACAAGTGCCAAATCAGCCTCAGTGAGCGTGCGCCCCCCCTGGTCAAATGCATCAATTAGAGTTTCAATGGGGCGTGCCTGGCCTTCTTGCACCTGTCCCAACGCATCTGTCCACTTTAACTCAGGGTCAAACCAACTGTTAAACAATTGCAAAAAAATCCACTGCGTCCATTCGTAATAATCTTCTCTTGAGGTCGCAATTTCACGATCCCAGTCATATCCTAAACCCAAAAATTGCAACTGATTACGCATGTTTTCGATATTTTGTTCCGTTACAATGCCCGGATGTACATTGTTTTCAATGGCATAAATTTCTGCGGGCAAACCAAAACTATCAAAACCCATCGGATGTAAAACATTGTAGCCCTCCATCCGTTTAAAACGACTGTAAATATCCGTTGCGATATACCCCTTGGGATGCCCAATATGCAAACCCGATCCGCTGGGATAGGGAAACATATCGAGGATATAGCACTTGGGTTTGGCCTCATCAAAACCATTGTCACCAGGCCCCAAAGATCGAAATGTTTTGTTTTTAAGCCAAAACTCTCGCCACCGTTTTTCGATATCCGAAAAGCGATATGCTCCTTGCTCCATGCGTCACTCCTAAAAAATTAAGGGTATAATCTTTGTAAAAGTCTTGGAAATGGAATGGTTTCGCGAACATGCGACAAACCACATAACCAAGCCACTGTGCGTTCAATACCTAAACCAAAACCTGCATGGGGTACAGAACCGTATCGTCGCAGGTCTAAATACCACTGAAAAGGCCCCTCATCAAGATCATGTTCTGCAATTTTATGTTGCAAAACTTTCAAATCATCTTCTCTTTGCCCACCACCAATGATTTCACCATAACCTTCTGGCGCCAATACATCCATGCACAATGCCAACTTCTCGTTTTCAGGATCAGCCTTCATATAAAAAGCTTTACAGGCAGCGGGGTAACGATGCACAATCACGGGGCGATCAAATTTATTGGCCAAAACCGTTTCGTCTTCCGCACCAAAATCATCTCCCCACGTATGACTTATGCCTTCTTTTTGTAACATGTCGTGGGCTTCGGTATACGAAATGCGCGGAAAGGGCTTCACTGTTTTTTCCAAAGGTCCCAAATCTCGTTCCAAGCTCTCCAGTTCTGTTCGCCGCGTTTCCAAAACACGTTGTACAACAAAACTGATAAAATCTTCGGCCAGATCCATATCACCTTGCAGGTCCATATATGCCACTTCAGGTTCAATCATCCAAAATTCCGTGAGATGGCGTCGTGTTTTTGATTTTTCGGCACGAAACGTGGGGCCAAAACAATAAACCTTACCAAAGGCCATGGCCGCTGCTTCCATATACAATTGGCCACTTTGGGTCAAAAATGCCTTTTCGTCAAAATAATCTGTTTCAAACAGTGTAGACGTACCTTCACAAGAAGAAGGTGTAAAAATGGGTGCATCGACCAGTAAAAAGCCATTTTGGTCAAAATAATCGCGGCTGGCCTTAATAATGGTACTGCGAATTTTCATAATCGCTTGTTGCCTTGACGAACGCAACCACAGATGTCGGTTGTCCATCAAAAAAGCAGTGCCATGTTCTTTGGGTGTGATGGGATACGACTCTGATACATGTATCACTTCAATATCTATCACCCCAATTTCATATCCTAAAGCAGAACGTTTGTCTTCACGCACTGAACCGCGTAGCCGAATAGAAGATTCTTGGCTCAGTTCTCCCGCCTTTTCAAACACCTCGGGTTCAACTTCGCCCCGAAACACAACACATTGAATCGTGGCAGACCCATCGCGCACTTGTAGAAAATGCAACTTACCACTTGATCTTTTGTTGTACAACCACCCTTCAATGATCACCTCTTGCCCATTGGCCTGCGCCACATCTGAAATTCGAATCTTATCAGCCAAACCATCCTCCTCTCACACAAACACGCTATGGACCCACAGTAACACGGTGCAAATGCTCTACATCCAAAAGACTGTGACAAGCCTCTAATACACGTTCTTTTGTGACTGCATTTATGTTATTCAAAGATTCTTCTGCTGGACGATATACCCCTAAATACATCTCTTGATGGGCCAATCTGCCCATTCTTTTATCCATACTTTCTTGACCCAAAATAAGTTCCCCTCGCAACTGCGCCTTCGAACTTTCCAATTCTTGATCCGTAATCCCCTCTTGGCGCAGTTGTTTTATTTCCTGTAATGTTCGATCAACAGCTTCTTCAACGCGCCCACTGTCACAGGCCATATAGGTTCCAAAAAGTCCCGTATCTTCCAACATTTCTAAATAAGAATAAACCGCATAGGCCAATCCTTGGCGCTCTCTAATTTCCTGAAACAACCGAGAACTCATGCCTTCTCCCAATGCCGTATTGGCAATGAGTTGTTCATAACGGTGCGGATGTGTATACGAACAGGCCGTTGTCCCCAAACAAATATGTGTTTGTCCAATATCGCGCTGAAAATGTTGACTTGCAGGCATAACCCGTGCTGGTTTTTTACGTTTTAAAGGCTTGGGTTTTGACGCAGGATAATCAAATAAGCGCGCTGAAAGATCAACCACCTGATTGTGATCGACATTGCCAGCCACAGCAATCACCATGCGTTCGGGGTGATAATATTGATCGAGAAAATTGATTAATTTGTCTCGCGTAAACCCCAACACCGTTTCCGGTATGCCCATAATAGGAGCACCAACGGGGTGATCTCCCCAAACAGACTGTGCAAAAAGATCGTGTATGAAGTCATCTGGCGTATCTTCTACAGTTTGAATTTCTTCCAGAACAACCCTTTTTTCCTTTTCTGTTTCATCCCTGTCAAAAATGGAATGCCGAAGCATATCTGCAATCACATCCAAAGATTCGGGAAGGTGCTCGTCGAGGCACCTTACATGAAAACAGGTTACATCACGCGACGTAAATGCATCGAGTGATCCGCCCAAAGATTCTAAACTGTGTGCAATTTCAAATGTATTGCGATGATGTGTTCCTTTAAACAACATATGTTCCAAGAAGTGGGAAATGCCTCGATCTGCCAATTTCTCATCACGAGACCCCACGTCTATCCAAACACCCAATGCAATAGACCTCACAAAGGGAACAGACTCCGTAATAACACGTAGGCCATTATCTAAGCAAGTTTTTTGATACACCCCACTCAAGGCCGGCATCAAAGCCATCCCACATCCTCCAACCACAAAAGCGAAAAGACGACCGGTAATACCGATCGTCTTCTCTGTCACTTAAAAAGAATATTGCAACCCAAGATCGGTCGGATTTGCGCTACTCTTGCTTGTCAGAATCACCTTTGGGAGCTTCGATTAATGCTTTGCGGCTCAATCGAATTTTGCCCTGATCGTCAATCCCGATCACTTTAACACGCACTTTTTCACCTTCTTTGAGCACATCATCTACTTTGCGCACACGGTGGTGTTCCAATTCGGAGATATGACACAATCCATCTTTGCCTGGCAGAATTTCGATAAACGCACCAAAGTCTGTGATCCGTCGGACAGTACCATCATATGTGGCACCCACTTCAGGATCTTCAACCAAAGCACGGATCATACCCATTGCTTTTTCCCCAGCAGCCGCATCAACCGATGTGACTGTGACCATCCCATCGTCTTCAACCGTAACGGTTGCGCCAGTCTCTTCAATGCTGCGGATGGTTTTGCCACCTGGGCCAATAACCGCACCAATTTTCGACTGATCAATTTTGATGGACAAAATACGAGGTGCAAACTCAGACAAAGCAGAACGGTGCGTACTGATGGCGTCATTCATAAGGCCCAAAATATGGTTGAGTGCGCCACGGGCACGTTCAAATGCCACTTGCAAAATATCAAAACTCACACCGCCAATTTTAATGTCCATCTGAATGGCTGTGAGACCATTTTTGGTACCAGTAATTTTGAGATCCATATCCCCTAAGTGATCTTCTTCTCCCAAAATATCTGTCAAAACAACCCACTTATCACCTTCCATGACCAAACCAACACCGGCACCTGCAACATGGGTTTTGATGGGCACGCCAGCATCCATCAATGCCAAGGATCCACCACAAACAGTGGCCATAGATGAAGAACTGTTCGACTCGGTGATTTCTGAAACCAAACGAATGGTGTATGGGAAATTTTCTTCAGAAGGAATCACAGATTCAATGGCTTTTTCAGCCAATGAACCGTGGCCAATTTCACGCCGACCAGGGGCAGAAATACGACCCGTTTCCCCCACGCTCCAGTTGGGGAAATTGTAATCGAGCATAAAGCTTTGGAAAGACTTGCCCGACAAATCATCCACCATGCGGGTGTCCATTTTGCTACCCAAAGTGGCCACACATAAGGCCTGTGTTTGACCGCGGGTAAATATGGCAGACCCATGTGTGCGAGGCAAAACACCCAAATGTATTGAAATTTGGCGCACTTCGTCAACTGAGCGACCATCAATACGGCGCTTTTCGTCCAAAATCATTGCGCGCATATCTTTTTTCACAATGCCATCAAATGCGCTGCTAATTTGGCCTTCAGATTCGGGAAATGCTTCGGCCAATGCTTCTTTAATCTCATCGCCCAATTCGCGCAACAATTGTTCGCGTTCTAATTTATCGGGTGTGCGATTGGCGTCTTTGACGCGTTCTGCTGCTTTTTCTTTTACAGCAGCAACCAACTCTTCATTGACTTCGGGTTCTTCAACCACCCGTTTTTCTTTGCCAACTTTTGCAACCAGTTTGTCTTGAAGCTCAATCACTTCAATAATACCTTCATGTGCAATCTTCAATGCATCCAAAATATCGGCATCGGCCACTTCGTGAAATTCGCCCTCTACAGAAATAATAGATTCACGGTTGCCAGACACAACAATATTTACATCGCTTTCGTCCAATTCACCAAGTGTGGGGTTGACCTTGAATTGACCATCTATACGCCCAACACGCACGGCACCAATGGGTCCATCGAAGGGAATATTAGAAATACTCAAGGCAGCAGAGGCACCCGTCATGGCCAATACGGCAGGGTCATTGACGCCATCGTATGACAAAACAGTGACATATACTTGTGTTTCAAAATTGTACGCTTTTGGAAACAATGGTCGAATTTGATGATCAATCAAACGCGCGTGCAATTTTTCGGCGGTTGATGGGGCACCTTCACGTTTAAAAAAGTTACCCGGAATGCGACCACCGGCATAAAACTTTTCACGGTAATCTACTTGCAATGGGAAAAAATCAAAATTTGAAGGGCGATTATCTGAAACCACCGCTACCAATACAATCGTATCGCCATGTCGCATCCACACTGCGCCGTGAGCCTGTTTCCCAACCAGTCCCGTTTCAATTGACAACACTCTACCATCGTTATCCAACGCTACTTTTTCTACCATCCAATAAACTCCTATTCCTATGAAAACGCATCGCACCAGCGTCTTAAGCCGAGTTGCTAAGAATGTTACCAACCTCTGGTACGAAACCGTCTAACTTACCCGCGCAAACCAAGTTGGGCTACCAATTCGCGATACCCCACTAAATTTTTCTTTTGAAGATACCGCAACAAACGACGACGTTGCCCAACCAATTTTAACAACCCACGGCGCGAGTGATGATCTTTCGCGTGTGCTTGTGAATGCCCTGTGAGTTGTTGAATCCGCTCGGTCAACAATGCAATTTGTGCTTGCGCAGAACCCGTATCGCCCTCGCGCAAACCATACTGACCGATAATCTCGACCTTTTTTTCCTTCGTTAGTGCCACAATACAACCTCCATACTTATTGTGAATGACGTTGCGAAAACCAGTGTTTCGCAATCTTGATATCTGTGTTTATTTGTCCGACCAGTGCTTCCTTACTCTCAAATTTGTACTCATCCCTCATATGGTGAACCAATTCAACTTGAAGCATTTGTCCGTATAAGTTGCCTGAAAAATTGAGAAGATGTACTTCAAAAGTCCAATGTTGTCCATTAAAAGTGGGGCGATGCCCAACATTTACAACCGCCTGAAATACTTGGTCTAAACGAACCAAAGCGGCATAAACACCCAAGGGTGGCAAAAGTTTTTCTGAAGGATTCACCGTCACATTGGCAGTGGGAAACCCCAACCCCGTTCCGCGCCCATCTCCTTTTTCGACCACACCCCAAACGGGAAACCCTCCTCCCAAAAGGGTGACTGCTTCATCAAAACGCCCAGATAGTAATGCCTCCCGAATACGCGTGCTGCTAATGGGACCATTGCCTACAACACTGGGTTCTACCGATGTGACTTGAAAACCAAACCGATTGCCAAGTGTGCACATGGTATCGTAACCACCTTGGCGATCTTTTCCAAAACCATGGTCATAGCCAACAATAACGTGATTGACATGCAACCAGTCTGCCAAGTAGCGCTGAACAAATGCATCGGGGGAAAGCTGTCTCAATGATTCATCAAATGGCACAACAACCAACACATCAAGCCCCAGCGCCTCAAACCGCGCACACTTTTCCGATAAGGTGGTCAATAGACCTGGTGCATGGGCTCCATCTATAAATTTTCGAGGATGCGGATCGAATGTGATAACAACAGACGTGCCCTGAATCTCTTTGGCATGTGAAAGAACAGATGCAATAACAGCAGCATGCCCGACATGAACGCCGTCGAATGTGCCAACGGTTACTACAGGCTTTTTAAAATCAATCGCTTCGGTTGGGGTGATGATACGCATGTAGGGCGATTCAGCTTTCTCGCTGAGCAATGACACACTCGGGCCGAAAACCATCGGTGTGCCAACGTCCAATACCAATTAAATGATCGTCACAGTCAAACACACAAAATGCCTGCTCAAAATTTTCTCGGTCTGCGTCTATATCTATGAGCGGATTGCCGTTTACAAATTTTGGGGTTTGTGCCACCGAAAGCGTTAAACGTGGCAAATTTAAAACCCGATGGATATCTAAAAAGGCACCCTCAACACCTGCATCGACAACATTGGCGATGTCGTGTAGTGTATGACAATCAGACAGTTTTATTTGTCCAACGGCCGTGCGCTGCAACTGAGACAAATGAGCACCGCACCCGAGGCGATGCCCCAAGTCGGCAGCCAATGTGCGAATATACGTGCCTTTGGAGCACCAAACATCCAGAGTCAAAATGGGTTTTTGGTAATGCACCATGTCCAAAGTAAAAATTTCAACTTCACGGCTGGGGCGTATGACATCTTCCCCTTTTCGAGCCAATTCATAAAGTCTTTTCCCCCCCACACGAACAGCAGAATGCATGGGCGGAATTTGCTCTATTTTACCCAAAAATGACGGAAAAATATCCCTTAACGCATCCACCCCTTCAGGCACATCATCCGATTGTTGGATAATTTGCCCTTCTCGATCTTGTGTGTCGGTTTCTACGCCCAAAGTGATCTCAGCGCGATATTTTTTATCGGATGCCGTCACATATTGACTTAAGCGTGTGTACTTACCCAAACACAAAACCAGCACCCCGGTTGCCATCGGATCAAGGGTGCCGGTATGGCCAACTTTTTTTATATGAAACAAACGTCGAATTTGATTCACAACGTCGTGAGACGTGCATCCAGACGGTTTGTTGATCCCTAAAAAACCATCCAAATTATGTGTCTAATTGGCTAAGGAGTTGATCAATACGCGACCCATGCTCGAGCGAGTCATCAAAAGAAAAAAACAACTCGGGCACATGTCGCAGTCGCACACGCTGACCAACCTGACGTCTTAAAAAAGCATTTGCACGACCCAAACCTTCTAAAACATCATCTTTGTCACCGTCAAAGATACTGATATAGACTTTTGCAGTACGCAGATCTTGCGACATGGTCACACCCGTAATGGTCACATCTTGCAGGCGCGGATCTTTGCTTTCTTCCCGCAAGATTTTACTCAATTCAACCTGAATGCTGCGACCAACACTCTCTGGGCGATAAGAAGCCATATTAAAGCAATTCCAAGGTGTAATCCATGAGTATCAATTCGGTTTCTCGTTGTACCATCTCAACGATCTTTGACAACATTTGATTGGCATGAGGCGATGAATTCGAAATCACCGCAACGCCAATCAATGCTTTTTGCAACATATCGTTTTGTTCAAGCTCAGAAACCGACGCATTGTGCTTGTTTCCAATGCGAGCGATCAAACTTTTAACCAAACTGCGTTTTTCTTTTAAAGATTGGCAGGCTGGCAAATACAACTCAAATCGACAAATACCAATGGTCATTTCTATATGGAACGAGATGTTTCGACCAGATGATACGCCTCAATCACATCGCCAACTTTAATATCATTAAAGTTTTCAATGCTGAGACCACATTCAAACCCACTTGACACATCGCGCACATCATCTTTAAAACGACGCAAAGATGCCAACTGGCCTTCGTAAACAACCACCCCACCACGCACCACATGAACACGTGTTGTACGTGAAATTTGCCCAGAAGAAACCATACATCCTGCAATGGTTCCCATACGAGGCACTTGGAACAACTCGCGCACTTGTGCTTCACCCAAAACTTTTTCTTCCACTTTGGGTGCCAAAAGACCTGAAAGCGCTGCACGAATATCTTCAACCGCCTCGTAAATCACTCGGTACAGGCGAATGTCGATTTGTTCTTGAGCAGCAGCTTCACGGGCATTGGCGTCTGGGCGCACATTGAAGCCAATAATGATGGCATCAGAAGCAGATGCCAACAAAACATCGGATGGTGAAATGGCCCCAACGGCACGGTGAATAACCGCCAACCGCACCTCGTCGTGCTCAATTTGCAACAGTGCATCTTGCAAGGCTTCGACAGATCCATCAACATCACCTTTGATGATGATGCGCAGTTCTTCAATATTACCGGCTTCAATACGGTTGTGAATATCAGATAGACTGATGCGCTTCACACGGTGAAATTCTTGTTCACGCCGCAATTGTTGGCGTTTGTGGCTAATTTCACGTGCTTCGCGTTCATTTTCTACCACATGAAACGTATCACCGGCTTGGGGCAAACCATCTAACCCCAAAACTTGTACGGGACGAGATGGACCTGCCACATCTACCGTTTGCCCACGCTCATCTAACATGGCCCGCACACGTCCACTAAACATACCCGTAATGAAGGGATCGCCTACCCGCATGGTTCCTTCTTGTACCAATACGGTTGCGACATTGCCACGTCCACGATCAATTTGTGCCTCAATAATGGTACCTTTGGCACGCTTATCAGGATTGGCTTTTAATTCCATAATTTCGGTTTCTAAGGCCAACAATTCGAGCAAACCATCAACATTTTTACCCGTCATGGCAGAAATTTCACAACATTGGATCTGCCCACCCCACCCTTCAACCAACACGCCGTGTGAAGCCAATTCGCGCTTGATTTTATCGGGATTTGCTGTGGGCAAGTCAATTTTGTTGATGGCTACCACAATGGGCACTTCGGCTGCTTTGGCGTGATCTATGGCTTCTATGGTTTGAGGCATCACATTGTCATCGGCGGCCACAATCAACACAACCACATCGGTAACCTTAGCACCACGAGCACGCATCGCCGTAAAAGCTTGGTGACCTGGTGTATCTAAGAAACAAATTTCTTTACCACCTTCTAACTCAACGTGGTAAGCACCAATATGTTGCGTAATCCCACCGGCTTCACCTGCAACCACATTGGTTGCTCGAATATAGTCCAAGAGAGATGTTTTACCATGGTCAACATGCCCCATGATGGTCACTACGGGAGGACGTGGCTTTAACAAAGCCTCATCTTCTACCTCTTCGGCTTCAAAAAGCTCTTCGCCATATTCTTCCAACTCTTCAACGCCAAAACCAAATTCATCGGCAACCAGAGCGATGGTATCCATATCCAAACGTTGGTTGATGGTAACCATCATGCCCAATTGCAAACACTGGGTAATGACTTCAGTTGGACGCACATCCATTTGAGAGGCCAATTCACCAACAGTGGTAAACTCGCTGACCTTCAATACCTGCATTTCTTCTGCGGCATCAACATCTTCTTCTTCATGACGGCGACGGCGACGGGTTCTGGCAGATGCCCCACCAGATGTCATTTGTGCCAATGTGCGCTTGACATTATCAGAAACTTCGCGCTCATCTACTTGTGGGCGTTTGCGACGACGTCTGCGACGACGACTGCTGCTGCGAGAATCGGATTGTCCATCGGCACCCCCACCTGTCGCGGCTTCTGGTGCAGGTTGAGATCTTTGTTCTTGCTGACGCGATTCCACTTTGGGTGCATCATTGACCTGCGTTGTTTTAGGCCTTGGTGGCGAAGACGGCTTTTGTGAAACGGTCGGAGCCGGTGCCGGTGTTGGATCGCCAACATGTTCGACAACGGGCACATGTTCCACGGTCCGACGTCTGCGACGACGACGTGGACGATCTGAATCACCTTGCCCACCACTCCCACTCCCAGATGGTCGTTGGGATCTGGATTGGGCCTGTGAAGTTCCAGCAGGTGAAGATACAGGGCTGTCTTTTTGCCGTTCTTTTTGTTGAATGTCTTTGCGTTTAATTTCTTGACGCGATGCGTTCCGCTCTTCTTCAAACTTCTTTTGGATCCCATCCATCATATCTTGAGTACAGACAGCCATGTGGTTTTTTACTTCAAAGCCTAAGCTTCGAATTTGTTCTACCATCGCAACGCTGGAAAGATTAAACTCGCGTGCGACTTCATAAACGCGCTTTTTCTTTTCGGTTGTGGTATTGCTATTGGTCGTCGTTTTAGCCAAACGGCGTCACCTCCTTAGGCATCAGAATCTGATTTTTCTGCTTGTGCTACCGATTCTTCAGCTTGTAATATTTCTGGTTCAGAGTCTTCAATTACTGTCTCTACAACAGCCGCATCAGTGGCCTCGGCTTCTGCTTTGGCGGTTTGTTCTGCCTGGGCTTTGGCAGCTTTTACTGCCTCAACTTTTGCAATTGCAGCTTGTTCTGCCTGAGCTTTTGCGGTTTCCTCGCGGTAAGCAGCAATGCGGGCATCTACAATCTCTTTTGCAGTTTCTTGCAATTTTGCACCCGTGGCTTCGCCAATTCCAGGCACTTGTGTTAACTTGTATAATGGAATGCGAACCAGTGTGTTGGCCGAATGAATACCCGCTTCATCCAAACGCTCAAGCATCACTTTACCAATTCCGGGCACTTCATTTAAAGCAACAGACGTTGCGGCACGCTCTGCCTGTTGTTCTTCAAAACGCGACTCGGTCATAATATCGACGTGCCAACCCGTTAGTTGGGCAGCCAAACGCGCATTTTGGCCAGATTTGCCAATGGCCAACGACAATTGATCATCGTCGACAATCGCAGACATCCGACGTTCACGACGGTCGATCACTACACGCTTAACAATGGCAGGGCTCAAGGCACGAGAAAGGAAAATAGCCTCGTCTTCACTCCAAGGTACAATGTCTATGCGTTCATTGCTCAATTCTCTTACAACGGCTTGGACGCGAGAGCCTTTCATGCCCACACACGCACCCACTGGGTCGATGCGTGCATCATTGGAATGAACGGCAATTTTGGCACGTTCTCCAGGTTCACGTGCAACAGCCTTGACCTCAATGGTACCTTCATAAATTTCGGGCACTTCAAGTTGAAACAACTTATCCAATAAACCAGGATGTGTGCGCGACAACAAAACTTGAGGCCCTTTGGCCGTGCGCAACACATTTACCACATAAGCACGAATGGGATCCCCTTGGCGGTAGCGCTCTTTTCTGATTTGTTCCTTAAGCGGAATAACCGCTTCTGTGCGCCCCAAATTGACAAGAATATCACCACGACTAATTTGCTGGACAGTGCCTGAAATAATTTCACCCACACGGCCTTGATAGTCTTCGTGAATTTTATCGCGCTCTGCTTCTCGAACCCGTTGCACAAGCACCTGCTTGGCGGTTTGGATGGCATTACGTCCAAACGCTTCAAATGGCAATGCTTGGCGTATTTGACCGCCAACTTCTATGGCGGGGTTTATTTCTTTTGCTTCACTTAAAGCCATTTGCAAACCAGGTTCTTCGACCTCATCATCTGCAACGACATCTTTAATGGCCTCTACCAAAATTGCGCCAGAGCCATTGTCGAAAGTGACTTCGACGTTATCGCCAAGACCAAAACGCTTTTTGGCCGCCGAAATAAGCCCCACTTCAAGCGTTTCGACCACCAAATCGCGGTTTACGTTTTTCTCTTGTGCAATTTGTCTTAAAGCCTCTAAAACTTCATAGTTCAAGGCATTGCCTCCCTACTTCATATTTCAAAATGCAAATTTGCTTTGTGTATGTGTTCACGATCAACAGAGACAAGCTCTCCTTCAATTTCAACCATCAAGTGGTCAGCAGAAACAGACTGTAATGTGCCGACACATTCTCCTAAACCCGTTACATCTAACTGCAAGCTTTTGCCAATAACCCGCTCAAAATCTCGATCTGTTTTTAAGGGTCGCGTAAGCCCAGGTGAAGACACCTCCAAAACATAGGTACCAACGATCAGATCATACGCATCAAAAACATCACCAATTTCTCGACTGACTGCGGCACATTCATCAATGGTAATCCCATTGGGGCCATCGACATAAAGACGGATCAATTTGCGTCGTTGCCCACCCGAAATGCGCAATTCTACAAGCTCTAATTGACGCGCTTCAAGAACGGGCAAAATCAAGCCTTCGAGTTTTGAATTAAGCGCTGTTATTTCCACAAAAATACCACCAACAAAAGCCCATATACTCAAAAGAGTGGGCAGGCGGCCCACTCTGGGTAATTCGAGAGAACCTAAATATAGAAAATTCCATAATATAACGCAACAGTTAATTACATTTTAGAATGAGAGATTGGGGCTTTTCCAGAAACCAAATCTCGCAGTTCTAAAAGCATTTCACGCAACTGTTCCAAGTCACTTTTTGAAGCCTTCAGAGCATCTTCCAAAGAAAGTTGCTCCCACATTTCGCGGTTTTGTTTTAATTGCTCCACCGCCCCCTGTGTGGTGTACTTTTGTTTATAGAGCAGATCTTTAATGGCCAAAATAATTTTGATATCACGCTCTTTGTAGGTGCGATTACCCGAACGCCCCCGCCGAGGCCGTAACAATGAGAATTCTTTTTCCCAAAAACGGAGCACATGAGACTCGACACCGGTTAGATCGGATACTTCACGAATCGAATAATAAAGCTTTTTCAATCCCTCTACAGGCATGCGATCATTTCTTTCTGAAAACGATGCGAATGGGTGTTCCTGTAAAATCAAATGTTTCTCGCAAACGGTTTTCCAAGAAGCGTTTATAGTGAGTGGGAACATCTTTAGGACGAGAAGTAAAAAACAAAATGGTTGGCGGTGATGACCTGGGCATCACACAAAAAGTCATGCGAAATACACGCCCATTTTTGGTGGGCGGAGAGGTTGTTTCATTGATGTCTACCAAAAACTTGTTGAGATCTCCTGTTGGAATGTGGCAAGCACGCCGATCTGCAACCAACAAGGCCTCATCAATCATGCGCCACGCACGTTGTCCTGTGAGTGCGGACCCAAAAATAATGGGATAGTGCGCAAGGTTAGAAAATCGGGCGGTGATTTCTTTAGAAATGGCATCAGACGTGCGGTGGTCTTTTTCTACCAAATCCCACTTATTCACCCCAATAACAACACCTTTTCCCAGTTCAATGGCACGATCAATGATTTTGACATCTTGAACCGTACACCCCTCGGTTGCATCGACCAAAATAATGGCCACATCGCACCGCTCTAAGCTTTCACTTGTGCGCAAGGAACTGTAATACTCTACTTGTTCTTTGGCACGTGCCCTGCGGCGCAAACCGGCTGTATCAATCAGAATAAACTCACGCCCATCTCGTTTCATGGGCACATCAATGGCATCGCGTGTGGTGCCAGGAACATCACTGACCACCACGCGTTGTTCTCCCAATATGTGGTTTACCAGTGTGGACTTGCCCATATTGGGACGCCCCATAATGGCAATGCGTGGGGGGGTGTTTTCTTCGACAACACCTTCTTTCCCTTCAGGCAACATTGCAATGGTTTTATCCAACAAATCACCCGAAAACCGACCATTGATTGCAGAAACGGAGGTTGGCTCTCCCAAACCCAACTTATAAAACATGGCCGCATCGGCATCATCGCGATCCCCATCAACCTTATTGACGACCAATAAGTATGGTTTTCCTGAATCGCGAATGAGACGCGCCATGATCTCATCGTAATCAACCGGCCCAGTACGGGCATCCACAACCATTAAAATTGCATCGGCTTCACCAAGGGCAACTTCTACTTGATCAGACACCGAATCGGTAAGCACTTCGCCAGAGTCGGGCAAATAGCCACCCGTATCTATGAGGGTAAAAGTATCCCTCCCCCAAATCACTTCTCCGTAATTTCGATCGCGTGTCACACCGGGAAAATCGTCAATAACCGCCTTGCGCTCGCCAATTAGACGATTAAAAAGTGTTGATTTTCCTACATTTGGACGACCAACAATGGCCACTACGCCCTTATCCACTCCTGCCTCCTTAAACATCTACCTGATGAGATGAGATATAGGGATGTGCGACTTCTTCGCTGCCCATAATGGGGCATTCCGAGATCCCATCTATAGCATTTTGTATCGATTCTACAAGATCATAGGTGCCCACATATACCGAACACCCCAACTGACTACTCAAATTAGCGGGGGTCAAATCGTCTAAAAATAGACCGTTGTGGTTCACACAATTAGGAGGCAACAACACGTGATCGGTTTCTGTTACACCCGCTTTTTGCACCGCATCTGCGATATCAGCTCCCGTCAACAACCCCGACACAGTAATGCCTTCTCCTAAGAACCGATTGGCAACAGTGACCAAGCGGGCCGAAATCCAGGGAATTTGGTTCAAGCGCTCAACCATTGGCGCCAAAAACTGTTGCCCCAACATCCCCGTGACCAAAACAAAAGTGTATGGGGCCGATTCCATATTTTCCAGCACTTCTATTTGATCATCGAAAGCATCCACAAAGCGCCGAACCATGCCAATTCCATTTTCCACCAATGGAAACCCATCATAAGCTTCTGGAGATGGAATGGGTTGGCCTGCTTTGAGATAAAATTCATCCCCCAAATACACAAAGCGGGTGCCATATTTCTTTTTATACCCATCTTGCCACTGTGTTACTTGTTTAATGACCGTCTCTGCATCAGCAATAGACACTGGGGTCAATTCAGGCAAATTTTTGCGAAACTTGGTCAACCCCAAAGGCACCACACCAACCGATTCAATATGTGGGTGCCGTTCGGCCAAATCAAAAATTGTTTGTTTTAGAGCTTGTCCGTCGTTTACGCCAGGGCACAACACCACCTGTGTGTGCATGCGAATCCCCTCTTTGGCCAGCACATCTATGCGATCCAAAACGGGCGTGGGGTCTTTGCGTCCTAAAAGCTCTGCTCTAAGGGTTGGATCGGTTGCATGCACAGAGATATACATAGGATTTAAACGCTGATTGATAATGCGTTTAAATTCTTCATCTGATAAATTTGTCAACGTAACGTATGCGCCATGTAAAAACGACAGGCGATAGTCATCATCTTGATAGTACAAGGTTTTGCGCATCCCTTTTGGCATTTGATGCAAAAAACAAAACACACACTTGTTGTCACATTTCAAGATGGGCATTTCTTCAAATTCTACACCCAAATCATCTTCGATGTCTTTTTCAATTTCAAAAATAAACACATCGGAACCCCGACGGATTTGCACTTCAATATCTTCTTCGCCCAAGTGAAAACGATAATCAATTGCATCCCGAATCGGTTGCTCGTTGATGGCTTCAAGCAGATCTCCAGGCACCAATCCCAAAGCCTCACCAATGCCATCGGGCAGAACCGTTTCAATTTTTAGGCCAACTTCCAACTCTTTTGTAACTGAGCGCCCCTCTACTTGGGCACGTGTCGGTTTATCCATTCAAATTTCCAATCGACTGTAACACAATAAAATAGCCAAATAATTTGTTCAAACAGCTGAACGTTTAAAAGTAAGCGAAATCTGCCATAAGGTCAAGTTTAATCAGGGATTTGTACAAAACAAGACGAAATCTCCCCCGACGAAGCCTATGCGCTTGAAATAAATCTCCAAATTGGTGACCGAAATCACTCCCAGATTCATTTTTATGGCTTACATTTATCCCATTTACTCGTTTAGGCTTGGCATCAAACAAAAGGCGTCCCTTTGGACGCCTTTTGTTTTTATATTTCGCTCATAACTCATTCTCATCATCATTTTGCATTATTGCCAACGCGGTGCCACCTCATCCATAAACAGTCGCATCCCCGCTTCATCTGGCGCATCGAGGAACCACCACATAAAGTGCGTCACCCCAACATCTATGTATTTCTGGATCTGGTCGGCCACTTGACCTGGCGTTCCAACAAGGGTCATGCGTGTCAGCGCATCTGGTGGGGTATTTGTTGCACCACTCAAAAAAGCCGTCATTTGCTCATCCTCAGATTCTGGTGGGTTGACAGCCAGCATCGCCTGAAGTTTGGCACGCACATCGTCCAAACTGGGCGCAACAAGAATCTGCATCTCAAGGCTCTTCTCTATCTCTCCATAATCCCTCCCTGCCCGAAAACACGCCTCGCGCAACGCCACCAAACGCCGTTCCATCTCTTCCACTGATGCTGGTACGCTGTTCCAACCTTGGGCATATCGCGCCACAGCATCAAGCATTGTGGGTTTGGGTTCTCCCAACCAGATGGGTGGATGGGGCTTTTGCAAAGGTTTGGGCGCAAATGGCGCACCGTGCAACTGATGAAAGTGCCCGTTATAGTCCACTGGCCCTTCTTGCGTCCACAAAGCTATTGTCAGTTCCAATTCTTCCACCAAATGTTCAATACGCGTTTCTACTGGCTCTGCCCACGGCAACCCATATCGCTGAAATTCTTCTGCACGGTTTCCGCCATCAACAAAATGGATCAAACGCCCATTGGAGAGCTGATCGAGCGTCGCTGCCATCTTTGCGGTAATGGGCGCATGCCTTAAAAAATGCGCCATGTGAATCATACCCAACTTCGCACGTTTTGTTGCCCCAGCCAACGCACACAGCGTTGTCCACCCTTCCAAAATGGCATCGTCACGCCCCAAAAAGAGATGGTCGGCAACCCACAGTGAATCGAAACCCAAGTGGTCAGCAGTCACACCCAACTCAAAGGTCACACGCGCATCGAGCCGTTCGTAGGCTGGCGTGCGAAACAATCGCCCCCCTGGCATAGCAAAGATGGGCACACAAAAACCAAACTGGATGGCGTAATTCATTGGCTTACCTTTCATTTTGACTGGCCTTTTTGCCTTATCCATAACCACCCTAAAGACACCTAAAGTGGATATAATAATAATTTTTTAGACCAACCCCTAAACCAATCTAAAAATATATGATTGATCAAAATACAGTAAAAAAAGGGTTACGAGTGTGGTCTCGTAACCCTTTTTCATGATAACAATCATTATACAAAATAGTGGAGCGGGAAACGGGGCTCGAACCCGCGACTTCAAGCTTGGGAAGCTTGCGCTCTACCAACTGAGCTATTCCCGCTCATCAAGTGGTGAGAAATCTATATAGATTTTCAGGTGGTGTCAAGCTTCAAGTTGGCGCAAAATTTCGGATATAGGATCTGCATTATCAGCCGCGATCCACGTCATACGGGTGTCTCCACGAAACCACGTCAACTGCCGTTTGGCATATCGCCGAGAGCCTTGCTGGAGTTCTTGAATCGCCTCATCAAGAGATCGTTTGCCATCTAAATGGTCAAAAAATTCGCGATATCCAAAAGTCTGAAGTGCATTCAACTCTGGCGCATATCCCATCTCGCGCAATCCTTCTACTTCTGCCAGCAAACCATTCTCTACCATTTGCAAAGCACGAGAGTTGATGCGCTCATAAAGCAACTCTCGTGGCCAATCTAAGCCAAACCACCGTGATTTCCAGTGCCCGCCTGCTGGTTCGGGGGGCAAATTTTGAAAATGAGTTAAGGTCTTGCCCGTTGCTTCATACACTTCTAACCCCCGAATAATCCGCTGGCGATCTTGGGGTTGAATCTTGTTGGCCCATTCGGGGTCAATACTTTGAAGCTGAGTGTATAAGGGGGCCAAACCTTTCTCGGCTTCCGTTCTTAATCGTGAACGAATCTCATCTGGAATATCGGGCATAGGGGCAAAACCATCAAAAAATGCCCGCAGGTAAAGCCCCGCCCCACCTACAAAAACAGGAACTTTGCCTCTGTCAACAATATTACTCACGACTCGTTGTGCATCTTTGGCAAATTGTCCGGCACTGTATTTATCATCGGGATATACAATATCTATCAGGTGATGTGTCGCTTGTTGTTGCTCTTCAACGGTGGGCTTGGCTGTGCCAATATCCATGTGTCTATAAATTTGTCGGGCATCTGCGGATACGATTTCACCACCTAAGGCTTGAGCAAGTGCGATCCCAACACCCGTTTTGCCAGACGCAGTTGCCCCTCCAATTACCAAAACATCAAAATCACCCATACGGGCTACCGCCTAAACCGACTGTCAATTTCATCCAAACCCATCTTCACCAACGTCGGTCGCCCATAAGGACACACAAAAGGTTCTTGCGTAGCAAACAATTGATCAATCAATCCGCGCATTTCAACTGTACTGAGCTCATCCCCCTCGCGAATGGATGTATGCCAAGCATACGCAGCCGCCAAACGGTGTTCTTGAGGTGTGATTTGGCGCGCCTGCAATCCTGGTGGCACCGAGGTGCGATTCTCGGCATCTGCCATATCTTGAATCAACTCACGCAACAAATTCCCCTCTTGCCAAGATTTAAGGCCTACAGGAATGGCGTCAACAACCACTGTATTGCCCCCAAAATCACGAATCCCAAAGCCCATACGTTCCAAAAGCGGCATGGCTTCTCTCACAAAATGGATCTCTTTTAGGCCAAAGTCTAACGTTTGCGGAAACAACAATCGCTGGCTTGTTGCTGGGCTTTTGTCAAAGTGAGACAAAGCACGTTCATACAACACCCGCTGATGCGCCACTTGCTGATCAACAATGATCACCCCATTTTTGATATGCGCAAGGATATATTTATGATGCAACTGCCAAACTGAAACATGACCAAAACCCACGTCATCAAACACCTCTCGACTTACTTTGAGTGACGGTGTCTGCAATGCGCTCTGTGGGCGAGTGCGAACAGTGAGTGGAAGAGCCATTTGTGGTGTGGGTTCAATATCGGCCTTGCCGGGTTGATAATCTTGACGCGGTCGTTCTGCTACCCGTGGCTTATTTCCTTGATCTTCTTGAGGTTCAAAAACAGGCATACTTGGCATTGCAACAATGGTATGCTCATCCATTTTGGGAACCAAGTCGGCCTGGCGCAATGCATCATGCACACAAGAAACCACGGCTTGATACACCGTGCGTTCGTCGGCAAACCGGATTTCGCGCTTTGAGGGATGTACATTGACATCAACACGGGAAGGATCAACTTCCAAAAAAAGACAGTAAGTCGGTGTGAGCCCTTTGGGCAACAAGCCTCCAAAACCTTCATAAACTGCATATGTGATGGCCTTGTGTTGCACCCAGCGCTGGTTCACAATGAGCATTTGTTGTTGGCCAGATTTTCGGGCCATTTCGGGCTTTCCCACAAACCCCCAAATGCCTACTTGATTTACTTGCCCAGATATTTCGACCACATCTTGGCCAAATTTTACGTTAAAAACCTGCTCAACACGTTTTTTTCGATCTGCACGGGGTAGCCTCAAACTCTCACGTCCGTTGTGCTTCAGTTCAAATGCGATATTGGGATAGGCCAAACCCATTGCTGTCATGGTATTTGCAATGTGTCGAAACTCGGTATCTACACCTTTTAAAAACTTCCTTCGAGCGGGCACATTAAAAAACAACCCATGTAATGTAATGGTCGTCCCTGGGCTTCGCCCCACGGATGTCACATCACGCACACGTCCCCCAACCACATCCACACGCGTCCCTTCCATGTCGTCGGGTTGCCGTGTTTCAATCACCAATCGGGTCACTGCAGCCACACTGGGCAAGGCTTCACCACGAAAACCATGTGTCTTTAGAGCACGCAAATCTGACAGATCATGAATCTTACTGGTGGCGTGGCGTTCCAATGCCAGCAAAGCATCATCTCGTGACATCCCACACCCATTGTCGCTAATGCGCAGACTCTCTTTGCCCCCCGCCCCCGCCTCAACAACAATGCGATCTGCACCTGCATCAACGGCATTTTCGACCAATTCTTTGGTCACGGAGGCTGGGCGCTCAACCACCTCGCCAGCAGCAATGCGGTTTGCGATCTCATCGGGTAAAATGTGAACCCTATTGGCCATCTATATTACGCATCTCCAGTTAACATTTGCTGCAATTTCCCCGATTTTGCAAGCAATGATAATTCATCGTCATCACCAATATATTGATCGCCCACAAATACTTGTGGTACATCGCTGCGTCCATTGGTTAAACCAACCAATTTTTGGCGCATTTCCATTTCTCGCCCATCAATTGATATTTCGTCATAATCTGTAATCCCAACAGACTTTAAAACAGAAAGGGCTCTCACACAATAAGGGCAATATGACTTGGTGTAAATCTTTAATTTGGGCATATTCGCCTCCAAAAATAAGCGTCAAACATCTCTAACAGGCAAACAAAAAACGCCTAACCTACAGGCGGCCGAATAAATATGACGAAGATCCACATTAAATGCGGAATAACTTCCGTTGGGGCCACCCGTTTAGGTTCAAGGCGTTTTTTTGTGAAGCTTCGCTTCGGAAAGAAATATAACACAAAAGCCCCCAAAACGTCAAGATCAACCTCATGAAAACATCCCAATACTTAGCCATTTATGCCCCGAACAATATAAAGAGCTTGCGCCATATGCGATAACCTTGCAAAGAAAAGCATAAAATACTATACTATGCAAACATCATTCACCCACAAGAACAGGACTTGCATATGAATGCGTTAGATATTGCACGCAGTGGCCTTCAGACAAACAAGGCACAATTGGCCACATCGGCACACAACACAGCCAATGTCCATACCGACGAATTTGCAAAACAAATCACAAGCCAACAAACCCGCTTGCAAGGGGGGGTATCTTCAAACATTGACACGGTGACATTATCCACCCAAGCCAAATCTTTGGCACAAAACATAGATGGGCCCCAAAACAATGTCGATCTAACCGAAGAGACCGTCAACCAAATCCAATCCCAAAGAAACTTTGAACAAAATGCTCAGGTTGTTCGCACACAAGACCAAATGCAAAAAACACTCATAGACATCATTACTTAACCCCAATGACACCTCGCCCCCAAGTACTCATCGCGCAACAGACCATCCAAAATCGTGTTTCAGAATTAGGGCGCATCATTTCTGCAGCTTACCCACCCAACTGCCCACTTATTCTCATTGGGGTCTTGCGTGGCGCATTGTATTTTTTATCTGACCTCTCAAGAGCCATTTCTCAACCCGTGCTTATTGATCTGATATCTGTTTCAAGTTATGCAGGAACTCACAGCACAGGAAATGTGACACTCCACCAAAAAACAAGTATTAACATTGCCCAAAAAGATGTTCTGCTTATTGAAGACATTGTGGACACTGGGCGCACGATCAATGCTCTTCTCCAACATTTCCAAAAACAAAATCCCCGCAGCCTCAAAATTTGTACACTCCTCAACAAACCCAGCCGCCGCGAAGTGTCTGTTCCCATCCATTATTGCGGTTTTCGCATTCCCGATCAATTTGTTGTGGGTTATGGCCTCGACTACGAACAAGCCTACCGCAACCTGCCTTACATTGGCCTACTCAGTAGGCCTTAACAATCCCTTCACTTTTTCAAACAGCGCATCAATCATTTCTTCATTTAAAACACCCGTATTGATGTTGTATCTGCTAAAATGATAGGTCGCAATTAACTGCGTTGGCGCACGGTCAAACGTATACATCGCTTCGTGCCCAAAACGATAAGCACTTAACTTCTCGATTTTCCCTTGCAATTTGAGAAGGCGCAAATAACTGTCAAATGCATCCTTTCCCATTGCCAAAACAACGTCCACATGCTTCAACAAAGGCAACTCTTTGGTCAGCCAAGGCAAACAATTTTGTTTTTCACTTCCGATAGGCTTATTTTGTGGTGGTACACACTTTACAGCATTGGTAATGTAGACACCATCTAAAACCAAACCATCATTTCGATCTATGACCGTATCGCGATTTGCGTAACCATGTTTGTGCAACGCCTTATAGAGCACTTCTCCAGCCCCATCCCCCGTAAACGGACGCCCCGTTCGATTGGCCCCTTGCGCACCTGGTGCCAACCCAATAATTAATAGCCGCGCCTGGGGATCGCCAAAACCAGGAACGGGTTTTGCCCAATAATCAAACTCTGGAAATTTGGGGTTTTTCATGCCCTGAAAAGTTGCACAATAGGCCACCAAGCGTGGGCATTTGGTGCACGCTGCAATTTCAGAAGCCAGTAAAAAAGTCGATTTGCTCAAACCAGACTCCAAAAAAAAGGCGACCCCGAAGGATCGCCTGTCTATTTAACACCCAAAAGTTTAGCGACTGCCAAAGTGAGGGTTGGCAATGGTTGGGGTTTGTGCCGCACGCGCCATTGCCGCATGTTCTTCATCTGTGCACGAACGATCTGTTGGGACAGTAGGTTCTGGGCCGGCTACTTGAAAATTGTTTTGCACCAACCAAGATTCCAATTCATCGCCACTGATATCGGCCAGCATTTGACCATCAATTTCGACACAGGGTTGAAGTGGTTGGCCACTTTTCATGACCATTTCCCGATAATTGTCTGGGTTGTTAATGATGTCTTTATCTTCAAATGGTAAGCCATACTTGTTCAGCACTGCACGCACACCACCGCTCCAACCACAAGACGGTTTCAAATAAGCAATAACTTTATGATCTGCCATATTCAACCTCCATTGAATTTACATATTATGTGTTGGTCATCAAGAATGTAATCTAAACAAAACTGAGATTTTGACAAGTGCCAACCCCTAAAAATCAAGAGTTGGCATTAATGGCTTTCGCAAAGTCGACATCAGACCGGGTAATGGCATTTTCACTGTGGGTCGTGACGGTTACGGTTAGCGTTTTTTTTCGGCTGTCTAAATGCAAATCTGAATGATGGTTGTTTTCATCCATTATCTGAGTCAAAGAACGCACAAAAGCCATTGTGGGCACAAACTTCTCAAATTGCCAAACACGGCGCAACGCGCGCATTTCAGACACATACTCCCACCCATCCAAATGGGCCAGTTCTGACAAAATTTCTTTTTCGCTCAATACGGTTTTATCTTCAATAGCCATAATCCATGCCCTCCTGAATCTTTATCTGCGAAAAAATGACTTCCTCAATATAAACAACATCCTGAGTGCATCAAGTCATATCTCCAAATATCTTTAATATTCGCAGATAATCATCGGGGGTATTTGCATTTTCAAACGACGCCAAGGAAGGATCCACTTGCTTGATCACCTCTTCTGAAACAAAGTGGGCGTCAATATTTCGTAATAAGGCTTGTAAACTCCGCTCCCCCGTTGCCAACAACTGGGTAACTGTGGTCAGAATATCTGCTGCATAAACGGCCGTCAGTGGTTGGGGTATCCCCCCGATGAGAGGCACCACAGCTTTTGTCTGATTGGGATAAGAAAAAAGATGGGCAACTAATTCTGGCTTCAAGAGCGGCGCATCACAAGACGAAAGAAAGACCCGTTCAACATGAGGTGGCAAAGCCAATAAACCTGCTTGCACCCCTCGCAATGGGCCCTGACCACCAACAACATCGTTTGCCCAAATAACGTCTGAATCAGTTAAGGGCAATGGCTGATCGGGTGCACATACAACAACTATATGGTCAACCGCCAAATGAAAAATGTCAACCACATGCTGCAACATGGTTTTTTTTCCAATAATAAGCTCTGACTTTGCTTTACCCATGCGTTGACTTTTGCCGCCAGAAAGAATAATTGCACCACTTTTAATTGAATGATTGTTCATGTATGAGATATTTCCCTCAAAAACAAAACCACAACAAGAAGCACATTGAAACCGCTGGTTCAAAACGCCAAGTTAAAAAACACCTATCATCACTTTTTTTATAATCTTACTTACAAAATAAGTTGACGCAATCTCGATTTCCAAGTATCATAAAATCTATAAAACACAGGACACATACAATTCAAAATCAATCATTAGACCCCATGGCTGATGCACCCAGTGCACTATCTCAAAATCGACCGTATAAGGTTATCGTGGCTCAACATGACCCACAAGACCGCAGTTTTACACGTGCTTTTTTGCATACAATTGGTGGATATGAAGTCATAGATGTTGGCAATGGCGTGGGTCTTATCAAACAACTTAAGCATCGTCCTGATATTATTTTGCTGGATACGGTCAGTCAAGGTGGCTTTTTAAAAGCTTTGGATATTATTCGCCGTAGCAAAGCCCTCCAAAATATCCCCATAGCCATTTATAGCCAAGAGCAAAACAAACTGACAGAATGTATTAAAAAGGGAGCCGATGGATTTATCATCAAACCATCCGCTCCAAGTATGCTCTTGGCAAAGATGTGGAAATTATTAGGCAAAGAAAGTCAACAACAAGTCACGGCTTCAGGATTCGCCAACAAATTCAAACGCGATATCCAAAACATAGACAACCTCCCCACCCTACCGACCATCTACGCCGAGGTGGATCAGCTTTGCAAAAACCCAGATGTTAGCGCTGATGATTTAAGCAAAGTAATTGAAACCGATCCATCCATTTCACTTAAACTGCTCAGTCTTGCAAATTCGGCATTTTTTGGTTTTAGTCGACAAATAAAATCGGTTCGTGATGCCATTTCACTTTTGGGTAACCAAACCGTACAGAATACAATATTAAATATTTCCGTATTTGAGGCCACCAAAGGACTAAAAGATACCGCAGGCCTAGACAAAGCCTCTTTTTGGTTGCACTCTTCTGCTGTGGGTTCAACAGCTCGTTTCCTGTCTGAAGAACTAAAACTAGACCGCCCAGAGAGTTTTACAGCAGGCATTATACACGATATGGGCAAAATTATCTTAGATGCACTCTACTCAGATTTTTACGGCGAAGTGCTTCAATGTGTAGAAAAAGATAATGTATCTCTATTTAAAGCAGAAGAAGAAATCATCGGCCTCAACCATGGTCTTATTGGTAAAGAGTTGTGCGAAAGTTGGCAATTGCCCACAGCACTTCTTCAAGCCGTTGCGTATCATCATCGCCCAAGCAGTGCAGACGCCGACTCCCAAATTGCATCTCTCATTAATGTGGGCGATGCAATTGCCCGTAAGTTAAACATTGGATCAGGTGGTGACAAAACCCTCCCAGATCCACACCCATCAGCCTTAAAAAACCTTCAAATTACCTCTGAAAAATTGCAAGACTGGGAACCCAAAATAAAAGAAGCCATCGACCGCGACAAGGCCATCCTGTCTATTTTGAATAAATAACAGAAAGAATTTGGACATGGCAAATACGCCAGAACAACCTGAACCATCGAGCAAACCAAAAGCCCTCATCGTTGACAAAAAATTTAAACCCGAAGACTTGCGCATTCCCCGAAATCAAGCTTACATCAGAGATTTGGGACAATGTCTCAAAATCTATCAAGCTTGGGGCTACGATATTATTTGGGTCGATTCAGGTGTTGACACCATGAAAGCCCTCAAACAATATCACAGAGATATTAAAACCGTCATTATTGAAGCCCATGTATCTGGTGGGGGGATTACAGTCGCTCGACTCATACGCTTCAAACCCGACTGTAAACACATCCCCGTATTTTTGATGTCTCAACAACTATCCGAAGCAGACATTACAGAAGGCAAACGTTTGGGTGTGTTAGATTGCCTCCCTCGCCCCTTTAGCGACCTCAAATCGTTGCAAGAACGACTTAAAAGAGGAGTCAGCGCTCAAGCAGCAATTGCCCAACAAGAAAAAGACATCGATCCGCGTGCCCACATCATCAAAGAGTTGGACAAAATTACCAATTTGCCAGCTATGCCAACGGTATATAATGAAATAGAAAAATTATCGAGAGATCCTAAGTCAACAACAGAGCAATACAGCCATATTATCGAATTAGACCCTGGCATAACGGCCCAAATGTTGCGTTTATGCAACTCTTCGGTTTTTGCATTTAACCGCAAGATTACATCCATTGTTGATGCAGTCAACCTGTTAGGCCTTCAAACGGTTATTGATTTTGTGCGCACCCTCTCTGTGGTTGGCGCATTTAAAGGCAAAGCAAATTCTTTTGATGCCACGGAGTTTTGGAAGCACTGCATTGCCGTTGGAGTCATAGCCAAACTGCTCGCCGAACGTCCCGACATCAAAAAGAAACTCAAAATCGGCGGTGAAGATCCCTTTATGGCTGGGATGGTGCATGATATTGGCAAACAGGTTTTGGGCCATTTCTTCAACGAAATGTTTCAGATGGTTACCAAAGAACTCAAACCTGGCCAAGCCATGTACAGCGTAGAACAAGAAATTCTCGGTTTGGATCACGAAAAAGTTGGTGAAGCGTTGGCCGCCAAATGGCAATTGCCCGACGGTTTGATTGAGGTAATTGGCCACCACCATGCCCCCACGCCCGATTCAAAACCCATGACACATTTGGTGCATTTGTCTAATATATGTAGCAAACAAACAGACCATGCTTTTGCAGAACGCACCCCACCCATTAAATTCTCTACAGCCACCTTAGAACTTCTCGAAACAAATGAAGAGTCGCTTTTGGAAACGCTCAAAGAATTGGAGCCAACCATTCGCAAACAAGTCACAGACACATTCTCTGCCATATTTTCGTAAAAACAATAAAGATCAATAAAAAAGCACGGCATTTATATGCCGTGCTTTTTTTATTTCTTACCTGCTGCAATAGCTTCTTTTATACGCAATTTAAGACGTTTTTTCCGTCTTTGACGTTGACGACGAAGCTCTCTTTGTCTTTCTCTACCTGATGCCATATCCAACCTCCCGTAGTCAATAGATCCTAAAGTAAAACCAACGCTAAATTGAAGCGCACTGTCGCGTTCATCGTTGGCAATTACGAGTTTTAATTCGCCAAACCAACCCAACCCCGTTCCCAGCTTTCGCTGAAATCCAATGGGAATATTTAAAGTCACCCGGGTGGAACCTGCTTCACCATCAGGTCTTACAAGATGCGTCCCTATCCCAGCACCTGCATAACCACGCCCTCTTGGGCTTTGATGAAAAAAGTAAACAAAATCGGTATTAATAACATATATCTTTAAGGTCTTGTCAACAACAGTACTAATGGTTTGACCTTGGGCATTGATTCCTGGAACAACCGTTTTAACACTTGCAAGAGCAAAGTCTACACCGGGCATGAAATGCAACTTGGGCAACCAAACGGAACCCAAGTCTAAATTGGTGCCGACCATCCATTGATGCGAATCAAATTCTCCCCCAACACCCTGATAAAACGTATAGGACTGCTGGCGCGTGAGATTCACACCCGCCTTAATATTTGCCCCAGATAACCCAATGGCATCTGTTCGCTGAGGAAACAACATTGCTGCAATGAGCACAGTACAAAACAAAAACACAACTTGCAATTGCTTCATAAGACCCTCCAGGATGAGGCTTTTGCCTTTGCCCAACTTTGCCATTGGGAAAATGGTAACTCTGTGAATATACAAGATATCGTTGCTCGCGTCAAAAAATAGACACAACTTACTTTTACTTACGTTTCAACCCATCAATAGTTTCAGGCCTTGAACAAAAATTCCACAATATCCCCATCTTGCACCACATAATCTCGCCCTTCGGTGCGCAACTTGCCAACACTACGCAATTTTTCATATGTTTTTTCTGCCATCAAATCTTCATATGCAGCCACTTCTGCACGAATAAAGCCTTTTTCCATGTCCGTGTGTATTTTCCCTGCTGCTTGTGGGGCCAACATGCCTGCAACAAGTTGCCAAGCCTGCAATTTACCTTTCACCAAAGTGTAAAAGGTAATCAGAGTGAGAAGGTCATAACTGGCAAGAATGAGCCGGTTGAGCCCTGTTTCTGGCAGCCCCAAATCTTCAAGAAACGCCAAACGGTCTTCCCTATCCAAATCCAATAATTCAGACTCAATTTTGCCCGAGACCACCAAAACCCGATCTTCACCAAATTTTTTGCGCAACAAATCAACGGGTTCTCCTCCGCTGGGCAGTTGATCTTCTCCCACATTGGCCAAATAAATCATGGGTTTAACCGTCAAAAAACGATATGTGGCCACCTTTTCTAAATCTTCTAAGTCAAAACCTTGATCGGCAATGGGCACGCCTTCACGTAACCCATTTACCAACCGCCCCAGCATATCAAATGCACCTTTGTCGAGTGCGCGCATATCCGATCTTGCAAGCTTCTCCATCTTTAAATAAGCCTGTTCGGCCGTATCCAAATCGGCCAACATCAATTCTGTCTGAATCGTTTCCACATCTGCAAGCGGATCTACACGCCCATCAACATGCGTAATGCCCTCATCATCAAAACACCGCACCACATGCACCAATGCATCTGCTTCTCGGATATGACCTAAAAATTGATTTCCAAGCCCCTCACCTTTGCTTGCCCCACGAACCAATCCTGCAATATCAACAAAACGGATATAAGTCGGTGTACACGTTTTGGGAGCCAACAAAGCGTTGAGTTTATCCAAACGCACGTCGGGAACCTCAACCATACCCACATTGGGTTCAACCGTGCAAAAAGGATAATTAGAAGCTTCGACATGTGCACGCGTAAGCGTATTAAAAAGCGTGGACTTGCCCACGTTTGGAAGGCCAATAATACCAACAAATAATGCCATAAACCTCACAAAAAACAGCCAGTGACATACTTGCCACTGGCTGAAAAAAAAGTCAAAAATTAAAACTTACCCTTTTTTCCAAAGCGCTTCTAAAACACGCCCAGGAGACATTGGCAAATCATACAAACGCACACCAACGGCGTCATAGATGGCATTGGCAACTGCAGCTGGAGGCGGAACAATAGGCACTTCGCCTACACCACGCACCCCATAAGGATGCCCTGGGTTGGGCACCTCAACAATATGCGTTTCGATCATCGGCAAATCCAAACAGGTTGGCATGCGATAATCAAGCAAACTGCCATTGGCGAGGGTGCCATCTTTTTTATAGGCATATTCTTCATTGAGCGCCCAACCAATACCTTGTGCCATACCACCTTGCATTTGTCCTTCTACATAACTGGGGTGAATGGCCTTGCCGGCATCTTGGATGATGCTGGCACGCAAAATTTCAACTTTGCCCGTATCTGTATCCACTTCAACATCAACAATAACGGTTGCAAAAGCCCCACCTACACCAGAGGGTCTTACTGTGGCACGCCCCATAACAGGCCCACCCGTTTCCCCAAGCTTGCCAGCCAATTCTTTAAAAGTGATTTCCTTAGACTTATCAGCAGAGGAAGTCATTACCCCATTTTCATACTGAACATCATCTTCAGAAACTTCCCACAACTTCGCAGCGCGTTCGATCATTTGTTGTTTGATATCCAACCCAACCTTATATGCTGCCCAACCCGTTGCAAACGTTGTGCGACTGCCACCGGTGACATCGGTTTCACCAACCGAATCGGTGTCGGCAACTTGTGGGTTGATGTCGGTTGCCTCGATACCAAGCGTTTCAGCCAATTGCATGGCCAAAGAAGTGCGCGAACCACCAATGTCGGTAGACCCCTCTACAAAACTGATCGTACCATCGGTATTGACACTGGCAGAAGCACTCGACTGCAAACCAGCATTAAACCAAAACCCAGAAGCCACACCACGCCCACGTTTTTTGCCTGAGAGCTTGCTGTTATAATGCTCCGTTGCTCGGGCCAATTGCAAACACTCCACATTTCCAATACGGGGATAAATGGGACCATCTGCACGTCGGGTACCTTCTTTAGATGAATTTTTCAAGCGCAAATCCAATGGATCGAGCTCGAGTTTTTCACAAATTTCATCTAAAACCGTTTCGGATGCAAATGCGGCATTCGTGGCTCCAGGAGCACGATAAGCCATGGTTTGCGGTTTGTTAACCAATACTTCATAACCATCTATGAGCACATTGGGAATGTCATATGGCGCAAAAATACACATCGAACCAGGCGCTGCCCAGTTTCCTGGAAAACCACCCGACTCATACATCATAGAGGCCTGTGCCGCAACAATTTTGCCCTCGTTGGTCACCCCCATTTTGCACTTTATGTAAGATCCGGCAGTTGGCCCAGTCGCTTGCAAAACCTCTGTGCGACTCATAATCATTTTTACGGGACGCCCCGTTTTCTTGGACAACACTGCGGCAAGAGGTTCCAAATAGACACGAATTTTCCCGCCAAACCCACCACCAATTTCCATCGGCACAACTTTGACGTGGGAAACGGGCAAATCGAGCAATTGTGCGGTTTGCTCACGAACAGCAAACGCCCCTTGCGTGCTGCACCAAACCGTCACCATGTTATCGGCATTCCAAAGTGCCGTGGCATTTTGAGGTTCGATATAACCTTGGTGAACTGTAGCTGTATCAAATTCACGTTCAATGACAACATCCGCTTCGGCAAAACCCGCCTCAACATCGCCCAACTTATGTTGAAAATGTGTGGTGATGTTGCTTTTTTTACCCGTGTCTTCACCCAACGACTTTGTGGTTTGATCTTCAAGTAAAAGCGGAGCACCTTCGGCAGTGGCATCATGCACAGTCAATACAGGTGGCAAAACTTCGTAATCCACCTGGATCAAGGCCAAAGCCTCTTCGGCTATGTGCGCATCTGTGGCAGCAACAGCAACAATGGCATGCCCATGATAAAGCACCTTGTCTTCGGCCAAAACATTGCATCGCAGATGTTTCAGGTTTGCGGCACCTTCACCAAGCTCTTCAATTTTGTCTTCTTGCAATGGCAAGTCTTTGACTGTAATAACAGCCTTGACACCTGGTAATGCTTCTGCTTTGCTGATATCTACTGACTTGATACGCGCATGCGCATGTGGGCTTCGTAACACTTTCCCGTGCAACATACCCGCCAAGTCTATATCGGCACCATATTTCGCCCGGCCTGTCACCTTGTCAACACCATCATGACGTACAGGGCGCGTGCCAAGCACTTTGTATTCTTTAATGCCCAAATAGTCTTCTTTTTTTGTGGCCATTCGAAATGCCCCCTTAAGCCTTAGACATCACGGCAGCAGCATCTTGCACGGCACGCACAATTTTATCATAGCCCGTGCAACGACAAAGGTTACCAGCCAAATACAAGCGAATCCGCTCTTCTGATGGGTTTGGTTCTTTTTCCAACAAAGCCTTGGCTGCCATAATAAAACCAGGCGTACAAATACCACACTGCAAAGCGGCGTGTTCCAAAAACTTTTGTTGCAAAGGATGCAAACCCTCTGCCGAAGCAACGCCTTCAATGGTTGTTATTTCTTGTCCTTCGGCTTCAACGGCCATCACCAAACAAGAATCTACCACTTTGCCATTGAGCAATACACTACAAGCACCACAGTTGCCATTGCTGCAACCTTCTTTGGTACCTGTCAAATCGAGATCATCACGTAAGACTTCTAATAATGTTTGCCGGGGCTCACAAAGAAATTCGGCTTCTTCCCCATTAATCGTCGTTGTTACATGTACTTTTTTTGCCATGGATTTAAGACTCCTTTGCTCTTTCAATAGCCCCTAGAATTGCTCGTTTGGTCAACACGCCTGCCAAATGCACCCGTTGTTCAACTGTGCCACGCATATCCGATATAGGCTTTGCTGCCGCTCGAGCCGCCGCACTGGCTTTTTCGATCACGTCATCGGAGATGGTTTGCCCTGTTAAGGCGGCACCAGCTTCGGCCACCAAAAGTGGCGTAGGTGCCACAGCGCCAATAGCAACACGTGCCGATGTGATCTTATCGCCATCCAAAACCAACGATACCGCCGCATTTGCTACGGCAATGTCCATTTCATTGCGCGGAATAAACCGCAATGAAAATGCACCTGAATGCGCAGCGGGTGCTGGAAAACGAACGGCCACCAAAAACTCGCCCGCTTCAAGTGCACTGCGCCCTGGTGCGGTAAAAAAGTCTTCAGCAGCAATATCACGCGCCCCATTGGGCCCCACAACTTCACAAATACCACCCAAAACAATTACTGCAGGGGGGCTGTCACCAGCAGGAGAGGCATTGCACATATTCCCACCAATGGTTGCCCGATTTTGAATTTGAACCGAACCAATCAAAGAGGTGCAATCCACCAAAGCAGGATAGTGCTTTTTGACATCGGCGTTGTTATACGTTGTCGAACAAGATACCGCAGAACCAATGCGTAAACCTTTTTGGGCATCAAAGCTTATTTCATTGGCCTCAGGAATCTTTTTAATGTCGAGTAACAAATCAATTTTGCGACGATTTTCTTTTAACTGGGCCAGAATATCTGTGCCACCAGCCAAAATCCCAACCTTGCCATTTCCTTGTTGCAACAAGGAAACGGCCTCTGCTACGGATTGAGGTGCTGCATAATCAAATGCGTTCAATGCCAATCCTCCTCTTTCTTAAGAGAAATACGATAAATTTGCACGCTAAGAATAAGGCCAAACCATGTGCCTGTCAAGCACACAATGGCAACACAAAATATTGATTCACTCAATCAGAGTCAAATATAAAAATAAGCGAGCCCCTAAGATGATCAAGAGACTGGTGGGAGGGTTTTACCAGTATCCGATATCTTAGAGGCTCGTGACCGACCATCAGACCTTACGCTTCGCCCTTTTATACGCATTACAACCGACTTCGGTTCCCATCTTATTTTAATTTTTCTTTTGGCTTTTTAAAACGGTATACCCACCCACCTCGGCACAGGTTTCAACATGCCCAAAAACCGTTTCCATTCGTTTGGCATAAGGCCCTGCCCGCATGACAACAAGCATCAATACCCCACCAGGATTCAATCGTTCGAGTGCGCCATCTATCAATGGCCAGGCCGTTTTGTTTCCTTCGTGAAACGGTGGATTGGACAAAATGAGATCCAAAGAGACATCACCGACACATTCATACAAATCCCCTACGCTAACTTGTGCATTCAAAATTTGATTTTTCGCCCTATTTTCGGTGGCACACGCCACAGCCCTCATACTGACATCACTCAACCAAACCTGCCCATTTTTTGCCAATCGCGCACACGCAAGCCCCAAAAGACCATATCCACACCCCATATCAAAAATGTGTGCATCTGAAAAAACCGAAACATGTTCCAACAACAAACGCGACCCTGGGTCTATCCCGTCTCGTGAAAACACACCATCTTGTGTGACAAATTGAAAAACGCCATAAGGCAAATCGGTTACATCTAACACATGATGATAGGGTTTTGGTATTACACCTAATGTTTTACGTTTTTTAATCGCCTTAAAATATTGCATACGCCCACTGCGCCCAACCCTATCGACTTGACCAAACACCGCCTCGATGTGCTTTACATAACTCAAAACCCCACGGTCTTTTTGACCTGCAAAAAAGAGACAACCTTCTGTTTCCAGCTTCTCAAACGCCGCCTCTACCCAGTGAAAAACTTGCCCTTTGGCTGCATGTCCTTCTGGGTGATAAAAAACCACATCAAAACGCTCGGCAAGATCAATGGGTGAAGCCAAGTGACAGGCAACCCTGCCCGATGTCTCACAAGCACGAACGGCACGAATGTCGTCACCAACAAAAATGTAATGGGGCGAAGAACTATCGCATTGCAAAAATAAAGACTCACCCGTCCATCCCAAGTCCAAAATACGACTTTGCGGTGTCATTTCTGCACAGTTTAGGAAAACATCTTGGAGTTTTTGGGCATCGTATTTGTGTTTGGCCACTGCTCAAACCACCTCTTAAAACGTTTCAAAATATATTTAATACAGATATGAAAAAAGCGGGCAAAATGCCCGCTTTTTTTAAAAAAACATATGGCATCTACGAATTTGCTTTGGCTTTTAAGCTAACATAAGAATTGTCATCATTAACCGTGGTTTCCACAGGCAACCCAGAATCGCGCCACCCAGGGATCATCACACCATTTTCGACTTTGCCACCAAAACCACCTTGTACATTGGTCAAATTGGTATATCCACTTTGGGCCAACAAGTTGGCCGCCATTTGTGAACGCCCCCCCATTTGACAACCACAAAAAATAGGCTGGTTTTTGTCAGTCAAAATTTTACTGGCCACTTTCAAAAAATCGGGATTGGGTGCCATGCCAGCAGGCCCTGGTTGTGCCACCGGAATGTTAATGGCACCAGCAGGATGTCCTTGTGCAAATTCACTTTCCGTGCGCACATCTACATAAATTGCATTTTCGGTATTGTCCATGGCTTCTTTTGTCGCTTTGGAATCCAATTGTTGAATGGCCATAAGTTGCTCCTTGTATTGCTGATTAAAATTTTGATGTATGAAGTGTTTAAAATAAACAAATTTGGTTATCTGTCCAGATGCCTTTTAATTGAATAATTGCTCACATATAACACTCAAAACCCTTACGTTTTGTTATTGACGAAATCCGTGCTTTCTCTCATACTCATACACAAACAAGTTCTCTTTCTATACTGTGCGGAAAAATAAAATGACACTTACAAAAAAAGAAATCAATCACTTCCATTCTATGGGCTATTTGATTGTTCCACAAGTATTTGGAGCTTCCGAGATTGCCGATTTACACAATGCTTTTGACGCCATTGTTTCTTTGGCCATCCAAGACGATCTTTCCCCAGAATATCTCAAAGGGGTTGCAGGTGGCGTACATATTCATATTCAGTCTCCATCTCAGGTAACAGGATCATCCAAAGCACAATATCTCCGCAAAGTGCAATGGCCAGCTCTCATTCACCCCACATTTGAACGCATACGCAACAGCCCCAAATTTGTTCAACTGCTTGAACCCCTTTTGGGCACATCTCTCAAACAATACATCAACCAAATCAATTTCAAAATGCCTGGTGGCAACATCGACTTTCCGTGGCACCAAGACATTCGTCCCACACCAGCTTTTCGTGATCAGGTTAACAATTACGTACAAACCATTATTGCCGTAGATGATGCCACAGAAGAAAATGGTTGCTTGTGGATTGTGCCCAAAAGCCATACATTGGGCAACCTCAAAGTAAAGCGATATGCTGCTGGTCAAATAGAAGATCACGTCGATGTCTCAAAAGCTGTGCCCTGTTTGGCTAAAGCCGGCGATGTGATTCTCTTTACGTCTTATACCGTACACGGCTCGCTACCCAACCAAACGGACCACCCCCGAAGATCTTATATCAATGGTTTTGTGCGTGCAAGCGCGTGTGATGTGGGCAAATGGGCTTTTTTAAATGGCACCCCAGTTCCCATTACCAGCGACCGTGATTATGCCGATATTCGCCTGAGCGTTTAAACTCTTTTTAAAGATCGTGATCCCATGACACACACGCGTTTATTTCAACAAATTGTTACAGACACACATAAGTTATTGCGTCTCAAACTGCAACAAGCCCAAGGTGATGCATCGGCCAAAGCACAAATTGACCAGTTGGATCAAGCCATATCCCTAAAACAAGCGCTTTTAGAAGGGCTTCCAGACACACCCTCTACAGAGTAGACTTACTTTTTTATTCTTTCAAAAGAACACATAAAATGGGTTATGTCACATAAGACATAACCCATTTTTAACATCTCCCACAACCTAATTGCTTAAACCTTCAGCCAACGCTTTTTTAACGTCAATGGCCTGTTTTAGCAAATCAATTTGCGCATCCAACCCCTCCTGCCCATACCGATCTCTGCGAATTAACAACTCGTTCAAATACGTCATATCCGTTGCCAGTTGATCAACTAACTTACGAAATGGCGTTGCCATACAAATGCTCCAATCAAAATATCCAAACCCCAAAATGCTAAAATCCAATGTACATAAAAAAAGCGACCCAACAAATTCTCAAATGTGGTGTCGCTTTTATTTATATGGTCGGGGCGAGAGGATTTGAACCTCCGGCCTCCTGCTCCCGAAGCAGGCGCTCTACCGGGCTGAGCCACGCCCCGTTAAAATCTAATTTGTGGTCCAGACTGTGGAATATACCAATTCGGTCGTATATGAGCAACCAGCAATTCGGCACCAAACCACACACTAACTGGCACGCGTTGATAAGAAATTCTGCAACCGTCGTTCTGAGCCACCTTCTAAATCCACAAACCGCCATCCACTAATGGACCCACCTTGTGCGGTGTTATAGGCCCATACCAACTGGGCAAGTGCGTGAATGGGTGTCTCTTCATCTTCAATGCACAGCTCAAGAGGCACTTCTTCGCGGTGCCCCAGCACCATGGCCAACCCCACTTTTTCAAACCGAAGCCGAACACCACTGTCACTGATGTCTTCTGAAACCACTTCGTGAAAATTGCCATCTGGATCTTGGGTCTTTACCGTAATGCGCATTGGCACACGCACCGACGGACTGCGACGGTTCCATATTTTTCTCAACATTTTTTCAAACATGAGGAAGCCCTCAAAAACACAGAAAGAACTTTATTTAGTCATTACGTCCAGGAAACGTGAGCTCTGCAACACCAGATTTGTCCAAGTGGCCTTTGCCCGCCGCTTTTAAGCGTTCAAATTGTTCTTTGGCGGCTTTGGCCAAAGGCAAATCCAACTTGGCGTCTGTGGCCAAACCAAGCGCAATGCCCGAATCTTTGGCGGCATGATCGGCAGAAAAATAACATTCATGGTCTCTGGCCACCATATCTGCCCCATCTGTTTCAAGCACCCGAGAGTTGGCACCTGTTTGAGAGAACACGGTCATTAACACATTCAAATCCAACCCAAGAGCCGCCCCCAAACCCAACCCTTCGGCCAAACCTGCCGTATTGATATTCATCACCATATTCACCAAAGCCTTTACTTGTGCTGCGCTACCTGCCTCACCAATATACTTCAAATCGGTGCTCATCGATTCTAAAATGGGCAACGTTTTGTCAAACACTGCTTTTTTGCCACCACACATCAAATACAACGTGCCTTCACGGGCTTGGGTAATGCTGCTGGCCATGCACCCTTCCAAACTCTGGGCACCTGCTTTTTCTGCCAATGCTTCTACATCGACATGAATTTGAGGCGTAATGGTTGCGCAGTTGATAAACACACGTCCTTGAGCACCTTGCAGCAAGCTATCACCAGATTCTGCAAAAATACTGCGCATGGCCGCATCATCGGTTACAACTGTAATGATATAATTGGTCGCCGCCGTCACGCCCGCCAAAGTATCAGATGCAGCACACCCCAACTCTTTTGCCAAGTCGGTGGCCAAACTGTGGTGTACGTCATAGACGGACGTCACGGCAAAACCATCGTCTTTTAAATGACGGGCAATATTTGCGCCCATTCGTCCCACACCCACCACGCCAATTGTGAAATCAGAATTTGCCATATGCACCTCTAATGTTGAATGATTCTTAAAGATCTCAAACAGATATTACAATGTATTGCACCGACTGAGCATGTCAAGCAAAAACCCTAACCACCATCTATTCCTGCCCAATGGCATCAGATGCCGCCAACCGTTCCAAAACCAAAACCAAAACAATGCCAAAAGCCACCAAAAAAATGGCGCCCCACACTTCGCCAGTCATCATCGGTGGCAACACATTGACTTGTTCTATCGGAATCAGTTTACCATGGCGGCCTTCAATCGTGGCCAAGGTTTCTTTCCAGGGCCAAATCTTACGCAAAGAACCAACCATAAGACCAGTCAGTAAGGCCAGTGTCAAATCGTGATATTTTTTAAATATCCACCCCAAAACACGTGCAAAACTCATCAACCCCACAGCGGCACCACATCCGAAAATGGCAATGGTTACCACATCCCGATCATTCACGGCCTGCAAAATATGGTGATATTGGCCCAATAACACCAAAATAAAAGAACCAGAAATACCAGGTAATATCATCGCACAAATAGCCAAAATGGCACTGCCGAACACATAAATAGGTGTTTGAGGAGTTTCAACAGGCACCAAGCCCACCAAAACATAGGCACCTACGGCAGCCAATAAAGAAACGATAACCTTACCCAAATCCCATTGGGGAATGCGCGCGCCAACCGTGTAGACCGAGGCCAACACAAGCCCAAAGAAAAAAGACCACAACAAAACAGGCTCATGATTTAACAACCATGAAATTACTTTTGATAACGAAGCAATCGCCCCCAATATCCCAAACAAAAGCGCAACCAAAAACGGCCATCTGACATAGGACAACACCCCTTGCCAATCTCGCTTGACCAACAAGCGCAGTGCATGGGTATCAAATGAGCGAATCGATTGAATCAGTTCTTCATAAATGCCCAAAATGAGTGCCATGGTACCGCCTGATACACCAGGCACCACATCAGCAGTCCCCATACAAATACCACGCAATGTGATTCCCAAATACCCTCGCAGACTGCGTCTTTTACGGTCTTCTTCCATCTAATATCCTTATCATCAAACAGGTTGATCATCAAAATTTGGCCTAAGTATACACGTTCACTGGCATTGTGACAAGCCGTATCCAACTCGTTTATTCGCTTGACACCGCCCACCAATACACCGTAAATTCTTCAACAGCATCCATTTAAGCATTGTTTTTTCAGGCAAATCACCTAAACACAGATGCACTATTTAGGGAAACAACCTATGTGGATTATTATTGCGGGTCTGGTTATTTTAGGTTGCATCATTTTTATTGCCCTTACCCTTTTGGGTTATACAAGCAATGCATCTTCACTCAATACCCAATTGAGTGATATTGAACGTGCCATTGACCACAAGACGCAACGCCTGGATGACTATCGGTTTAGAGCCGAACAGCTTCAGGATACTGTACCCAAATTTAAGCAAAAAGCAGAGCACCTCAAACAATGGATATCAGCCCTTAAAAAACAAAAAATGCAACTTGGCAACAAACCCAAGAGCGATGGTCAAACGGCAACTGAACGCGACGCGGCTATTCGACGTGGTATGGCCGCAGTTCAAAAACGAAAAGCTTAAATCTTCATGGAAGTAATAGTTTTTACTGCACTGATATTGGTCGTTGTCGTGAAGGGCTACACAACACACAGCCTTCATGCCTTAGAAGCCAAAATTCGGGCCACCCAATCGGAAGAATCTGAAATCACGCAACGGTTACAATCCACCGAATCTTCTTTGCGTGCCTTAGAAAAAGAACACAAAACATTAGAACAGGAAATCAAACACTTAGAAAATGACAAAGATTTGGCCACACTCGAAGTCGTCAAAGCGGGTGGACGCCCAATTACCGAAGATCAATTGCAACAACTGATGGGCACGGTTGCCACGCCCCCTCCTGCAAAACCAACTGGCGGGTCACCCCAGCCCCCACCAGACAAACAACAAGCCCAAAACGAAAATGCAGAACCTGAAACAGATGCCCCTCAAGGTAACACACCCGGTCCCCAACAGCAAAAAGACAAAACACCCAAAGATTCGTCGCCCAACCCAACACCCAATGCACGCCCTCGCATATTGGTGGTGGATGACAATGATGAACTGCGGGGTTTGCTCTTACAAGCCTTAAGCAAAGAATACGACGTATTAGAAGCACCAGACGGATTTGAAGCATTGAGCCAAATTTTAAAACAAAAAGAGCAATACGACCTCATCATTACAGACCTCAACATGCCAAAAGTGAATGGCATTACCCTGCTTGAACACCTCCCGGAACACATTCCAACCATTATTATTTCTGCCTTCCTCAACAAACCAGAATTTCAAAAATCTTTGGCGGCACTAAAACCATCAAGTATTCTTGAAAAACCCTTTCAGATCGCCGCTCTAAGAACAGCCATTCAAAATGCACTGAAGCCTTAAATCTTAAATGAACCCACGATTAGTACTTGACAAGTCTTGTCTTGCGTGCCTAATTGTCTGCGCATAAAATAGACAACAGACCTTTAGGAGATGAATTATGTTTGCCAACAGAACACGTGGATTGATCTTATTACTCGGCATGGTGTTATTGCATTGCGCAGATGCAACAAAATATCAAGCAGAATATCGAGGAAGTTGGGTTTTAGAATCGCGCAAAGATGCCCAAGGCCACGAAACAATGGCACCTGACATCAGCGGGGTTTTGGAATGGTTTCCAACACAAAAAGACCAAGCAAATGTCATAATCACCCTGTCAACAGATGCCAAAAACACCCAAGTTTTAGAGGGCGTTTATCAACTTGCTTCAAATACTTTTGTTGTTCAACCCAATTTAATCGTTGGAGGGATGTTGGGGTCTCCCATTGACGAAAGTTATCAAACATCGGGTGCCAAAATTTCTGGGCAAATCAAATCGGAAGATGCACGCGTGATCTTGAATCACGACAATGGCATGGCGTTTGAATTTATTGGTGCACAGTTAACAGTCACATATAAAAATGGCATTGTAGATCGTTGGAAAAGACTCCGGGATCAAAAAGGTGCCTTAGACAAATAAAGCAACAAACTCAACCTTAAGGGAGGTTTTTTTATGGCAGGAATAGTTCCCCTCATCAGTTCGGGTGTTGCTGGCCCATTGGGTGTTTTACACTTACCTCGCTTGTGGTGCAAAGCCATTTTGGGTGCCAAAGGCAAATTGGCAGATGGGTATGACCAATGCGGGCAAGGATACGATCAAATGGTGCTCACCGCCCTGGGGTTAGATCGCGATGCCACCTTGCAATATTTGACCGAAAACATTCCTTCTTATCCAGAATTTGAAAAATGGATATTGGCTCAAAAAGGTGGCCAATTAGACAGCAAGGCCGTTGCAGAATTAAACAGTGCCATCCAAGGTTACAACCACACAGATGATACCCGTAAAGCCATTTTAAGTGGTGCTGGCATTGCCGATAATGGCAGCATATTGGATGCCGTCAACTTAAACAATTTAGACGACTGGACCGAATTTCACGCCAGTCTCTAAAATCCTTATCATAAACCACAAAAAGGCCGCTGATATCAGCGGCCTTTTTGTTTCCATTATTTTCAGAACAAAAAAATCGGGTTGCGCACTTAATGCGTAACCCGTTGTTTTTAATGGTCGGAGCGACTGGATTTGAACCAGCGACCCCTATCACCCCAAGATAGTGCGCTACCGAGCTGCGCTACGCTCCGACCTCAATCTTTTTTCAAGGCGAGTAATCTACCTTTTTTTGATGATCTCGTCAAGCGTAAAGGCATTAAATAGATGATTAAAACCGCATCACCGCCGCCGCAATCTCATCTTTTCTTACAAATTCTTTTTGTGACACCCCACCACCCGTTAAACGAATTTGCAAATCTTGCATCAATTCTTTCATAAACCTGACCCGCATTTCGGCCAATTCTTCATCAGCAGACACACGCGTCTGTTTTTCTCGTTCTTGGCGCAACTCTTGGCGGGCTTTTTCCAAACCCGCCTTTACACGATTTAATCGGCGTTCAAGATTTCGGGTACCAATGGCCGTATAATACTTTGCCCCGATAACCCCCATAAACATCAACAAAAAGATCCAAAACATATGCGACACATGCCCCTTATTAAAAACCTGTGGGTGGCATACTATCGGAGATAACTTTTTCAGACAACGAATCTGAGCTTGTCATGCGATATTGCAAATCGTGAATAATTTCTTTCATGACCTGCAATCGATCTTCAAAACTGGATTCTTCTTTTTGCACATCTTGCTGACTGGATTGGGCGTTTTGCAACCGTTCTTTAACCTGTTGCAAACCACTTTTAACCGTTTCTAGACGTCGCTCAAGTTTGCGCATTTCCAATGAGGTATAATACTTCACCCCAACAACCATCAGCAACGCCACAAGTGTCCATATAATCACTACCAGCCTCCTATAATTGGGGGAGAGAAGCCGGGAAATACTGACCCAAAAATCACTTAATATTTTTAACTCTAAGTCAGCACCATGAAAAAGTCAAATTATGTACCCACCGCATAATTTGCCCCATCAACCAAACAAAAATAACCGCAAGTTCTACAAACAATCATAACCAAAACTTATTAAAAGCGCAACTATGTAAAACACCAAAATACAGACCTCTTATCTTCCAGACAAAAAACTCTCAGATTGCAGATCAACATCAAATATACGAATAAACCGGCGGGGCCGTGTTGTGCTTCTAAATTCTCCAATCAGCTCGGGAATGCCATCACCATCAACATCGGCATAACCAATCTTATCTCCAAAACCGCCAGGATATTCCCATTCGACACGTTGGTAGGTTGCATCAACAACAAAACCTGTATTCAGAGCAATTTCCAATACCCCATCATCATCCAAATCACCAACAACCATATTTTGAGCCCACAATCCCTGCTCGCTGCGCCACTCGACAAACAAACTTTTGCAATCAAAAACCATCAACCGTCCCAAAATTGCCGCGCGTTCTTCTTCGGGATTCTTCTGATTGCTTAGGGGGCGGTAGCCAGCAATATCGGCTTTTTCTTCTGCACAAAACACCAGTTCCAATTGCGGGTCATCATCAATATTTTCAAGCGTCATAGCAGAAATTGATGCAAAATCATCTTGCGTACTGCGCCAAATGAGTTTGTAATCACTTGCTCGATAAAAAACAATATCCCCCAATTCGGTATAGGCTACAATATCAATTTCATTATCGGCATTTACATCGCCAATAAAAATTTCGGCAATCGCCGAACGCAATGTAGGACTCGTCCATTCATCTTGAAAACGGCCATTGTTAAAACGCACCACATGCACTTGACCTTGTTTGTCACCATATACAATTCGGCGATCTTTTCCATCGCTTGATGCGATGATTTTCATGGCATACATATCGGTTACAAAGCCACCAAAATTAATGTCTTCTACATCTTTCCACAAATACCACGACAAATCACCTGCATATAAGTCTCCGCCCCACAAGCTGATCCAAACCAACAATGCCAATCTCCGCATATCCCAAAATCCTTTGGTTAATGACCGTTAAAAGACGCTAAATTTAAAATACCTTGACGGATCACGCTTGATGTCTTCGACCAAACTGTCAACAGAGGTCAATGTACGGTCCAGGTGTTTATAGACACCATCGTCTTGAATAAGTTTACCCACAGTTCCTTTTCCTTCGCGCATTTGACCCGTAATTTGATCCAAATTGTCAAATGTGCGCTTCATAGATACAGACGTTTCTTTCATATTTTGTGTGATTTGTGCCATTTCACCCGTCGCCTGCTTCAAATTCCCAACCGCCTCCTTGATATCTGTGCGATTATCGTGCAATATCCCTTGTGCATCTAAAGAAGTCGCCTCCAATTGCTGAATCACCTTTTGCACCGCATGTCTATTTTCAGTCAAAAGACCATTGAGTTGCTGTGCCGAAGAATCAAAGTGAGCAATGGCGACACCTAAGTGACGGATGTTTTCTGGGGCACCCAACTGCTCTACAACATCACTAACCCGCGCCACCAATTGGCCACCATCTTCCATGACCTGTTCCAAACCACCAGACGTCTCTCCCAATACAAGGGCATTATCTGCAAGGGTCTTTGTGGATGCCCCCACCTGAATCTCGATCATTTGCCCACCCAACAAACCATCGGCTTTGACCACAATTTTGGAATCGACCGGAAGGGCATCAAATTTGGCAAAACCGAGCGTAACAATGGGTTGGCCACTCTCAAGAGAGATTCCCAAAACCTTCCCTACCCACACCCCTCGAAATGTAACAGGATTTCCAACCTGCAAACCCGGAACGGCTTCAAATTGCACCCGTACCCGATATCCGCCCGATGCACCTGCATAGCGTTCGGACAACCACACCGTACCAACCACCAAAATTACCGCTGCAACAAATACCACAGCACCTAAAATAACTTCATGCTCTCGATTACGCATATCACATTACCCCAAACGACCACCGATAAACTTTTGATAAACCTCATTTTGGCTGGCTTCAATATCATCCAGCGCACCTTGAACAACTGCTTTGCCTTGAAACAACAAGGCCACCTTATCTGATACCCGCCGCGTTAATGGCATGTCATGAGTAACAACCACAGATGTAATTTTAAGTTCATCTTGCAATTTCAAAATATAATCCCCCACCACATTGGAGGTATTGGGATCCAAACCTGTTGTGGGTTCGTCGTATAAAATAAACTCAGGAGACATGGCAATGGCTCTGGCAAGCGCAGCTCGTTTTCGCATCCCACCCGATAATTCAACTGGCATTTTCTCTTCTGTACCCGCCAATTTTACGGCATCCAAACACACATGAACCCGCTCTGAAATTTCAGCCTCTGTCATTTTGGTATGCATACGCAAACCAAAAGCAACATTTTCTTTTACGGTCATCGAATCAAACAAAGCCGAAGACTGGAACAAAACGCCAATGCGCTTGCGCAATGCGGTTAAATCGCTACGACGCATTTTGTCTACATCTTGCCCCAACACCATCACTTGCCCAGAATCGGGGCGCTCAATCCCATTGATGTGGCGAAGCGTCACACTTTTGCCACATCCACTTGGCCCAAGTATGGTGGTGATCTTCCCCACCGGGATATCCAAATCCAACCCCTTTAAAACGGGTTGATCATCAAAGGATTTGTAGACGTTTTGAAATAAAACAGCTGTGCTTTGATCAGACATAGTTAATAGAGCAAGGCATGTGTGAGAAAATAATCCAAGATCAAAATCAGTGCCGACGACACCACAACCGCAGCCGTGGCCGCACGTCCAACCCCTTGGGCCCCACCATCGGCTTGCAACCCCATATATGCGCCCATAAATGTCAACATGCCACCATAAACGGTTGCCTTAACCAAACCAACAAACACATCATACATCATAAAGTCAAGCTTCATACCTTTTATAAAGTCGGTAATTGTGATATCCATTTTGATCACAGACATGGCAAAACCCGCCACAATGGATACAAAAGATGAAAAAATGACCAAAATAGGAATCATGAGCAACCCCGCCAACACCCGTGGCAACATCAAATATCCCACAGGATCAATGGCCATAGAGGTTAGAGCGTCAACCTGTTCAGACACTTTCATGGTACCCAATTCGGAGGCAATGCCCGCTCCTACGCGCCCTGCAAGCACCAAACCAATTAAAATCGGTGACAACACCAAAACCACAGAACGCACCACAATGCTGCCCACCATATAATCGGGCACATAGGCTTCCATTTGATAAGCCATTTGAATGGCCACAGCCATACCACTAAAAGCAGAAATCAAACACACCAAAGGTAAAGAACCAACCCCTATTGTATAACATTGTTCAACCACTTGGTGACGATAAAGATACAAATGGCGCAATTCGCGCAAACATTGAACCAGATAACGATACATGTTGAGCACTTGAACAAAAAATACAATGAGCTTAGCCCCCAACGATGCAAAAATACGAGTCATAAGTATAAAATCCAACGTACTTGTATGTTAAACAAAAAGAAATATAAAAAACAATGAATCATTTTTACGATCAGATACACCTTGCCTATAAAGTTTAGGAGTGGGAGGTGTCATTGGCATATTTGCCGTTGACCAACTCGGCATTTAATTCTCCACCAATCAATAAAAATAAGGCGGTGAGATAAATCCAGAGCAATAAAACAATAAAACCCTTTAACAGCCCCGTCATCATGTTGTAGTAACTAAAATTACTCACATATGCACCAAAGGCTTCCGAAAGAAGATACCACAAAACCGTAAACAATACCGCCCCTGGCCAAACTTCACCAAATCGGGGCTTGCAATTGGGCGCTGACCGATAAAGCATACCTGCCATGATCACGGCGCATAAAAAACCAGCCGGCCACTTGAACATGCCCATCACATTGGGCAACAAATGCCCCAAGGGCAATAACCGATGCATTTGATTTTCGATCCAAGACCCCATGATCAACAAATTAAACGCAAGCAACAAGGCCAATCCTGCACCAACCATCAATTGCAATGACAACAACCGCAACCGCAAAAAAGAGCGGGTCTCACGAACGCCATAGGCTTTATTGAGCGCTTTAATGGTTGCAGACACCGCGCTTGAACCGACCCATATCCCTCCCAATAGCCCAAATGTAAGCACACTGTGTGAGCTACTTTCAGAAGCCACCAATGTTTGAATATTGTCTTCTATCATTTGCCGAAAAACATCGTGCAAAAAAATACCCATCAAATCTAAGGATTTGGACACCACATCTGCCGAGACGCCGCTGTAAACGATTATTGTGGCCGTAAAAAGCGCGGCAGGAAAAATGGCAAACAAAAAGTCAAATGCCATTTCACCAGAAATTTCGGTACACTCATGACGAATGACCCTGCGAAAAACCTGTTTGATGATCAACCAAGGAGACCGCCGAGGTGTGGGGATTATTTGCTGGGTATTGGGAACAGATTCTTCCTCTTTTTGGTGGGGAGGAGGCACGGTTAGCCCCATAAAAACCTCCAATTCCAACAATCATGATTAAAATCAATGCAAGTCTTGAAAATTAAATGATTAAAGCCAATGATTACGGGTAAATCTAAGCCTTTCGAGAGAACGAATCAACCCTTTTCACCATCTTCAAAAATAAATAAAAAAAGAGCGGATTCTAAAATTTCTCGAATCCGCTCTTTATAAGTTTGATGTTGATCCCAATTCATTTGGTGTTTATACCAAATCTTCCATCCGCCCCCCTGGCACACGTTGCCTAAAATATCGCCGCAACTTATACAAGGCACGGTTTCGGATCTGGCGCACACGTTCACGCGTGACCCCAAGTGTGTTGCCGATCTCTCCCAACGTTGACCTTTCTTGCCCATCTAAGCCAAAATAAGAGCGAATCACTTGGGCTTCGCGCTCATCGAGCGAATCACCTAATGATTGCGTTACCAGATCGGCTTGATCCAATGTTTCAACCCATTCATCGGGGTTGGCTTCATCAGATTCTAACAAATGTATCAAAGTTTGTTCGCCATAAGGGTCAAGAGGTGTATCCAAAGACAAATCGGGGCGCACACAACGCAAGGCGCGCTCAGCCCGCTTTCGGCTGATTTTCATATCTTTGGCAACTTCCTCCAAAGTGGGGATACGCCCCAATTCTTGGGTCATTTGCCCCCACCTACGGGCCATACGATCCATATCTTCTTGACGATTGGCGGGCATCATAACGGCAGAGGTTCGCTTAAGCGCATTTAAAATGGCCTGTCGAATCCACCAAACAGCATAACTGATAAATTTGAAACCTCTGTTTTCGTCAAAACGCTTAAGCGCCTCCATCAACCCCACATTGCCTTCGGCAATCAGGTCGGCCAATGGCACACCACGCCCTTGATATTCGAGTGCCACACTCACAACAAAACGCAAATTTGACGTAATAATACGATCTATTGCCTGTTCATTTCCCGCTCGGGCTTTCTTAAGGGCATCCTCTTCTTCTTCTCGGGTCATCGGAGGATATTTTCTAAGTTCCTTAAGATAATGCTGCACCGACGGGTCTCGAGACGATCGCAAATCATTGCTCCCGGTATTTTCCATACGCACCTCTCTCGACTCCTTTGTTGCAACCATAGGGATTCCTCCCTCCCGATAAACCAACAGTGATGAAACGTTTGCCTTCAGGCCACTTTCTAAAAACATTGTGGCTTTTCTTACTGCAGACACCTTTTAAACGCCTTGAATGCATGGGGGTTGCATCTGTCTAAATGACATAAAAGGCATGTGACAAAACGAGAAATGGTAATTTTCTGACATTATCAAAAAAATGACATCACCACGCCACACCCGCCCAATTGCACTCTAATTGTTAATTAACAATTGTTTACAAAATAAAATATTAAAAAACGAAACAAAAACGCACAAACCCAAACATCCAAAACTTTAACAACGCATAAATCGTGCCACTCGTAATGTCTTTATCGGCACATGATCAGTAGGACTTGCACCTTTTGATATTCTTAGATGCCACCACACAGTCAAAAGGTTTCAATTTGAGACATAATAATTCAACAGATTCCCCATTGGGTGTTAAACAGGTGACATTTGAAAAAATATATTTTTCAAAAAAATGATCAAAACACCAATAAAAACACAAAAAAAAGCCACGGCATAATAACCGTGGCTTTTAAAAATACAATGGTGGGACATACAGGATTCGAACCTGTGACCTCGAGCTCCGGAGGCTCGCGCTCTATCCAGCTGAGCTAATGCCCCCTACACCTTAGGCTTTCTTTTTGTGTCTGTCTCTTCTGCGACGTTTTTTGCGCTTGTGCGTGGCTATTTTTGCACGCTTGCGCTTCTTTCCACTTGGCAAAGTACACCTCCTCTAAATTTAATCGCCGTTTTCAGCTATGCCAGAAACGACTTGCCCCTCTTCAACCGATGCCCGCAACTCCCGTGAAGGTTTAAATACGGGAACAGGCCGAGAAGGTATTTTCACCACCTCGCCGGTCTTAGGATTGCGCCCTGTACGGGGTGCACGATCAACAACTTTAAATGTTCCAAACCCGCGAATTTCTATGTGCTCACCACGCTGCATGGCATGGGTAACGGATGCAATTAAACCTTCTACGACAGCAGATGTATCCGTTTTGGTTAGCCCTGTGGCTTCGGCAATTTGATTGACAATATCGGCTTTGGTCACCGCATCCCCTTTCGCCGCACTTGGGTGCCGAGTGTCGAAAATTGGCGTTGTGTTGACACCCCTAAAGAGCCCTAAACGTATATAAATAGGACACCTTTGTCAATAAAAAATCTTTTAGCAAGAACCTCAATCAGAGGTATTTCCCGATGCATATTGCAAATGGTGTAAGCGCTGATAAATTCCGTTTTGGGCAACAAGTTCTTCATGAGACCCTTGCTCACGCAAAACACCTTTGTGCAACACTATGATCCGATCTGCACTGCGAATGGTAGAAATGCGATGTGCAATAACAATGGATGTGCGCGCCTGCATCAAACGGGTAACGGCTTGCTGAATCCACATTTCCGTTTCGGTATCCACATTGGCTGTGGCTTCATCCAAAATCAAAACATCGGGGTCAAATGCCAAGGCACGCGCAAAGGCCAATAATTGTCGTTGCCCAGATGAAAGCGTGCCCCCCCTTTCATTGACGGGTTCTTGGTATTTTTGAGGCAAGTGTTGTATAAAAGTATGGGCATTGACATCTTGGGCGGCTTGGTGCACTTGTTGTTCTGTAATTTGATCATTTGCCAGCCGAATATTGCCTTCAATATCCCCCGAAAACAAGAACACATCTTGCTGAACAATGCCAATTCTGTTGCGCAAAGCTTCAACATCCCACGCTTGAATATCAACGCCATCTATTCGAATATTGCCTTTTTGAATATCATAAAACCGACACAACAAGCTGATAATGGTTGATTTGCCAGAACCTGTTGCACCTACCAATGCCACACTCTGTCCTGCACTTACTTTAAAAGACACATCTTTCAGGACCCAGTCCTCTTTGGTATAAGCAAACCAAACGCGATCAAACTCAATCTCTCCCGAAATGCGCTCTTGCGTGTGGTTCCCCCCCACGGGTTCAGAAGGTGTATCGATCAATTCAAAGATCCGTTCGGAAGATGCCATTGCCGCTTGTAAAATGGCATATCGTTCAGAAATTTCGAGAATCGGTCTAAAAAAACGGGGAATGTATTGCAACATAGCCACCAATACCCCCCACTCGATTTCTTGTCGAATGACTTCCCCACCACCATACCAAATCACTGCACCAATAGCAACAGCACCCAACATTTCCATAATGGGAAAATACAGTGAAAAGTAAAATGTCGATTCCAGATTTGCATCCAAATAACGGTCATTGACACTTTTGAATCTGGCCATGTTTCGGGTTTCGCGATTAAATAACTGAACAACCATCATCCCCGAAATATTTTCTTGTAAAAATGCATTGATACGAGCCAACCGACTGCGGGCTTTTCGAAAAGCCCGCAACATGCGATTTTGAAACCAAAAGGTCACCAAAAACATGATCGGGACCAACACCATCACCACCCCACCCAACCGAAGATCCATCCAAAGCATAAAGGAAGCAATGGCAATCAGCGTAAAAATATTGCTAAAAACGACCACAACCCCATCGGTTAAAAAGTCGTTGAGGGCATCCACATCATTGGTATTGCGGGTCATGAGGCGGCCAATAGGCGTGCGATCAAAAAAGGAAAGCGGTAGGGTTTGGATATGTTCGAAAATCTTGTGACGGATATCAAACATAGCCCATTGCCCAATCATTTGGGTGATATAATTTTGAAGGTAATGCAAAAAGAACTGGAGAACGATAACCCCAACCAACACAAGCACAATTTGGTGCAGCCCTTTCCAATCGCCCTTCAAAACATGATCATCTATCGCAATTTTAGAAAGATATGGCCCCATTTGTTGTGTAAACGAGGTGGACAAAATGAGCACAAAGGACAACACTACCCACCAAAAATAAGGGCGCAAATAAGCCAACAACCGCAAGGTCAGATGCAGATCAAATGGCATTTCATCAACTTCTTCTTCGTGAAAATCTACACTTTCTTGTGCCATTTAAATTTCGCTCAATTCTTGGTTGAGTTGTTGGCGTTGATACATTTCGGCATAGGTTCCCTTTTGGGCCAACAACGCTTCATGCGTGCCCATTTCAACCACTTTACCTTCTTCTAAGACCACAATTTGATCGGCGCCCATCACTGTAGATATGCGATGGGCAATAATGACGGTGGTTCGCCCAACCATCATCTCTTTGAGCCGACGCAAAATTTCTTCTTCAGTATGCGTATCGACACTGGCCATCGCATCGTCTAAAATCAAAATCTTAGGTTTGCGAATCACTGCACGGGCCAATGCGGTGCGCTGTTTTTGCCCGCCCGAAAACGTCACACCGCGTTCGCCCACCACGGTATCTAATCCTTGCGGAAAATCGGGCAAATCATTTATCAACTGCGAGGTTTCCATGGCCCACTCAATCTCTTCTTCGGTAGGATCAACCACGCCCAATGCAATATTTTCACGCAAAGAATCCGAAAACAAAAAGGAATCTTGTGGCACAAAACCAATGTTTTGACGCAAGGTTTGTAGAGGGATTTTTTCTACAGGAATCCCATCCAGTAAGACCTGTCCGTCGCCTGCTTGAATCAAGCGCGGAATCAACCTGCCCAAAGTGGTTTTGCCAGAACCTACCCGACCTACGATGGCCACCGAACTTCCTGCGGGTATTTTTAAATTTATCCCATCCAAAACCACCGTTTTTTTGTCGTAGGCAAAAGTCAGATTTCGCAATTCAATTTCGCCGCGAATCTCTTTGGGTGCAATCACATCTTCGGCATCTTCAATATCGGCTTCTTCTTCCAATATGGCATTGATGCGGCGCATCGCGGCAATGGCGCGTTGATAACGATCAATCATCCAGCCTACCAAAATGATGGGAAATATCAGCTTGGTCAAATACCCATTAAACGCAACAAAATCTCCCAATGATATTTGCCCACTTAAAACGCGCTCGCCTCCTAACCACAATACAATAATCAACGAAGAACCACTAAGCAAAAAAGCCAATGGGCGAATAATGCTCTCCACACCAATGAGGGTTTTATTTTTATTGAGATATTGACGATTGAGTTTTTCAAATGTCGCAATCTCCCCTTGCCGTTGTACATAAGCTTTTACCACACGAATACCCGACAGATTTTCTTGCACGCGAGAACTGATATCGGCAAACATCTCTTGTGCTTCACGAAAACCCGTGTTGATGCGCCCAGCAACCCGGTTCATGGCAAACGACAAAAACGGCATCGGAATTAGCGCGTAGAGCGCCAACTGCCAATCGATAAAACACATCACTGTTAGCCCCAACGTGAGGGCAATGGCGGCATCAAAAAGCATGCGAATACCAAAACTCAAAAACATGCGAATGGCATTGACATCGTGTGTGGCCCGAGACATCAGATCGCCCGTTGGCATACGACTGTAATATTTCATAGACATCTTTAACAAATGTGCAAAATAGGCTTCTCGAATGTCATTTTCCACATAACGCGATGTGGCTTGAATATGCCAACGCATCCCCATGCCAAATGCCATTTGAATCAATGCCAACAAAACAATAATGAGCGCATAATATGCCACACGATCAAATACAGTATCTGTTGAAATACCTTTTTGACTGGCTTCGATGGCGTCTACGGCCAATTTTAACATATAAGGGATGCCCGTAGAAGCCACCTGGGCCAACCCCACCATCAGCACACCCCAGAAAATACGGGCTTTATAGTTTTTGAGATACGGCCAGAAAGGTTTAAAAAAATTCATACGTTTGTCACACTTCCCATCGATAAACTTTAAGATCCACTTTGCCATTAACCAATTCGATACCTTCGGCTTCTAAAAGGTCTTCTTGTGTATAATGCGCCACATGATTGCCACTTCGAATAGACACCATTCCCCTAACATTGATCACCCGATGCCAAGGACATTTTGTGTTGGGTGGCAATTCGGACAACGCTTTGCCCACTTGCCGAGGACCACACCCTACCCGCTCGGCAATTTGCCCATATGTTGCCACAGTGCCTTCGGGAATCTTTGCAACCTCTTTATAAATTTTTTGATATATGGCAGGAAATTTCACACTCATTTTTTTTCTAACCATTTTTCCAAACACACCGAAGGATCTGCTGCGGTTTCACACTTTTTAAAAACAGAAATGGCTTGGGGCAAATGAGCCCCCACGCGTTCATAGACCCGTTCAAAAACATCGGTACGTGCCCGATAAACGCGATACAGCGCCATCCGCGCATTGTTCAACGACCAAGTGGGAAAACCATCGTATAAATTGGTTTTTAGAGGCAAGTGATAATAGGCGTCTTTTGCACGGTCAAAAATGGCCTGCCGATTGGCGACTTTTGTTTCAAAATCTAAATCACTTTGGTAAAGCGCATCTAACTCTGTCGCAATTTGATGCATAAAGGAACGAAACACAACGGCATCGTCACCTGCATCCTTTACTTGCTGAACAACTGGCGCATCTTTGCCATACTTTTTTTGGAGCCACAACAGCGCCCCTGCTTCCCCCACAAAACTGGCCAAACTCTCATTGAAGGTTACATCGCCTTCAATCCACAATGTGGCATGGGTTAATTCGTGAATGATTAAATCCGCCAAATCGGCTTCGTCATAGTGCAGCATGGTGCTCAATATCGGATCGGGAAACCACCCCAAAGTGCTATAGGCACTCACTGGGCGCAAATAAGTATCATACCCAGCGGCCTCATATCGATCACGCTCTGCCTCAGCTTCTGCCCGATAAAAATAACCCCGGTAGGGCACGCTACCCACTACCGGGTAAGACCATCGCAAAGGCGTTAGCTGATCTTTGGCGCACACAACCAAATTCCACGACACCGGCCCTCGCCCAATATCAACATAGGTTGTATAATTCCGCGAGGTCGCCAAACCTATTTCATCTTTGGCAAATGTTCGAATGGCCTCAACAAGCAGCAAACCCTTGCGAACCCGTGGCTCTAATTGGTCATCTTTCAAAACGCGTGTAATCGGCTTTGCGCGCCACAAAAGACGCATCTGCCCTTTGGTCAAATGCCAAAAATAACCCAATTCAAGATCCATTGCCCCAACGTGAAACACAAGGGAGACAATAAGCACACGCAACATAGAATTATTGGTTTTCCATATAATAGTAACAAATCATGTGTTGCAAAATGACATGAACATCTTCAATGCGCCCCATGTGCTCTGAGGGGACCACAATGCTGTGATCCACCATTTTATGGAGTTTGCCGCCAGCAAAACCCGTAAACCCAATGGTCACACACCCTACTTCATTGGCATACTTTACTGCGCGCAAAACATTTTCAGAATTGCCACTGCCACTAATGGCCAATAGCACATCTCCTGGTTCGGCAAAGTTCTTGAGCTGTTCGACAAATACATCTTCATAACATATGTCATTGCTCAACGCCGTAATCCATTCCATATTGTCGGTGAGAGGAATGGTTTTAAAGCGCTTCTTTCGTCCAATAGATGCCCCTTTGCCCATGTCCACCACAAAGTGCGATGCCGTACTGGCACTGCCTCCATTGCCAATGGCATAGATGCGCTTGTCTTGATCACGCGCTTTCCCAAACTCAGCAATGATATCTGCCACCGCTTTGGTGTCTAATGTGGCAAGTAATTTCAAATTGTCTTCAATATAGTTTTTAACAAAAGCTTCCATCACCACACTCCCATTTCAATTAAATGACTTTAATGTGCGCCCAACAAACCGCGTTGTTTCTAAGACAGCCCAGCCGCTTGCCAGGCTTTATCGAGCCCAGCGTGTGTTTCAGCTATGGCCTGTTTGGCGGGCAACTCTCGCACGCGCTGGCTAAAAGGCTCTGGTGAAACAGGGCCTTCATATCCAATGGCCTTCAGAGCCTTCAAAAAAGCCACCAAATCAATCACACCCGTTTCTGAAGGCAGCGCACGCTTGTTGTCTATTTGGTCGGTAATTGCTACACCAGCAGGTGCATCATTGACATGAACATGAATCACATCTTCGGGTGTTAATGCCATCAAATCTGACACCGTGCCCAATTGGGTGTACCAATGCCACGCATCCAATAACAATCCCACATTGCCCGTCCCTATGGCCTCTGCCAAAGCCAACATGCCATTCATGGTGTAAATAAAACCATAGGGTTTGTCGATGCGCAACGTTTGAGGGCCAATAAACTCCAACCCAATGGAACATCCATGGTCTTTTAAAATTTCAGCAATGGGTTTTAGGCGCGTAATATGAAATCGGAAATTTTCGCGAAACTTCAGCGTATCTGAAGCACACGGAATCCATTGGGCACACCGCGTGGCACCCAATTGTGCGGCTACTTCTGCCAATTTTGAAAGATTTTTCAACCCTTCCTGATAAGCATCTTCTGGCCCATTCCAATTCACAGGCAATCCCCAGGCTCCCATCTTGAGATGGGCCGACTCAAATCGTGCCTTCACCTCTGATACACCGCGTTCAGCAACCCAATCAGCAGTGGCCTGTATGCCAATATCCAAACCTTGAAAACCACCTTGAGAGGCCAATTCAATTAACTCTTCCAAACTGCCCTTAACGCCAATTGCACCGGGTGTGAGACTTTTAAACATGACATACTCCTGTTTTATAATAAAGACGATACGTCAACGCGATGTTCGTTGACCAAATCCATATTCAATTCAAAACCCAAACCAGGTCGATCAGTTAGCGGAATGCGACCATTCACGATCACTTCGTGAGGCAATGTGAGTTGACTGCGCCAAGGCACTTCACCCCAGCCAAATTCTAAAATGAGAAAATTGGGCAAAGATGCCATTGCCTGTACACCCGCGGCAATGGTAATGGGGCCAAATGGCCCATGAGGTGCTGTGGGCATGCCCCAAGCCTGCGCCATATCGCCAACTTTTTTCAATTCACCAAGCCCACCAATAACTGTTACATCGGGCATAATCACATCCATACTTCGGTGTTCAAAGACTTCTACAAATTCACTTCTCAAAGACCGTTGCTCGGCACCCGCAATGGTCAAACCACATTTTTCTTTTACTTCCAAACAATCCTTTAAGCTCTTTTCGGATGTAGGCTGTTCAAACCAAAAAAGGTTCAGATCGCGCAATGCGTCGGCCACTTCAAGTGCCGCCTTGGCCGTAAAACGGCTGTGACAATCTACCAACAAATCAACCTGATCGCCAATGGCTTCTCTAACCGCTTGCATACACGCAATGCCCCCCATTGCTTCTTGGGCAGAATTGACCACGGGAAGGCCATCAAATGGCGCCAACTTGACGGCATCAAAACCTTCGGCCACAGCTGCCGCTGCATTTTGGGCAAACCCTTCAGGTGTACGTGTGGTGGTTGCACGATTGATGTTGGCATACAAACGAATGTCGTCGCGGCACTTGCCCCCCAATAATGTATAAACGGGCACACCCAATGATTTGCCCAACAAATCCCACAACGCCTGTTCAACAGCACTTAAAGCACACACCTCATCCCAACTGCGTCCACCCTGTGTATAACTTGCTACAATCGATTCAATATTTCGCGGGTCTTTGCCTTTTAAATCTTCACCCAATGACCGAACGGCAGCAATTCGTTGTTCATAATTTTTGCCAGAACGCAACTCCCCCAAACCTTGTATACCGGCATCGGTTAAAACGTGAACAAAAACCCAATCGCCCCGATGATTGACATGAACGGCATCAAATTCGATTCCCGTTACCTTCATAATGATATCCTTTACACATAATTTAAGACACGATCATTTGTTCATTTTGGGCATTTTAAACAAGATTTATATAATACCTGTGAGCATCACATTGGTCAATAGGATTTGCGCAAACGACCTGCCCCCCAAATTTATGAACGATATACATGGGCCAGTTTGGCAGCAATATCCTTCCAATTTAAGGCCAACGCACGGTTCATGGCGGCTTTTTGGGCACCCTCCATATCCAGTTGGCGCACATCTGCCAATGCCTTGCCCAAACCGTTGTGTGCTTTTACATCGTAGAGCACACCCATTTTGTCATCAATCAACTCGGGCAAACACCCCAACCGAGGCATGACCACGGGCCGTCCAAATGACAGTGCCGTAATCGCAGAGCCTGAGGTCAACACCTCAGCAAACGGAAAAACCGCCACATCGGACGCATTGATATATATTTGAAAATCGGCTTCAGGAAAATAAGGCGATGTAAAAACTTTGATGCGTTTGTCTTTTTGTGCCAACAACTCCATCTCTTCGGCATAAGCCACATCAAAAGCCTTTCGCATCATCAACAACAATACCGCATCATCCCCTGCGTTTTCTAAAAAAGCCGACACCAAATGTTCAATTCCCTTATAAGCACGGGCATTGCCAAAAAACAGATAAACAAATTGGTCATCCATTAAGCCCAGTTGCTTGCGCGCATCTTCTCTTGAAATAACGTTGGGAAACGCATCAATAAAGTTGCCATGAGGGATGATCTCTACATTTCGAGTTCGATGAAACAGTTTTTCGGCAACACCACGCGCATATTCACAGTGGCATAAGACCGCATCAGCCAATTCACATACCAACAAACGGGCACAATGGTCAAGTTGTGGAAATGGCCTTTCGTGTGGATACACATTGTGCAATGTCCAAACAATTTTATAACCCAATACATGCTTGGCATAGGTTAAATTTTCTGCAAATCTTTCATAATCCACCACAGAGTTTTCAAGCGTATCTCTGCGATAAAAATAGTGTAACCAATGCAAATGAAGAACATCAAATGTTTTGCGATGTTCTTCTAACCACGATTTTTCAAGCGCATAATCACCCAATTCAAGATGAATATCTAACTTTTCCAATTCTTGGGCCAAAAGCCCTGCATAAGGGTTGCACTTGTGTTTCAGTGTTAAACCACCCACGGGTTCCCAAAAGAAAAAAGCATTCATACACACCCCACAAAAAAGAATAGGCCGTTCAATCGGAAAATGGAATACCGTGACCTTGACCCGGAAACCAAATCATATCCACAACAAATGAAATGCCAGCACCTACAAAATGGCCCAAAATAAGCCCAATAAAAAACGGCCTCCCCGCACGATAGGCCTGATAGCCCCCAATGCGCAGAACAATGGTCTTAATCACCCACGCCACAAAAATACAAAAAATAACATTGCGCACAGGATAAACAGGACCTGCAGCAAAACCAATCGGATGCAAAGGCCACCAAGGCACACGATACCGCAAAAACATCAGCAAGCCCGTTACCAGAGCCCCAATACCAATAAATGCCAAAGGTTTCCAAGCAGTGCCAAACGGGCTTTTTGACTTTTTGACCAAGTTATCCCAAGGAAATTGAGCCAATCCCCCATTAAAAATCCCGCCATAATTGGCCGCACCATTTGCATACCCCATATAAATGGTATAAACAAACGTGGCCAATACCCCTGATATCATGGCCAACACAATGGGCCAAATAAGCCGACGTTGTTGCGCGCGAATGGTATCGTATAATTTAACAGAGTGTGCCAACGCTGGCATAATGGTCGTTTTGGTATCACTGCACCAAGTATATGAAAGAGCGATAGACACCATTGTTTGCGGAGACAAACTGTCACTGCCTAAAACAAACATTCCAAAAGGTTGAGGCATAAGTGGTGCCCGAATGGAAATTAAGCCGGTTTCAGCAATCACACGCGTGATGCCCAAATACATAACCAGCACACCAAACAGAAACAGGGGAATAAACTTGAAGGCCATCCCTGTAGCCAAGTGCCAAAACACAAGATATAACGAACAGGCCAGCATGCCAAACGTGGCCGTTCGATAAGAAACAATCTCATCTGAATCGTCTACCGAATCATCCCCGTAAAAAGCTTTTCGGCACACATTGGCAATATGCCCACGAGCCATCCAAAACCCCACCAATACGATAACCATAAAGGCCCCCATAGACTGGGTGCCCATCGAAAGTGGCCCTGTGGAATATTCTTCGTCAGAACCTGCGCTAAACCCAAAACGATTAAAAAGCCCATTCTCAATATTGGTGATCAAATTGAATACCCACAAGCTCAAAGCCACATCGATATTGATAAAATATCCAAACCCAACCAACATCAAATAGAGCCGAATTGGAATTTCGGGAAATTCGCGACCCAATTTAATACTGGTAAACCCCCATGGAATCGTTGGAAAAGTGGGATGAAAATATGAAACCATATTCCATAAAATGATCAACAGCGTAATGGAAAAGCCTACCCAAAAAAGTCGTTTGTTCATAATTGGAATTGGAAAAAAACCACGATGATCATCATCTTCCAATATGGCCAGTGGCATTTCCATCAATGGATAATCTATGCGCTCATGTTCAATCCATTGCTTACGCAAAATAACCATCAAAAACATGCAACACCCATAAAAGGCAGCTATCACAGACAACCACCAAAATACGGGCCCCACCCACACATGCCATGGAATGGCCACTCCGCGTGGAATCCCTTCAAAAAACCACATCAAAGCATCACCGGGTGGCACCACGGCATAGGTGGGTAAATGCGGCTCGTAATAAGCCGCCCATTGATTTTCGGGGGTTGCCAAATAGTGTGGCACTGCAAAATTGGCCACAAGTTTACCGATAAAATAGGTCGGCATAGTGGCCCCAATAAGAGCCATTGTAAACATAACAACAAGCTCACCCCGTCTCAGCTTGAGCATGCGTCCAAGCAACAAGGCGATCATAACAATGGGAAATACAGCAGCAATAGACAGATGATTTTGATCTAAACGAGTCGTGTGCAAAATAAAGCGTGCATAAGACCCTGCAACTGTGGCCAAAACCGTGAGCCCCATCCCTATAATGAGCGCACGCACAGTCACCGATGGCTTTGGTGGTATTGCCTGAGCCAATCCTATGTTGTTTACTACAGCCATTTTACCTCACCCATCAACGCTTAATAAATCCTTAAGAGCAATTAATATAATTCCACGAGAATAGGGATGCAAATACTCTTAGTGCATCATTTTTTAAGTTCGCTTACAAAAACAAATTTTTATTAATCTTAAAGATTATAAATAAGGAGGTTTTTTGTGTTATATCGCAATTAATTGAATAACTGCTCACATATTTAATTGTGAAAACAAAAAAAAAGTCCAAAGATTTACATCTTTGGACTTTTGTACAGACAGTGAGAAATTTTATTTTCTCACCTTAGGGGGGCTTTCAGTAGAGAATATAACACGACCAAGCTGATAGATCAATTGGGTCAATACCCTATTCTTCGCCACCATAATAAGTATAGTTCCTCATTATTACCGAACAACAAACCTCACAATTCGACCAGACCTTCTCGAATGGCATAACGAACCAAGTCTGCCGCATTTTTTAAGTTTAATTTTTGCATCACGCTTGCCCGATGCGCTGCAACCGTCTTCTCTGCAATGTGTAACACATCGGCTATTTCTCGGTTTGTTTGTCCCTCGGCAACCAATACAAGCACTTCCCGTTCTCTGTGAGACAAACCATCACTTTTCCCCCCAGATATAGGTAAATCTTCACGCCCTACAAATGTTTCTACCACCACCCGCGAAATGGCAGAACTCAAAAAAACTTCCCCTTGCACTGCTGTTTGAATCGCACGAACCAAATCACCCATATCATTTTTCTTTAAAACATAACCACTTGCCCCTGCCTCAAATGCACGGCGTATATGGGCACGATCTTGATGCATGGTCAATATCACCACACGTGTGTTAGAACATGTGCCTACAATTTGTGCGGTTGCTTCTATGCCATTGAGCTCGGGAATGGTCAAATCCATTAAGACCACATCCGGTTGTAGCGCATTTGCCAATTCTACGGCCGTTAAACCATTATTGGCTTCACCGATAACCTCAAATTCGGCCTCGCGAGACAACAACCCCATAATGCCCTGTCGCACAATATCATGATCGTCTGCAACCAATATTTTTATCATGTATGACTCGGCTCCTTCCGGCGTTCCTGAGACAAATTCACAGCCCGTGCAACCACATCTCGAACAACTTGCATATCATGCAATGGTTTTTTGAGTACAAAATCAAATAACAACAATCGTGGGTCATTCTCTTCCAATCGCCACCCCGTCATCAAAACCAAAACGATTTTAGGATATTCCAACCGAATAGATTGTGCAAGTTTGTCTCCTGGGATATTGGGCATACCCAAATCCAAAATCAAAACATCGCAATCGACCTCCGCCAAAGCGGGCAATACTTTCGCACTGTCACCCAGGCAAGTGACCTCATGCTTAGGGCTTAAAACATGCTCGACCAACTGAGTCACCACATCTTGATCATCGACAACCAATATCTTCCCATTGGGGGAAGTCACTTCAGAATAATCCTCGACGGGGGTTGCTTCTGCCCCATCGGCAGGAAACCACAAAGTAAACACCGAACCAGCCCCCACAACGCTGTCTACCCCCACATGCCCACCCCATCGCACCACCGTGTTGTATACGGTGGCCAGCCCTAATCCCGTACCAATTTCTACTTTGGTCGTAAAAAAAGGTTCAAAAACACGTTTTTGAGTTTCTTCATCCATGCCAACACCCGTATCTCGCACACTTATTTGTACACCCACACCCAATGAGCGAGATT
>JAYODI010000010.1:0-34751 GCA_038279365.1 Candidatus Latescibacterota bacterium | reverse complement strand
CCATTGGGCATGGCATCTACAGCATTAAAAATGAGATTGAGCATAATATTATAAAGCCCAGATGAAGATCCTCTAATTTGTGGTAAATCTGGTGCCAAATCGAGCAAAACCCGAATTTCAATTCCTTTCAGTTCGGCTTCATCTTTCCACCTTGTTCGTGCCGTTTCAATAGAATCGCGCACTATGGTATTCAAAGACTGCAACACACCTTCATCAGAATCTCCCAAAACAGCTTCTTGTAACCTCGATACCAAATCGGCAGCTTGTTTGCCAGCCTGATGGATGGTACGTACATATCCTGCCGTTTGAGGATCTGCCACACGGTCTAATAAAAACTCAGAACTGATGGTGACACCCACCAAAATATTATTCAAATTATGATTAATTCCAGCAACCATCTCTCCCAATGCACTCAACCGCTCCAAACGCACCATTTCTCGTTCATTTCTATCCAATTTTTCTAACATCTCGTTCATTGCCTGCCCCAACGCCCCCAACTCATCACCATTTCGCACACGCACACGCAAAGACAAATCCCGCAAGCCTTCAATTTCTTGAAGATCGGCACGCATATTTTTAATGGGTTCCCAAACAAATCGCTCAAGCATCAAAAAAAACACAACAGCCAAAAGCACACCCGTAATTAAAATTGCACCAAATGCAGAACGCACAGAAACAATACCTTGGCGATAAATGTCTCTTGGTTGTATCACGTGCACCATAGCCACAGGGTTGGCATAAATATCTTTTAACGCCACCACACCGGCAAATATCTTTTCATCAAATGCCTTTACCCAATGAGATGAATCAGACAAAACATGGGCATAAGCATCTTTGAGGGCCACAGGAACTGTGCTGCGACCCATAACATATAAAGTCAAATTAAGTTCCAGCGATGTGGCAAATTGATCGATTTCTTTTTTGTCAAATCGCCTCCCCACAATCAGTTGCCCACGAGCTGGTCCTGTTTCTTTGCTTGTTAAAATAGGACGAGAAACAACCGCAAAAAGACCTTCTGGCAAAATTAACAACCCCTTTACTGCGCCCGATGCCACCAATCCGTTTTCTGTCAAATGCCCCAAAATTCCCTGCGGAACGGGTTCTGTTTTTTTTTGCTCCCAATTATATCCTTTTTGAAAAACTATATTTTGCTTGGCATCTAAAAACACCATAAAGTTGAGCCGAAGTCCATTCTCATTAAATGTTTCATCGACCAAATTCGTTTTGACAAATTCTGAGTTTTTGTTTTCGACAAACGCATATGTATCATCCCAAGCAGCCCAGTCAAATGCCGTGGTGTCCAATACATCAAAATAAGAAGCAACAGCCTTATTCACACGATTAAGTTGCCGTTGCATATCTTGCTTTTCTAAATCCAAGTACCCGTCCAACATCACCTTACGTGACAAAACCAAAACACCAACACAAAATACCACCAAAACCAAAGCGGTAGACAACAACAGCTTTTGGCGTATAGAAGTCAAATCTTATCCCCTATGTCCTAAGAGAAAAAACGCCCTTCTCCCACTCGGCAGTCCCAACACAGGGATTCCTACTGGGGAGAAGGGCCTTAAGTCTCGAGTCACCCCTGCTCGAGACCTATATATAATATCGGTCAATTCTTTCGTTTCCGATGTTAGCTGGATCACACATAATTTGTGATTTAGATCAACTTTAAGCAATAAAAAATTTCAAAACCATCTCATTGGCCAGTTTTTCTGGTATAAAGGTAATCCGCGTAACCACTTGGTCTGTACGGCCTTCCTTAGATTCTTCGGTCAATTTGTTGACTTCAAATTTACCCGTCGCATCAACCGCCTCAATCACCAAACCACTTGTTTTAGACCCGATCTGAACCTTTTGGCCTAAAATTTTGACGGGTTCAAATGTGATAAATCCTTCAACCAATGCATTGGGCTTTTTTGTAAACGAATAATGGTCTTCAAGGGTAAAAGCATTGGTTTTTGCATCGAACAAAAACTTCCTAACCAATTGTTTTACAGTGCCTTTAGGATAGGCATGTGTCATGTCAATTTCGGCAGTTTTAATGTCATTCCCATTCAAATGTGCAACGGATAACGTGCCATAATATTTTTCACCGGGTTGCTGTAACTTGCCATTAATCACAGGAACAGAATGCCCCAAAGAATTGCAAAAAAGAATGTCATAGCGATTTGGTCCAAATGTTTTCCGGTTATAAACCGGCCCTCCTGGATCTGTTAGGAGTAATTTGCCGTGTTTGTGCACAATAAAACTGCCAATATCATTGTGATTATGGGGTACCCCATTATTCCCTGCCAAACACATCAGGGTCATTTGGTTTTTACCTGCTTGACCACGCAATTTTACTTGGCCCAAATCAGGTAAGACATAGTCTTTTGAATCGGGTGCCTGCTTCACCTTAAACCCCGAATACATCGCCAGCTCATGCAGACCACTTACTTGCAACCGACCATCTTCGTGTTGCCTGCACAGGGCATAAAGCTCAGGTATTTTCATAAAGTCATTAATAATCATAGCCGCCTGAGCACCCGTATACCCATGGCTGGAATCGGCAAATGTAGAACGCAACGCCCCGCTAATATGCGCAGCCAGCGGATATTTACAAATACGCTCAATTTTTCCCGTTTCATCCTGCATGATGTTGAGTGCCCCACCCGTTTTCAAAAACAAAGCATGAGCCACCATCAAATAATGTCCAAAACCATATTGCCAATACCCAGGGCCTTCCTCACACCCGCCATCATTTGTAAATCCATCTAAAGCATACGTTAAGTTTTGAATGGCTGCATGTGTCATGCGCGCCAACACCCGTGGGTCATCAAGCTGATACAATGCCGTGCGAATGATCTCTCCATTACACACATGATTCCAGTTCATGCGCACGGTTTCCCACCCATTGAGGTGTGTATAATCCCAATAGGGATCAAATATGTGCTTCTTTATAGACTCCGAAACACGTTGTGTCACTTCTTCTTCAAGACGGCCACCCAAAACATGCACAATTTCAGCTAGTGTTGATCCCAGTGCAACAGACCCCAAATCAATGCTACGCCCTTCATGCGCGGCCATCACCCAAGTCCAATCATCACAATAAGCCCACATCAAGTCTTGCAAATAATCTACATGGGCATTGGGGTGGTCTAACCACAAGGCCATAAACGCCTTTGACAACTCTTGCCGCCGATACCCTGCTTTGGCTTGAGGCACCAAACGGTCGCCCACTCTTTTGTAATTGCGATAATCTGAGCGCTTCAACACTGGTATATCTTTCCTGCCATCCAAATTTTTTGTCAAATCATCCCAAATGCCATTCGCCTTCGCCCATTTTCGAGCCCGTGTAACGGCATTTTTGTCCAACAAATAAGGGGCAGGTGATCGATCTTTACTTTTTTCAAAAATACTTGCCAGTTCTGGCATCGTAACATCTCTCAAGAGCATCTTAACCATCGTGTTTTCCCTCACTATGAAACCACCCATAAAAATCAATCATAAAACAACCCCCTCTAACTCTGTCATGATACAATTCATCAAATGGGGAACAAAATTGCATGCGCATTTGAAAAAAAGCGTATCTCAAGTGGGGTCATTTCTTCTTTTTTCTTCCAAAGATTCACATGATTTAATCACCCACATTTACTGATCCACCACCGATCCATCTACGTGTAATCGCGTATTTTTTGCGCGTCCTTTGAATGGAAACCGTTCCATGGCATCTTCTGCTAATTCAATGCCAATACCTGGGGCATCTGGAATCACCAAAAAACCATTATCAACCTTTAAAGTTTGCTTCACAATTTCACTCTTTGGCGGTTTGTCTTCTCCTTTTGGAAACTCTTGCAACGCAAAGTTGGGAATACACGCCGCAATTTGGATACAGGCAGCCGTGCTCACCGGTGATAGCGGGTTGTGTGGCACAACACCCACATGGTGTGCTTCGGCCATGGCCGCAATTTTTTTGGCTCCCGAAATCCCCCCACACATACACACATCGGGCCGCACATACTGAACGGCATTGCGCGTCAACAGCATTTGAAACTCATAAATGGTATGTAAACGTTCACCCGTTGCAATTGGGATATTGATCTTTTGCGCAACTTCCCCCATGGCGTCAAAATTGTCTGGACGAATTGGGTCTTCAAAGAAAAAGGGACGAAATTGTTCGATCCCACGGCCCAACACAATGGCTTCGGCGGGTTCTAAGCGACGATGGATTTCAATGCACAAATCCACCTCATCTCCCACAGCATCCCGATAGGCCCCTACCGTATCTATGGCATCTTTCATTTTATGAGCGTGTGTTGCAAAATAAGGCACATTGCGCGATTCATCTAAAAACGGAGTTAAGTGCCCCACCGCCGTAAAACCTTGTTTTTTTGCCTGCACACATCCATCAATCAGTTTTTCTTTGGTATCCCCTATTACATGATAATACACACGTGCCTTATCACGACACTTTCCCCCCAACAGTTGATAAACCGGCACATTGAAATGTTTGCCCGCAATATCCCAAAGGGCAATGTCAATCGCACTCAAGGCACCCATAATGGCGGCACCCCGAAAATGAGTACACCGATATAAATATTGCCAATGGTGTTCAATCAACAATGGATCTTTACCTATCAAATAGTCCCGAAAGTCTTCAACCACTTGGCCCGAGGCCAATAAATACCCCCAAGCACCCGATTCGCCCAACCCAACAATTCCAGTATCCGTTTCAACCTGTACAAACAAATACCTATCCACAGGCAATACTTTTACATCGGTTATTTTCATGATCATTTCCTTTAGAGATAAACATTCTTGCGCCTAAAAATTAAGACAGAACAATAGATGTCCTGTCTTAATCGCTCCCCCTAGATACATCTATTACTATGCTTGCACAGGTGCCATCTGAAATTTCTCAATGGTGGTCATGCGTTTTCTACGATGTAATTCAACATCAGGACCAACATTGTCATGGGCAGAGGCACTTTCTCGATCTAAGAAAAGAGGAAATTCAGATGCCGCAGGTTTTGTACGTGCATATCCGCCATCATAACTGCGCATAATAATGCGTTGCTCTCGATTAAGCGTATCCAACCATTCTGGTGAGCACTTGTGTCGATCGGCTTCACAAACCCACGATGGGCAATACGCCAAAAAGATATTTTTACGCAATTTATCCGTGTTATTGGGTTCCACACGATGCCAGGTGTTGCAGTGCATAATAGACATTGTGCCCCGTTTTACTTTTAAGATCTTTTCACCTGGTACACTTTCGTGTGTGTCATAATAATCAAAATACTGCGTGCGATGACTGCCTGGCATGTAAACAAAATTGCCCATCCCCGCTTCTGGCAAATCGGTCAACCAATAAGAAATTTTAATTTGCAAAGGCAACTCAGGTACAAAAACACCATAAGGTACAGCACGGGCACCATCGGGATGCCACATATTGTGAGAGGAATCGCGTGGGCGCAAAAAGAATTGGGAAATATGCAACTTCAAAAGCTCGCCATAAACATCATAAGCAAATCCCACATGACGTGGATGATCGATCAATTCTGAAAATTCTGGGTATTTTTCTACGATATTTTGTGGCCCAAAAAATTTGGCGGGATCATATTTCTCACTTCGCGCACTGGCCCTGTCAATCATGTCTACATAATGATCCACCTCGTCTTCGGTGAGGGCATTTTCAATCACCAACATCCCCTCTTCCATAAATGAATCCCACTGTTCCCGCGTAAACCCAGGTGGTGCAACCCGATATTCTTGATCTGCCATGTCCGATCTCCTTCTTATTGATAAATGATTGAACATCCGTAATATGGTGCGCCTTCGTTATTTGTCAAGCATTGATCATAGACTTGTTAATCAAAAAACTGTTTGGCTTGCCGACTTTTCACCTGCACAATACGTGCTTCCTCAACAACAAACGCACTCAGCGCATTGCCATAAACACACCCAGAATCCAACCCCACCAAAAAAGGTTTACCCTTTCTTTTTTTAACAATTAAACCACCTGGTGCATCATGCCCAAACACCAACAATGGCCGAATAGGTTGATACACATCGTGCCAACGTGGCCCATCAAGACCTTTGTTGGGCGGCCACGTGCGAATGGTCAAAAATTCATCCCGTGACGTTCCTTGTAATTCTTTTATGGGGTGAATCCCTGCATGGACCAACAAAAACGATTCTGTTTCAATATATAAGGGCAAACGTTTTACCCAATCCATCAATTCATCAACAACAGGCATCAGGGCATCAAGCGTCTTTTTATAAACCGATTTCAGTTTTTTTTCTTCGCCATTCATCCGAGTTTTTAAACGATCCAACAATGCCACATCGTGATTGCCCATCACCATCTTTGCACGCACATCTTGAATCAAACGCCAAACGCCCAATGGATCTGGTCCTTTGGTAAACGCATCTCCCGTGAGAAAGATATGGTCAACATGGGGGGTGTAGTCTAATTCATCTAATAATTCTTGCAACTCTTCTGCACACCCATGTACATCACCAATCATAATGGTTCTCGCCATACTTATCCTTTCTATCTCTTTGCCAAAAACCACGATCTCACCGCTTCAACTCGTGTTCTCATTCCCATAGGCTTGATGAATAATAATGAAAAAACGATTTTGCAACAAAAAATAAGCCCATTGGCATCATCACCAATGGGCTTGTTTTTTTGTTCGAGAATATCACGTATACAGCGTGTTACCGTTTCTGTCCAAAGAAACGGACAAATTCCAGAAAGTCAGGAAAGTCAACCGTGCCATTTCCATTGATATCCGCCAACGCAATAAAACCCGCATCAGCCGAACGCTTTCCAAAAGCACTTACAAAAGATAGAAAGTCGCTAAAACTCACTTCATTGTTGCCATCAAGGTCACCCTTCAATGCTTTAGCAACAGTCCACGATTGGGTCAATGAAGATGTGCCATCACCTACCGTGACCTTAAGCACATCATCTGTTGTATCATTTACCACAGTAAACAACAAAGAACCACTCGTTTCGGCTTGAACAATGCCATTTACTTCCCAAGCATAGGTCACACTGCCCACATCTGGGCTTTGTGCCGCCACCGTAACACGAACTGTATCACCAACACCTTTAACAAACAGCGTGCTGGTAGGTGAAAAGGAATTGATCACCAGCGGACGAGCTACATTGGCCACAGTAATCGTTGTCGTTGCTGATGTTTGTGTTTTTCCATCACTGGCAGAAAAAGAAACGGTAAATGATCCGCTTTGATCAAACCCAGGTGTCCATGTGAAATTGCCATTGGCAAAAGTCGCCCCAGTTGGCAAGTTAGATGCCGTAATGGTCACCGCATCATTGTCTTGATCGGTTGCCGTTACAGCAAATGTCAGCACCTCACCTTCATTCACATTCTTTGCACCAATGGTCGCAAAAGCAGGGGCATTATTTACCACCTGTGGAAAACTATTTCCATCGCCAGGATTGGTTACAGTCACACCAGCCGTTGGTGTGCCATCCCCATCGGGATCACCTAATTCCGTCCCATTCGAAAATCCATCTCCATCCGAATCCATTCCTGCAAGCGTGGCATTCCAAACAACCGATGCACTTGCTCCACTTCCCGACAAAAAATCACTTTCAACAACTTGACCAAAAGCGTTGCGTGGCCCACCACCACCCGAACTGGTATGACAAGCGCCGCACCCCACTCTGCTACCATTGGGGATCTGGTTGACACGCTGTGACCGTGCATCGATATTGGCCACACTACCCAAAAATAAAAAACAAAAAACAAAAATAATCGCACTACGCATACAGCACCCCTCCATAAAATAAGGAAAAAGCCGATTCCCGTTTTGGAATCGGCACGACCATTACCCATTCCCGGCAAGTTTCCCGGCTTGCCCAAACAGGTATTAAGACACCTGATAAAGAGAATGGTTCCTTATTTTCCACAAGTAAGTACAAACTTACTTAAGCCATCGATCAAACCAAGCGAATGCCTCCTTTTGCATGGCCAAATCAAACTTGTGTGGGCCAGGATAAAATGAACCTTGGTACCGATCGCCAGCACCAGCCTTTTCAAAAACATCACGCAAAATGGTGTCAGCCCGTTTCATTTCGGGTAAGGTAAACAATTGGTCATCTTCATCATTTAGAACCATTGTTGGCATCGGTGCTCGAAGCCCCAATATTTCGGGAAAGTCTAAATCTTTAGGCAACAATGGTACATATGTCATCCACGTATGGGTAAACGATTTGTTTAATAAAAAATCTCGCCAAGTACTCATCAACCCCACGCAAATTGCACACTTGATTCGGTCATCTGCCCCACCCAAAAATACGGTGCGCATGCCCCCTCCCGAAAGACCGCCACACCCCACATTGTTTTCGTCCACATCGTCTCTGGCACACAGCACATCTAAGGCACGTTGATCTTCCGACAAAAAAACCCCGGGCCAAGTTGTCCCTGCACAAAAGAGTGATTTCGCCATTGTTGATTCATGGTTTGCGGCCCATCGATTGTATTTTAAGATATTTTCAGGATTTTCAGGATCATCGTCACTTAATCCCTCGCGTGAACGATCTGAAACATCTCCAATCATAACCCGCCTGCTTGCAAATGGAAAAGCATCGGGAACCAAAACCACATACCCCCGTTTGGCAATGGCATTTGCCCAAGGTACGCCCTCATAGTAATGGTCATAATGTTCCAACATCATAGGGTGCCAATCTTCTGCCAAACGTGTGATTTTTCTTTTGCCAAAATATTTTTTTCCCGCGTGGTCATGCAAGCCCAATATGCCAGGCAAAGGTCCCGTTGCCCCTTCTGGCTTCAAAACATACGCTTCCGTTGCGTTGCCATACGGCAATTGCCAAGCTATTTTCTCATACACCAACCCATCATATGAGCCCCGCTCCAATACCTGCACCGTTGGCATCCCACCTGTGTCGGGCGCAGCAAGACAATCCATCAACCGTGCCCGTGCTTGCACACGCCAAGTATCCACATCTACAAATTTTTCGTTTCGAAAAGACAATCGACCTGGTGCATCTCCCACCAAAGAAGCCGCCCAAGAACCATATCCTCCAATGACACTTTGTTCAGACATTGATGAACTCCTTCAAAGAAACAATTCTTCCCGCTTCAGACGAAATGCCCATACCTTCAACCATTGCCATTGTTTTCAAATTGTGCCGGGCGGCAAATTCTGGCTCAGGACCACCATTGACCCACGCCACAAACTGATTGGTAATCGCCGTGGTCGAATCGGGCACGGCATCCAACGCCAATTCTTCAGGATCTGCTTTGCGACGCGTCAAGATCAACTTCCCTCCTTCAATCGACAATGTTCCTTCCTCCACATCTACACGTGTCTCACCACCCGATTTATGCGGTTCAAATGTGGCAAAATACGTGCATGTTGCCCCACCATCAAATTCCACCCATCCCGATACACCCGCCCCACCTTTGTAGGGGCTCCAAGAAGGATTAAAGCTATGCGCCCACATTCTCACAGGATCTTTGCCCATAATATAACGCATGGTGTCCAAATCATGGATACCCCGCTCCCACAAATAAGAATGGTCATCCTCTCCAGAATGGTGCACGCCCTTGCTGCGCCAACCTATTTTTGTAAACAAACCAAAACTTGTTTTGCCATACGTTTCTTCACGCAGGTGACGTGCCAAAGTAACTGTGGCTGGCGTATATTTTGCATTTTGGCTGACACCCACTTTTACCCCCAACCGATCGGCCTCATCAACTATATACTTTGCTGAAGCCAATGTTTTGGTAAATGGTTTTTCCACCAAAACATTTTTCCCAGCTCGAATGGCCTCCAAAATCATAGACGCATGATCATCGGGCGGTGTGATGATAATAACGGCATCACATTCTACTTTGCTAAGTGCTTGTCCTAACGTTCGAAAACATTTTGACTCTGGCATGTTTGCCACATCCATGGCCGCATTCATGTTTCCTTCATGTATATCTACAAATGCGACACTCTCCACATCCTCGCGCTCAGTAAACAACCGAACGGGCCATTTCCCGCGCCCGCCCACACCAATATGAAGACAACGAACAGCCATAATTCCCTCCTTTAAATACCATTCCCAAATGAACCCTATAAAGGCCAAACAACCCTGACAATATGTGTCCATTTCATGGCAGGGTCAAATGCTGTTTCACTTGACATTGAGTGCCCCCATTGCTATTGTGCAAAACCAAACCCCTATCTTCTTTGGAGGCAAAATGAAAGTTAAAAAGCTCGAACTCATCCACTTGGATGTCCCTTTTACCAACCACAGCCAAAAACATTTGGGATATTGGTTGCCCCATTGGCGCATCCACGAAATTTGTCACATCACATTAGAAAATGGCATTGAAGGATGGGGGGAAACCATGCCCAATTATACGTGGGCAAAAGTTTCCCCCAAAATCCAAGACCTTACCATTGGCAAACCCGCTGCAGAATTGATGTGGGATGATGAATTGGGGGCAGGTGTACAAATGGCCCTTTTCGACGCGGTTGCCAAAGCACAAGGCGTACCCATTTATCGTCTCTTAGGCACCAAGGTGCGCGATTGGTGCCCCATTAGCTGGTGGAACATGGATATGCCTCCAAATGGATGGGCTGAAGAATGTCGCCAAGCCGTTAAAGCAGGTTATACAAGCGCCAAGCTCAAAGCCCGCCCTTGGTACGATTTACACGCCGCCATTCAAGCCGTGCAAAAAGTCATTCCGCCAGGTTTTCACCTCGACTTAGATTACAACGGCACCCTTGCAAATTCGGCCAATGCCATACCCCATTTACGCGAGCTCGAAGCCTATTCCGAAATAGCCATGATTGAGACGCCCATTCCCCAAAATGACGTGGCAGGCAACAAACAAATTCGCAATCTCATTGCACGCCCATTGGCCATGCACTACAACAACCCACCCATAGAAACCACCATGCGCGAAGATGTAACCGATGGGTTTGTTGTTTGTGCAGGTGCTTCCCGCATTCTAAAACAAGCCGCTGTTTGTGAACAATGGAACAAACCTTTTTGGTTGCAATTGGTGGGCTCTGGCATCACCACCGCTTGGGCGGCACACTTAGGTGCTGTATTGCCCCAAGCCAAATGGCCCGCCATTACGTGTATGAACATTTGGAAAGACCCACTCATCAAACCCGCCATTGACATTCACGGTGGTTTTTATCGCGTAACAGAAACCCCAGGTTTGGGTGTCGACATCAACCCCCAAGCGCTTAAAAAATATGCCGTAGATTATACTTGGGTCGATCCCCCACGCCACCTTTATCGCTACACACGCAAAAGTGGCGCGTGCACATACTACGCTTGTTCCAAACAAGATCTCCACCATGTGTATCCACGTGATGTGCAACCCATTTCCGAAAAGGGTTCGTCACTCGATGTCATTGAAGACAATGGTTCAAAAGCGTTTGACAAACTCTACCAAGAATCCCTTGTGTCACCTGTTCGAAAAAAAGAGAACATCTCTAAAAAATAATCAGGCACAAAAAAGCCCCCAACACTTATCAAGTGCTGGAGGCGTTGACACATACTTAGCTTGAGGTCTAAGCCCCCAATGCCAAATTGGGGGCTTTTTATTTATCATTTAACAAGACCAATGAAAACCTTTTCAAAACCATCCTCAAACTTCTGCAACCACTTCAAAAGCCCCCGTTGAGGCATCGGTAGAAAAAAATTGGCACAAACTTTGGTGTTGAGCAAATTGTTGCATATAGGCATCTTTCCAGGCACACAAAAATTCACCAACTGTGTGTCGTTCCACAAGCGCCCAAACACTGCCACCAAACCCCGCGCCAAATGCCGATGCCCCACAAGCCCCCAACCCCACAGCCAATTGAGCAAGTGTTTCTGTTTCTGGAATTTGGTTTTTCAACAACCCAACACCTTGGGCTTGTGACCGATTGGCCCACTCACCAAAACCCTTCACATCTCCCAAGGCCAATGCATCACCAGCCTTGGGCAAGATGTCTTCATTTTCGATGGCAAAATGGTCAAATCTACGAACAAGATCATCTGCCGCAAATTCTCCACTGGGTGCTTTTTTCAATATGCTCCGAATCTCATCCACACCTGCTTGTTGTATGGCTTCTGACAGATGTGGGTCATGGCGTTTGGATATTTGATTCCACACATCCAATGCCGTAAATGCCAACCGTGATGCCCGATTGTATTTTTCCATGGCATCACCTGTTTTTTCTGCAACCACACCACTTACACCAATCGCAAAAGTATACGATTCGGGTAGAACCATTGCGCGTTCAAATTGCACAGGGCAATATGCATACTGACTCAACTTGCCTACCTGACAATTCATAATAGCCGTGTGATCTTCACTGCCACCAAAGGTGCCCACACCTTTATCACCAACAAGCGTTCCAAATGTTTGGCCGTTTTCAAGGGTGCCCAAATATCCTGCCAAATCTTCTGCAGAGCGGATGTTCTCTTTGAATTCTTCCCGCTCTTCCAAGCCATTTATGGCATTTATAACCAGATAAAAACCAACCATCAATGCACTGGAACTGCTCATACCTGCCGCCGGAGGAAGATCGCTGGCAAAGACAATATCTGCACCTTTTAAATCTCCAACAAAGTTGCGTGCAAGACGACGAAAAACCGTTTCTGGATAATTGGACCAGTGACCCAATCGCGGAGTGACATCAGGGTGCAAACGACTTTCTATTGTTTCTTCAGAAACCGCATCTTTTACCCGAACGTTCAAATCGCTACGGGGTGAAACACCAAACATAAACCCCCGACTTGCAGTGGCCAATAAACTGCGCCCCCCACAGTAGTCCGTATGTTTACCCAACACTTCAATTCGGCCAGGAACCCAAAAAACATGTTCGGGGCCACCGGCAGCAAAACCTTTCCATGCCTCCATCAAGCGCGCCAACAAAACACGCTTTGAATCGACACAACTTTGGGGCAAACCCTGCGCCAAAGCATTTTCAAAATGCCCCAACATTATTCCTCCAAATACCGAATGCGCTTGGCAATATCTACGTTTACAGAATGATATGGACGCAACAAATTCCCCGCATCAAACAAGGTTCTGCGAATGTTTTCAACATCATCATGCCCAATGGCTGTGGTAAAAATAGGCAAGAGATACTCTATGCCCATACGCGAGGGTTTCATCGCTTCTGCATCATAAAAAGATGGATGCAAATTGCGCGCATGAATATGGCCCCATTGATCACGCAGGGTATTTGCTTCAATGCTGTCTAAGAAAAACCCATCTTCTCGATTCCATTGTAATATGGCAATGGTGTTATTTTGCCCTTCCAATAACATATCTACAGCTTTGCCACCTAACTGACTGGCGTAGAAACGATCAAAAAGTATGGGGCGACCACCGCGTTGTGTGTGCCCCACTTTGCGCGTAAAAATAGCGGCACTGGCCGATTCACTGCGCCGTTTATCTATAAAGTAAGCATCGCCAATTTGTTCCATAAGCAAACGCCGCAAAGCCTCTGCAGCACCACTTAAAAGCACATTGCCAGCAGGGTCTGTTGATTTGGTGGCAGCCCCCAATTCATTACCGGCCTCATCCACAATACCTTCTCCACAAACAATGACCACATTTTTTTGGCGGTCATAAATCTCTTTGACGCGCTCGACCAATCGTGGAAAATTAACAGGCGATTCAGGGACCAAAATGATATCGGGTTGTCCATAAGCAACACCCAAAGCAATATATCCCGAATGTCGGCCCATCACTTCAATAATGGCAATACGACGATGGCTTTCTGCGGTTGTCCGAACACGCTTGAGCCCCATTGCCGCATCATAAACAGCCGTTGCATATCCTGGCGTTGCATAATTGACCATATATTCCAAGTCAAATTCGGTTCGAATATCCGACCGAACATAACGATATCCATTGCGCCCCGTGCTTTCTACGCGACTCCACTCTTGTGACTCGCTGGAATAGTTGAGGCCCAAATCATTATCAATGGTCTTAGGTGCCAAAACTGCTGGTATTCTTTCTGCTATGGGTTGCAAACCATTTAACGTACCATCTCCACCAACACAAATCATGCCATCAACGTGTAGCCTTTCCAAGCGATCTATAATCTGATCCAAAACCACCTTGTTTTCAGGATCGACATAATCGCGCGACGCCCCTAAAACCGTCCCCCCCATCGTTGCATCCAACTCTGGAATTTCTCTAAACAAGGGGTTTAAGTGTACATATGGCACACGGGAATTGAGCAAACTGTTATATCCCTTTATGAGTCCAATTACTTCTATTTTGAGTTGGCTTGCGCGTGTGACAGCTCCATGCAAAGTGGCGTTCAATGCTGGGGTATCTCCCCCGGCTGTTAAAATGGCAATCCGTTTCAATTGGCACCTCGTTATTGGGTAAATGCGTGATAAATCGCCTCGATGGCTCGTTTTAAATCAGCTTCTTCTACACCAACTATAATATTAATCTCTGATGCGCCTTGGTCGATCACCCGCACATTAACACGGGCATCTGCCAGAGCACCAAATAAGCGCGCGGCAATACCTACCCGATGTGACATGCCTTCTCCCACCGTGGCGATCAAGGCCAACCCAGAAATTAATTCGACACGATCTGGCTCTAAAATACGTTGGATATCTTCAAGCAAAGCCTCCCCATTGTCGCCCACTTCTTCATCGCTCATAATCACCGACATAGAATCTATACCAGAAGGGATATGATCATAGCTGATACCATGTTTATCCACCACCTCCAACACCTGGCGCCCAAATCCACGGGTTTGATTCATCAATGCTTTTTCAATGTATAACATCGAAAAATTGGGCCGTCCTGCCACACCTGCAATTAACCGATCTGTTAAAGGGCGCGTGGGCCGAATGAATGTTCCCTTATCCTCCGGTTTGTTGGTATTGCGAATATGAATGGGGATATTTACTTCTCGCACCGGAAACATTGCCTCATCGTGAAATACCGATGCCCCCATATAAGACAATTCGCGTATCTCACGATAAGTAATATCCTCAACACCCAACGGATCTTTTACCATACGCGGATCGGCCATCAAGAGCCCCGATACATCCGTCCAATTTTCATAAACTTGCGCCCCTACCGCACGTGCAACAAGGGCACCCGTAATATCGGAACCTCCTCTTGTAAACGTGCGGATATTGCCCTTGGCATCTGCCCCATAAAACCCAGGCACAACAAATAAGCCATCTCCAGATAAGCGTGAAGCCAATAATTGATAGCTTTCTACATCTAATCGCCCATCACTGCGAAAACGAACCACCTCTGCCGGGTCTACAAAAGTTGCCCCCAACAAACTCGCCAAAACATGCCCACTCAAAAACTCTCCCCGCGAAGCAACAAACGGCTCACTGGCCCCATTCTCAATTTCTTGGCGCACCGTGTCCAGCAAGGCTTGAATATCCACAGAAACGCCCAAATCCGTAACCAGCGCACAAAAACGCGTCTCAATTTTTTTAAAGGGTTCAGAAATATCCATTTTCTGTCGTGCAAGTTCGTGACACAAATACAATAAGTCCGTTATTTTTGTATCATCTCCAGAACGTTTTCCTGGAGCAGATGGCACAATAAACCGTCTTGCACCATTTGCCCGAACTATATTTGCCACCTTTTGCATCTGACTGGCATCGGCAAGAGACGACCCGCCAAACTTACAGGCAATATCCCCCATGCTTCCCACACTTTCCTCGAAAAAGAAACACCTTTGAACACCACTGCTTGTCAACTGTTCAACGGTTTTATAAAAAGTGAAAGCCGGATGAAAATCCATCCGGCCCAGAAACTAAGAAAATTTAAAAATCAAAACTTCACCAACCAAATAAATACGCACAACAAACCCAACAAAACCATCCAAGCCATAACCCGCATTGGAAGTGTAATTTGCCCCACGCCAAAAACCCACCGCACAGGCAAATCCACAATGCTGTCCCTGTCGGCTTCAACAACCATCCCCGCATCCCTTTTGTGATCTACCAAAATATCTATCACTTTATCACACAGCTTGTTGGCCGCCACAGGTTTTTCCAGGTAAGCCACAGCCCCCAAATCACGCGCCCGACTTCTGTGTGCATTACCAGTGTGTCCACTAACAACCACAATACGTTGCTGATTCAGCGGTTTTAATAAACTCAAAACCTCTTCACCACGTAACCCAGGCATCATCAAATCTAACAAGATAAGATCAAAATGTGTTTCAATTGCCCGATTGAGTCCAACGCGTGGATCAGACACAACTTCGACAGAAAAACCGACTTTATCCAGGTTAAAACGTGCGATTTCAAGAAACAATTCGTCATCATCAATAACCAACAACCGATACTTCGATAAACCCGCCATGCCCCCCCCATTCAGGATGACATCTTATGGCAATGTGAAACCCCATTAACTTGGCAATTTTTCACGTGCTTGTCGCAAATTTTTTAATAAATCTCGCGCATCCGTCATGCTGCCATCTATGTTTACACATTCGTTTAACGCTTTAATAGCAGCATCCAAATCAGCCATTTCACCTGATTCTTGATGCAAATAGGTATAACACAACCCCATCACATGGTATGCACGTGCCCGATCACTGTCTGCCAAGAATTCGTAATCTAAAGCTTCTTTGGAAAAGGCAATGCCTTCTTCTAAGTTTTCTTTTTTACCTTTTCGAAATGCGCAAAATCCAGCCACCACTTTTGCTTTGGCACGCACATCTTCACTGTTGCCATAATGCAAACCTCGGTTGAGCACATTGGCCGCACGATCAAATTCTGAAAATTCTTTATTAATGAGCATTTCAGCCACATCTATGGCTTGGCGACACAAGTTGTCTTGCCACAAACGATCAGAAGGCAAAGGCCGAAAGTTATATGTTTGCCACAATTTGTCTTGTTTTTCCCAAACCACCACAGATTCATCTTTGTAGCCAGCAAAACGCGTTTTAACGGCCGAAGGGTTAAGAAGCGTGGTTTGGTTAAAGTAAATGGTCCCCAATTTCTTCAACAGTGCAAAATATCCCGGCGCGACAGTGACGGCCTGTTCATAAAAAGCAACCAGACTGTCTTGATCTGCTGGCACGCCGTTGGCAAACATCTCCTGAATCTTTAAGAGTTGATCTTGTCGGTTGCTGGCACTTTTGGCTGCCTCTGTTTTAGGGTATTTGGCCACAATTTCTGCATAACGAGCAATGGCATTGGGCAACGTATCCATACCATCTTCTAAATCGCGTGCTGTAATCATCATGCGTTCCGCTTGCTGTTCAGATGTTTTATCTGCGGCACATCCAGCCAACAAAACACAACACAAAAATCCCCATACAAAACGTTTCACCATCATCTGCACCTCCTCCAGTTACTCTACATCGGCACGAATAGAAACATCATCTCGGCGCCGTTTCTGTTTCATTTGTTCAACCAAACGCCGATTGAATTCTTGTGCGGTATTATACCCCTGAATCTTTAACTGATAATTCAAGGCAATCGTTTCAGCAATAACAGTTATATTTTTCCCAGGATAAATAGGCACCGTCACTTGCGGCACTTCCACATCTAAGATAGATGCCCAATCTTCATCTAAGCCAATGCGATCATACGTAGCCGATTCATCCCATTCAACAAGTTTAACGACCACTTCAATTCGTTTTTGAAGGCGAACTGCCCGCACACCGAACATATTCCGCACATTCAAAATACCCAAACCTCTTATTTCCATATGATCTCGAAGCGTTTCACCGCTGCTGCCCACAATAATGCCTTGCATTTTGCGTGAAACAAGAACCACATCATCTGCAACTAAACGATGGCCACGCTCCACAAGATCAATGGCAATTTCACTTTTGCCAATACCGCTTCGTCCTGAAAACAACAAACCAATACCATACACATCTACCAATGAACCGTGAATGGCTGTGCGCGGAGCAAAAACATCATCGAGATGAAAAGAAAAGAGGTGGGCAAATTTGGTCGTGGAATAAGGCGTTTTCAGCAGTGGAATTTGGTGTCGGTTGGCCAGTTCAATCATACTGGGCAAAACTTCATTGCCATCTGTAACAACCATGCAGGGAATGTCAAATTGAAAAACAGTTTCTAAAATTTCGAATCTCTTTTCGCGCTCGTGACTGACCAAGTAAAGCATTTCTGTATTGCCAAGCACTTGCACCCGATCATAGGTAAACAACCCCACAAACCCCGCCAAAGCCAACCCAGGTCGATGCACATCACTCGTGGTAAGCAAATTGCCCAATCCACCCTGCCCAGCCAGCAGCTCAAGCGCCATGCTTTCGCCATAGGCTTGAAAGGCATCCCCAACCGAAATTTGATTCACGTCATTCTCCAGTCGTGATGTTGCTTTCTACTTGTGGTGCTGGCCGATAATCACGGCGCTTGTCATGTAACTTACGAAGTTGACGAGACATTTTTTCAACTGCCTCGTCCACAGCCTTGTAGAGCTTTACGTCATGATCTGAAGATTTAAGCGTTTGTCCTTGTACTCGCGTAATCATATCGGCACGATATAGATCATTTTCGTGGGTCAGTGTAACATGGCAATCAATAATGGGAGAATAAAAACGTTCAATTTTTTCAATGGCAGACTGGGTATATGCACGCGCAGCATCGGTTATTTGAAAATGATGTCCTTCAATAAAAACTTGCATGACCAACTCCTCAAGCTGATGATTTTGTGGAGAACTCTTTTGTCATTTTAACAACAGTACCCGTATCCGTTGACATAATCTTGACGTCATCCATGAAGGCTTGCATCATCAGAATGCCTCGACCAGACGTATTCATCACATTGTCCGGTTCTAATGGATTGGGTACTTTATCTACAAAAAAGCCACCACCTTCATCTTGTATCCATACCGTTATGGAAGAAGGTAGGGCTTCTATTTTCATGTGAATATTTTTATCTGTATCTTCATGATTGCCATGTAATATGGCATTGTTTACAGCTTCCATCACAGCAATCATCAAATCTACTTCTTCATCTTCTGATAAATGCATTTCTTGAGAGGCACGTTCAACAAGCGATGCAAACGAGTTGATGTTGTCAAATGTCCCCGTGCACGTCAGTTCATACATTTTGGTGGTGTTGCCCATGGCACCTCCAAGATATTAACCAACACAAAAAAAACGGCTATTGCTGCCTTGTGAAGAAACCCTCAGAGTAACCAATTGATAACACTGAGGGCAGCGCGCTTCAAACCTTTGTTTGTCAGCGGTTAGATACGCGCGTCCATAGACCTTGCAACACCGAAACATAACACCTACAAAAGGACGTTTGGCCATGCCTTAACCTCAAAATAATTAGGCAGTTTGACGAAAAGCAATATAAACCAAATCACACACCCTGTCAAGTCTGCCACCTGGGTTCCTGCTTGACGAAGTTTGTCCCACACAGTATACTCACTCCGCATCCAAATTTGAAAAAGTAAACCATAAAAAAACTCAAATTCATATTATGGAATATCTTACCTTTATTTTTTTGGGGGTCGCCTTTTTTATTTTTGGCAGCCACCAATTTCACATTCGCCCTCTATTGCCCCATTTAGACAGTCTCAGGCATGGCAAAGTTGCATTTCTTGCTATCGGAATCTGTGCGGGATTGCTGTTCCCAGAAACAGACGCCACTTACCGCGCGTTAGATGCGGTTCGACAAGGCGTTCTCAACATAAGCCTTATTTGGTTTGGGCTTTTATTAGGTTTAGAATTCAGCCTGCGACAATTGCGCAGAGCCCCTTGGCCCATCATTTGGGGCCAAATTGCCAGTGCGAGCCTCATTTCCAGCTTTGCAATCCTTTCAATTTTGGCCAGCGGTTCCGTTCTATTCCTACATCTTGGGCTCATTTCTCACCTTCCCTTGGCCACACTCTTATGCACCTGTTTTGTATTATCTGCAAGATTCCCAGAACCTACTTTTCGCTGGCGTGGTAAATTGATACCCCCCACACCCGATCCGACCCCCACCCTTCCCATACACAATATGGTCGCATTGTTATTGTTAACCTTCTGCTTTCCCATACTTTCCCCATATCAATCCTTTATTCTCGGCTCATTTTCCTTTGTCGGGGGAACGCACCTGTTTGCCCTAATTTGTATATTGGGTGTTGTGAGTGGCATGTGTCTCGATTTTGCATTAAGAGCACACAGAAATCCATCAACAGGCATGGCAATAGCCTGTTGTATTTTAATTTTTTTTGCAGGCTTAGGGAACAACTGGAAACTACCAGCGCTATCCATCGGCTTTATTGCTGGGGTTTGGCTTATCAATACAACCGTTGCCAAACGAAGTCTTTTAGAAGCCCTTGCGCGCGTAGATTCAGGCCTTATCCCCTTATTTTATCTGTTTGTTGGCACGCTCATTGGCGGGTATGGTGGTGATACCTTTTTTAAATGGCCTCCCCTCTTACCTCTTATTGCGATGATTTTGATTGTAAGATCTATGGGGCGAACGCTGGGGTATTCGGTCTCACAATATCTTTGGCACGTACCCGAAACCTGGCGAGACACCCTTGAATTAAGTGCTCGACCGTTGGGCACGTTATCTGTGGCCATTGCCGTGCAAGCTTTGTTTTTATTGGAACTCAGCCACAACACACTCATTGCAGGATTGCTCGGGGCAGTTGTCATCAGCCAAATAACCCTCTTCCCGCCTCATAAGCAACCTACCAAAAATGCAGTTGCTACACTACAGAAAGACTAAACAACCATGCGGATGATCATGATTTGTCTCTGTTTGGGTGCCATCCTTTGGCAAACATCCCAACAAACACCTCCCAATCTGCTCACACTTATTGGTTTTATGACATTGACGGGGCTTACACTTACCCGTCTTTTCAGACGTTTGGGATTACCCAGTCTATTGGGTGCACTTACTGGGGGAATCATTTTAGGTATCTCAAACATCATATCCCTTGAGTCCTTAAAACAAACACACCATGTTTACGATTTTGCCATTGCCTGGGCAGGCTTTTATCTAAGCGCAGGCATCACACCCAAAATACTGACCAATACCAGGCTCTACAAAGGTGTCATTTGTCTTTATATCCCACCCGTCGTATTCACACTGGCCTTTTTTTTGTTTCAGGCCATTCCGCTATCAGCGGCTTTGCCCCTCTCATTTTTAGCGGGCACATCCTTATTGCTTTTTCTTCCCCCCAACCTCAAAATGAGTGGCGAAATCATCCCATTATGTAAAATAACCACATTTTTGGGTGCCTTGTTTTGGATGGTGTTTGGTTTGAACATGACATCTTTTTTTGGTAACGAGCCGGTTTTAGACATATGCATAGATGTCCTTCTTTATGTTGTTCTCTTGGAAGCAGCTGTTCAAATTTGCCGCCTGGTAAATACCCAAATCGCACATCATATCACGCTCATTATATTGGCTTATTTGTTGGCATTAACATGTTATACGAGAGAAATATCGCCATTTTTCTTAGCACTCCCTGCAGGTGTTTATTTTAGTTTTCGCAATGTGCATCTGCCACTTTTGCATGCGCCTTCACTATCGGATGCGATTCTCTCATTTGTGCTTATATCTTTTGCCCTTGAAGTTTTTCAAACAAGCCCACACCCCTTAGATTTTACACCCTTTACCAAACTCAGCTTTTATTTATTCATTTTGTTAATAAGCAAAATTATAGGTGGCCTTCTTGCACAGCACTTTTTTAGTTTCTCACCCAAAACTTGGCTGCCATTAATTCCTCAAGGCTTTGTCGTTCTTTTATGCCTCCACACCATTCCTTCTCCCCTATTTTCCCCCACAGGAACATTACATGCCGCAGTCTTGATCATATTTATGCTACTTGCGCTTATTTATCCTGCCATCACACTAATGTGGACAAAAATAAAAAAAGACCCACTGGCCAATCATAGGCCGAGGCGAGTCTTTTAATGGTCAATCTGGCCGACAGTCTTAAATATTACTGAAAGAAACCACTTACAGAAAACGATTGTTGAATGTACTTTTCAGAAACACCGTGATCTTTTTGATTACCCCGTGACCCCACTTCCAAAACATATCGAAAACGGCCACTTTGATTTTTAAAGGGAATGGCCAAACCAAGGCTAGCACCCACTTCTCCAATTTGCTTTCCACTCACAGTTGGAAAATACAACGACCGATAATGCAAACCGGCATTAAGCTCCCACCGACGGCTGCGCGTTAACAAATCAGGATTGCCAGTGCGAACCAAAACACCTGCACTCAAATCCCAAGTATTAAAGCGCCCAACTTCAGTTTTGCTCCACAAACCACGCTCCACATCTAAGGCCGCCAACCAACGATACCCAGCCAAATAAGACACCCCACCTCCTACAAGTGTTGGCAATTTAACCTGTTTTTTTGTTTCAATGTCGGAATCCGCATTAACCGCTACAAAACGGGTCGTTAATATGGTACGCTGGCGAATCTCTCGGCCTATCTGAACATTGCCTCCCAAACTCCATTTTGCAGAAGGTGTATAAACCATGCCAACAGCAGGAATCCATCCTCTGTGCGTACGTGTAACATTGTCACTTGAAAAAAAGATATTCTGGCCAAAAAAAGTCTTTGCCCATTGCTCATTAAAGGTGCCCAACGCGATCAAATCAACACGCACACCAGCATAAAACTTCTGCCCAAAATGGTGCGCCAAACCAAAAGAAACAGCCTGAATACCACCAGATGCATCCAATGCCATTTGATATCCCAAAGCACCAGACCCAACCGTATCAATTGCGGCAAAATCCATGTCTGTAAGAGGATCTAATCCAACCCCAAACACGGTTCCGTTGTGAAATGGCACAACGATGTGGAATCCGCCCAAATCGCCGTCATTGATAGAACCCAACCCCGAAATGTCTCGCCTTTGAGAAATAAACTGCGCACTCATTGAAGATTTTCGAAAACCAGCCAACAGTGCGGGATTATTCGTTGAAAAATTAAAACCATCAACCAATGATCGCCCCGCCCCCCCCATTGCTCGGGCACGCGCATCTATTCGTCGTGTCGAATTGCCCAAACCATGAAATGAAAAAATCGTATTGGCAGGCACATCTGAAACACATACCATACCAAACAAAACAACCCACACACAATTCTTAAAACGCTTCATCTTCAAAACAAGTCCTTTGATAAAATGCATGGCCTTATAGCTCTGGCGGAGTTGAATAAATAATATTTAAACGCGCATCACGCACGACCAACCACGTAAAGTCAACGGGTGACCCCACAGCACGTATGGCCACACCCTGATTAACCTGTCTTCCCGAAAGCCAAGCCTGAACCAGTGATTGGTTAAATACAAACTTAACCGTTGCCGTTGGGTTCACCTCGGTTTGGGTGTTATACAGTGTGTAAATGGTATCCTGCGGAGATGTCTGAAATTCTACATGATACATTTCAAATGGGAAAGCAGTAAAATATGACCGATCCAAATCCAGATCCAATTCCAACTGTGCCGAATTAACAGTTACGCCTCTTGGAATATCTGTTGGCATGGCAAAATTGAGTATTGAGCTATAAAAAGTCCCCTTAGATACAAGCAAATGATCTTTCTTAGGCCCACCATCTACCCGACGCCCCCAATACGTATCGGCCATTGCACCCACCCGAAACGTATCTACGTTGCTCCCCACCCGATATGGGATGACAAGCTGAGGTTGCCGACCCAAAGCCACAATCGTTTGGCCTTCACGTGACACCACATCCAATAAAAAATCATTGATGCCATCGGGGGCCACCATGAAATCAATTTGTGGCGCAGTGGCATTTCCCACCCGGGCGGCATCCAAATAAGACACTGGCAAATTGACCACAAGTGTCGAATCACCAACCACGCTACCCGTTGCTCCTGGAATTAATGAGACAGGAAAAGCCCGTTCGGTAAGGGTCAAAGAATCAACAAATGACTGAATTTCGTGCCACCCTTGGTTGGGCTTTAAGACCACGACTTGGGTTTGATCGACCAACCGCTTGGCTCGCAGACCCAGTGAAATTGAAATGCCATCGGCAACAAAGTCGGCGGCAACACCATTGGCCAGCTTGGCCAAAGAATCGACAGGAACGCGAAACCTGAAAAGGCTTTGAAATTGCATGCCATTCATTTGTCCAATCAAAATCTCTTCCCGCTGCCCCAATATAATGGGCGTTATGACTTCCAAAAAAGAAGAACCCGACTGGTTAGATATTGGCGGAACAGTTACAACACCGCCAGGATTGCGATCTACAAAAGCACTCCCTGCAGGGTTGCTTTTGTCTGTACTGCACCCCAGCAGAAATACACACAACATCACCAACAAACCCGTAAACCGATGCATGAACACCCTTTCTATTGCATAAAACCCAATGACCCACCCCAAAACAACCCGCTTTAAACCATTCGTGCCAATTAAACGCATGAGTTTCTTAATCGTTTCCACTTCTTCGATTGATTGCCCGTTGTATGCCCGGCAAAAAATAGTCGCGACAAACAGCATCCCAACTCATTTGTTCTGCCAATGCAAGTCCATTTTCCAAAAGCAACGCACGATCCTCATCAGAATTGGGCAATCGCCCCATAATTTCCCAAGCCAACGATTCTCCACGTGCCGCCTCCAAATGGTTTCTCTCTGCAAGCCCGATGGCACGCGGATCTGACAAACTCCAACTGTCCAATGATACATAATCACTGACAACCACATTTGGAGCCCCTTGCCCTTGTGTAACACGAGACAAAAAGCCACAACACCCACATACCGAACTGGGTACACAAACAGCACCAAATCCGAGAGGCTCTAAAACGGCAATCCCAAATGGTTCATAAATAGACTGCCCAAACTCAATATCCGTTCCCTTACGCAAATCCATAAAGGTCATATCTTCTAACATGCGTTGGCCACAACTTGCGCGGTCCCAACCAAATTGATTTACCAATATGGCTCGAATGGCTTTTGCCCGGCCGTTAAAAGCCTCCATGTTTGCCCAAATATCGGCTTCTGGGCCTACCAAGTCAGGCGCACCCAACCGGTGTGACAGAGGCCATCCATAGGCTTGTTCCATATATTCTATATCTTGATAAGAACGTTTTCCTGCCGCTGATGTAAGAACAAAAAATACGCCAGTGCGATTTTGTGCCGCCATCAAATTATCCAAATGCTCCAACACGCGAAAATCTCGCCACAACCCCTTGCTCACCACGGGCCGTGTCACATGAGTCATCACCACATCCGGCGCGGTTCCCAATAACTGAGCCGAATAATTTCGCATGCGATTCCAAGCGGCCAACCGTTCATCAAATCCAATATTGTCAGCTGGCAAACCATTGTAAACCAAATCTATGGGATAAGCCTGAAATGCCTCCCCTAAAAACTTTAATTCGTCAACAACAGGGTCACCTACTGCAAATATGCCGTCACAATGGTGCGCTTTTTCTATCAGCGCGTGCCGATAATTATCGGATTGATTACCAAAAGCCGCCGTAACATCGCTGCCTTGTTCCAAAAAGGTGCGCAATGTGTTATAGAACATGGTGTCATGACCTGGCGCACTTTCGACAATACCACGCATGGTGGCCACTTCATGGGCATAAAAAATCGCCCGAAACCGAGGATCGTTAACCATCAACGTCTTCAGCACAAGCGGCATGCCCATATATTCGTGCCCCAAAACAACATGCGGGCCCTTTGATTGCCCCAACAGTGCAACAAGTGCATCGTAAGTGGCCTCGGCACAATCCACATACAATGCATAATCATCGACATGATCATATCGATCGGAAGCCAAACCAAAATGCTGATATAAATTATACTTAAAATTGCGCATCTTTCTTGGGTTGACATCGCCAGCGTCAATGAGTAATACTTCAGCCTCAGCCCCATTGCCAAATCGACGTTTTCCATAAACCATATTGACATTGTGCGCAACTTCTACTGCACCCAACAATTTGGCAACACGCCCCTGTCCAGTACCATCTAAAGACGAAAAAAGAACTTCACCCTGGTTTGCCAAAGCCATCGCTTCTCGCGGGTGTGTCAAGGGCCCGACCAAAATAGATCGCTGAACCGCCTTTTGATATACAGACGATGTCAATAGGCCATCCAAAACGGTGCCTATACCGCCTACTTTTTGAACGGCTTCATGGGTGGAGTGAATAACAGTCAGTGGCATTTTAGTGCACTTTATTAATTATGATATTGACATCTTTGTTGCCTGGCATCACTGGGTTTGCATCATACGTGCCTTCCATATCCCCTGCTTCAGCGGGCCCTACTTTTCCATCTTGATCAATTTTTGCACTCAAATACAACGCATCCAAACTTTTCAGATCTACTTCTTGCCCAGGCATCATTCCAGCATCTGCTTGGGTAATTGTATAACTATAAGGAAATTCGGGAATAGACAAGCGCTTAATGGCCAATGGAGGGCCAACGGGTGCAGGACGAGCCATAATGTATAAAATAGCTTCTTTGGGTAAACGATCTGCAACAGAAGGATCAATCTGAATCGTGCCCATGACAATGACTTCTCCAGCGGATTTCTCAGCAGATGAAACCGGAGCAGCAGAAGCAGGAGGGTGCCCTGCTGGCATTTGGGCTTGCTGGGGTGGTATCGGCGCGGGATTGGCACCTTCTTGATAATTTTGATGACATCCCAATGCACAAAACACAAAAAGATATAAAATACGTTTCAAAATTCCCCACCTCCTAAACATGGACATCTGCGAGGATGTCTTCTTCCATCATGGTCAAAATGCGCGGCTCATCGTGGGTAATTGCAATGACATGCTCAAAATGGGCAGATGGCAAACCGTCTGTTGCTGAAGCCGTCCACCCATCACTGGCAACAACCACGTCGGGCACACCCAAATTAACCATGGGCTCAATGGCCAAAACCATGCCTTTGCGCAAACGTGGATTGCGCTCTGGTGGGGCATAATTGGGCACAGGTGGGTCTTCATGTAATTTACGACCTATCCCATGTCCGACAAATTGGCGAACCACCGAAAAACCGTGTGTCTCCACCCAATCTTGGATCGCCCCGCCAATATCTCCCAATCGCCCACCCGCAACTGCCTTTTCAATACCTTTGAACAACGACTCACGGGTAACGCGCAACAATTTTTGTTCTTGCTCGGGTATTTCACCCACAGTGCGCGTAATGGCCTGATCGCCATAATAGCCTCTGTGTTTCGATCCAATGTCAATGCTAACAATATCACCTTCTTGCAAGACACGATCACCCGGAATACCATGCACCACCTGCTCATTGATCGAAATACAAATCGTTGCAGGATACCCGTGGTAGCCCTTAAATGCTGGCTCAGCACCATAGGACCGAATCACATCTTCGGCAACAGCATCCAATTCGATTGTTTTCACGCCTGCCTTCACCAATGGTGCCAACGCACGGTGTGCCTCACCGACAATGCGATTGGCCTCAACCATAAGTTCCAGTTCGCGTTCTGTTCGCAATGCAATCACAAGAAACCTCCCTTTTCAACCCCTCCAATATAACAAAAACCGCCCAACCAGACCAATTTCGCCCACTCTTTTTTACAAAACTGACAAAAAAAAACGGTCGGAACGCGATTCCGACCGTCTTAATATAGAATAAAAACTACTTTGAATCACCAAAGTGTGACACAAAAATGAGAAAATCTTGAAAATTTACAGGGCCATCGCCATTCAAATCTGCGCGGGGATTGTGCCCAGCCTCATTGGGGGCAACACCAAACCCTTGGGTAAAACTTAAAAAATCATTAAAGTTCACGTTGCCATCACTGTCAAAGTCGGCGACCAAGTCAGATGCAACACTGTTCCCGACACCAGAAGAAATGGTATATGTGAAACGCACATTGTCTTGGGTCAATGACGTTACCATGGGCACAAATACAACTTCTTGAAACCGATTTACACTTGGAATCACCACATTGGTCGATTGCGCCCACAACAACTCCACCCGACTGTTGCTGATCAAAACAGCTAAAACACTGCCAGCATTAGCCGTTGACAATGTAAATGAACCCCGAAGCCCCCCCGACAACCCAGACGTTGCAACACGAATATACGTTGCGCTCAAATGATCCACAGTTGCCGAACCCGATCCACTGCCACTGGCTCCCAAATCACGGAATTTAACAGAGGGTAAGTCAGATGCTTCTGAATAATAGCCAGTACGTGCTCGCGTACTCGTCAAATAATTCCACAGTGCATAGCGTGGAAACACACTTCCCAATCCCCCCGTGGGCATACCCACATCAATGTCGCTTAAACGATATGTTTGGGGTGCACGACTTTTTAAGGTTGCCCAAACATTACGCACAGCATCAACACCATAAACCTGTTCGAGGTAATGCGCAAAAATGGCCCCACCAAAAGGATAAGCCGTTCCTGCTGGAAAATAATCAACGGATGACTCTGGGTCATTCATTCGGCTGGGCACATACGCATAATAATCGTCTATTTCAGGATAAACCACATCTTCCATCCACGTGGCCGTCAGTTCTTGCCACCAGGCCGCACCAAAATCGGCATAATATCCAAATTGAATGGCATGAAAAAATTCGTGCGCAGCAGTAACTTTCAAACCCTCAATCCCTTGTGTATAATACACATTGGCATCTGTAAAATTATTGTCCACTTCGATATAACTGGGAATCACGGTATCTGATCCCAATGGCCAGGTAAATCCATAAACCGACTGCGTTCCCAAGCTGGAGATGTAAATATCATAAACACCATCCCCATCAGAAGGTGGCGGTTCATACCCCAATTCTACAATTTGACGATTCCAAGAGGCATCGAACGCTTTGATCGTTTCATCTATATAATCAGGAATACCATTGTTGTCTTCATCTACAAGCGAAACCGCATGAATGCCTGTGGTGTTGTAATGGATCTCAAAATGCCCACTGCTCGACTTGGCTGAAGCCGTTCGAGTAGGGCGCGCCCGTTGCAACATTTGTGAAAATGTCGTTTTGGTTGCAGGTGAAAGTTTATCCCAATTGGAATGAAGTCCCATAATCGCCATTGTACCACAACTGGCGCGAGCAAGGTCATTTGGGATACCAGGCAAAAACCCATCGGGATGAAAATGGGCACTGGCACGACGTACCACATCAACAAGTGCAGGATCACTTTCTAAAGACAAAATAGGCGAAACCTGAGCAAACGCGGTTCCGCCCAATAAACACAAAATAACCATCAGTTTTTGCATATTAAACCTTTTACAGAGTAACAAAAATGTGATTGGCAACCTCTAGCCCCAATGAATACTGATTGGCATCTTCTACCTGAATTTGCATAGGTCCATTAAAGGGCGCACGTTCTTTTACCTCAACCTGCACATTGGGCTTTAAACCCATTGACCCCATATAACGCAACATTTCGGCACTTTGATCACTCACCTGCCGAATTTGAACACGCTCTCCCACTTCAACCTCTGACAACGGCCGATAGTTCCCAAAAGCAATCTCACCGTCTTTGCTGGGAATAGGTGCGCCATGAGGATCAACGGTAGGATATCCCAAAACTTCATCAATACGATCTTCAAACTCTTCTGAAATAACATGCTCCAAACGATCTGCTTCTGCATCAACCTTATCTAAATCATACCCCAAAACTTCTGATAGATACAACTCTAAAAGGCGATGATGCCGGATAACCTCTAGAGCAACCTTCTCACCCATATCCGTTAATTCCACACCTTGATAGGGCGTGTGTTTGACCAATTTCATTTCAGCCAATTTTTTAACCATATTTGTTGCAGATGCTGCCGCGACATCCATTTTTTCTGCCACCATAGAGGTGTTAACAGAAACCATAGCATTTCGGCCATTGAGAAGCTTATAGATGGCCTTAAGATAGTCTTGTGCGGCCTGACTGATCATCTTCATAATGGAAAAATCCCTTGCCTTAAATCCAGCAAGTTTTATAACGCCTCAAAACGAAAAGGTGAGAACCAATTGTTCTAAGCGTCTTAACACAAAAGAAAAGGCCCTAAAAAGCCCCTATCAAAATAACAACTGAACACGTCAAATTATACACCGAAGTGCAAAAGGAGGCAAGCACAACCTATCTCAAATATTTTTGGGAATGCGTTTTCCCTGTGGATCAGTATCTACATTTGGCAATTCCGCATCTAATTCCTGTTGGAGTCCCTCATTGGTAAAATGTTCCAATGCATCTGCAGGGTGATGCAAGTGTTCCTCAGGTACCCCCAATTGACTAAAATACGTTTCCCACAATCGGTGGCTTCGCAACAAATCGGTGGCCTTGCCCAAACCCGTTTCTGTTAATGCCAAATGCCCCACCTGCCCCAAAACCGCCCCCTCCCGCGCCAATAACCACAATGCTATCCGAGACCGCATGCGCGAACCAAAAGCGCCTTCTAGTATATCCGCAATTTGTACGGTTGCATCTTCTTTGTCTTCTGATGCACGAACCAAACGCAACAAGATATGATCTTTTGCAACACGAACCCCCAAGCGTCCTTGCCGAATGACACGCCCCAACAAACCATATTGCGGTGCAAACACCAATGAAACTGCAAATATGCCTCCAACAACAAGAACCATCGCCCCAGCAATGGAACAGTTCCACAAACCCGCAAGGTAATATCCCCCCACCGCAGAAACGATGCCAAAAAGGGTAGACATGAAGAGAATAACAGGCAAACGATCGCTCCACAAATAGGCCGCCGCACCAGGTACGATGAGCATAGCCACCACCAAGATGGCCCCAACCGATTCAAATGCAGCCACAGTCGTTAACGAGACACCACTCATAAGCAAATAGTGCATGAGGGTTGCAGGAATACCAACAGCGATGGCAATATCGGGGTCAAATGAGGTGATTTTGAGTTCTTTATAAAACAAAACCACAAACAACAAATCTAAGAAAAAAACAAAACCCAAAATCCAAACCGGTCTTGGCCCCCAATCTTGACCATTAATAAACAGACGATCCCACGGCGTATAAGCAATCTCTCCATATAAAACACACTCTTGATCCAAATCTACTTGCCCAGCATAGGCAGAAATCAAAACAACACCCAACGCAAACAAAGACGTAAAAGCAATACCTATTGAAGCATCTTCTTGCACGTACCAACGCCTATGAAAAGTTTCAACCAAAAGCGTGGTAATCACGCCAAAAACTGCCGCCCCCAAAAACATAGGAACGATATCTCTGCTTCCAGACAACAAAAACGCAATGGCAATACCTGGTAAAACCGCATGGCTGAGCGCATCACCCAATAAAGACATTTTGCGCAAAACCAAAAACACACCCAATAATCCACAGGCTCCACCAGCAAAAGCCCCTGTCAGAATAATCCAAAAACTGCCATCAAGCATCTTGACCCGCCTTGCGAAAACCACTTTCAGTGTTATGAATACTGCTCACATTTTCTACATCGATATTCTCAGCGACCAATATCTGCTCTAAGCGCTCAATGATACGGGGCGTCAAAATGTGTTCCACTTCATCTGCGGGGCGATCGACATGATCTTCTCCCAAAATGGAACGATAAACCAAATAATACTCCCACAAACGATGTGACTTTAGTACAAAGACACCATCGCGATAGCCTTTTTCGGTCAGTTGAATATGATCGTTATCAATGACCACCTGACCATTCTTCGCCAAATGGCGCGACAAGCGTCTCATCCGATAAAGCGGTTCGTGCATTGCCTGTGCCAAATCGGTCAAAGCAATTTTCGGGACATCACTACCGGCTTGCTCTTGCAACTCGGCACATGCACGTAAAAAATGCTGTGTATTTTCTCGCCAGTGATTGCTGCGCAACCGACGCCATCGGGCAATTAGCCCCCGCTGTGGGGCCACAAATGCCGAAACAACAAACGCCCCCGTTGCCACCAACACCATCACAGGCCCCGTGGGTATGCGGGGAGCCATTGCACTAATCCAAGCACCTGCCGCTCCCGACATACCTCCCACAAAAGAAGAAATAAAAATCATTCTTGATAGGTTATTCGTCCAAAATCGTGCTGAAACAGCAGGCGTAATCAACATGGCGGCCACAAGAATGACCCCAACAGCTTGCAACCCGACCATAACCGTAAGTACAATTAAAGACATCAACAACAAATCAACCCATCGCGGCGCAAATCCAATGGAAGCCAAAAAGCCCGGGTCAAAAATTAGTGCCGAAAACTCTTTAAAAAACAACCCAACCAATAACAAAACCACCACCACCATGGCACACATCGCATAAAGATCGGACGCAACTATCGACGCGGCCTGTCCAAAAAGAAACTTATCCAAACCACTTTGATTGCCAACTGCAGATTGCTGGATATGTGTCAACAACACAATCCCGCCACCAAAAAAAACAGAGAGAACAATTCCAAGTGCCGCATCGGCCTTAATGCGCGTGTGATTCACAATGACTTGGATAATCAAAACACCAACAACACCCGAAACCGTTGCCCCAAATAACAGCACCGGCAAAGCTTTACTTTGGGTGGCCATAAAAGCCAATGCCACACCCGGCAAAGCCGCATGAGCCAATGCATCTCCCAAAAGACTGCGTTTTCTCAACACAGCAAACGTGCCAAGCACCCCCGAGGTACATCCGATCAATACCGACCCTAACATAACCAGTTGAAATGTGGAATCCCATATTGGCATCAGGAAACACCTCGTTCATGATCGGCAACGGCCTGTGCTGCTTCAGACAACACCGTGAGACGCCCACCATAGGTTTTATTTAGGTTTTCTTCATTAAACACCGTAGCCGTTTCCCCTGCGGCAACCACCCGCATATTAATTAAAACCAACCAATCAAAATATTGACTGACGGTTTGCAAATCGTGATGCACCACCAACATGGTTTTATCGCGTGCCCTCAATTCCATCAAAATTTCGATAATAGCACGCTCCGTTGCTGCATCTACGCCAGCAAAAGGTTCATCCATTAAATAAATACGGGCATCTTGAGCCAAGGCACGTGCCAAAAAAACACGTTGTTGTTGGCCACCAGACAGTTGGTTAATTTGCCGGTCTCGATAATCTGCCATACCCACTTTTTCCAAAGCCGATTCAGCAATTTCGCGATCTGTTTTACCAGGGCGACGCAACCATCCCACATGCCCATAACGCCCCATCAATACCACATCTAATGCCCGAATGGGAAAATCCCAATCGACCGATTCTCTTTGAGGCACATAACCAATGGCCTGTCTCATGCGCGCAAATGGTTTGCCATATATGCGTACCCACCCAGATGCCTTGGGCACCAAATCCATAATGGCTTTGATCATCGTGCTCTTACCCGCACCATTTGGCCCAACAATGCCCACCAATTTGCCCTCTGGAACCGCCAAGTCCACATCCCACAAAACAGGCTTTTTATGGTAAGCAACCGTCATGTCGTGAATATGGATGGGCGTAATCGCGTCATCTATAGCGTGTGCCATTATCGCAACCCCTTTACGATCGCATTGACATTGGCTCTTACCATTCCCACATAGGTATCTGCGCCACTACCGACTGCGCCCATTGCATCTGAATACAACGTGCCGCCCACAACAACATCCCACCCACGAGATTTGCACCCTTCACGCACCGCATTAATAGACCGTTCGGGCACGCTGCTTTCAACAAAAAGAGCCTTTACTTTGTTATCAACTATGAATTGTACCAATTGGGATACATCATTTACACCGTATTCTGCAACGGTAGAAATGCCCTGTAAACCACGCACTTCAATGTCATAAGCCAATCCAAAATATCCAAAAGCATCGTGTGCCGTAATTAAAACCCGCTGCTGTTTGGGTATTGTCAGAATTTCTTTCTTCACCCACGCATCGAGGTCCAACAATTCTTTTTTATAACGCACACCATTTTTTAAAAATTGATCCTTTCCCTGAGGATCTGCTTTGCTCAAAACGTCCACCACCGTATCGATTGTTTCTGACCACAATGCAACATCAAACCAAATATGAGGATCGTGTTCACCTTGGGCACCTTTTGGTCGTCGAAAACGCGATTCATCAATATGCTTTGAAACGGCAACAACCGTTTTGCTCTTTGCCATTTTCTCAAAAATATCTTCCATCTTTCCTTCCAAAAACAACCCATTATAAAAAATCACATCTGCAGTTGACAGCTTAGCCAAATCGCCCTGTGTGGCTTTGTAATAATGCGGGTCAATACCTGGCCCCATAAGCGAAACCACCTTAGCCCGTTCACCTGCTATATTTTGAACCAAATCGCCAATCATACCCGTGGTACAAACCACATGAAAACCGTCACCTTTTTGATCTTGCCCCGCCCCACAGGCTACGAATACCAAGAGGCAAACCAACCCCCAAAATAAATGCTTCATCGTTCTACTCCTCATTAAAAATACAAAGCTAAACTGAAATTTAGTTATGGCTAAATATATGTATTCGGAATACCTGTGTCAAGTTTGTTGCTTGACCTATTTTTATAAATAGACTACATTTTCAATTGAAAAATCGCTCACATATTAAACTAAAAGGACAAATTAATATGGAACAATCCACAACGGGACAAATGATCGACCATGCCAAAGTCCAACAAGCACGGCGGGCATTGCCCGAACAGAAAATTGTTAATGGCTTGGCCGAAACATTTAAGGTACTGAGCAATCCCAACCGCCTCAAAATCATTCACACCCTGGCTCAACAAGAAATGTGCGTCTCGGACTTGGCCGCACTTTTAGACAGCACCGATTCAGCCGTGAGCCATCAATTGCGCGTATTGAGAACCCTGCGATGGGTCAGTGATAGACCGGATGGCAGAAGGG
>JAYODI010000063.1:3446-35182 GCA_038279365.1 Candidatus Latescibacterota bacterium | reverse complement strand
CCGATTTAATTAAACAATTTTCATAAGGAAGGGGAGTAAAATCAAACTTCAATCCCACCCACTGGTGGTGGGTGGGAACGGCACGGGCAGGTAAGGGTGGTTTCGTTTGTAAAAACACAGAAGTACATGAAAGCTTCACGCAGTGACGGCCTTTTTTGCATACTTTTTTTGGCTGTAGAAAAAAAGTATGTCCCCGAAGGGATAAGAGTAAATTGACACAAAAAATAATCGCCGTATCTTAACAAAAACCAAACAACATCCGATTTTTCCAAAAGGACCATCAACCATGCAAACCACAACCCTCGGGCGCACCAACCTCACCGTCAGTGTCATGGGCGTAGGCGGTGGCGGCCACAGCCAACTGGGCAAACGCACCGGCAAAACAGAAGCCGAATCCATCGCCATCATTCACCAAGCCTTTGATGCCGGTGTCAACTTCATCGACACCGCCGAAGGCTATGGCACCGAACCCATGATCGGCAACGCCCTCAAAACCCGCGACCGATCATCCATCATCATCTCCACCAAAAAATCTACCCGTCACAAAGAAGTCACCGAACAAACCGTGACCGACAGCCTCCACAACAGCCTCCAAACCCTCGGCACGGACTACATCGACATTTACAGCCTCCACGGCGTGGTTCCCGAAGACTACCCATACCTTGCCCAAGACATCTACCCCCTTCTCAAACGCTTTCAAGAACAAGGCAAAATCCGCTTTATTGGCATCACAGAAATGTTCAACGAAGACACCGATCACAAAATGCTCGAAAGAGCCGTCAACGACAACCTCTGGGACGTCCTCATGGTCGGCTTCAACATCCTCAATCAAAGCGCGCGCGACAGCGTCTTTACAAAAGCCATCGAAAACAACATCGGCATCCAAGTCATGTTTGCCGTGCGCAAAGCCTTTAGCCAACCCGATTACCTACGCGAATGTGTGGCAGGCCTCATCGAAAGTGGTCAACTTGATCCCAAAGATCTCGATAATGTCAACGCCCCCTTAGATTTTCTCTTACAACACGCCACCTCCATCACCGAAGCCGCCTATCGCTTTAGCCGAGACGAACCCGGCACACACGTTATCCTCTCTGGCACAGGCAATCCCATACACCTCAAAGAAAACCTCGCCGCCTTCGATCAACCACCCTTACCCAATGACATGACCAACCGGCTCAAACACATCTTCCGAAACGTCAATTCCATAACAGGTCAATAAAAAAGGACACCTCAATGATGGCAACCGTTGTTGCAGCCGTGATGGCACTGACACTGCCAAATAATTTTAACCCAGAAACAAACATGGTCTATCAAGAAAAAGACAATGGGCGCATGCATCCCACACGCGATGCCGCAACCCTTGCCAGCAGGCTCCTTGCAAACGGTGCACCCGAAGACATTGCTGTGGCCGAAAACGTGCTCAACGCCCTCATTGCCTGCCAAGAAACCCGAGAAGGGGACCCACACTACGGCAACTTTTGGTGGTACCGCGAAGACGAAATGGTTGAAGACCTCAACGCTGTCGAATTTGTGCTCAACACCCTCATTCCCATGATGATCGAACATGGCGACCGCCTCTCGCCCGACATGCAAAAACGCGTCAAAGCATCCATTCGTCTGGGCCTTGAAGAAATTGAACGCCTCAATGTCTTGGTCGCCTACACCAACATCGCCGCCAAAGACATCACCAACACCTGCTTGGGCGGTGAGCTTTTAAACGACCCCAAAATTGCGGCGCGTGGATACAAAAAAATGGTCGAATGGATGGCCTTCACCGATCAATTTGGAACGCCATTTGAATTCAACAGCCCCACCTACACCAAAGTGGCCATCAACGCCATGGAACACCTCATTAAACATTTACAACACCCTGATACCAAAGTACGCGCACAAACCATGGCCACCCGGATGGGCCTCAGCGTGGCCTTACACATTCACCCCAAAACAGGGCGTTGGGCAGGCCCACACAGCCGTGCCTATCACCCCACCGTCGTTGCCGAAACCAGCCCAGAAATTGAACAGCTTGAAAGCTGGATCCAAAAAGATGTTCTACCTGCCTGGATACAAGATGCCGTGGATCAACGCCCAGAAAAATTCCAAGTTATTGAAACGGCTTACCCCCCCATGAACTATGGGCTCACCGCCTACCACAGCAACACATTTGATTTGGGCACAGCCGTCACAGGCATGGGTGATCAATCCAACGTGCTCATTGCGCACTATGACCGTCCCGGTCAAAAACGCCCCGGTGTATTTTACACCCGCTATCTCATAAACGACAAGTGGTTGGGTGATTTTTATCATGAAACAGACCGTTCCACGTCGCGCAACCTCAGCGACGAAGGCAAATTTTACGGCATCCAAAACGGCCCACGCGCCATCGGTCTCTACGTTCCCAATGGAGGCAGCCGTGTATCCAGCATCAAAGCCGCCCTCATTTGGACAGGCCGTGATCAAATAGATGAAATTTGGGTGGGCGACAAAAAAATCACATCCCTTCCCATCGACATTCCCAAAGGCGAAACCATCGTCATCGGTAGTGGCAAAATCTACCAAGCCATTCGCCCCTTCACCCTCAGCGACATCGGCAGAGACGCACCCATTCGCTTACATGAACAAGCCGGTGATCTCGTTCTCGAACTCTACAACTACCTCGGCCCAGAAAAAGCCTTTTGGGAAATGGGATGGCCAGGTGCTTTTTACAAAGGCAAAACCCAATGCGGGTTCTATACCGAAATGGCAGAAAAATCTGACTTTAAAAACGCCCAAGCATTCGCTCAAAAAATCGCCACAGGTCACGTAACCGACAAAACCGAAGCCCCTTATGTGTACGCTGGCCAAGGCGAACGTCTCTGGACGGTTGAATATGCCCGCGAAGATTTTAAACTGGGTTTGGAAGTCGATCTCATGGCCTGGAAACTCAAACGCCGTTGGAATGAAAATGGCGACCCAGGCTGGCCGCTACTCGATTCACCCATCGCAAAATCAAACCGCACCGGAACCGTGCAAGTCAACAACGCCACCCTCACCTGTGGCAAAGAAACAGGTTGGCTCTTTGTTAGCCCCAAAACAAAACGCTGGGTCGCAGGTTATCACGGCCTCAAACCCGCACCCATAACGCTCACACTGCCCAACGGCAAAGTCGAAATCGACGCCCTCAGCACCGGCACCATCGTCTGGGACAATGGCAAAGTCACCATCAACGCCATCGGCTTAGAAGGCACACCACGCATTACAGGAGGTAAGTTGGTTGCTCAATAATGAGCAGGTATGACAAATTAAAAAGCCCTTCATCACTTAAGATAAAGGGCTTTTTAATTTTACTTTATTTACAGCCACCCAATCCCCTGTTGCGAAACATTCAAGCGTTCGGCAATTTCGCGTTGCCAAGTTTGCCAAACCTGAAACATCCTACCTATCTACTGCGTCATGATCTATTAAGGCCCGTAGCAAATGCGACAGACCTATCCAAACCGCATAAATGGCTTATATTACAAAGTAAAGATACCAGCATTTTCAAAAAAATGACAAGGATCACATACCATGTCTACCCTTTCCCTCAACAAACCCAATCTCACTCCCAACCTCGAAGACCACTTTAAAACCCTCGGTGTCGGTTCCATCTCCGCTTACAAATTGTGGTGTTACCGCCACGGCTTCAACACATCATTGGACAAATCGCCAGACCAACTCCAAAATGAAATAGATTTGCTCGAAAGCCACACCAAAAAACGCGACCCCGAAGCACATAAAAAACACGACCCCAAACGCGCAGAATATCTTACCCGCATCTTTCGGGGCGAATTGCAAAATGAAAGACTCAGCAGTTTACTTCACAGCATTCGCACCATCTACAACAACTTTGCCAATGACCCCAACGCCCAACAAGCATTTGGTCGCCTCATACTTCACATTGAAAAATACAGCAATCTCTTGTGGCATCAACACGCCATCAAAGGATATGGCAATGGTTTCAACAACACCTATTTAGCCGGGCTTGAACAACTCACAACACATTACAAAGCCTGGTTGCGCCCAATAGAAAGTTGGCGTCCCGAGCACAACAAACCACGCAACCAATTTCGCACACTGGCACGCCATTTACTGGCACAATACGACGTGCCCCAATTTTTCGACTGTGCGTTCTTTCACAGTGATGCAAAGGAAGCGCGCATACAACAAGGTTGGTTCAAACACATTGCCAGTGGTCAAAACATACGCACAGCAGGTGTGCCCATGCGCATCACCAAAAGAATGGCCCACACAGTCATGCAATACACAGGATATCACCACACCATTTATCAATCTTTGCGCAGAGCACAATACGAAGCCTTTGGTGGCAACAAACACAACGCCTGGGAATTAACACACGGGCCATTGGGTAAAAGCCTCGACAACGAAGAATTTTGGGAAACCGTGGTTCACTTTTTGGCCAACCAAGCCTTTCTTGATCGCAGTTATCTCAACCCCATTATCGACTACATTCGCAATCAAAAATTCACACCCCAATCTCTTCCACAACCCGATGGTACCGAAAGAGAAGGCCCACCGCCTCATCCAAGCTTCTGCATGAAAGGCCGCAGCATCAACAAGCTTATTCGCGAAGTGGATGTTTGGCACCAAGAACTCACAGGCTTAGAAGATGTGGCCTTTGAAACGTGGCAACCCTCGGGCTTTAAAGAGATGGAACACACCGAATTTAATCCCGAACTCAAGCGCAACATCCAATGGACCCTTCACGAACTCATCACCTCGCAACAACTTTATGCCGAAGGGCGCATCATGCATCACTGTGCAGGCTCTTATGCCAAACGATGCCTTGCGGGTGAAAAATCCATCTGGTCACTGCGCGCCATAGATCTCGATGCCGCCGAAGAAAACCAAGTGCAAGAACACGTGCTCACCATTGAGGTAGACATCAAAAAAAGAGCCGTTGTGCAAAATGCCGGCAAATTTAACCTCAAACCCTTTGGCAAAAAACATGTGGCCCGAGAGCGAAAAACCGACAATGTGTACTTGCTTCTCTTGCGTTATGCCCCTACCATTATGCGTATGTGGATGGATCGCGAAGGACTCTCACACGGATAAGCAAAACACACACAGGACAAATGGATGACCGACCAAACATTTCCTCTCATTCAAGTATTTGGTACTTCTTACGAAATGGGCTACCAACACGGTCAACAAACCGGCGACCGCATCCAAAAATATCTAAACTTTATCGAAAAGCTCACAGGCAAATCGCGCAAAGAACTCTGTCAAAACGCCCGTGCCTTTCAACCCCTCATCGAAAAACTAAGCCCACCCCTTATTCAAGAAATCAAAGGCCTCGCCAAAGGTGCCCATATCTCCTTTGACGAGGCCCTTTTGTGCCAAGCCCGTGGCGAAGCCGCCCACGTGCCACCCGAAGGTTGTACGGCTTTTGCGCTCACAGGCTCTGCCACCGAAAACGGCATCACCCTCGCTGGGCAAAACCAAGATCTCGCGCCAGACTACGAAGAAGTTGCCATTCTCCTACACGTTCACCCCTCCGACCACCGCCCCCGCGCCCTGCTCTTTACCTTTGCCGGTCAACTCGGTTATTCGGGCATGAACCAACACGGCTTGGCCCACTTTGCCAACGCCCTCTACGACGCACCGTGGCAAATGGGCATTCCGCATTACCCCATCAAACGCGTCGCGCTCGAACAAAACAACCTCAACGACTGCCTCAACATCATCAAACAAAATCCCACGTGTTCGGCAGGCAACATGATCTTTTGTCTACCCAACAACCAAATTGCCGACATCGAAATCCGCCCAGATGGCATCGCCCAATTTACCGACACCCACCCCGACAGCATCCTCCACGCCAACCACTACCTCACCCCACAATTTGCCCATCACGAAACCAACAGCCTCAAAGACTCGTGCCCACGCCTTGACCGAATGCGCACCCTCATTCAAGAACACTGGGGCCACATCACCGTAGACACCATGAAAGCCCTCCTCGCCGATCATCAAGGAGATCCAGCCGCCATTTGTCGTCATGGTGCCGAAAACATGATCTCTCTCTCGGGTTATATTGCCGAACCCAACAAAGGCCTCCTTCACATACGTCGTGGTCTTGGTTGTACTGGCGCATGGACGGCCTACGAAGTATAAACAAACATCATACCCACATCGCGCAGAAAGCCAACAATGTCCAACCTCACACACCAAACAGACGCCCTCTTTTCCCAATGGAACACCACGCACACACCCGGCTGTATGCTCGCCGTCATTCAAAACGGCACCATCATCTACCAACAGGGTTACGGCATGGCCGACCTTGAAAACAATGTCTCCATTTCCCCCGACTCGGTCTTCTACATCGCCTCCACCTCCAAACAATTCACCGCCGCCTGCATCCTCCTTCTCGCACAACAAGGCAAATTAGATCTCGACGACGATATCTGCCACCACATACCCGAAATGCCCATTTACAACCACCCCATCACCATTCGTCACCTCGTTCACCACACCAGTGGCCTGCGCGACTCACTCACCCTGCTCGACCTATCAGGCATCAACACCACCGAAGCCACCTACAACAATGCCGACCTCCTCAAACTCATTGCCCGCCAAGAACACCTCAACTTTCCACCCGGCGAACAATACAAATACTGCAACGCCGGTTACCTCCTCATGGCCGAAATTGTCGAACGCATCTCAGGTCAAACCTTCCGTCAATTTGCCCACACCAACATCTTCGCCCCACTTGGCATGACCCATACCCACTTCGACGACGACCACACCGAACACATCTCCAACCGCGTCGTCAGTTACCACCTCAAAAACAATGAGTACATTCCCTACCCCAAAAACTTCGACATCGTTGGCAGTGGTGGCCTCCTCACCACCGTGAGTGACCTTGCCCTCTGGGATCAAAACTTTTACGCCCCCAAAGTCGGCAACGAAACCTTCATCAACACCCTCACCACCCCCGGCAAACGCAACTCAGGCGAAACCCTCACCTACGCCTTTGGCCTCCAAGTAGGCGACTACAAAGGCCTACGCGTCATCAACCATGCAGGCGGCATGCTCGGTTTTCGCACCAACCTCTACCGCTTCCCCAATCAAAATTTCTCCGTCATCTGCTTGGCAAATACGGCCGAAATCAACGCCACCCAACTTTGCCAACGTGTCGCAGACATCTACCTCGCCGACCACTTTCGCCTCACCGACTTCACCGGCCAATACCACAGCCACGAACTCGATATCACATATTCAATAACTGTTCAAAACGGCGACCTCATCATCACCCATCCAACCACCTACAACGAACCCTTGCGCTCCCAAGGCAATGACCAATTCCAAACCCAAAACAAAACCATCCAATTCCAACGCAACCACCAAAACACCATTGTCGGCTTCACCATTCAAACCGACCGTGTTTTTAACCTACACTTTACCAAACTATGATCAATGGCATATTCTTCGATAGAATTTTGAACGATCAGCTGAAAAAATAAATTGCTTTTATAGGAAATTTCCTATAACATTAAAGGGGTAACGGAGATATTACTTTAATGGACGCGATACCACCAAAGAAGCGCAGGAGCTTGACAAAAATGAGCATTGAATTTGAAGAAAGCAGTGGTAATGTGTTTGCCGATCTGGGGCTTGAAGATGCCAACGAATTGCAAACACGGTCAGAAATCGGTTATCATGTTTTTGCTATTCTCAAGGAAAGAAACCTTAAGCAACGTGAGATTGCCATTTTGTTGGGAATTAAACAAGTAGAAGTATCCCACTTAATGAATGGCCATTTTAGCCGTTTTTCCACAGATAAACTCCTTGAGTTTCTTAAACGGCTGAACCAAAAAGTAACAATCCAAATAAGCCCTCACAAAAAAGGTGAGCCATACCAAGAAGTGGCTTATGGGGTTTGAAGTCGATGGGCAATCTACACAACGTGAGTTTTGATAAAAAAGAGGCTTCGGAAAAACCGAAGCCTCTTTTTTACTGAAACCCTTGCTCGAAGGCAACCTACCAAAAACTCACAAACCCCGTCCGCTCCAACCGCCGTTTCATCCGCCCCAACTTTTGCGCCGAACGCACATACTCCCCCTCACAAAATGCAATCAACCCATCCAACACCTCACCCGCCTCATCTCCCGCCCCAGTCAGCCGTGGCAACACCTTTTGTAAAATTTGAAAATCAAACGCATCCTGAGCCGTAAACAACGGTGCCCCCGTTGGCAATGATTCTATCAAATCCAACGCATAAGCCATATACCGCAACATCTCATCGCGAATGCGATACGCAAAATGCAAGTTCTCCTCCAACAAAATCGCATTAATGGCTTCAATAGACGTATTCCAAGCCATCACTTCTTCCCGATGACGAATATCATCCAACTGTCGATAGGGTCGATCACACAACGCCATGCCCAAATCTCGCAACTGCCCCGAATCAATTTGTGCATCCCTCCAGGTATCCGAAATCCCCAAATCAACCTCGTCAAATGCCACCGTATTGGCTCGGTCCAACACCTTCGGACTAAACGCATACGTTGTCTCATCCATATTCACCGTACCTACGACAAACAAATTAGACGGAATCGACATCTGTGCCACAATCTCGCCCAATCCGTCGGTCTCAATCTGTTCACATCCTTGTGCCAACACAACCAAATCTGTTGTCCACTCGGCATCAGACACACGCCGTGCCGTTTCCAACACACTCAAAAAATCGGCAAAATAATGTTCCACGCGCGCCAAGTTCATCTCATCCAAACACACAAAAAACGGCCGATCAGGCTCGGCTTTTGCCGCCAACATCGCCTGCAAAAGCGTACCCACCCGAAACTTGCCCGTCAGCAAATTTTCAAAACCCAACAAATCGCGTACGTCATGCCAATCGGGTCGCACCGGAATCAACTGATATCCCAATGCCCGTCCCCGATCCATACCATTGATCGCTTCAGCAATCAACCGAATCACCGTACTCTTGCCCGTGCCTGATATCCCCGCCAACATCATAAACGGCTTCGTCTTCAAGCACAAATACACATTGTAAAGCATTTCGGGTGCAATGCGAAATCCCTGCAAATTCAAATACCGATACAGCATCACCACCAACTCAGCCTCTTCAGGTGCCAAGGCATCACGCACCATACTCGGGTCTGATGGTTCTACAACATATTCAACAGACGTTTCAGACACCAAACGACGTTGTGTCACAAAATGAGCATACATGGGATACAAATCTGTCAACACATCTACAATCACATCTGCTATGCCTGTACACAAAACAACGTCATCATCCACCGCATAAATTTGCCCAACAAACAACGACCGATCCACACCATCTAACTTGGCAGGAGACCACATCACCGAGCCATCAGGAGAAGCCACAATCACATCGCCTGCCAAACACCGATAGCCCTTTCGGGGCACCAACCCACGAAAAGCCTTCCGATCTGCAATTGCCTTTTGCATGGCGTCCTGAGACCACCACCCCGAATAAAACCCAATGGCCAAAGCATTTTGATGCACATAAACCCCAAGCTGAGGCAACCGAGGAAACGCGCTCTTCTTCAGTTTGCGATCTACAAAATACAAACAGGCATGATCGCGTGGTCGGTTTTGATTGGGCTTATAATCTAATGTCGTATAAATGGGAGATACAACGGGAACAAGATCAGAAAACAACTCCGTCAAGCGAGGGGTCAATGCATCACACAACACCTTCATGCGTTGGTGCAAATGCGTTGCACCTTGGCGTGTGCCATTACAAGCAAGAAAATCATTGGCAGAAAACTGAAACATAGGCCTCAAACTTTATTACAAAACAGACACAAAAACCAAAGGCCCCTAACCGCACATCAACAAAGCGATAGAGACCTATAAATAATTATAAAATTGTCGCAAGTCTCAAGTCAGAATCAAAAAGCCTTTTGACCTGAGACCTGTGACTTAATTATCCTTCAAACACCACCCGATTACGTCCACTTCCTTTGGCAACATACAACCGACGATCAGCCAACGTAATCATTTCATGCGGGTCATCAAAACCACCATCTTCAGGAAAACTCGCTACCCCTGCACTTAATGTAATCTCCAAAGGAAACTTATCTTCATTAAACGTACGCCCTGCAATTTCAGAACGCAAACGCTCAGAAAACGTGCGCGCACCTTCCTTGGTTGTATGTTGCAAAATGGCCAAAAATTCTTCACCTCCAAAACGAACCAAAGCGTCCTCTTGGCGAAACAACGCAATGGTCAAAGCCGCCACTTCTCGCAAAACCAAATCGCCTGTATCATGTCCGTGCGTATCATTGACCAGCTTAAAATGATCCAAATCAAACATCACACATGAAAATGGCGTTTTATGCCGAGAGGCCTCAGCCAACCGCGAACGCAAAAACGTATTGAGTGCCCGCCGATTATAAGCGCCCGTAAGTGGATCTGTTAACGACAACTCCGACAAACGTTTATATTCAGCCAACAATTCATCTTGGCGTTTCTTTTGTCGAATCAATGCCCGAACACGTGCCGCCAATTCATCGGAAGGAATCGGCTTCACCAAATAGTCCACAGCACCCAAATCGAGCCCTTTAATCTTTGCCTTGGTATCGTCTTGCGCAGAAAACAACACAATAGGAATAATATCAAATCGCGATTCTTTGCGCACATTCTTTAAAACATCATAACCCGATATATGAGGCAAAGTCAAATCGAGAATCAGCAAATCAGGTGACAAAGCATCTAATTGTGCCAAAATATCATCTGCATCAGGCAATAGATCGACTTCATGACCTTCTTTTGTGAGCGTTGCTTCAACAAACAAACGCAATGCAGGATCGTCATCTACAAGTAAAATTCTGGGCATAATCACTTAAAGAGCAAAAGGGTTGGCTAGGGTTGGCTATAAGTATGTTTGAAAGCGAACGTTGTGTCAAGACCTAAAAGAAGATACAACCCCCACAATCCATCTTTTAAGATCGGCCATGATGTGACATTTTGGGTGCCTGATACGCCACATCCAAATGTGGGGTTTCCAAACGCACACCACCTTGTATCTTAGAATCCAAACAACTTTCCAACATCCCACTCACAATCAGCGTCCTTTCAGCCGGAAAAGGCGCCACACCCGTTTGAAACATCTCATCAATTTTATGCACCAAACACGCCGAATAATCCACATTGGGAATGGGCGTCACAAAAAACTGTGTCGAAACAGGCTCCGCCGCACCTTTTAATTGTGCCGCAAAACAATAATCCTTCATCGCCCCATTCAACATCAACATCGTTGCACGCAAACCATCACGATATTCAATCACATATAAAGCAGGCTTTTCTGCCAAACGTTGCAATTCCCCACTGCCCAACAAATCCTGCGTACGTGCATCTTCTTCCGTCAATCCCAATGGCGAATCTCCCCGCGACAAAGCCGCCTCCATCAACCGCCTTGACCACCGCTCATCTTCCCAAACAGCCTCTCCCACCACCATCTGCACCGCCTGAATCCCCGTCTCCCCACCCTTGCGCCGCTCCACCATACACTGCATCGCTTCCAAAACATGATAATCCATCGCATCAGACCCACCCCACCCAATCATCAACGCATCATCTATCTCACATCCCCACGGCAACTCCAAATCAGGCAACCGCCACGTTACCGGCAAAGACGAACCCGCCAACACCGGAAAACCCAACCGCTTCGCATCGGCCAACATCTCCTGCCCCTTCTCAAAACTATAGGACAAATGTTTGTCATTATAAACTGGCACCGCCCGCCCATCCTTCTCAAACACCTCTACACACGCCTTAAAAAATTCATACCGCGGATACAACTTCTGCCCCTTCTCATTGCTTGGATACTCCCCATGCTCCCCAATAATCAACACCGCATCCACCGCCAATTCATCTCCCCCACACCGCAACGCCTCAGCAATCGTTCCATACACCCCAAACCCAAACTCCCGCGCCCGATCCACACTCTGATCATTATCCGGGTGCTGATCCACATACAAAGACACCACCTTCGCATTAGGCCGAACCCACTGCCCCTCATACGGATACCCCACCAAAAACCGATCCACAAAATGCTGCGCATGCGAAAGGTACCGATAAATCGTCGTCACAACCGCAATTCTCTTAATGGACATAACATGTCTTTCAATAAAAAAGTTTAAAAACCCCATCACCAAACCCCATCACCCCAACCGATCATGATTTTCCGCACCCTTCCGTCCAGCTCTTTCTTCCTTAAAACTTCCTGATCTCGTAGGCTATTTTATCTGTTGTACCCACAAAAGAGATTTGCGGACCAAACAAGCACACGCGAAGCGGGTGGTTTTCTGGCTTGCCAGAAATGGCACGAAGTGCCCTTGTTTAGCATGAGGAGCGAAGCGACGAAACACATCAGCCCCCCCGGCACTTGAGGGGCGGCTCTTCGGATGCTCAAATTACTCGCATCCTCTTGCTTACTTTTTTTAGCTGTTGAAAAAAAGTAAGTCGCCGAAAGCAAACAAAGTAAATGGAGATTGAAAAATTACTTCGGGAACCACATCACCTTCGCGCAGGAATGAATGAGCTTCGCTGAACTTGCGTTTCCTGCACTACGATAGAAAAGTCCTTCGGACTAAGAATCAAAAACACTATCAAATCATTGCCGGTTTATTTAAACAATTTCCATAAACTTTGTTTTTGAAGTTTGTCTATCACTTACCTCCTCAATCCCTCCAAAAAGTAGACCCCTCCGGCGCAACATACCGAATATCCAAATGTGGCGTCTCCAATCGCTTCTGCTCTTGGTGCAAACTATCCACCGCCACCGCCACCAACCCCGTTGTCAACAACGTCCGCTCCACCGGATAACTCGCTTTCCCATTCAAAATCATCTGCTCAATATGATAAGCCTGTGGCGAAAAAAAGTTTGCCAACGTCGTGCGTGCAGGTGGCATCGGCAAATACATCTGCGTTGACAAAACACGCCCATCGCCCATACGTGCAGCAAAATTAAAATCTTCCACCAACCCCCGCATCAAAAACATCGTACACACCAACCCATCGGCATGCCCATATTGATACGCCACCGGATCTTCCACCAACTGCTTCAACTCATCAATCGTCGGAAAAATATGATTAAAACCCGCCCGAGCAGGCTTCAATGTATGGCTCCGACAAAGCGCTGCCTCAAACAAATCCCGAGGCCAAACCCCCTGCCCATGCGCCTCCCAAAACCGATCTCCCCGATACGCCTCCAACCACACCACCCCCGACTCTCCCCCTTTGCGCCGCTCCACCATACATTGCAACGTCTCCAATGCATGAAAATCATACGAATCCACCCCACCATACGCCACACAAACCGCCTCGCTTACATCTTCTCCATAAGGAAAATCAATTGCAGGCGTGCGATACGTCACCGGCAAAGACGACCCTGCCATAAACGCAAACCCCATCTCCTGCGAAATATCGTACATCTCTTTGGCCCAATCCCAATTCCACGACAAATGTTTGTCATTAAAAATAGGACAGGTCTTTCCCGTCAACTTAAAAACCGCCACAATCTGCTTAAACAGCTCATACCGCGGATACAACCTCTGCCCTTTTTCATTGGTATCATACTTCCCATGCTCCCCCACCAACAACACCCCATCCACCGCCAATGTATCCGTTCCACACAACAGCGCATCTGCCACGGTTTGATAGATGGTCATATGCGGAAACCGCTCTGCCCGATCTCGGCTTAAATCACCTTCAGGCCGTTGATCCACATACAAAGACACCAAATCCATATCGGGTTTGTGATGCCTCCCTTGCCAACCATATCCTTCTAAAAACCGATCACAAATATGTTGTCCATGTGAAAATTTTCGGTACTCCGTTACAATACCTGCCAGTTTAGGTCTGTTTGCCATATTCAATTCCAATGTGCTTATAAAATGAAAATGATACCATCACAAGTTATATTTTATAAAACCGAAGATAACACCTCCCAAACCGAAGTGCAATCACTTCAACACATGCTTGCTGTTTATTTTTGTAAATATATATTCATAAAAATCAGTCTCAGGTCTCAGGCCCAAAGGTCACAAGCCCAAAACCCGAAACCAATAAACTGTTTTTTGCCTTTGACCTGCGGTTTTTCGACTTGTGACCTGCGACAGCTTTCTAAAGAGGTTCTCATGCAACAAATCTATGGCATCGTCCCCCCAATGGTCACACCCTTCAAAGAAAACAACACCATCGACGAAAGCGCATTTCGCAACGAAGTCAACTACCTCATCGAAACCGCACACGTACACGGCCTTGCTGTTACAGGCAGCACAGGCGAAGGACATACCCTTACAGACAACGAAGTCTACACCCTTACCAAGTGGGCCATAGAAGAAGCCAAAGGCCGCATTCCCATCATCACGGGCATCATTACAGACAGCACCCAATCGGCCATCGAACGCGGCAAAGCCGTTGCCGACCTCGGCCCTGTCGCCCTTCAAGTCACCCCTGTTCACTACCTCTTTCGTCCCAACGACGACGCCATGGTGCGTCACTTTGAAGCGCTCTGCGAAGGCACAGGCTTACCAGTCATGATTTACAACGTCGTTCCTTGGACCTACCTCTCACCCCAACTCCTCACCCGCATCATCGACTCTGTAGAAGGCGTCGTGGGCGTCAAACAAAGTGCGGGTGACATGAAACTCTTGGCCGACCTCCTCCTCATGGCCGGTGACCGCGCCCGCATCATGACGGCTGTTGATGCCCTCCTGTATCCGTCTTATGCCCTCGGTGCCCACGGTTCTATTGCCGCCATCCTCACCGCCGCACCCACGCTTTGTGTGGCCCAATGGAATGCCTATCACGCAGGCGATCATCAAACCGCTCTCGACCTGCACAAAAAACTCCTCCCCATTTGGAACGCCATTTTTGCCGATAACCTTCCGGCCAACACCAAATATGCCATGCACCTCCAAGGTCGAAACGGGGGCCTCCCTCGCCCCCCCATGCCACCCACAGCCACAGAACAAAAAGAAGCCATTCGTTCAGCCTTAGAACAAGCCGAACTCCTTGCATAAATAGACACAACAAAACACAAGAGCCCTCCTGAGCAAAACAAGAGGGCTCTTAACAACACATCAATCATAATTCAAAAATCAAGTTATATAGATTTTTTTTGCAAAATGGCAACCATGCTCACCGACTGCGCCGAATTATCCAAAGGCTGGTTTAAGTCAAGGTCGCCCAACCAATCGACCACTTCTAAGGCATCTGAGTCGCCAGCCAACAACTCAATTTCGCGAGCATTATACAACCGCTCTTGTGAGCGTTCACGAATGGTTTGCACTTGGCCATTTTCACGCACGCGCATTTCAAACTCGACCTCACCCACACATGTTACAGGGTGAAAGATAGGGCGATTAACACCCAAATGCACTTCTACAGCCGTGCCATTGCGACGCCCACGATACTTGTGAATGCCATAATGATACGGCGAACAATCGCGTGGATGGATGCACTCAATAATATAAAGCCCTTTAGGCGTCAAATTGTTTGCCACCGCTTGAAAATGGGCAATCATATCGGCATTGGTGACCAATGCATCAATGCTGTCATACATACACAGCGCCAAATCAACGGGCGCATCCAACTTAAAATTGCGCATATCCGCAGAAATCCAACTCATGTTGGGGTTATCACCCACAAGACTTTGACCATAAGCCACCATCTCAGGGCGCAAATCCAAGCCCACGGCGCGTATCCCTTGTGTTGCAAATGCACGCGCATGATAACCCGGTCCACAGGCGATGTCGATAACCGACTGAAGATCGCGGTTGGCATACTTCAAAAATGCCGCTTTCATAAATGCCACATCGCGACTTACATCTCGGTTAAAAACGATGTCATAATAAACTGCCCGTTCATAAATATGCTTGTGTTCTGCCACGCCTACAACCCTCCCCAGCCTAAAGCTGGAAAAAGCAAAATAGAAAAGAATATTCAACATACCCTAATCTCTTTTCTAAAACCACCCAAGGGCAGGTGGGGTGAGAATTACATGGCAGTATGTACACGAATTCACATATCTTGTCAATAGATGTTTTTACTTTTACCCCTATTTTTAAGAGGTTTTTGAATGATTAAGCGCGATTTAATCAAATTTATCAACCCCGAGCAAGGTACCGCATCTGTTCACCGCTTTTCAAGTGGCAACACCTTGCCTTTGGTTACCCGACCTTTTGCCATGACATCTTGGGCACCACAAACCGAAGAAAGCCGCCGTTTTTACCACCCAGATGCCCGCCAATTTGAAGGCATGCGTGCCACCCGCCAGCCCAGCCCTTGGATTGGCGACTATGGTCACTTCACCATCATGCCCCAATCAGGTCGCCTCTTTACCAGCGACGGTCGGCGTGCCTCCGTCTTTCGTCGTGACCAAACCGAAATCCACCCCAATTACTTCAGAACCTATTTGGGACGTTATCAAACCACCCTCGAAATGACGCCCACCGAACGCTGTGCCATTTTTCGTTTCTCCTTCCCACCCAACCAAATACCACGTGTCATTCTCGACACTTTCGAAGGGGAATCTCATATTCACATCCACCCCAACCAACAAACCCTTACCGGATACACCCGCGCCAACAGTGGCGGCGTGCCCGAAGGATTTGCCTGTTATTTCTACGCCACATTCGACCGCGCAATCACAAATCACGGCACATTCCAAAGTAAAAACACATACGAAGGCGAATCAGAACGCACGGGTAACCGTGTGGGCGGTTATGTCGAACTCGATAACAAAACCGTCAACATGCGCATCGGCACCTCCTTCATCAGCATAGAACAAGCCAAACAAAACTTAGAAAATGAACTCGGCAACCGTCCTTTTGACGTCATTCGCCTTGAAACCGAACGCCTATGGCAAGACATGCTCAACCGAGTTCACATCGAAGACGCCACCGAAACACAAAACAAAACTTTCTACACCTGCCTCTATCGCTCAGTTCTGTTCCCTCGTTTTTGGCACGAATACGATCAACACAACAACCAAATCCATTTTAGCCCCTACGATGGCCAAATTCACTCAGGCCCATTGGTCACCGACAATGGTTTTTGGGACACCCATCGAACCGTCTACTCGCTTCTCTCCATTCTTTATCCCGAGCATCTAACCACCATCATGCAAGGCTGGACCAACGCCAGCATAGAAGGCGGTTGGACACCCAAATGGGCAAGCCCAGGGTATCGCAACTGTATGATTGGCACCCACCTCGATGCCGTTTTTGCCGATGCCTATTTCAAAGGCATTCGCAACTTCGACATCGAATCGGCTTACCAAGCCATGCGAAAAAATGCCACTGAAGTCGGTGACGAAGCCGGGCATTATGGCCGGCGAGGCATTATGGAATTTGACCAACTCGGCTACGTCCCCGCCGACCGCGTTGACCACGCCGCATCGCGCACCCAAGATTTTGCCTACAACGACTACTGTGTCGCTCAAGTCGCCAAAGCCCTCGGCAAACAAGACGATTACGAACGTTTCATCAAACGCGCATTTTATTATCGCAACACATTCGACCCCAATGTCGATTTTATGCGTGGACGAAATACCGATGGTTCCTGGGAAACACCCTTCAACGAATTTGCTTGGGGCGGCGCTTTTATTGAAGGCTCTGCTTGGCAATGTGGTTGGGCTGTACCGCACGACCCCGATGGCCTTATCGACCTCTTTGGCGGCCCTGAAAAAACGGTTCAAAAGTTAGACAAAATGATGTCGCTCCCACCCTCATTTGACGTGGGCACTTACCCCACCGAAATCCACGAAATGACCGAAATGGCCGCCGTAGACTTTGGCCAATATGCCCACTCTAACCAGCCTGTTCACCACGTTCTCTATCTCTATACGTGTGCCGGAAAACCTTCCAAAACCCAATATTGGGTGCGCCGTGTGCTCAACGAACTCTACTCCTCCGACCCCGACGGTTTTGCAGGCGACGAAGACAATGGCGAAATGTCTGCGTGGTACATCTTCAATGCGCTCGGATTTTATCCCTTCTGTCCCGGACATCCGTCTTACATTCTCGGTAGCCCGCTTTTCAAAAGTGCGACCCTCTTTCTCTCAAACGATAAAACCCTCACCATCAACGCACCCGAAAACAGTATCGAAAATGTTTATGCAAAAAACATTCAACTCAACAACCAAGATCTAAACCGCGCCGACATCACCCAAGAAGACATCACAAATGGCGGCACATTGTCTTTCACCATGACCAACACGCCCCACAATCCCAATTGGTCAAAGGATAAACTGCCCTACTCATTGTCACACGATATATCCTAACAAAACAAAAAAGCACTCACATGGTGAGTGCTTTTAACATTGGCAAATATAAACAGCTTTCATATCATAAAGAATCCCCGTCAGAACAATTGTCGGGGATTCTTTATGGATTATCTTGCCACCGACAAATCAGGTTCTTTTACTTTGCGCATGCGAATATCAAACGCAAATCCCAAATGACCTAAAATCTGAAACAAGACATCAAATGTAATAGAACCAATACGCGTGCGATTTTCTATTTGGGCAATACGCGGCTGTGACACCCCCACAAGCTTAGCCAATTGAACTTGTGTCAGCTTCAATGCTTTACGCGCATTGACGATCTCTTCAATCAACTGATTTTTTTGGCGCAATTCAGGAAGATCAACACCTGTTTCCTGTGCCCAAGATTCCAAGTTAACCTTTTGCCAAGGCATCACAAAATCTCCTTGAGTCTTTTCAAAATGAGTCTTCTATCTTTCAAAGCGATTTGCTGAGTCTTTTTTTGAATGGCATGAACGATATAAATTGCATCACCTCGTTTGATATAATAAAATACCCGATAAATATTTGGTTCATGCCGAAATCGCAATTCATGCAAACCCAAAGCGATATCAAATAAGGGCCTGCTGAGAGGCATCGTTAAATTTTCTCCACGAGCCAAACGGTCAAGTGTCAAAAATACATCTTCTCGAACCACGCTCGGCATCGCCAAAATCAATTTCTCAACAGGAGAATTTCCGAAACGTGTATAATAAAATTGGATATCCATAACGAATATAACCTATAAGTTATATTATTCAAGTTAATATTTTGCTTTGATATCGCAATAGATGTGCCATGTTTCAAATGTTCTATAACCGGTTATAAAAAAGCAACTTCTTAAAATAACTCTCTTAAACCTCAAATCAATACGTGAACATAGCGTTCAAAATTCCACATAAACTTGATTCATACTTCTCATAAACAAATATTGGAGCCTCCATGCCATCATCCATTTTACCCAAACATGTCAATACACTCATTGACGTTTCAACGCCGCACATCTCACCAGACGGGTCTTCCCTGGTTTTTGTGCGCACAACCATAGACACAGACAAGAACAAATCTGTTTCTCAAATTATGTGCCAAACCTTACCCAATGGCATACCCGAAGTTTTTACACAGGGCGAAAAAGACGGACAACCCAAATATGCACCCAATGGTGAAAACATTGCTTTTTTGCGCCCAGATGAAAAGGGCAAAAAGCAGATCTATCTCCTGTCCACTTCTGGGGGCGAAGCCAAACAGTGTACGTTTCTCGAAACAGGCATCCACGAGTTCTCTTGGGCCCCTGACAATCAGCATTTTGTCATTGCCTCACGCATAGACCCCAGCCAAACAAATAACCCAAGCAACATACCCCAATCGCAAGTGATACAACGCATCCGATATCGTGGAGATGAAGAAGGCTGGTTGGGCAATTCATTTCTCCAACTTTTTGTCATCAGCCTCGATACAGGTGAAGCCACACAGATCACCCACGAAGAAGGTGATCATCGCGCACCCATCTGGTCACCCGATGGCAAATACATTGCATTTATTACCAATGCCGTGAATGATCGCGACTTTAACCGACGATCTGAAGCCCATGTCATTTCGCCAAAAGGGGGGCCATCTGTGTGCTGGTCTGCCAATTTAAGTCGGGTAGATGTGCTCACCTGGTCACCCGACAGCACCCAATTGGCAGCCATTGGGTCACACGACGCAGACGTTTGGGACCCACGTATGTCTTGGCTTTATGTGCTTTCACCAGACAAACCCGAAAAACAACTCACAGATGGTACATTTACAGTTGTTTCTCTCAGAAGAAAATCGTGGACAGCAGATAACCACATTGTTGTCATTGGCGATCAAGCTGGCGAATCCACGCTTTATCGGGTCCCTGTTGCTGGCGGAGAAGCAACGCCGATTACAGGAGGTGGACAAACGTTTACAGGGTTTACCATGCGGGATCCACAAGTCGTCATCCAAACCAATTCTCCCACATCGCCCAGTGCACTTTATGCAATGAACCTTAAGCACGGATCGCCGATAAAACTCACCCACTTCAATGAAGATTTTCTGTCAACACATCCCCCTGCCAAACTTGAGAAGTTCACCTTTACCCGAAACGATCTGCCCATCCAAGCCCGTGTCTTCTATCCACCCAATTTTAACGAAACAAAAAAATACCCCCTCGTGCTCGAAATACACGGGGGACCCAACGGGCGTTTCTCCGATTCATTTGACATCACCCATCAAGTACTGGCGGGTGCAGGCTACATCGTCCTTGCCGTTAATCCAAGAGGTTCATCATCCTATGGCCCAGACTTTCTCAAAGCCGTACTTTGCGACTGGGGCGGCGAAGACTTTCTCGATCTGATGGCCGCCGTAGATGAAATGTGTAAACGCCCTTATGTGGATGCCCATCGCTTGGGTGTTCACGGATACAGTTACGGCGGCTTTATGAGCAGTTGGATCGTTGGTCACGACCACCGCTTCAAAGCCGCCGTTGTGGGCGCACCATGTATCAATTTACACAGCATGTATGGCACCTCCGACATTGGTGTTTCCTTTGGTGAAAACCAGTGGGGCGGTTCTTCCGTAGGCGACATCGACATCTTACTCAAACATTCACCCCTCACCTATGCCACCCAAGTACAAACGCCCGTTTTACTTATGCACGGAGAAACCGATTATCGTTGTCCCATTGAGCAAAGTGAACAGTTCTTTGTTGCACTCAAACGCCAAGGCAAAACAGTCGAATTTGTACGCTTTCCAAATGGTGCACATGGCTTTCGCAAAAATGCACATCCCACTTTTCGCGAAGAATACCTCCAACGCATGATCGATTGGCTCAATGCCTATGTATAAATCGGCTGAACTTGTGTATCGGTTTTGGGTTTGACCAACAGTGTTTTGGGAATTGATCCACAAATTACTTTTTCCAAAGCCTCAACAATTGCACGCTTCAAAAACGCACGATGATACACCAAGCTAATCTCTCGAAGGGGTGGTGAGCCTTTAAAAGGTTTCAACATCGCTTTGCGCTTTGCATCCCCTATCTGTTCAGCCGCCAGATAGGGGATCAGTGTGTACCCCCGCCCGTTTTCTATCATCAGCATCACAGTCTCCAAGCTTCCACTGTCAAAATGAACTTGCCGATCTTCAGGTTGAGTTAACCGCACATCACACAAGTTCAATACTTGCGTACGCAGACAATGCCCTTCTGCCAATAACCAAATGTCTTCATAACACAAGTCACGTTCATCAATTTTGGCTTTTTTAAATAAAGGATGTTTTTCAGACGTATAAAGTACAAATGGCTCATAAAACAAGGGGCGTTCTAAAATTCCCGAATGCCCCAATGGCGTGGCCAGTAAACCTGCATCCAAATGTCCGTCCTTCAACTGCATCGCAATCGCATCCGTTTGCATTTCTCGCACAAACAAACGTACATTGGGAAATTGATCGCCAAAACGAGAGATAAACCGCGGTAACAAATAAGGTGCCAGCGTGGGAATCACACCCAAGTGAAAATCACCACGCACTTCACCTTGTGTTGCAGCAACAATATCATTCATCCGTCGCATTTCTTGCACCACCACCGCAGCTTGTGCCACAATCTCCTTGCCCATATCGGTCACCATCACAGGTTTCTTCGACCGATCAAAAACCGTTACGCCGAGCATATCTTCAAGCTTTTGAATTTGCATACTCAATGTGGGCTGCGTCACACCACAAGCGTCAGCTGCCTCACCAAAATGCCGATGCTCTGCCACAGCCAAAACATAAGCCAACTGCGTCACTGTAATATTGGGATAATCTAAATTCACGTTAATGCCTCATTATCTGGTAATAGTTTTTATCTATACATTTATAAATATAATCAATTTAATTGATGAACCATATATACGGTATATTTTACTCTGTAAGCAATTAAAATCTTATGAGAGTTTTAAGGAGGTTCATATGAGCGCAACAACATTTGCCCCAGAAGTAGGTATTGATCCCGAAAATCGTGCAAAAATTGCCAATGGCTTGTCTCGTGTCTTAGCAGACTCTTATCTGCTTTATGTTCAAGCACACAACTTTCACTGGAATGTCGAAGGCCCCATGTTTCACACACTGCATCAACTTTTTGAAATGCAATATACCGAACTGGCACCTGCCATTGATGAAATTGCCGAACGCATTCGCGCTTTGGACCACTATGCACCTGGCACTTTCAGCCAATTCTCACAACTCAGCGAAATTGAAGATGTCGCTGGTGTTCCACAGGCAACAGATATGACCCGCATTTTGATGCGCAGCCACGAAACCGTAGCACGCACCGCCCGTGAAGTCATTCCCATCGCCCAAGGATCGGGCGATGAACCCACAGCCGACTTGCTCATTTCACGCATGCAAGTGCACGAAAAAGCCGCCTGGATGTTGCGCAGTCTCTTAAAGTGAAAATGACAGGCAGAGATTTAATAGTTTTTATTTATGATTCAATAAATATAATTGATTTGATTTATTGAAAATCATATGGTAATCTTATTTATCGAAGCAATAAAAAACAAACTTGCATGATGATCAAACAAGTATGATCATGAATACGTTTGCATTTCTCTTGTTGATTTGCAATCACCACATTTCATCCCTATTCATCACAAGAAGGAGTTCAACAATGTTAGGTGTTGGAGACAAAATTCCCGAATTTCAAGTTGTAGGTGTCAAACCCGGTTTTACACAACACGAACAAAATGGCAACTCAGCTTTTGAAGATGTCACGCAAGACTCATTTGAAGGCAAATGGAAAGTCTTATTCTTCTGGCCCAAAGACTTCACCTTCGTTTGCCCCACAGAAATTGTCGAATATGGCAATCTCAATTCCGAATTTGACGACCGCGATGCCGTTCTTTTGGGTGGTTCCACAGACAATGAATTTTGCCATTTGGCTTGGCGACGCGAGCACAAAGACCTTACAGACTCACCCTTTATGTGGTTGGCCGATACCAATGGCAGTCTCATAGACGGCTTGGGTGTGCGCGAACGCAATGCGGGTGTGGCCTTGCGTGCCACCTTCATTGTTGACCCACACGGCATCATCCAACACGTGACCGTCAACAACCTCAATGTGGGGCGTTCACCTGCCGAAGCCCTGCGCATTCTCGACGGTTTGCAAACAGACGAACTGTGTCCTTGCAACCGTCCTGTTGGAGGGGAGACATTATAATGGGTGTTGATGCCATCAGATCTGCCGTTCCCGACTATGCAAAAGACCTGCGTCTCAACCTTGGTTCCGTCATCACCACGTCAAGCCTTGAGCCTGCAATGGCTTGGGGCTCGGCACTCACCGCTGCGTTGGTTTGCAAAAATGCAGACGTGATTCAAGGTATTTTGGAAGATGCCAAAGAACACCTCGATGAAACCCACCTCAACGGTGTCAAAGCAGCTGCAGCCATTATGAGCATGAACAATGTGTGGTACAAATTCACCGATTTGGTCAAAGACGAAGAAGTTAAAAAACAACCTGCCAAATTGCGTATGAATGTGATGATGAACCACGGTGGTGTCAGCCAAGCACTCTTTGAAGGTTGGAGCCTTGCTGCCAGTGTGGTCAATGCCTGTGGCGTTTGTGTCAATGCACACGCCGCACAAATGCGCAAGCAAGAACTCAGCGCACAAAACATTGTCGACATTGGCCGCATTGCCGCTGTCATTAAAGCGGTTTCCGATACGCTTTCATTTGAAAAAATGCTTAGCGCGTAGACGTGGTAACATCAAAAAGAAAAGCACCGCTCGAAATAGATGAGCGGTGCTTTTTTGTACTTAAAACATAATAGCTTAACTAAAATATCTACCTCAAACAGTCCACTATAACGGCAAGTAACAGATCCTATTTATCCACTCGTTTGCTTCTGTAATAGACCAGATGAGAATCAATTCGTCTATCATAGATGAAATCGAAAAATGTTGGGGAACAACCAGAACACCTGGCGATGTTTGAGCAATAATAAATTCGCCAAAATGTCTTGGCATAGTTTTTTGATCATGCGTTACAAGTATTCGCCCATCCCCTGACGCAATTGCCAAAACCTCTGGATCACTAAGTCCCGACAAACCGGCCTCATATGCCGTCCGAAAATCAATAGACAACTCTCGTCGTATCGTTCCCTGTAGAATCGTTTGATTCAGGTCTGCATCTGCTTGAAACTTGACCTTCATTCATGAACCGCCCTAAGACGGCTGCGCGCATCAGCAAATTTCTGATGAAACATAGGATCAGATTCTCTTGATGCATTTCGTTTCGCTTCGAAATCTGTTTTCGTAACTTGAAGATATGTCTCTATTTCTGACTGATGGGCAAGGTAGAACGCAATTGCACCATAGATTTGTTCCAGTGTTAATACCGAAAAAGATTGGGCAATACTTTCTGGCGTTTGTCCATCTAAAAATGCATAAACAATAGAATCGAGCGATACTCGGGTGTCTGTAACCCAATAACCTTCATCTCGAAATTCAACATAATCCTTGTTCATATTCTTGCCTCTTTGATCTGAACGATCTATCTAAAAAACATAATCACCATAAATTTATGTAATTTTTAATGATAGGCAAATGAAATGTTTATGAACTTGACCCAGCACAGCACCAACACAATCCAGGAGTTGCTCAATATCGGCCAATTTCTGGTCTGTCAACGGTGGATCTATCTGTAATGAAATACGCATTTCATCCCTCCTACCACTTACTCGGGTTTTCAATAAATCTAAGCAATCGTTTCATCCACTCTTTCTTCACCCCATAAGGCATATACATCACATACGTATCCAAACTCCACAACCGCAACAACCACGTAATCGTCTCATAATCCAAATCAATCGCTCTCACAGAGCAATAACCCGAATAAAATGCCGACCAAAGATCAAACCGCTCTTCATGTGAAATATCCTCATTCCGATGACGAAAGGGATGGCTCATATCTACCGCATACCACGTAAATTCAGGATTATCCACATCAATGATTGACACGCGATTTTTGTCATCAATAAAGTTCAAAATATTTGTGTCACCGTGCGTGAGTCCCTTGCCTCCTGGCAATGGACAACTATCATTCAACCAAGTATCTATTCGTTTATACTCAGCCAACAATGTCTCATGATTTTCAGGAATCTTCTGACCCGTCTCAATCCAATAATTTTCCCAAGCATCTTTCTCATATTTTGAAGCCTGAGGAAAATACTCAGCCGCAGAATGTAGTTTCGCCAAAGCAATTCCACACCTGCGATACACATTCAAATCTGTACACGTTTCAGAAACCGTGACACCAGGCACCTCAACAGCAACCTGAATCACCATATCAACATCTGAGAACGTATGTTCTTCAACATAACGATCTTGTTTGGAAACAACAGGTCGCGCAACAGGTGCTCCCATATCAGACAAATGCCGCGCAAAGTCTGATGACAACACAAGCTTTTCCTTATTCGGAGACCAACCATCTTCGGCTTTTGATTCAGGTGCAATCTTCAAGTAATAACACCCGCCATTGGCCTGAACACGATAAACAATCCGAGAATGATTCTTAACCACTTCGAAATCCGACACGTCAGAAAACCAAAGCGGAAAAATCTCTTTCGGAAAAATGGATAAGATGACCTCATCGCTAAATGGCTTATTCGCCACTTGGGTATCCTTTCTAATTGTTCAAACAATTCATAACAAAAAACACGCGCGCTACAGTCTCCAAAATCGAGTCTCATTTTTCTAAAAAATGGTGGATTCGGCCAACCCTGAAAAAATCCAGCCAAATCTTCTTCTTTAATACCTTCAAGTGAATCTGTGAAGCGAACCATAGATACTCCTCAAAATTTCAAATACTTCATCTGTTCCTCGGTCATCAAATCCAAAAGCGCTTTATCTCGTTCATGAAACAACGGCATGTGTCCTGGCAAATATTTATAAAACAATGCCAATCGCTGTGTTGCACCCTTCCAAGGCAGCGGCCCATGCACCAATGCTTCTGTAAAAATAATCACATCCCCTGCATTCACCACGGGTTGATACGCATCTTGGGGCACAAATCTTTTACCCGTCACTTCTTCAGGCATTGGAAAATAGGCTTTGTGACTACCAGGCAAACACCCAAAACCACCTTGCCCCGCTTCTGAATCGGTCAAACACCAAACCACACACGTGAGGCCACAATAAATCTGATTGTCTTGTGTGTGATAATGCAACCACCCATTATAGGGCGTTGCCCCATTGTGAAAACCAAACCCTTCATCGCCTGGTGCATATACCAAACCATATTCATGACCCAAAAAGAACCGTCCAGACCACTTCGGCCCATAAGTTCCACCTCGCTTTTCCGCCAGCAAATAATCTAAATATGGCAATACACGTGGGTGATCAATCAAGTTGCGATATAAAGGTTCATCATATCCTAACAACCCCTCAAACGCGATATCATCAGGTGGATGAATAATCTCACCCTTCTCATCTCGAGGGATTGCCTCTATCAATCGTTTCACTTCATCTTGAGATAGCACACTGCGCAAAACCATGAAACCATTGATATCAAACAAGTATCGTTCCATATCTGTCATCGTTTTCCCCCTTCAATACCGTGGTGCAAATCAACAGATACCCTAAAATTAAGAATGGTCGTTCCAACACCAACATCATCCAAATCGACCTAAAGCCGTTCCAAAATCCAACGCTCTACCTCAGCGACAGTCTGTTCTTGGGTGAGTTGGGTGGTATCTAAAGCCACCACATTATCGTAGGTCTCAACTTCTTTCTTCATAATCTGTGTTGCTCGAAGTGCCATTTCAATCTTCTCAGCAGCCGGTGGTGTCAGATTACGCGTCTTTAGCCGATCTGTCTGCACGTCTGCTTCACATGTGAGAACGAGAATATGAACCGCTGAGAAAAATTTCAGGCGTGATGACGCTAAGATCTGACTCGGGCCGACCCATCCGCAAAGTACAACAGGACGTCCGTTTCGTGACAATTTCATGCTCAGAAAAATTAGATAGTGAAAGAAATCATCGTTTGTATCGAAACCACCACGAATCAACCCATAGTCGTCAGTCTCTATAATCACACACGAATCCAAGTGACCAATCAAAGATTGGGCAACTGTGGTTTTTCCACAACCACCCCCTCCCGTAATAACAAAAAAAGGCAACCACGGAATGCTGTATGTCTCTCCGCACTCTGGACAGACGATCAAACCTCGGTTGGGTTTCATATCAGATTGTCCAAGTCCAAAGTTGCAATGTGGGCAAGCGCTCATAGCCAATCTCTCCTCAGGTGAAATTCGACATTATCTTAAAATTTTCAGGTTCTATATTTGAGTTCTCCCAAAACATCCGCGCCTCTCATACTTGCTTCTTTTATGATAATGCCATTCATATCTTCATCTCCAAAATAGGAATTCATTTATATAACAACGATTCCCCAAAACAAAAAAAGCCATCCAGATTTAGATGGCAATGCGATGTCTCATTTCTCCTGGGCAAAACGGTAACCTCATGATTCGTACATACCGATAGCCCTGGTCACAATGTGACAAATATCATTCAACGCGTCATGCGCCTTTGCAGAACAAATCGGTCGATCTAAATCACGGGAATGCCCTCCTCAAATTGAGATGATGAGATAACCACAACTTGAGACAAAACAGCAACACATTTGGTTTCACGAACAATGCCAATCTTTCTTTTTTGCACATAGACATAAATTGCCTATCCAATAGTAATTTTACACGCGCGCGTAAAATTACTATTCATTTTCTAAAAAGGGATTCCTTTATCCCAATATTTATTGAATGACGTAGACACAAAAAAGGAAGAAGAGAATGGCTCTCTTCTTCCTTTTCTTTTTTGCTTATTACAACCCCGCCGCATGCCGCCTTGCTGCCGGATCTCCTGCGGCATAAAATTTCCCATTCTCCTGATCAATATAAACCATAACTGGCACCGCAATCGCACCTTCTTTTACATCCACGGTATGCCCACGTTTGGTCAATTCATCCCGCACCTCTTGGCTCACACCCTCATTCACAGTCAATGAACCCACCTGCTTAAACGTCTGCTCACGAACAGGATTTGGGTCAAAAGAATCCTGATGGTGCATCGTCGCAAACCTTGGCATATTCACCGCTTCTTCGGGCCAAATATCAAACTCAATAAAGTCGAGCAACAAATTCAACGCGGCCTGATCTTGTAAATCACCCCCTGCAATACTAATGGCCAAAATCGGTTTGCCATCTTTTAGCACCAATGTGGGCGTTAATGTAATCCGTGGACGTTTACCCGGTTCAATACAATTGGGGTGACCCGGTGTTGTGTTCAAACTGCGCAACCGATTGCCATACGTCACACCCGTTGTGCCACCATCCACAGTAGGCCGATGCACATTGGCACTCGGTGTGGCCGACACCACATTGCCCCAGCGATCTGCCACCACACACGTTGTCGTGCCCCCAACGCCTGGGCGAAACACGCCCCCTTCTTTAATCGGCTTCATCAAATACGGGTCACCGGGTCGCGCATCCAATGACGCATTTTGCATATCAATTAATGGCTGACGCATTTTGGTGTACCGATCGGACAACAAGGCCCCCACAGGCACACCCGAAAATGCAGGATCGGCATAATAGGCATCTCGATCTGCCATAGCCAACTTAATCGCCTCGGTCACCACATGAATATAGTCGGCAGACAAATGCCCCATCGCCTTCAAATCAAACCCTTCAAGCAACCGCAAAGCTTGGCACAAAAACGGCCCTTGTGTCCACGTACCACATTTACAAATCGTATATCCTTTATAATCCACTGTCACCGGATCTTCAACCGTTGTCACATGCGCTGCCAAATCTTCACGCCGCAAAAAACCACCCTTGGCGATATAAAAGGCTTCCAAATCTTCGGCAATATCATTGCGGTGTTTGTTGCGCCCATAAAACCGATCCGTTGCCGCTTGCAACTTCTCCTCACGACTGCCCTCCGTCAACTGCTCCTCTTCCACCATCTTGCGCAACGTCACCGCCAAATTGGGATGCCAATCTTCTTCACCTTTATCCAAAATGGCCAACACGGGTGCCACAATTTCCTCAAATGACATCGTACCATATTTTTGAAGCGTTGTAACAACCAAATCCACCACCGAAGGCACGGGCGCCATTTTCATATCCCCATCACCGGGAATACCATGTTCCATATACCAATCAATTGCCTCTTGAGAACGTGGCGCACGTCCCATGCCACTCAAGGCTTTTACAGTTTGTGTCTTGGCATCAAAAATCAACAATGGCACTTCGCCACCAATCGAACACGCAAAGTGATCGGTCACATTCAACGCCAAAATGGTACCTGCCGCTGCATCGGCCGCATTGCCTCCAGCTTCTAAAATCTCAATCCCTGCAGCAACAGCCCCTGCACCACCTGCCGCAACCACACCTTGATCACTTTCAGCTTTCCAACCAATATCTTCCACCTTGATACTTGGCATCACCTACCTCCAATACGCTTAAACCTCAATATCCCGTATCTCTTTCATCCCACCAATCACCTACATGGATATAGCCCAGCCACAATCAAAGTTCAATACATAAATAAAGTGCCTCCCGTGAACAATCACAGGAGGCACCAAATGTCCTTATTATCGGAGATATTCATCCCCAGTTAGAATCCCTCTAAGACGTATGATCTGTCTGTTCGGGAAACAACTTCGACGTATGATCGTGCGCCACTTTCCACACGCCATCTTTTTTCACCCACACCAATGACGTACGCCACGTACCTGTTTTTTCGGCCCCATCGGGATGCGTCACGGTGCCCACAGCATAACCCGTGGTCACTGCCGTATCGCCATACAACTTTACATCAAGGTGGCGCCACTTTAATTTATAACGCAATCCTGCTTCAAACTCATTGTGTAAAAAAGATGCGTTAAATGTTGAACGGGGCCCACCATCGCGCCCAAACACGCTGTTTTCAGAAAGAAAAAAGCGGTTCAGATTTGCTGTATCACCAGCACTTGCAGCAGCAAGTAAGTCTTGCGCAGCAGTACGCACGGCAACCGAATCAATAGAATCAGCCGATACGGGCACAGTCCACGCCAAGCTGCCAAGAAGCAACAAGACCAAAAATCGTTTCATTGGAAAATCCTCCATCATAAACCCTCCCAGGGTATTGTCTTCGCCATGTGATACGCTCGAAGAAGACGAAGGTTCCCATTTCTATCAAAAAAATTTAATACTAAACAAACAAAAGAATTAATAAAAATTATAAATTATTTCCCTTCATATCATAAATTAAAATAAAACAAATATTTATTCTAAAACATTTCTATTAATGTTTAAAAATCAAATTCTTTCTAAAATAATTGATAAAGACTTTATTTTGAAACGGATATACCTTTCTTAAGCGTCTTATTCCCTGTGCATAACCGTCTTTGGGAGAAAACATGTTTAAAAAATTACGCACAATAGCCTTTTGGTTCATCCTGACATTGGTCATCATCTTTTTGATATCCACTTATCTCACCCAATCTGCTCAAAACCATCCTTTTTTTGATCAAAGCAATGGCCGCGTTGAAGTTATTGCTCACCGAGGTGGACATGGATTGTGGCCGGAAAACACCATTTATGGTTTCCAACAAGCCATTGCACTTGGTATCGACATACTCGAAATGGATATACGCAGTACAAAAGACAGCGTCTTGGTCATCCTGCACGACAGTGGTGTGGACCGCACCACCAATGGCAAAGGCCAAGTGCGTGACTTCACCCTAAAAGAACTCAAAATCCTCGACGCAGGTTACACCTGGACAAAAGACAATGGCCAAACATATCCCTACCGTGACAAAAACATCACCATTCCCACACTCGCCGAAGTCTTCACCACATTGCCCAACACCCGCATGATCATCGAAATCAAACAAACCGAACCCGATATCACCACCGCATTTGGCAACCTGATTCGTCAGCACAACATGACAAATAATGTGCTTGTCGCCTGTTTTGACAGCAGCGTACTGCGAACCTTTCGCGAACAATTTCCCGAAATTGCCACCTCCGCAGGACTCACAGAAGGTCTCGCCTTTTATGCACTCAGTCGCCTCGGCCTCAGTGCCGCCTATTGCCCCAACACCCAAGCCTTGCAAATTCCTCAAAAATTGGGGCCGTTTAACACCACGCACCCCGCCTTCTTAAATGCCGCCCGAAACCACAATCTCAAAATTCACTATTGGACTGTAAACGACCCACAAACCATGCAAACACTCATCAACTTAGATGTCGATGGCATCATCACCATTTATCCCGACCGATTGATCCAACTTTTAGAACCACCACACACCGATTCGCTGATTCGCTGATGACTCGCTACGCTCGTTGTAGGCTTCGCCTGTGCGCTGATTCGCT
>JAYODI010000063.1:0-3346 GCA_038279365.1 Candidatus Latescibacterota bacterium | reverse complement strand
CGCTCGTTGTAGGCTTCGCCTGTGCGCTGATTCGCTTTCACAACGAAATCACAATCTCCCGACTGCGTTTCAACGCATCCAACGGATCGGGAATATTCGACTTCAACTCCAAACTTACTTGGCTTGCATAACCCAAATCATCCAACGCACCAAACATCGCCTTCAAATCACTTTCCACCATCACCCCATCATATAACCCCAAGTGCAAATCATTTACGCCATCATTGTCATCCAAATGCACATACCCCAAACGATCCCCCGCCAACGCAATCATCTCCGCCGGATTTTCCTTGGCCATTTGAGCATGGCCAATATCAAAAACCAAATACAAATTGGGGTGCGCAATCTTTGCCAAATAATCCAACGTAAACGGCACGGTAGGCAAAATCGTTCCTGGAAAATGTTCCACACAAAGCTTCATCCCCAATGCCTGCGCCCTATCGGCAAGCAAGGGAAGAGGTTCTGCATACCGATCCAAATCATCACCTTCAGGCACCAAATATGCCACCTTGGCACCCAAGCTTGCCCCGTGTTCCAATGCGCGAAACACATGATCACGCCCCGCGTTTGCACCCTCCCCAGTCAAAGAAGCACCCTCTGGCATATCTGCCGAAGCCGCCATACAAGAAACCGTCAATCCCAAATCTTGCACGCGCTTCTGTAAATCACCCGTCTGTAACCAACTGGGCCGAATATCCACATGCGTAAACCCTGCCTCAGAAACCTGATTCCACGCCATTTCCTCTTCACACGTCAACGCCCAAATACACGCAGCCAATGCCATCACACACTCCTCATCAAAACGTTCAGCTTGAAAAAAAGAATCAATCTTATATATTCCGCATAATAATAAAAACCATTGTGAAAGATAGGACTATTAAAACCCTTGACCCTCTACAAATCGCTCATCCGCCCACTCCTCTTTCAATGTGACCCCGAATGGATACACCACACAACCATTCAAGCAGGTCGCATATTCGGCAAATCCACATTCATTTGCAACAGACTCAGCAACGCCTATCACATTCAAGATCCACGCCTTCAAACCACTGTATGCGGCATCACGTTTCAAAACCCCATTGGCCTCGCTGCCGGATATGACAAAAGTGGGGAATCCATTCCCTTTTTGGAATCTCTCGGATTTGGTCACATTGAAATTGGCTCCATCTCGGCCAACCTCTCCCACGGCAACCCCAAACCACGCCTCTTTCGTTTACCTCAAGACCAAGCCGTTATCGTCCACTACGGTTTACAAAACGACGGTGCCGAAACCATCGCCCATCGCCTCACCTCATTACAACACCAACACCCCCTCGGCATCAACATCGTCAAAACCAATCGCGGCATAAACGCCCCTCCCGACACAGAAGACGACATCCTCACAGACTACCTCACCTCCGTGCGCCTGCTCAAAAACAAAGGCGATTACCTCACCCTCAATCTCAGTTGCCCCAACACCGAAATGGGGCGCGACTTTTTTGCCGACAAAGAACACATCGTCCGTTTCCTCCAAGCCCTCGCCACCGAAACCATCTCCTGTCCCGTTTTCCTAAAAGTATCTCCAATATATGGCATCCCCTACATTGAAACCCTGCTCGAAGCCACCGAAGCATTCAACTTCATCTCTGGCTTTATCTTCAACCTTGCACCCGGCAAAACCGTTCCCCTAAAAACACAGCCCCAAACATGGCAAACCATGCCTGGGGCCGTTGCAGGCAAACCCGTTAAAGAACAAATGAACACCTGTATCAAAGAACTCTACCAACGCATGAACAAAGATCGCTACCACATCATTGGCATCGGTGGTGTCTCCACTGCCGAAGACGCCTACGAAAAAATCCAACTCGGCGCCTCCCTCGTTCAACTTCTCAGCGGCCTTGTGTACGAAGGCCCAAGCCTCGTTCGCCAAATCAATAACGGACTTTGTGACCTCCTCAAACGCGACGGCTTTTCATCCATCACACAAGCTGTTGGCACCCAAAATCCATATTAAGATCCAACCCTCTTTTTCATCTTCCACGCCACATTGAATCCATTTGTCACACACAACAGACAATCCCATTTTCTGCACATCAAATCCAAACTTGTCCAAAATCACCAAAAACCTAAATATTACAATGATTTCTTCACACAAACATCACCAAATTGCAACCCCATTGTAACATGACAACCGTAAAATAAGACGTCTTCCATTTTCACTTGTCTTGCCGTCTCTTTTCAAATCTAATTATCCTGCATCTTGCCGAAAGCCACATATCATGGCCACCCTTACGGGCACACTGCTCAAAGAAGCCGTTCATCACCATCGCACCACCACCAAAATAGGTATTTTGGAACGCCTCTTTACCCTCTGGTTCAAAGGGTTTGTTTACAACCAAATTTGGGAAGACCCACGCATTGATGCCACCGCATTAGAGCTCGATCACAACAGCCGCATCCTCACCATCTCATCGGGTGGGTGCAACGTCTTAAATTATCTCACACACAAACCACAAAAAATCGTCGCGCTCGACTTAAACGAAGCCCATCTCTCATTAACACGGCTCAAACTCGCGGCATTAAAAACGCTCAATCACCATGAAGACTTTTTTCAATTCTTCGGTGTGGCCCAAGGCCATCACAACATACAAACCTATCAAAAACACATTTGTCACCAGCTCGATGCAAATACACGCCGTTTTTGGGAAACACGCCATTATACCCATCAAAAGCGCATTCAATATTTTGAAAAAGGACTCTACAACCAAACCAAATTGGGATTGTTTTTGCGCAGTCTCCACGGCCTTTCAAAAATGATGGGTGGAAATCCAAAAAAACTTTTGCAAGCCCAAACCATGGCCGACCAAGAAGCCTTTTTCAAAACAGAAATAGCCCCCTTCTTCAACCAACAATTTGTACAATGGTTGTCCAAACGTGCCATCACCGTTTTTAGCTTGGGCATTCCACCGCGCCAACACCAAGTCTTGCACAATGAATCTGAAGGGCAATTGTTTACACTGTTCCAAAAGCGCTTGCAAAAATTGATCTGCGGATTTCCCTTGCACGACAACTACTTTGCTTGGCAAGCTTTTGGGCGGTGTTATGACACCGAAAAAAGACAAGCCATTCCAGACTACTTGCGTGACACCCATTATGATACATTGCGCCAAAACACAAACAAGGTAGAAACACACCTCACATCTCTAACCGCATATCTCAAAACACAAACCAAAAACACCTTTAACAAATTTGTTCTACTCGACGCACAAGACTGGATGCCACCTCGTGCAATAACAGAATTATGGCATGAAATCACGCGCGTAGGACAACCCGGCTCTCACATCATTTTTCGCACCGCAGGCAAACA
>JAYODI010000159.1:0-5614 GCA_038279365.1 Candidatus Latescibacterota bacterium | reverse complement strand
TTTGCCATTTGCCGTTTCACCCTATCGCTAAAGGACTTGCTTATGAAAATCACAGCCGTTCGTCCCATCCCCGTATTCTACGGTTCGCGCAATTACCTCTTTGTTAAAGTAGAAACCGACGCTGGCATTTATGGCATTGGTGAATTTGGTATTACTTGGAAAGAACAGGCGGGTATTGGTGCGATTAAACACATGGAATCGGATCTGATTGGTCAAGACCCTCTCAACATTGAAAAATTGTGGCAAATCCTTTTCCGAGGAGACTTCTTTCCTGGAGGCCGCATCAACATGGCCGCCCAAAGTGCCATAGACATTGCCCTGTGGGACATTAAGGGCAAAGCTCTCAACCAACCCGTTTACATGCTCTTGGGTGGTAAAATGCGTGATAAGGCCGTATGTTACAAAGGTGTGGGAGGCAAAACACCTGACATAACAGCCGAAAACAGCAAGAAACTCGTTGAACAAGGTTGGAAATATTTACGTTTGGGGGTCACGGATCGCGATGGCGTTTTAGAGCCTTCTGTTGCTGTAAGAGATGCTGTTGCCCACTTTGCTGCTGTGCGAGAAGCTGTTGGCCCTGACATTGAAATTTGTATCGACGTACACACACGCCTCGACCCACCCGATACCATTCGCTTGGGGCGTAAACTCGAACAATACGACCCCTTCTTCATTGAAGACCCTCTGCGTTGCGAAAACCCGCAATCGTATCGCCTCGTGCGCCACCATGTGGCTTGTCCGCTGGCCATTGGCGAGCACTACGCCACCAAGTGGGAGTTTCGCCAAATCATAGAAGAAGAACTCACAGACTATGCTCGTATTGACCTTTGCATTGTGGGTGGTTTAACGGAGGCCCGAAAAGTGGCCAACTGGTGCGAAACACATTATATCAAAATCGTACCTCACAACCCCCTTGGCCCTGCATCTGCGGCGGCGTGTTTGCACCTTGATATTGCCACCGACAATTTTGCCGTTCAAGAAGCAGGTCGTGTGGGTGAACCCTTTATGGAAGACCTCTTTCCCGTTCAAGTTCCCTACGAAAGCGGTTATATGCTTGCACCCGACCGCCCTGGGTTGGGCATAGAATTTAACGAAGAGGCCATTGAAGATCATCCCTTCAAATGGGAACACGGCCCACGGTTGCGTCGTGAAGATGGGTCGTTTACAAACTGGTAAAAACAGGAGGCATTCATGCGTCGTAACCGTCGCATATTCCCACTCATTTTGCTCATTTTTATAACAAGTCATATTCATGCACAACCGTTGCGGGTGGGTAGCGTTCACTACCCACCCTTTGGGCAAACCGAAAACAAAGGTATTTGCCCAGATATTTGGCAGGCTATTTCAGAAAAAACACAACTGGCATTTACTTACGAGCCTGCCCAAAATGTGAACCAAACCTTGCACACCATTGCACAAAATGAGCTTGATGTGGCCATTGGCCCCATTAGCATTACAGCCGAACGGTTGCAAAGTGTGTCCTTCACCCTTCCATATTACCAGTCGGACATCGGTCTACTCATCCCCCCCGCACAAAAAACACTTTGGGATCAAATACGTCCATTCTTGAGCATGGCAGTTTTCACCTCCATTGCCCTATTGCTCATGATCCTCTTTGTTGTGGGGAACATCGTTTGGTTTGTGGAGCGCAAAGCCAATCCATCCCAATTCCCACCCGATTATTTATCGGGTGTGGGAAATGGCATGTGGTTTGCACTGGTTACCCTCACCACCGTTGGTTATGGAGATCGCGCCCCTCTTACCACAGCAGGGCGCATTGTTGCCGGCACCTGGATGGTGGTCAGCATGATCATTGTTTCGTCGCTCATTGCAGGGTTGGCCTCTGCCTTTACAGTTACCCTTTCAGAACAAGGCTCAGAAGCATTTACCAGCCTCGAAGACCTTCGCGACAGACGCATTGCTGTTGTCTCTGGCACAACCAGTGCCCAACACGCCGCAAATCAACGTGCACGCCTCACCCAAACCAACAGCCTTGACGAAGCCGTCAACTTGCTCAAAGCAGGCCAAGTAGAAGCCGTTGCTTTTGGCAAACCGCTATTGAGTTATCACCTCAAAAAAAACCCAGAACTCACCTTTAGAATTTCAAATCTTACCCTAGCCACCGAAGACTATGGGTTTGCGTTGCCTATTAACAGCCCACATTTGCACACCATCAATTTGGCCCTCAAAGAATTAGAAGAAAGCGGTCGCATTGAAACCATTATCAACACCTATCTATACTGACCGTTCAAAAATGGCGTTCAATAAATTCTAAAAAAACCTCACACTATCACAAAACATCTATTTTTTTAGAGTCTCTAAAAAAAATAAATATGTTTTTCGTAAACACAATCATTTGCCAAGTAATATAAACCCCCATCCAAAGACTCGATTTATCGTTCTTAAAAAATGGGAGCCAACCAACCCCCATCTACTGGCAATGCCGTTCCTGTTACCCACTCCGCATCATCGGAAGCAAAAAACACTGCGGCACGCCCCACATCCTTTGGCAACCCCAATCGTGGCAAAGGCGTTTTTTGTCGGCTCATTTCAATATCTTCCACAGAGCTATAATCTTGCATGGGCGTTTCAATATATCCTGGACAAATCGCATTTACCGTTGCACCAAACGGAGCCAATTCGATTGCCGTATCACGTGTTAAGTTGATAATGCCTGCTTTGGCAGATGCATAAGCCGGCCCACCACCACCACCAAACGCTTGCACAGATGAAATATGAATCACCCGCCCCGTTGCCTTCTTTAAATGTGGCATTGCAAACTTTGTAGCCACAAACAACGCGCGCAGGTTCACACCAATCACCTTGTCGTAACTGTCTATCGAGAGCGTTTCTATCCCACCCGGAATATGAATACCTGCATTGTTGACCAAAATATCCAACCCACCAAAGTGTGCAACCGTTTGACCAATAAGATGTTTCACGGCATCATCATCCAACATATCGGTTTGCACAAACAAACCTTGCCCACCCAAATTTTCCACCTCAACAGCCGTGGGAGTCACCACATCTTGGTCGTGATATTTACCTTGTTTGGGTTTTTCTTGAAGATCAGCAACCACAACCTTCGCCCCTTCTTTGGCAAACTCCAGCGCAATACCGCGACCAATGCCCGAACTGCCACCCGTAACAATCGCCACGCGATCTTTTAATCTCATATCGTCCCCCTAAAAAACAGAACTGCGATTCAACTAATCAACGAAACTGCGAATCAAATCCTATTCGTCCATTCGTCCATTCGCCTATTCGCCTATTCGTCCATTCGCCTATTCATCTATTCATTCACGCGATTCACCCAAAACTTCAACACCCGCCCCCATGCCACGCCGAATCACCAAGAGTTTTTCGGTGGTTTCAACACCCGCTATTTGGCGTTTTTGCCCTTCTGGGTCATAAGCAAACAGGTCTTCTTGGCCATTTGCCAAACGCACTTCAACAACATATCCACTTTGGTCGCTTGGCCGAATATGCACGCTTTTAATGTTGGGTTCATCCTCACCTTTTGCTGGGGCAATTACCCCAGCAAATGTCGCAGATGTGCCCTTGCGCGTCACAAACAACAGTGGCACCCGATCCAAAACCGATTCCCCCACACCTGTCCCAATCAACACATCGGATGCTTCTTCTCCATTAACAAACACGTGAATATGATCCTCTCCATGAGCAACGTCTGCCTGGATCATTTCGTCCGTTGTGCCCCGCCTCACCGCTTCTATAAACTCAAACCCTTGTCCTTCGGGAGCGTCCATTTCTGCAATCGCTTGTGGAGACAATATGCCTTCTCCTCGGTTGTGATACATCCAATCAAACGTGCGTATCTCACCATCTGTTGCCTTGAGAATATCCACTGCAAGCAAATAATCAGGTCGCATCACCAACAATTTGTGGTGAACAATGTCTGCATACGCTTCATCCACATAGGCCGCAGAAGCGGCAAAATGTTCGTTTTCCACAAACAATTCCAGATGCCCAGTTACCCCTTCTTGCGCGTGCCGATCTACCAATACCGTATTGTGGCCCGTTGTGGCCCGATACCAATTTTTATGTACGGGCAAACGATAAGCTTGGCTTTTGGCGCGTCCAGGATCATACCCTTGTTCTTTACCCAAAGCAAAATAAACAAAAGACAATTTGTCAAAATGCCCGTGCCCGCCACCAAAAGGGCCATAGGTCAATACCGCACTCGACGGACCATTACTGCCGTTCACACGCAAAATAGCGTGTCCAGCTCCTTCTTTGAGCACACTCTTAAATTGCCCAATATCCACACCCTGTCCAGCATCCATATCTCGCCCATACAACACAGACTCCCACGTGGGTGAATGGGGCAACACCGTTAAAAAAGCAGGGTCTTGCCACTGATGATAAGCTGTTTCATACCGTGCACCAGGAATCTTCAATGTGGTTGCATCTGCAAAACGTGGCAACGTACCATCAATCATCTGATAATCTAAAGCCACCGTATACATCTCTTTCAGCTGGGGTATCCAATACAAATCAATGCCCAATCGACGTGCCGACTCCGTTGTTTTTCTCACCGCTTCCAATGGATAAAAATGATATCCCCACGAATTTTCATACCACATTCCCCCCGGCAAAACCGAAATATCCATTTGTCGATAAAACCCATTTTCTGGATCTTCCAATGTTTTGCGAACCTTCTCCACATCACCCAGCAATGCCCCAATTTGAAACATGGCCGCATTGTGATATGTTTGCCAGTTGCTCTTCCCCGCTTTGTATTTTTCAATGTTTGCATACAATGGCACCAACAAACCTTGGCGAATCTTTTGGTGATCGGTTTCAGAAAAAGCACTCGACATACGCACCAAATCATAAGCCTCACAAACAGCAAGCGCCCAACTCGCCTCACTCAATGTCTGCTCCATCACATGTCCACCCGTATGCCGGGGTGGGTCTTCGCGCTTGCCCATATTGGCACTGTGATATGGATATTGCGTATATCTTTCGGCATAACCCATCACATATTCACGGGCAAAATGTGCATATTTTTCATCCCCCGTCACAGCAAATGCCCACGCGCACACATTCAACTCTTGGGCCAAAGAACCGTGTTTGTTTTTATACAACACATTGTCATACGGATACCCCCGATAAACCCTGCGACATTTGGGGCACCGATGGTGCGTGGGGTCCACCGTGGTCAAACCTATTTGGCATTGCTCGCACTGATACCACTGATTGTGTTGCCCTCCTTCTGGCGGAAACACAATCGCACGTTGCAAAAGACCCTCCGCATGATGAATCTGTTTCATCACCGCGTCATGGGCAGCACCCGTTCCTCGATATGCATCTTGCAAACGGCCCAATTCTTCTTCTGTCGCCGCAATAGATGGCCAAGGCATTGGGTTTGGCAGCATTATTTCTGGGCAATTCGGATGGTTTAAAATCGGTTCAGCCATAAGTGGAACTCCTAACAAACGGATCATCAATAAAAAGTACATTTTTCATTACCCTAAAATTCATGCGAGATATTTTAGAAAATGTCAATTGTCTTACAAGGCGCATCTTTACGTCATATGAAATGAACAAAAATAAAAAAGGCAGAGCATTTGCTCCGCCTTTTTTTATCATC
>JAYODI010000062.1:0-35579 GCA_038279365.1 Candidatus Latescibacterota bacterium | reverse complement strand
TTCATACCCTGTTAAAAATTGGCTGCGCTCACCTGGTGCAATCGACATATGGTCTGGATGCATGGGCAAGTTGGCCTTATGACTGCCCACAATAAAATGCGTGGCACCGTCTTCGGGTTTCACATCGGTCAATTCAAACACCACCCTTACCATTCCAGCATGAATACGCCCATTTTGAAATCGGTATCCAAAAATGGGATCAATTTGCTGAGGCCCGCCCCCATGTAAGCCTTGCCCATGAGACTCTCCCTTAGATCGCCAAACGGCAAATCCGCCTTCCATCCGAACCTCTGGCCCAATGATCGTATGCAAAACTTCTATGACTTTGGGGTGATCTATCAACAAACTCGCAGGCCCACCCGGAATGGATCGATGAGCTTTTGGCAAAGATTCAGGATTGTGTTTCATACGATCAATCTGATCGACTATCTCTGCCACTTCATCAGCCGTTAAAATTGCAGGTCGAACCAAGAAGCCCGACAAGTCAAACCGAAATTTCTCTTCTTCCGTCATGCCCATATTATATCCTCAGTGTTTGGTATTCACCATTATATTTTCAACAGAATAAAACCAACGTGGCTCATTGTCAAACAAGAATGCATTGCCAGGACGCCATTTTATAATCCCATAAAAACACCCTCACACAGACGGCCTTGGGTATTTTTTCTTTTTTATCCCAGCTCAGACTATTATCTTATGCATTCCAAAAGCATAGATGTGTTCCAGATGTCCTGCATCAACCAACACGCACACCCGATTACAATTACAGATCGTAAGAAAACAATCACACAGTACGGTATAACCAAGGAGAATATTTTATGGCAGTGATACAACCCACGCCCGAACATGTTTTAGACGAAGCAACCCGAGAGGCACTCAAAAAAGTCAACACAACAGCCATAGTCGATGTGCTTGCACGCAATGGATATGACGCGCGTTATACTTATATGCCCAATTTGCAAACGATGAACCCAGGCAAAAGACTTGTTGCTCGTGCCATTACAGTTCGTTTTGTACCTGCCCGCCCAGACGCCGATGCAGAAAAATCATCGGGTGAAGACTCTCCCGAATATGCTGCCTTTGAATTGGCAGGGCCAGGTGATGTCATTGTCATGGAATCAATGCGCAGCAAGTTGCTCTCTATTGGGGGTGATATTAAATTTTTGCGCCTCAAACAGCGCGGTGTAGACGGCCTCATTTGCGATGGGGGCATTCGCGACATGCACACCGTAAAAGACTATGGCATTATGCTATGGGGCTTGGGCAAAACATCGAACTTAGGCACCAAAGTTGGCACGCCTTATTCAACCAATGACGCAGTATCTGTCGATGGCATTCTCATTCGCCCCGGCGATTATATCGTAGCCGATGATGATGGTGTAGTGGTTATCCCTCGCAAAGTGGCCCCAGAAATGGCACAAAAAGCCATTGAATATGATGATCTTGAAGAGTGGATTCGTCGCCGATTAGATGAAGAAAATCTCTCACCTGCCAAATATTACCCTCCCGATGAAGAAACCTTTGCGCTCTATCGCAAATGGAAAGCCGAAAAAGGAAGCTAATCGTTAAATGTAATAAAAAGCATCCACACCAATATGGGCGTGGATGCTTTTTATTTTATCAACACAAAAAATCTAACGTGATTTATTATATTACGCAACAGAACCCTTGACCCGCCACGCAATCCAGATCATATATGCCGTAACCACCTCGAACAATATAACTCCCGGCAAAAAAATATCGGCTGGCCACATTTCGCCATATCCCAAATACCACGCAATGCGAAACCCAAAATGACTGACACCCGCAAATGCAGCCAGCACATTTCGTTGACGATTGGCAAAATATCGCTCTATCAATTTCACATTGATCGTTGCCAGTGTGGTTTTCCAATGTTCTCGTTGTTTAACCGAAAGCCAAAACATAGACACCCCAGCCCCCCACTCCAAAAAAATCATCACAGGTGCAAACGGAAACCCTGACAAGCCCCACAACACCGTATGTGTGATCAAATCAATACAAAAATCCAACACCTCACCAAAACGCGATGTTTGCCCCAACCGTCGAGCAAGCATACCATCTACCATATCCAACACACTGCTCAACATCACAAACCCCACAAACCCTATTTCATTTCCCAGCCCATGACACCCAATTCCTATTCCCAAAAGAACCACACGTACGTAATCAATAATCGTACTGGGGCAATATAGCAGTTGGGTATTAAAAGAACCCATGTTGAACCTTTATTTTATGGCATATAAATGTCTGTCAAAACTGCCCACCAAAACACGATTGTCCACAATTGCCGGTGACGACAAAACCCCATCTCCTGTTTTATAATGCCAAACCACCTTTCCACCATTGCTATCTAAGGCAAACACATCACCTGCATCGGTTCCAAAATAAACCGCATTTCCCGCCAAACCCGGCGAAGAGGAAATACGCGAACCACTGTCATATTGCCACTTGAGATGCCCATTTTGTACATCTAAAGCATACAAGAAATGACTGCCACAACCAAAGTACAAAACCCCATTCCCCACAGCAGCAGATGAAAACATGGCCGGAAAAACAAAAATGCGATCCGTTACCTTAAACCGCCACTTCTCCACACCGGTATATTGGTCAAGCGCATAGAAATTTAAGTCTTCACTGCCAATATACACGGTGCCATTCACCACTGCAGGCGAGCCCAAAACTTCGTGATCGGTTTTAAATCGCCAAACACCAACCCCATTGGTCAAATTCATGGCATATACATAGCCGTCGGCACTGCCAAAAAAGATCACACCTCCTACAATTGCCGGTGACGAAAACACAAATCCTTCCGTTTGATAGCGCCACCGAACCTGACCTGTTTGTCTATTTAACACATAGATATGGCCATCATGGCTACCAAACGCAACCCAGTTCCCGTCAATAGCAGGTGAAGAAAACACCTCGCCTGCCGTTTCAAATTGCCACAAAACTTGTCCCGTCAATGCATCTAAAGCATAGAAAAATTCATCTCGACTGCCCACATACACCACACCCGACTCATATGCAGGAGAACCTTGCACTTCACCCCGCGTTTTAAACCGCCACAACAAGGCACCCGACTCGCGCTGCAAGGCATACACATACCCATCATCACTTCCGAAAAAAATCTGATCTCCCGCAACCGTTGGTGACGAAAATATACCCGCCTCCGTCGCAAAAGACCAATCGACAGATGCATCACCTACAGGCCCCGATGTATCATAAACACCCGAATTGCGAACATCTGCCCGAAACAATGTTTCACGCGCCCCCATCACGCCATCGAGCGCATCAGAATCTATTGGATTCGATTGTTGGCATCCCATATCAACAAACCAGACCAACAAACAAATTACGCATCGCAACACAAAGATTAAACGATAACGCATCGTAACTCCTTAAAGTGGCACCTTAGAGTTCGGTTCTAATCGCGATTCAATTGCCCAACCAGCCCCCATAACCAATATACAGCCTCCAACCATTGCAATCTCAATATCTTTAATTGCCCCATCCGCAAAAGACCACATGATCAAAACCGCACCACTTATTTTTCCGATACCAGAAAGCAGTTGCCCCAATGGAGAATACCCCCAGAAGTCACCCATTGATACACGCGCTCTTTTAAGCAAGAAAGCCCCAATCAATTCCTTCACGCCCCATAAAAAACCTGCCAACCAAAAAACACCAACACATATTAAAAAAACAACACCTTTAATCACATCATAATATGGCAAATGAGGCAAAACCAAAAGAAGCGGTAAAAAACCCAATCCCAAATATCGCAAGTAGAGTCGCATCATCTCCTCCTTTTTTACATGGCCGTCAAAACAATCGGCTTACCTTTTGTAATCACCAACGTGTGTTCAAAGTGTGCTGCCATACTGCCATCCATCGTTTTCATAGTCCACCCATCACCCGCTTCAAACACCGCTCCCTGCCCCGCACAAATGATCGGTTCAATTGTAATGACCAATCCATCGGTCAAACGCTGGGTATCTTTGGGGTGATAAAAATTCAACACATTAGGTTCTTCATGAATTACCCGCCCAATGCCATGGCCACTCAAATCGGGGATCACCGAAAAACCCCACCCATTGACCACCTGCTCAATGGCCCGACCAATCACATGAATAGGACGTCCCGCTTTGGCCACCTTCAATGCCGCCCGCAATGCCTGATGTGCACACGCACACAACCGCCTATTGATGGCCAACACAGTGGGAACCGTTACAGACACCGCAGCGTCAGCAATATATTCTCCCAATTGAGCCGTCACATCCAACGTAACCAAATCACCAGCTTTCACTACCCGCTCGCCCGGAATGCCATGAACCACTTCGTCATTAATACTAATCAACGTCGTTCCCGGAAAATCGTAAAATACATGAGGCGCAGATACAGCACCATATTTTTCAAATATGCCCAATCCAATGGCATCTAACTCATGTGTAGAAATCCCTGGTTTTACAGCAGCCTTCATTGCCATAAGGGTTTCAGACACCACTTTCCCAACACCTGCCATTCCTTTAAATTCCTCTTCCGACCCAATAGACATATCCATGCCTCCTATTTGGAATGTGATCGCACCATTGCCAAAATAAGCCCCGTTGATCTACCAGGCAAAAGGTTTGGTATATCCCGCCAAAACAACAAGTTAAAACTTGACTTAAATAATAGAGAACCTTATATTAAAGTTCCTTGTTACATTTTGTAAAAACCATCAAACTTCATTTCTTTTACTGAATAACATATGTCCATAAATTCTTCATATACTTGGCGACGTTTTGCTCTTTTTGCAGGGCCATTCATCCTAACCGCAATTCTTGTTGCGGGTTTGGTTCCCGAATACCGCAATCTGGCCTTATTGTTTCTTTTTACCATCGCATCCAACAACGTCATCCCCATGCCCTACGAACCGGTCATGGTGGTGATGGGCGCACTTTATGCGCCCCTTTTGGCTGCTACCGTTGCAGCGTGTGGCAATGTGATCGCCTGTTTTATTGACTACAAAGCCATTCGATATGCATTTCAGCATAAATCCCTACAAAAAATACAAAATACAGACATGTATCAAGGTGCTGTGCACTACTTTTTAAAAGCACCTTTTGTATGCGTGCTGATCGCTGCATTTGCCCCGTTTATTCCCTTTTATATCTTTCGGGTTCTCAGCCCCACCAGCGATTACCCTTTGCGCCGATACATGGCCGCTGTTTTTTTAGGCCGTTGGCCCCGATACTTTCTCTTTGCCTTTTTAGGCAGTGCCTTGTTGCCTGCACGATTGCTCATCATTTGTGCGTTGCTTTTCTTGGCTTGCATTGGTCTTTATCTTTTGGTGCGTCACCACCTTGTTGCACGCGGTCGAATGGTATCTGCCCCATTTGAATCAACACCCTTTGAGGTTGTTGAATAAAAATAATACAGAATGTATAAAAAAATCCCCTGACATTTTTGTCAGGGGATTTTGTGTTTAAAAAAGACTTAAAGTTTGCGCCCAAAGTTTTGAGCAAAAATCAAAAAATCTGGAAAATCTACACGCCCATCACCATTGAGATCGGCACCAGATGTTGCGTTTGCCTGCCCAAAAGCTTGAGCAAAGACAATAAAATCCGTGAAATTTACTTCTGCATCTCCATTCAAATCACCCAGCAAAGCACTTAATGGCTGACGACGCACCACCAAAAGCGAAACGGGAACCTCATCGCCAATACCATCACTCACCGATATAGAAATGGTTTCTGCTCCCACCCAATCCACAGGTGCAAAAATCTGAGCCATTGCACCTTGGATATCTAATCCAACGTCTCCAGTTCCCTGCCCAGACCAAACCAAAACATCTCCATCCACATCTTTAACGGCTCTGCCCAAATCAACAACTGCGCTGCGTCCATTAAGCACCACCGAATCAGGCAAAGCCCCTGCAATCCATTCTGGCAAGTCATTGACAGATGCCACATTGAGCACAACCGATCCATTGGCTTGCCCGCCATTTCCATCCGTCACCATCACCTCAAGGATCACTTGGCCACTAAAATCTTTTTGTGGAGTCAATACAACAGTTAACGAATCGGTCACTTGCGTAAACACCCGTTCACTGGATGAAACCACAGACCAAACCAACCGATTGCCCGATTCACGATCAATGGCCAATGCTTGCAAATCAACAACGCGCACATCGTCTTCTTTCATCACCAACAACGGGGGCAAATGCAATTCAGGAGGCAAATCGTCAAACAAAAGCGGTACGATATGTTCAAACGCAACCGTATTGCCCACATCCGAAGCAGTGGTATACGCACTGCGATAAGTGATATTGTCTTGTAACAATTTAAGAGTCGCATGCAAGGGGACATTTTTTAATATGACAAAGTCGACGACAAACAATGAACCCGTTACCGCTTTTCCGACAAGGTCTGCATCTGCAAAATGGACAACCGCAACACTGTCTGACAACGCGCGTGTGGTATCAATCAACACAGTGCCAAATAACTGCGATGCCCGAATGGTATCTGCCACGGCAAAAAACCGAGGGTCATATTGCAAAAAAACTTCAACGCCCGTAAGCACCTGATCTTCAGAATCAACCCTTAGGGCCACCGACACCGTATCACCTTCGGGAGCAAAAAAAGTCGAATCTCCCCCAACTGTTTCAACGCGCAATGTCACAGCCTCAACAGGCGTGCCCACCACCACAATCACCACACACCACACCAACAGACGCATCATAAAATCACCTTCATTCTGCGCACGCTTTATAAGATTTATTCATCATTTTAACAACAATGCTTTGCGAACTGTTACAAAGTCACCATGCTGAAATCGAATCAAATAAACGCCAGAACTCACCAATTTGCCCGCCTCATCTCTGCCATCCCACACCAACTGATGATATCCTGGCTCAATGACATCGTGGACCAATGAGCGCACCACTTGTCCCAAAGAGGAATAAACCGTTAACATCACCTGTGTAGATTCACTCACAGCAAAAGGGATCACCGTGTCGGGGTTAAAGGGATTGGGGAAATTTTGAGACAAATCAGGATGTTTGGGCAAATCATCAGCCAACACATAAGATGGCAATTCGGCTCCATCACCCCAAGCTTCAATCCCATCTCCCGTTAAAATACGCACCCGTTCAATACGCACATCACTCGGTAATTGAGGCAACACGAATACATCGCCAGCTCCAGAAACTGTTCCCTTCCCCAATACAACTGCCACACGATAGTGTGGCTTATCCCCCATTTGACGCAATAAAACCATCGGTTTGGTGTCACCCCAAAAATCACCCGCCATGACCGCATCCAAAACCCAGTCCTCACCAGCCACAATGTCCATCGATACACCAGAAACATCAACCGCATTGTCAATCTGCACCCGTCCTTCATGCACACGCACCCGCGAGGCCACCACAACAGGTTTGGTGGTAATGGTTCTGCCCATGCCCAATTCGCCAAAATTAGATTGCAACAAGGCAAAATCGGCCAAATTGACCACGCCGTCACTGTTAAAATCTGCGCCCCAAGCAAGTGACCCAACAGCAAACCCCGATGCACCAAAGTGCGCCGCCAGCAAACCAAAATCGGCCAAGTCGATTCGGTTGTCATTGTTGCCATCACCGGCGCGTAACTCGGTCAAGTTTTTAGAGCTGTCTACAGAAATCCATTTAAACGTCACGGGTGAAACCCCAGCGGCATTGGTAACCACAATACTGTCTCTTAACACACGCCCTCTCAAATAATGAAAAGGCTTGGCAAACATGGTATATCTGCCCACCGGCACTTGTAACAATTCAAATGTGCCTGTTTTGCTTAACGTAATCTGTATACCTGCCTTTTTCAAATCGGCGTCATTGGGTGAGTTGTATGGCGTGGTTAAGGGGGTACCCAAAGCCGTATTTTGTGTTAAATCCAAGCGTACATCAATGTCTCGATCATCTGCTGGCATCCCTTGCAGAGCAATCGTTCCGCGCAAACGGTGATTTTTAAAAATGAGCTTTGAAGATGGCAAAACAAATGGCCGAATCAAACTGCCATCGCTGCGGCTTGTTAAAACCGACTGACGGGCTGCCGACGTGTCATTTAAAATCTGAATCAATGTGGTGGTGTCTTTTTTTGCAATCATGCGAAATGAACCAACAGCCACAGGTGTCGAATCACTTAAGGTCGGCAAAAAACCCAGCCCAAAATCCATCTTCCTGCGATCCAATGGATCCATTCGATTTTGCAACACACGGGCCTGCGCCAACCCAGTATCTACGGCAATAGGTTGTAATCCTGCAACCGCGCTGTCCTGATCCAAAAGCGTTATGGCTGTGGTATCAACCCCCAAAAACAACGAAAAACTCTGAACATCATGCCCAATAGCATTTAAACGAATGGTCGCCTTAATGGTATCACGCACATGATAGGGGCTGTTGTCCGAAAAAGAAAAATCAAAAAACGGTTGTGCTTTGCTGGTGGCCGTTACCGTATCAGATGAGGCAGATAGCGACCCACCACTGCTTTCACTGCGCAAATAATAGTAATAGGGAACACCCACCGTTGCATTGCTATCGACATAACTGCGAAACACAAACGTGCTGTCAATCCCTTTTGTTGCCGATGTATCAACACGGGCAATTTGTGAATAGGTACCCGTTCGGCTTAATGCCCGCATAATGCGATAGGCAACTGCGCGTCCTGTGCCTTCATCTATACGTGGCCGTTTCCAGGTAAGCCGTGTGTTGCCACCCAAATCACCTTGTGCATCTGTGGCACCAACCCCAATAGGGGGCGCAGGAGCTTTAATGGATGTTGCAACCGTATTGGAAAAAATGGTTAAAGCATTGTTAGAAGGATTGGACACCAAGATATCCAACTGGCTATCGGAGTTCAAATCGGCAACAGCAACACGCCCTACCGATGAAATATTACCAAAGCTCAACGTGGTCAAAAAAGCCCCATTGCCATCATTCACCAAAGCCGCAACACGCCCATTTCTCGTAGGCACAACCAAATCTGGATAACGATCCAAATCGACATCGGCCACCACAAGCCCAGAAGCAGTATCGGGCAAACCATAATGAATTGGCACGGTGGCTTGAAACCCATTGTTATTCATAAACACAGATACTTGATTGTTGGCATTTGACAAAGCCAAATCCACATCTCCATCTATATCAAAGTCTCCAGAAACAAGATGTGCGGGGCGCAAACCAAATGAATTTCCCAAATAAGTTTGAAATGTTGCATTGCCCGAATTTGTAAGCAACACCAATCGGTTTTGAGCCTGACTAATCGCCGCCAGATCAGGAATGCCATCTCCATTCAAATCAACAGCAATTAAATCGGAAATGCCATTGATGGTAGAAATCGTTTCTGGGGCCTCAAAACTGGCCGCACCATCGTTGCGATAAATCAATATGGTACCTGAATTGCCTTCTGCCACCGCAATATCGACATCCCCATCGCGGTCAAAGTCTGCCAAGGCCAAAACACGCACGGGTGCCCCCACAAATAACTCTCTGGGCGAACCAAATACCCCAGTGCTGTCATTGAGCAATACCGACACGGTGCGCTTGATATGGTTGGCGGCCACCAAATCCAAATCTCGATCCCCATCCAAATCACCCACCCGAACCATCACGGGTCCACTGCCCACAATAAAATCTCTGCGCGTTAATATCGACCCCAAAGAACTCGTCAAAAATACAGACAGGTCATTTTCCCCACCATTTGCAACCACCAAATCGGTCACACCATCACGATTCAGATCACCCGTTGCAACCATTTCGGGTGCAAGTCCTGTGGTAATGGTTGTGATCCCTCCCAATCCGGTTTGTTTTAAACGCTGCACCCCCAAATTGGTCAATGGCCCAGTACCCACATACACCACATTGGAGCTGTCTGGTGCTATTGCAATTGCCGAAACGGGAATGCCATAATTTAAGTTTCGCGAAATATCAGACCAAATTCCTGCGTGGTCGGTAGACTTAAATACTTGACCAGTTGAAGAACCGGCATAAATCACATTGGTTTCACTGGGTGCAATTTGCAAACTGATCATATCCAGCGCCGTGATGCCATTGTTTGCCGATTGCCATGAATTGCCACCGTTTGTGCTTTTAAAAACCCCACTCGTAGTCGCCAGATACAAGGTATCGGATTGTGTTGGATGCACATTTATTTCAGAAACATTATTGGTTGGCAACCCCGTGTTCACACTTGCCCAAGTTGTTCCATCGTTAAAAGACCGATAAAGCCCACGTCCTGTGGTTCCCACATAAACAGTATCGGGCATAAGTGGATCCATGGCGATGGCCCTTACGTTCACACTGTCTAAGTTGGCCTTGGCCCAACTGGTTCCACCATTAGAAGATTTCACCAAACTATCGCGTGTTCCTGCATAAACTTTGTTCATATCATTGGGGTCTATGGCAATTGCTGAAACCTGCACCCCAGTTAATCCTGTGGCCGCCCACGTTACACCATGATCAGTTGATTTATAAACCCCACGACTGAGCGTTCCGGCATAAATCACTGCCGTATTGCTTCTTGCAATGGCCAGGGCCAAAATAGAATCGGCAATACTGGCCCCTACTGTCGTCCATGAACTGCCTCGGTTCACACTGCGTGAAACCGTGCCCCCCAAAGAACCCGCATAAATCGTATCGGGAAAGGTTGGATTGATCACAACAGCAGGTACAATTAACAACCCAGTGGGCCCATTTGAAAACCACACATTTGTGGTATCGATCTGCCCCATAGCCGATGAAGGCATCATCAACATCAGCCCAATGAGACAGTGCCATATATAATTTTTTTTCTTCATAAGACAGACCACATCAGTTTGTGGGTTTTCCCGTGGCATAATTGTTTCCAAAAACACCTGCGAACACGACAAAATCTTCAAAATTGATCACACCATTGCTGTTAAAATCTGCATTGGGTATATATTCAATACTACCAATTGGCCGATTAAAAACAGCGGCAAATATCACAAAGTCTTCAAAGTTCACCAATCGATCACCCGTAAAATCACCCATATCCCTAATAACGGGAACAACCACATTTTCACCTGTGGTCATCACACCTAAAATATCACTTACCAATGGGTTTCCTGCTGCATCTCTTAAAGTAATTTGAAGATAATACTGCGTACCAGGTGTCAAACCATCAATTTCTTGTGTCCGCAACCGAGACTGTGCGTCTACCACCACCGGGTCAAAAGCCAACGAATCTGAAAGATTGGCACTGACACCCAATACGATGCGCGCAGAAACAGGCTCGTCTACAGACCAAAAAACCGATGCCGTCGAATCGGAAACCTCGACAATTTCTGGGCCACCTAAAAAAATAGGCGCCACCAAATCAGACTCTGTCGTAAACGTCCATATTGGACCCGAACGTTCTTCTCCTGCCAGATCACGGGCAACCACTTGCCAATAATAATTGGTATCAACAAGCAAATTGGTTTCGATGGTATAAGCGCTGTCCGAAATACCTTCTGCCACCAACTCGAGAAAAAGTTCGTTTAATCCAAAGGAAACATCATAAACAAGCACGTCTTCAACATCGGGGTCACTCGCACGCCATTGCAAAGTAACCGGAGAAGACACCCCCGTTGCCTCGTTGCCTGGCCGAATCTCAGCGGGTATGCTGGGCTGATCATTTACAGCCGTTACATCAACAACCAACACAGAACTGTCTGCGGCACCTGCAGGATCTGAAACCTTGGCCATAACCGTAAAAGTACCCGATAAATTTTCGGGAGGGAAAAAACGAGCAATATAACCCAATGCCGTATCTGGGGTTGAAATAGAAACCAAAATCAAACTGTCGGGATCATGAAAAGACCATTGCAACTCATTTGGACCCGATTCAGCATCGGAGGCCAAAGAACGCAGCCCCAATGTGGCAGCCACATCTTCAGACATCTTTAAAGGCGGAAACGGGCGCAAAGTGGGGGGGGTGTTGCCCAAGCCCACCGAATTGGAACCAGGCATGGTAAAAGCCAAGCCAGAAGGCGTTATAAATTGTGAATTGAACAAAGGAGATTCAACCAACACCCGTAAGCGCGTTGCTTCTATCAAAGGGGCTTTTACAATAAGATCAATCTGTGTCAAAAGACCATTTGTCGTAATAGAGTCAGAAGCCGCCCCCAAACCCGAAAGATGGGTCACTACAAGTGCATTGGTTTGTGATACAATTGCATTGGACAACACTTTTAACTGGCTTTCTGAATATCCAGTAAGCACAAAGGGTGCACCTGCATTTGCAACGGTAAAATAAACGGGATCATACCCAAAAAACAGCTCCACACCTGCAATACTGGCACCATTGGGTACCAACGTCATGGCCACCGAAACCGTATCTCCGACTTGAGGAAATGTGGCACCATTTTTTGCAAGTGACACACGCGCAACCCCCACTTGCTGTGGTGTGGCCTGTGCATCTAATACAACCTTGAGCGTATCTTCATCAAAATCATTGCTGACAATGCACAGCGTATCATGTTGGGCTTGAATGCTATCGGGTGTATAGGTCACTTTAACAACGCGCTCTTTATTGGGGCCAACCACAAACGTGTTGGCATCCACAACAAATCTGACATCTTGTGCAAAGATGCGTGCAACGCGTAATGAGTCGTTTCCCCAGTTTTTAACCGATATATTTTGTGTAACCGATACACCCAGCCCAGAACTGGCAAATGACAAAACAGATGGCGACACATCAATTTCTGCCCCCACTGCTTTACCTGCCAATTGAACAAGAAATCGCTCTACAGATGCCTGAGACAATGCACGTGCCTCAACTGTCAACACATCGGCTTGTTCACCACCCGCTATGGGCTCAAAACGCACGATGACCTGCACACTGTCTCCAACGTTTAACTGTAGTGTGTCTATCTTGACCGAAAACGCCGACGCATCTTTTAGGGCCAATTTACCCCCCAAAACCGACAGGCGTTCACGCCCCGTATTCTTTATGGTCAAAACAGTACTGTCTTGCTGCCCAACACCCACCGAATCAAATTGAATTGAGACAGGCGTAAATACCAGTGCAGAGGCCGCCCAAATATGCATGGGCAACACCATCACAAAAACCACAGAAGCAATATGAGATACAACACTCACGTATTTACTCCCATTCCACAGTCCCTGGCGGTTTGTGGGTCACATCGTAAAAAACAGCATTGATACCACCCAACGCCAGAATATCGCGACCCATTTGGGCCACAAGTTCAAATGGCAATTCGGAAAAACGTGCCGTCATAAAGTCTGGCGTGGTAATAGGGCGCAAAACCACCGATTCAGTTTGCCCATCTGTACTTAAAGGCAGCAACACCGTGGGCATTTGAGACACATCAGCCATCAAACCGGCATCCAACAAAGCCTTCATCGCAATGGCATCTGCCTCACGCAACAAATCCAAACGCGAACGGGTTAAAAAAGCGCGTTTCAAATTCAACTCGGGCAAAGTATCTGGCGTAATGAGATACAACACGCGGTTTATTTCTCGAATCGAATTGGTAATGCGCGTAGACACATCCTCTAAGATATCCCAATTGGCTTGCCCCCACACCACAGCCGGGTGTGCATAGGTGCGATAATCACCCTGAACGCCCACACTCTTAACGGGCAAAATGCGCAACTGCAATCCCATATTTTCTGCAAGTTGTGAAGCCTTTTCTTGGGCAGGCCCCAAATCTTCATCCAAAACCACACCATCAGAACACAAACATCGCACCGCCAACCCCGGCCCAGGAAAAGGATGCCGCCACACCAAATTGTGAGGCAACCCCAACTCGGTGCCCAAATCACGCACCTCGTCTTTATAAAGTTGAGCCAATGGCTCAATCACCTTACCTTGAGCAATGAGCTCTTCAATAAGATCAATGCGATTGTGGTGTGTTTTAATCAATGCTGCATGTTCCGTGCCACCCGATTCAATTGTGTCAGGATAAAGCGTTCCTTGCCCCAGCAACCAATGGTCAGGATCAAGATTCAATCGTGCCAAAACCTTATCCTTTACATCTAAAAATGTTTTGCCAATGGCCGCACGTTTCATCTCAGGTTCAACCATGCCTTCCACACTCAACAAAAAATCATCGCTGGCATCTTCCACCTGCAAATTGTGAAATCCTTCGCGGTTCAAAAATGCTTCTACCGTTGCAGTTTCAGCTTTGCGCATAAATCCATTGTCTATGTGCAACCCCAAAACACGCTCTGCCCCCAAGGCCTGATTAAACAGCACAAAAGCCACACTCGAATCCACCCCTCCCGACACCAACAAAAACACATTGCGATCACCCACTTGTTGTCGAATGGCATCCATTGCCCCTTCGGCATAATTGGCCATTGTCCATGTACGAGGAGCCTGGCATAGATTCAAAAAATTATCCAACATCACCATCCCATTGGGTGTATGTGCCACCTCTGGATGGAATTGCACACCATAAATATGGCGTTGATCATCTCCCACAGCTGCAGTAGGACAATCATCTGTTTTGCCCAATGAACGAAACCCTTTGGGCAATTGAGCCACCACATCTCCATGGCTCATCCATACTTCTTCTTTGTCACTCAATCCGGTAAAAAGTTCCGTATGAGGCACAATTTCCAAAGTGGCGCTGCCAAATTCTCGCACATCACCCGCCACCACCTCTCCACCCAAATGTTTACAAATCAATTGATGTCCATAACACAACCCCAACGTAGGCAGCCCCGACTCAATTAATGCAGGATTAAATGCAGGTTGGTTTGGGTCGTAAACACTGGAAGGGCCTCCCGAAAAAATCACGCCACAAGCACCTTCTATTTCTGAGAGATCCACATGGGGTGCAAAAATTTCAGAATACACATTCAATCGGCGTATTCGATTTGCAATAAGGTGAGAATATTGGCCCCCAAAATCCAACACCGCAATACCACGTTGCATAACAATTCCCCTGAGATAATGAAAAAACAAAATGGAAAGAGTAGAAAATGACTGTCACATTTCCTCACTGTTCTCTCCAGTTTATCTTTTCTTATAAGATTTGATCCGATTGGTCACAGCAAATGGGAAACGGCAAACGCATGATCTGGTCGCGTCTGCCGTCTTCCCAAAGTTCATCATCTGATTCTCAGTTTAAAATCCTTTTAAATAGGTTTTAAACGCCAGTCCCACACGGGTAAATTTATTAAAATCTGTGGTCACAACACTAGAAAAGGTAAAACGTTGTAAAACGGGAAACACAAGATCAAAATCTAAAACACTTTGTTTTGACCCAGTATCATATCGCCCACCTAGCGACAGGATCAAAGAACGAATACGCCCATCGGGGTTAACCCTTGGATCTGTTTTTTCAACAGATCGCATATAATAAGTTAGCTTCCCACCATATTCCTTAATATTTCCCATCCGTGTCCAATCGCCATGCAATGTAAAATGACGCGTAATGGGCCAAGTGATCCCCAAAGAAAAACCTAAACCACTCTTGTTGCGCGATTTGACGCCTTCGTTGGCCACATCACGCAACATATCCCTCACATTACCCCTAAAAAGGGTATCAACATGAGTAATTAAAGCTTGGCTCAAATTCACATATTCTGTGGTAAAAACCGTATCCAATGCCGTTACAGCATAAATCGAATCGCCCCGAACGGTTGCTTTTACCTGCAACTGTTCCAACCCAGCAGAAGACAACTTGCTTGGCCCCTTGCCCGCTTTTCCCAATTTGAATGTAAACACGGGCGTACCCACTTGTCCGTCGGGCGTATATCCACTCCCCAAAAACTTAATCAGATTCCACGAATAAAATTTGGCCCCAATATTGAGCCTTGAAACATTGCCAAACCCAAAATCAGCCAACAAGGTTATGCGCTCTGAATAAGGATATATCACATTGATCTGTGTTTCTAAAGATCCACCAAATGGTTCCAATTCTTGTGGTGTGCTGGTGGTATCGGCCAATGTTAATAAAACCGTATCCAATACCCCATCAAATGCACTATCGGGTTGGGCCAAATTCGTTTTCCCCACACGGGAACCAATAGTAGATTGGTCTATCAGTTGATAGGTAAAGGCTGGCCAAACCGCATCTTGCCGACTCCCTATTCCCACGCGTATTTCAGGTACAAATTGACGTAAAACCCCATCGGGGTTCAACCGATCTGGGGCAGCCATTAAGCCACTTTCACGTGCCTTTACACGTTCTAATATCATCATTTCTGCTTCAGGCGGAAGCACACGAATGCGAATCAAACCCTGCCGAGCTTCTTTGTCTAACATGTCAAAATCCATCCCTCTCATCAAATCAACCACTTCAGCCGTTGACAAACGAGGGAAGACCTCAACAATACGCACCACACCCAATGCCACTTCACCCGCCAAGTTTTCACCCGTTTCGGGGTGTTTGATGATTTCTTGACGAATAATTTGTAAAAAATCACCAGGGCGCATATTGTCTTGTTCGCCCTTATCAACAAAAACCAACCGCCCAGCCACCTGCAACACATAGCCTGTATCCTGAGCAAAAGCAGGTGCCAGCGCAAAGCACAAACAAATCAATCCATATAACAAACGCATGGTCATCACTCCGTTCAGGTTTCGTCATCCGCGGTTTCAAGTTCGGGCAAATCATCAGGCAAATCGTCCATCAAATCATCTGTTTCCACTTCTTCAAATCCAGATTCGTCCATCACCCCTCCTACCGATTCACCTGTTGCGCCTTGTGTTTTCTTTTTCTTGAGCATCAAAATCGCCGCCCCAACGGCCAAACCAATAACTGCAAAAATGATGGCCAAAAACCACCAAGCCAAATACCAAGGTGTTTCAGGCACCTCTTCTTCAGGAAACAAAGCATCCAAATTATCACTTTCGGCAGATGCCTGCACACCTTGTTGCATTGCAGATTTTCCCTGCATGGAATCTGGCATGGTCGCCATCTTCATAGACATCGCTTCTAATTCTTTTTGCTGTGTCTCAATAACCTTGATTCTTTGTTCCATTTCCAACACTTGATCTTTAACTGACACTTCCGATGAATCTTGGGCGATCATCACCTTTTGTTGTTGTTCCATAGTCGCTATGCGGTTTTCAAAAACCACCATGCGTTCTCGCATGTTTTGTACGGCATTCATCACTTGCCGCAAACGCTGTTCAGAGCTGCCCACGCGTTGCAAATCGCGGCGTAGGCCATCAATGGCCTTTTGGTTGCCTTTGATTTCATCGGCCAAACTGCGGGCCAAAGACTTGATTTCTGAGCGCGCTTCGTCAATATCCATCTGCATACGCTCTTGCTCGGATGGAATGACCACCAAACCATCGGCAATATCGCCCACGCTGATAGGACCATATGCCGCTACAATGCGCCCGACCGCAGACTCAACATTGACAGATTGAATCTCTATTTCACCTATTTTGACCCGGCGATTGCCATAATCTTCACCCGTTACAGGGTGAACGATTTGCCCAGCACTGGTGAGCACATCGGCCTTCATGCCCACAATGACACCACGCGCAGATCCAATGTCGATAACCACCCGCTTGGATTCCACCTTGGTGATGTTGGCCGTTGCACCCCAAGCCACTTGAGGCATCAACAACCCCAAAAACATCCACATGTAAAGTTTCATAACCTCACTCACAAAACCGTAGGCTCTCCAACCATCGGTTTTAGATGATGTTAACAATCAGTAACGACAATGCAAGGGTGGTGCCCCTCACATTTTATCCTTGAATAGCAGTCCACTCAATAACCGGTAAACCCGATCCCCAAGTTTCCCAAGCCGACACCACAGTATCTTTGGGTGTGGCTTTTTCATCAAAATCTTTGCAATCAATTGAATAATGTAACCCCCTATTTTCACGCCGTTCCAAAGCACATCTCACCGTCAAAGCGGCAACCATGGTCAGGTTGCGAAGATCCAATAGGGGTTCGGTTACTTTTGTGCGTTTATAGAAATCTTCAACTTCTTGCGAAATGATACCAATGCGTCGGGCCGCGCGTTTTAATCTAAAATCGGATCGCACAATGCCCACATAATCCCACATCAAACGCTGTACTTCTTGGCGGTCGTGTGCCAACAACACCCATTCTTCGGTGTTAAAAACCCCATCGTCTTGCCAAGCTGGCACATTGGGTATTTGGGTCTCTTTATTCAGTTGGCTTTGAATATCTTGAATGGCCCGATCCGAAAAAACCAATGCTTCTAAAAGAGAATTGCTGGCCAACCGATTGGCCCCGTGAAGCCCCGTGCAGGCCACTTCGCCCGAAGCATATAGCCCTTTGATATCTGTTCGCCCCCACGTGTCGGTAAACACCCCCCCACACATATAATGTGCGGCAGGAACCACAGGTATGGGCACTTTGGTCATGTCGATGCCAAAGTGTAAACAACGTTGATAAATATTGGGAAACCGCGTTTTTAACTCATCGGCAGAACAATGTGTGATATCTAAAAACACACATGGCTCACCACTTTTTTTCATTTCACTATCAATGGCCCGAGCCACCACATCGCGCGGTGCCAGAGAACCCATCTCGTGGTAATCGTCCATAAAGGCTTGCCCATTGCGATCAACCAACACACCGCCGTGCCCACGCACGGCCTCAGAAATCAAAAAGGAATCGGCCTTTGGATGATACAATGTCGTTGGGTGAAATTGCATAAATTCCAAATTCCCCACCCGCGCACCTGCCCGATAAGCCATTGCGATACCATCTCCGGTTGCAATTTTCGGATTGGTGGTGTGCTGGTAAATCCGCCCACACCCGCCACTGCACAACAACGTAAAACGAGCCAGACAGGTTTTAACAACTTCTTCAGCATTATCCAAAACATAAGCACCCCAACAATGAATCTGAGACTCTGGGGTTACATTGGTACCCACCACATGGTGATCTGTAATCAAATCAATGGCCATGTGATGTTCAAAAAGTGTGATATTGGGATGGGCAGAAGCCGCTTCGGTAAGGGCCCGTTCAATTTCTCGACCCGTCAAATCGGCGGCATAAACAATGCGGTTTTTAGAATGCCCACCCTCTCGCCCTAAGGCCAAATCGTTGCTTTGTTGGGCGCGTGTAAACTCGGCTCCCCAAGCAATCAAATCGTTGACCATATTGGGGCCAGATTTGACCACCAACGCAACCACATCTTCTCGGCACAACCCCGCACCCGCTTTAAGGGTATCTTCGACATGCAAGTCAAAAGAATCGTTGGGATCCAAAACCGAAGCAATGCCTCCTTGGGCATAATTTGTATTGGATTCCTGAAACTCTTTTTTTGTGACCAGCGTCACAGTGCCCACTTCTGCAGCTTTAAGAGCAAATGACAGACCAGCAATGCCACTTCCTATAACCAAAAAATCGCTCTCAATGGTGTTTGGCCTCATCAGTGCACTTTCTTAACCACCAGAATCGGGCCTGGCAGTGGGTAAAAAGGCGAGATTATACCGTATATGGTAGTTGTACGTCATCGCACACGCCTCAATAAACGATTTCGGAAACTGCTTGACTTATTTTTAAAAAAAGAAGCTTTCAGGTAAAACTGTCTCAAAACACGGGAATCTTTTGCCGTATTAGGTAGCAGGCTTGACAATTTCACGTAAAAAATCTTCTGCAGAATATTCGTTACACCCCACAGCCTCCATCACCAAATCTAATATTTCCCGACGGGTGCGCCGATCATAAAGCAAATCTTCTTGTGCTTCGCGGGTTTTCCGTGTGCCCAAACGCTCCGTAATCTCCTTCGGAGTCATCCAAGCATTTTGTGATGCCGACATAAATACCCTCCTAAAAACGACTTAACTTATTTAAAAACTTCAACTAAAAATAAACCAAACCTCAAACAATGTCAACGCGACCGTTCACAGAAGATGATGCATAAATGTGACCCAAAATGACAGTGTCCAATTGCCAAAAATAAAAAAAATGAGTACACTGTTTCAACTTTAAAAAAAGGAGGCGACATGAATACGATGGATTTACCGACTTTCAATGCCATTCTCAACGGCTTATGCACGCTCTGTTTGTTATGGGGATACATTCAAATTAAACAGGGAAACATCAAGATGCACCAAAAAAGTATGGTTGGTGCCCTCATCACATCTGTCATTTTTTTATCGTCTTATGTGGTTTATCACCTGCAAGTGGGTTCCGTGCCTTACCCCCACCACGATTGGACACGCCCCATTTATTTTGCCATACTGATTCCGCACATCATCCTTGCAGCCCTTAATGTGCCTTTTATTATCATACTCGTTTTGCGGGCCTTACAAGAAAACTTTGAGCGGCACAAAAAATTGGCGCGATATGTATGGCCCAGTTGGATGTTCGTTTCCCTGACGGGTGTCATCATTTACCTCATGCTTTATCACCTATAACGATATGAATATTCTCATCACAGGTGCATCAGGGCTTATCGGCACGACCCTCACCAATGCCCTCACAAACCGCAATGCCACCATTTATCGCCTGGTTCGGCGTCCTCCCCAAAATGCCCTTGAAATCACTTGGCACCCCGACAAAGGGCATCTTGATGTTGCGGCACTGCCCCAACTGGATGCCGTTGTTCACTTGGCCGGCGAAAACATAGCGGGAGGCCGATGGACCGCCACGCGAAAACGGCGTATTCTAGACAGCCGTGTCAATGGCACGCACCTTCTTTCTCAAACCCTTGCCAACCTGTCTCACCCACCACACACATTGATCTCGGCATCGGCAATGGGTTATTATGGCCACCGTGCCGATGAAATCCTCACCGAAAACAGTGCCCAAGGCAGAGGCTTTTTGCCAGAAGTGTGCCAAGCTTGGGAAAATGCTGCCCAACCTGCCATCAACGCAGGCATCCGCACGGTCTTTCCCCGCATCGGCATCGTACTCACACCCGATGGGGGCGCGTTGGGCAAAATGCTTTTGCCCTTCAAGCTCGGATTGGGCGGCGTCATCGGCTCAGGCACCCAATATATGAGTTGGATCAGTGTCGATGACCTGATCAACATCATTCTTTATGCCATAGATACCCCCACACTTTCAGGGCCAATTAACGCCGTTTCACCAACACCAATCACCAATCGATCATTTACCAAAACCTTAGGGCACGTCTTACATCGCCCAACCCTTTTCCCGTTGCCAGCATTTGCCGCTCGCTTGGTATTAGGCGAAATGGCCGATGCTCTTCTTTTATCGAGCATCCGCGTTTTGCCCGCCAAACTTCAAGCTTCCAAATTCACCTTTACCCACCCAACCCTTGAGCCTACACTTCGCAATTTGCTGAACAAATAAAATTTCATATTGCAAAAAACACAGGTTTATCCCTCCCTATCGGCAATCTCTACGCCACCCCGCCAGGCATGGTGAAAGGCTTTACATCCCACCATCTTCCTTGACAACATTCAATTCATGTCCTATTAATGGGCACATTCCAGCATAAACATTGTCCATTGCGAAAGGACCTGATTATGGCCACACATGAAACGAGCTTTAAAGCAAGTGTAGATCTCATGTTTGATCGCGCAGCTGCAACATTAGATTTGCCTCCAGGTTTAGGCGAACAGATCAAAGCCAACAACAATGTGTATATGGTTCAGTTCTTTGTCAAATTTCGCGATGGCTACCGCATCTTTAAAGGCTGGCGAGCCGTTCACAGCGAACACCGCCTCCCCGTAAAAGGTGGCATTCGATTTGCCCCCTCCGTCAACCAAGACGACGTTGAAGCACTTGCAGCACTCATGTCTTATAAATGTGCCATTGTGGATGTGCCCTTTGGGGGTTCCAAAGGCGGCTTGTGCATTGATCCACGCGATTACAACGAATTTGAATTGGAACGCATCACCCGACGCTTTGCACAAGAGCTCATCAAAAAAGGCTATATCGACCCAGCTTTAAACGTGCCTGCTCCAGACATGGGCACCGGCGCCCGTGAAATGGCTTGGATTGTTGACACCTATCGAAACCTGCACCCAGAAGACATCAACGCCATAGCCTGCGTCACTGGCAAACCCGAAACACAAGGCGGCATCAAAGGCCGCGTTGAAGCCACTGGTCGCGGTGTGCAATATGGCATTCAAGAATTTTTCAGGCACCCTGAAGATGTAAAAAAAGCGGGCTTAACAGGTGGGTTGGCTGGTAAAACGGCAGTTGTACAAGGCTTGGGAAATGTGGGTTATCACGCGGCAAAATTCCTTCAAGAAGAAGACGATGTTAAAATTGTAGGCATTCTCGAACGCGATGGCGCACTCGTCTCTCCATCGGGCCTGAACATAGAAGCCGTATCACAATACATTCGTGAAAACAAAGGAGTAAAAGGCTACCCCGATGCCGAATATGTTGAAAATGGCATCCGTGTCTTAGAGGCAGAGTGCGATATTCTCATTCCAGCTGCGATGGAAGGTCAAATTACGCTTGAAAATGCACCGCGTATCAAAGCCAAGCTGATTGCCGAAGCCGCCAACGGCCCTGTCACATTTGAGGCCGATGATTATTTGCGCAAACATGGAAAAATGATCATTCCCGACGCATTCCTCAATGCGGGTGGTGTGACGGTGTCTTATTTTGAATGGATCAAAAACTTATCTCACATTCGTTTTGGTCGCTTAGACAGACGCCATGAAGCCCACAAGGGTGAGCAAGTCATAGAAGCCATTGAAGAAATGGTTGGCAAACCCGTACCCGCGCATGTGCGAGCCAAACTCACCTATGGTTCAGACGAATTGGATCTTGTCCGTTCAGGCCTTGAAGATACGATGCGCGTCTCCTATCAAAGTATCAGCAACATTTACAATTCGCGCGACAATGTGCCAGACTTACGCACCGCAGCTTTTGTGATTGCAATAGAAAAAATTGCAATGGCCTACAGAGAAATGGGTTTGTAAAACCAAATGAAAAATAATATCAAAGAGCAACACCTTGAAAAAATCCGACAAGCTTGCATCAATGCTGCAACAGAAGCCTACGAAGATGCCGGTTTGAGAGGGTTGTGCCAAGAAGGCCGATGGGAATTGGCCATAGATGCCATCAAACATGTCAACCTCGATCACCTTGTCAAAAAAACAACAGAGGCTTAAAAGATGACTCTAAGCACATTTTGTCGCCTATGCCTCCTCACGCTTTGTGTTTACATTTTACCAAACACGCTTAATGCACAGGAAAAAACCATTATGATTCGCGGTACCTATGCACACCCCAAAACCTTTTGGGATACAGGTGCGCGTTTAGATGAATATGGCATCAATGCCGTTTTTATTCACGGAGCAAGCATTGATGAAGCCACATTCAAACGCGCAAAAGATGAAGGCGCCAAAGTTTTTGCCGAATTTGCCACCCTCAATGGCAAATATGGCAACTATGTTGAAAAAAACCCTGACGCCCACCCCATAGATGATTCGGGCAAACCAGCCCCACCCGCTACTTGGTTTATGGGCGTATGTCCTACGCATCCGGGCTTTCGCGAATACCGCATGCAAGCCCTTCGCGATATGCTCACAAAGCTCGATTTAGACGGTGTGTGGATGGATTATGTGCATTGGCATGCCCAATTTGAAGACCCCTATCCGGTCTTCCTTAAAACCTGTTTTAATGACCATTGTCTCCATGCTTTTCAAGAAAAAACAGGCATTGAAGTACAAGGCGAAACCATTCCCGAAAAATCCAAATGGATCTTCATGAATGCCGCCAAAGAATGGGAAGATTGGCGCGTATCCGTTGTGGTTGATTGGGCAAAAGAATTTCGTAGCATCGTAAAAGAAATACGCCCCAATGCCTTGGTTGGTGCATTCCATGCGGCTTGGAAAGACGAAGATCTGGGTGGCGTTCGACGACGTGCGCTGGGCCTCGATTTTGACGCCTTATCTCCTTATGTCGATGTCTTTTCACCCATGGTATACCATGGCCGCTCTGGCAAACCTCCTGAATATGTCAAAGAATTTGTCGATTGGATGGGGGCCAAACCCTATATTCAAACAGCTCCCGATAAATTTCCTAAAATTTGGCCCATCGTACAAGCTCACGACGAGCCGCGCATAGAACCCGATGAATTTGAAAAAGTATTACAATATGGGCTTTCGGGAAAAAGCACGGGTGTGATGATGTTTACCATACGCAGTGTGGCACAAGACACAGGTAAAATAGAAGCCATGAAACGCGTTTATCTCAACGCAAAATAATATGCATCACTGTCAAAAAAAAAGGGCGAGACATCTGTCTCGCCCTTTTTTTGTAGCTCTACTTTATGCTTTATAACCCGATGCGCTTTGCTGCTTTGACCACCAAATCGGCAGCGGCATCCATACCCAAAAAGCCCGTATTGACTGTGATGTGATACAACCGACTATCGGTCAGATCAATATCATAATGGCGATGCAAATAGGTACGCCTGCGCTCATCCATTTGCTTCATCCGTTTTACAGCGGCATCCCCATCCAAACCATCGCGCTCTTTGACGATTTCCATCTTAAAATCTGTAGGAGCAACCACCCGCACATGTAAAACGTCTTTCCGTCCTTTTAACACAGCTTGCCCACCCCGCCCCACAAGAACCACTTTATCTTGTTCGGTCATACGCGTGGCCACTTCGGCAGTCAACTTCACATATACTTCTTCATCCAAGGTTGCCAAAGCCTTGTCTTTTTGGTGAGACAACTCTGGAACGGTTGCCGTTGCCCACCATTCGTATTCAGACAAACCCGTTAATGTATCGGCATAGCCAGGTGTTAAAAATTTGCGCAAAATACGCAATGCCGGATGTTCTGGTTGTTCGTCATATCGCTCCACTTCAGACACTGGCACCTGCGCTTCTTGAGCAACGGCCACCAACAAATCTTTATCCATATGTTCATAGCCGAGGGCATCTGCCACCTTTGCAGCGATGGTTCGCCCACCACTGCCATATTCCCTTGAAATGGTAATCGCACTCATGATAAGCCCTCCTATGGTTGACCACTTACCAACACAACTGTGCCACAATATATCTGGACGCAACCCAAAAGTCAATTGCCACAACAGCCCAAAAGCCCATTACGCCAAATTCAACCTGCGAACCACATCAAATAATACCTCAACAGCAAAGGTCACATTGTCTGTGGAAACACGTTCATCGTGCCCATGACACAATTCAAAAAAATCCAAACCTGCCTCATAACGCATAGGCACAAACCCGTAGACATGCATATCCAAATCACTTAAAAACCGTGCATCCGTGCCACCTGTTTGCATATAGGGCACCACCACACTGTTGCCATCGGCCTGATGCATAGCATCTACAATGGCATCAAACAACGGCGTATTGTGTTCAAAAGCCACTCCTTGACGAAAGGGTTCGGTCAAATCCAATTGCCCAGCCCCCCCCATCAACGCATTCACTTCCGATGCAAAAGTGGCTTCATCCACACCCGGCAAAGGACGCCCACTTAACTGAGCACGTGCTTGGGAAGGAATCACATTGCGCTTCAAACCTGCCTCTAACACCGTGGGCGCACAGGTGTTGCGCACCATTGCTTGAAACATCAATCGCGTTGCCTCATTAACTGGCAAACGCGCAAGGGCCGCTTCTGAGGTTTCGGGTACCAACACCGCCCGCAACAAGTCAGCCACATCGAGGTTGGGCATCTGATTGGCCATCGACTCAAAAAAGGCTTCTACGCACAGCACCACCCGATGGGGCATCAACCCCGATCCCAAATGATACAACACTTGCCCCAAATGCGCGATGGCATTGTCGTTGTGCGGTACTGAACTGTGCCCAGGTTTGCCATTGGCAACCACATCGTAAGGGGCACTCCCTTTTTCCGCCACCTGACAGGTATAAACCGGTATGCCATCAACCATCAGGGCAAATCCACCTGCCTCATTCAAACCATATTCGGCATCAAACCATTCGCGATGTTGATCGACCAACCATTCCATGCCATAATGCGCACCTTTTTCTTCATCGGCAGTGGCCACCAATACCAAATCGCGCTTAAGGGGTAACCCCAAGCGCTTACACATCAACAACACCTGCATCTGCACTGCCCCCGTAAGCTTCGAATCGATAGCCCCCCGCCCCCAAACAAAACCACCATCGACCACTCCTCCAAAGGGTGGGTGTGTCCACATTTGGGGTTCGGCAGGCACCACATCCAAATGCGACATCATCAACACTGGGCGTTCACTGCCATCACCCTGTAAACGCACCATCAAATTGCCCCGTTGATCAGCAGAACACAACACCTCAGAAACAATGCCCTCGGCCTTTAATTCTTCGGCCAAAAAGTGGGCCAAGGCCAACTCGTTGCCGGGTGGGTTTGTGGTATCGTATTGCAACATGGCCTGTAAACGTCGAACGGCCTCTGCACCTTCTTTTTTCCAATCAATTTGCATAGATTCACCCCAAAAGCTCTCGTAAACGATTTGCTATCTGTCCCACCTGATTGGGTGACAAACAAATCGGATTAAACCCCAAAACACCTTCATAAACACCTGCCGTATTGACATGCACACTGGGGGTTCCTGCCATGAGTTGCTTCACCACCTCTACCCCAGCATTCACATCTGCCAAATGAATCTGTAACATAGGCACCACACGCTCCAAATGCATTTCAACACGCGCCTTTTTCAACTCTCCAACGGCCTCTGCCAAATCAATCATCATCTGTGCCCAACGTTTATGCCGCACATCATCCCCTTCGGCCACAAATTTTTTGAGAGCAACCATAAGCCCCACGATCTGTTCTTTGCCCACTTTGCAGGGCCGACCAATACCGTGTTGTGGTGCACCTGGCATTGCGTGTTTGTCAATCAATGCAGGTGGCGGATTCCACAAATCGAAATGTACGTCCAAATCTAAATGTTGCAAGGCCACTGCCGAAATCAGATCTTTTCGCCCACACAAAATGCCCGAGCCTTGTGGCCCACCCACAGCTTTGCCGCCACTAAAACAAACCACATCGGCCCCTTCTGCCACAAATCGCTTTAAATGGATCGCAGGTGGCAACTGCCCTGCTGCATCAACAACAACGGGCACCCCATATTTTTGGGCCACTGCCGTCACTTCGGGCAATGATGGACGGGCATGTCCTTGGGCCACGTAAACAATGGCTGCCGTTTGCTCTGTGATGGCATCGGCAATTTCCCAGGCTTCCGTATCGCGTACACCCGCACCACTAAACCGATCTGGTATGCCCACCTCTATCAACTTAACTCCCACAGCACGCACCGCGTGATCGTAAAAGTTGCGATGTGAACGCGGTATAATTACCTCATTTTTCATGCCAATCGTATCGGGCAACCGATTCATTTTGCCGGGTTCTAAACCCGTCACACACGCGGCTGTAGCCAACAGCAACCCCGCCGCCGCACCCGATGTAACATAACCCGATTCTGCACCCGTAAGTTCCGCGATAAGTTGACCGGCTACCATTTGCAATTCGGTCATATCCACCGAAAATTGCCCCGCCTCCTGCATGGCCGCAACCACGTCCCCGTCCATTACCGCACCACTCAAACGCGTAACCGGACCCGCTGCATTGACAATGGTCTGGACTCCTAATTTTTCATAAATATTGCTCATAAAAATCTCCCAACCTTCTTTGATTCGTCCTTACCCTGTGGCAAGTAAAACATCTATACGCCCCACGTCAACAGGTGGTTTCCCCAATGACTTGCAACACAGCAAATGCCCAAACGGTATCTGGCCATCAATTTAAAATTGAGCAAATATGCCAAATTCTCAAAACCCTTTCATTGGGCAGCCGTTCTTTTGGGGCAATATCACTGGCATAGGATTGGATGTCAAGCGAAACCTCCCAGTTGTAAATCCGCTTGCCCTGGCTTGTTTTGTGACGTAATTTGCCACGTTGTCAAAAAGAATAAAAAAAACTGTGTGAACGGCATAGATTTGATTTTTCGTTTGCCCTTTCATTACCCTTTTAAGAGGTGATTCATGCAAATTCTTGAAGCCTTACCAAACCGTTTTAAAGGAATAGAAATTGATGCAGAAGCGTTGCCCTCCGATCCTGTAGAATTTGAAGGACGGTTATCTGCTTCCCTGATCGAATGGCAAAATGAAGGCATGAAAGTGGCATGGTTGACTGTTCCGATTGAAAAAGCCGCCATCATTCACATTGCCACCCAAGCAGGCTTTCACTTTCATCATGCGGCTGAAACCTATTTGCTGCTCACCAAACGATTGGAAGAAGATGCGCTCATTCCCGAATATGCCACCCATTACATTGGTGCTGGGGGGGTTGTACTCAACAAAAACAAAGAACTTCTGGTTGTGAGTGAATTACACCGTCGATCAGAATCTCCCTATTACAAATTGCCAGGTGGCGCACTGCATGCAGGTGAACACATTGCCACCTGTGTTGAACGCGAAATCTTGGAAGAAACAGGTGTACGCACCAAATTTGATGCCCTCGTCTGTTTCCGTCACTGGCATGGCTATCGCTACAACAAATCGGACATTTACTTTGTGTGTCGATTGTCTCCATTAAGTGCAGATATTGCCATTCAGGCCGAAGAAATTGAAGAATGTCTTTGGTTGCCCGTTCAAGAATATCTGACCAGCAGCAACGTGAGCACCTTTAACAAACACATCGTCAAAGCGGCTCTTGAAAGCCCAGGTGTAACCCACATGGAAATTGAAGGGTATTCAGACCCTGCTCGTCATGAAATTTTTATGCCTCATGGTTTAAGCCCTATCCAATAAAAAAGGGCATTTCCAATAAGAAAATGCCCTGGGGTGATACAACATTGACATGACAATAATCCGTCATATAGCAGGTGTGATAGACATTAAGCTGGCGAACCTACTTTGACACAGACTTTCCAAATGATTGTGCAAATGTCAAAAAGTCGGCAAAATCTACTTTGCCAGAACCATCCACATCGATCAGCACATTGGTAGAACCAAAAGCCTGTGCAAAAACCAGAAAGTCGGCAAAATCTACCTTGCCAGAACCATCAAAGTCGGTGCGGGCATCAGCTGGCACAAAAACGCCCGTACCAGTTAAAGACACAGACATAATCGCATGGTCTGGATCGTCGGACATCACCTGAATCAGCCCAGAAAAAGCCCCCTCAGATGAAGGTTGATAGGAAACTTTAATATCTTTTGAACCATTGGCTGGGATGTCGAACTGCTTTTCAGAAATCACAATTCCAGCCACATCCGATTGAATGTCTGAAACAGCAAGCACACCAGGCCCAGCATTGTGAATGGTCACAACCTTTTCAATCTTTTTGTCTAAATCGACCTGACCAAAATCAAGGTTGTTTTGGCCCAATGATATGCTGGGAAATACCCGCCCAGACACCGCCACCTCAATAAATTCTAATTTGAGCTTGGGCACCCCTGTATTGGTGTGCTGCAAAACGATGTCCCCCGAAAAAGTGCCGGTTTGAGTGGGGGCAAAGGTAAAAGATACGGTTTGAGATGCGTATGGAGCCAAAGTAAAGGCGGGAGGCTCCATCACCACATTGGGAATGGGTGAATTGATACCCGTGATTTCAAGCGAACCTGCGCCCGTATTGGTCACTGTTGCATCTTGCGATTTGACTTCTCCAACCTGCATGGTGCGCCCATAATAAAGTGTTTTGGTAATCATACGCACAATGGGCGTTTTGTTTTGCAACGATGCAATCATTGCAAATACATCTGCATAGGCATTCCGGTCTTCACCATTAATGACAAGACGTACATAGCCTTCTTGATCAATCACAACCATGTCTGAAAGACCTGCACCTGCATAATTACGGGTCAAACCCGCCTGTTTCAAAAGTGGAAAGGTAACACCAGTGATACTCTTGTACTGATTGAGTTGTGGAATGGTACCATTCCACAGATCCAACCCCATAAATTGTACATTGGGTATCTGTTTGATACCTGCCCACATTTCACTTTCCAAATAGGGCCCTGCCCCCACACACGGGGCACAATTATATCCCAAAAAATACAAAACAGAAATTTTGCCTTCTGCACCTTCAGTTCCATAAAATTGGCTGTCGAGCCCTTGGAGTTTAAAAGCAGGAAACTGGGCACCCAACTCGGGTGATGCTTGTGGTGCAGTGGTAACGCATAATACAATCCAAAAAACGATAACAGGCCCAAACTTTAAATTTCTTACCATAAAAACCCTCCCATTAATATTTCTTGTAACCCTCTAAAATGCCATCAAACCTACCAACAGCATGATAGTGGCCATCTGTTTACATACATTTATTAGACTAAAATAAATAAAAACACGTGCCTGCTCTTGTATAGCAAAAACCATACACAAATTAGATATCCCCCCCAACATCAAAACCCACAGCATGTTGGTTAAACGTCTTAAATTGCCTTTTGTTCCTTCCCTTCAAACCCTAAAGGAGTCATCATGCCCACCAAACGCCCCATTAAAACCGAAGATCTTCAAACCTTTCAGTTTGTCTCAGACGTCCAAACCTCACCCGATGGCAACACCGTTCTCTTTACCCTCACCCAAACGCACCCCGACAAAAAGAAAAACTCATACCAAAGTCATATTTGGAAAGTGTCTGCCCAGGGTGGGCGCCCTATACAATTTACCAACTCAACCCAATCGGAGTCAAACCCTCGTTGGTCGCCCAATGGCAAATATGTTTGTTTTACATCGGGCCGAGATGCCAGCGACACCGAAAAGGGCGGTCAGATATGGCTCATGCCTTCAGACGGGGGGGAAGCCATCAAGCTCACCCATCAAAAGCATGGGGCGGGAAGCCCCAAATGGTCGCCCGATGGCAAACAAATACTTTTTACGGGCCGCGTGCCCATTGACCCAGAAGAAGACAAACGAAAAGACAACGAAAAAAGCGATGTGGTTCACACCCATCGCCTGTCGTATCGTTTTAATGGGCAAGGATTCATCCACAAATTTCGCTCCCATGTCTTTGTCATTTCGACACGTGGGGGCAAAGCCAAACAGCTCACATCTGGCGATTGGGATGCTGGCCAAGCCACGTGGTCTCATGATGGGCAACACATTTACCTGACAGGCAACAAAGAAGAAGACCCCGACCACACCTATGCCCGCAACCTTTATCGCATATCGGCAAAAGGAGGTCCTCTAAAAAAACTCACGGGTCTACCTGGCAACATAAGTACCCCAGCCCCCTCACCCGATGGCAAAACCATTGTTTTTATCGGCTCAGACTTTTCGCGGTCTTATGGCACCAATGGACGTTTATACAGCGTGCCCTCATCGGGCGGTAAAGCCCAATGCCTCACCGCCCACCTCGACCTGAGTGTCGAGCAAAGCCTCAATGCCGATGCCAAATGGGCCTCACCCAACTTTGGCCCCGTGTGGTCACCCGATGGCACCCTGATTAAATTTGTGGCCACCACCCGCGGCGTCAACCAGCTTTATGCCTTCAACATAAAAACCAAACACCTTAAACCCTATACCGACAACACACGCAGCATCGAATCGGTCTCTTACAGTGCCGATCACACCCTTGCCAGCTATACCGAAATGACGCCCACCCGTTTGGCAGAAGTCTTTTTATGGCAAAATGGCAAACCCGTCAAACAACTCACACAGTTTAACCACACATCGCTTGGTCGCCTTCACCTTGCCACACCCGAACATTTCACTTTTCAAGCCAGTGATGGGGCTCACGTAGACGGATGGATCATGTTGCCCACATCATCTAAAAAACGCAAACACCCTGCCATCTTACAAATTCACGGTGGCCCACGCACAGCTTATGGCTTGGGTTTTATGCACGAATTTCAACTGCTTTGTGCCAAAGGGTTTGCCGTTTTTTATATCAACCCACGTGGATCATCAAGCTACGGCGAAGACTGGACCTGTGCCGTGGGCGGGCATTATGGAGAGCGTGATTATGACGACATTATGGAAGCCACCGATTTTGTACTGAAAAATTACCCCATCGACAGCAAGCGTGTGGGCGTAACGGGAGGCAGTTATGGCGGGTTTATGACCAATTGGATCGTGGGGCACACGCAAAGATTTAAAGCCGCCTGTACACAACGGTGCATCAGCAACTGGATCAGCTTCTTTGGCACATCGGACATTGGGTGGCGGTTTCCACAGGAAGAATTGGGCGGTTTGCCCTATGACAACTTAGACAACTATTGGAAACGCTCGCCATTGGCCTACGTGCAAAACGTCAAAACGCCAACCCTCATTATTCACTCAGAAGAAGATTGGCGCTGCCCCATTGAACAAGCCGAACAATTTTTTGTGGCCCTAAAAATGATGGGCGTTGAAACCGAACTCGTTCGATTTCCGGGCGAAAACCACGAACTCTCTCGTTCTGGTAGCCCCAAGCACCGCCAAGAACGCCTCAATCACATTGTGCGCTGGTTTGAAAAGTATTTATAACCAAACCGATTCTGGCGCTGAAACATGGGCCCACAAAAGAGATCTCGAATCACTGATCATTTAAAATGGATGCCCTTGTAGCATGTTTAGGATGTTGATTCAAAAACAAAATCGACAGATGCCAGCAAATCCAATGCGTGAAATGTGGCATTTGTTTCGGCATCGGGTACAGCAACACCCGTTTTTTTAAAAATGCCCAACATGGCCTCTGGCAAATTTGAAGCATCGTTCTGCCACGGATAATGACAGATTTCTATTGCCTCTCGCAATATTTGAGCACAGGCCACTGCATAGGCATTCGACGAAGACGTGGCTTGCGCAGCAACCAAAAGATCGGTGTTGTGATATCTGTCCAAATGCACTTCATGTTTGTTGGGCAATGTTGCACCAATGCCAAAACAATAAGGCTGGCACGCAGGCCAAGAGATGCCATCGGTATAATGATGATTGCCACACGGCGCACTGACCCATATGCCTTGCTGACGTAACAAAAACAATTGTTCATCTATTGCCGTGGGCACAGGCTCCTGATGACGTTCATCATCTAAGGGTGACAGATTGACAGCCGTAATGTGGTAATCTGTGGCGTGATCCAACACCCACTGCAAGGCCTTGGCCATTTTGGGCGCTTCATCTTGTTGATGAAGATGTACAATGCTCACACAGCGCACCTGTGCCACACTGTTTTGATAGGCCACACCATATATACCATCGAGATTTATGGATGAGGGGTAGCCTACTGTGGTGCCGTGATAACCTGGAGGAACAGGTGTAGGGTCGTTATTGTCATCGATGCTGTTGTATGTGGCCACCACCTTTGGCCCCCAAGGCATTTGCACTTGCCAGGCGGGCGCAGACAAATCACACCCATCATCCAAAATAGCCAAACACTGCCCCTTGCCCCACGAAAGCACATTTTTGTATTTGTGCCACGTTTCGACCACACGCATTTGCTTAAAACTTTCGGCATTGTAAGGCGCACCCCATTTATCACCATTTTCATCTTGTGGGTCTATACCAACGGGCGTGTTCATACAGTGTCTGATAGCCTCATTTAAAAATTACTCTGCAATTTCAATTTCTTTTTCAGATGCATATCTTTGTAAATTTTGCTTCACCTGTTGATTGATAACATAAGAATCCAAACCTATTTGAATCGCATCACTCGTTTTAGGCACAATTTCAACCTCATTTATCTTGATGTGAATATGCCCAATCTCTTGCCAAGTCAGCTGTTTCACTTGCCCATTTGCTTTGGCTTTAATTTCTAAACCATCGTCATGAAATACCAACCTTGGCCGATCATTGTTTTTCATTTGAAAATAGTGATACACAAGAAAAATAAAAACACAGAGCCCACCGATCAACTGGATCCAATGCAGCCAACTGGTGCGCTCTGATGCATCGTAAAATACACGCGCACCTTGCACAGTCCACACCAAACACAAAAACGATTGAATGATCCAAAAAAAACGCGTTTGTTTTGGATCATGGGTATCGAGAAATATGGTAAATGGCTCCATAAAAACCTCCCTGAATGACAAGTCGTTATTCTAAATGATAGTTGTTCTTCATCAATCCAAATCCATTGCTTCATAAATTTGTTGGGCAAGTTGAGCCAATTCGGCTTCTGAGATATCCAAAACACCATCCTCAATTTTTAAAGCTTCAAACTGCTGTTTTTCAAAAGGGACATTAGGAGGCAACGGTGCAAGGTGCCAATGCACATGTGAATTGCCTTGTTGGCTCCCCAGCGACAACACATATATGCGTTCGGTTGGCACAACCTTTTTGATGGCTTCGGAAACATCATAGATAAGCTTTTGCAAAGCGAGATACTCAGCTTTTGTAAAATCAGATGTGACCTGTTCCTTGTGCTTACAAGGAGCCACCAAAGCATAACCGTAGAGAGAGGGGTATTTATTGAGGAAGACAACAGCAGATTCGTCTTGATAGATGATGTGATGGGGATTATTACCTGACAGCATTTCACATATAAAACAAGGGCTGTTTTGTATCCGTTCAGAATACGACTGAATATCAAAATCTTTGGTCTGAAAGGTCTTCAATTCAGACATTCGAATCTCCAATAATTCAATAGGTTTTTCTCGATTGGGATAGGGTGCTGTTGCCTAACGGTCGCGGTTGCTGACGGGCTGTTGTTTAAGAAAATGATAAGGAGCTTTTTGATAATAAGCAAAGCATTTAGTCAACAGCCTGTGTGGGTTGGGTGGTTGTGGTGTGGCACTGCCAAAGCGTGTTATGAGATGTGCCCACCGGGGTGGTTGGGGGTTGGCTTGCAGGACGCAAGCTTGGGGATCTCCTTCAGGTGATTACTCTGGTAAGGCATCAGTCGACAAATCAAAAAATGCCATTGGCTCTTCTCCTTTATAGAGCTTAAACACAAATGGCACTCTCAGATGATGACCACGGGAAAGCGGTGGCAAATTGTCTTGGCTAAAAAAACCTACTTCAGTAGCCTCGGATGTTGGTGTAGGTGATGGGTCTGAACATTCCACAAGAAATACAGCATGATACAGATGAAGGTTGCTTTTGCTCTTCCAATTGCGAGAATCAAAAACGCCCATCAATTTTGTTGCTTTTCCTCGCACTTTTGTTTCTTCCCAGAGTTCACGTTCAGCAGCTTTAGCCCAAGACTCACCGACATCAACCAAACCTCCAGGTATCGCCCAAAGACCATCATCCTGCCGTTTGATCAAAAGAATCTGATCATTTTGAAATACAGCGGCTTCAGATCCAAGTATAGGCGAAACATGCAAGAGATTGTTTTCAAGTTGCTCCAATATTTCATCTGGCGAACGATTTTCAATAACGCCAAGAATCCGCGCACTGATAGATCGTATCTGTTTATATCTTTCTAAATCGTGCTCGTTTTTTGAAAAGCGACTACCAATGTTTGCAATTGCTTGCAATTCATCGGCGATTAGATATAAGTCATCATTCGTTGACATAGGGCCTTTTTGGTTTTAGGCGCAGGACGCCCCGTCTGATTTTTAGGCGGGCATTTTCTCATAACTCCTCACTAAACGAACTTTTCCCCACCACAACTCACGACAATCCCGCCCACTATTTACGCACTACCACCTTACGTTTATTCGTCAAAGGCTATATTTAACAGTATTATAGTAATAAAAAAATAATTTTGCAAATGGTATTTGTCATAATTTTTAAGCAATGGGAAATATTCCAAGTCTTCAAACTTGATAAAAAAGCCACACCATATCTGACACA
>JAYODI010000158.1:0-5736 GCA_038279365.1 Candidatus Latescibacterota bacterium | reverse complement strand
CTATCAACAAAATCGCTCTTCCAATAAATCATTCCAGAAAGGCGCGGATAGTTTTGGGTGTGCCAGCGTGCACCATCAAAGTATGAAGTTGCCGCAATACCATCTTGGCTGCCAGACGCCCAAACAACACCTTGAGACGTAACCACCACACTCAACGGTTTATCCATGAGTCCATCGCGACGATCAAAGCGTGTCCATCCACCATTCACCAGGCGCACAACACCACTGTCTTGGGCCACAAACCATGTGCCAGATATGGGGTGATCGGCCTGATATTTAAGTTCTGGATACATCTGACCACGAGCGGGGTCCAAATTGAGCCGTGCCAACCCTTGCCCCAACCCCGCCACCCAAAGAGACTGATCGTTGGTAAACAACAACCGATTGCGATGATTGGGCAAAGCATCTGTGGTATGTCCCAACTCTACCTGTGGCATTTTCCATGTGTTATTTTTATAAGCCGCAATCTCTCCTCCGCTCAAAAACAACCACCCATCATCACTTTCACCAATGCCCGTAATCGGACTGCCAAACACAAGTGGCACGTCCATCACCTGTGACCATTTCTGATCGTGGAGTCGATACACGCCCCCCAAAATTGGTCACACGCCAAATATTTGCATCTTTATCTTCATACAACCGAGGCCCATATTGCAAGGGCAAGCCATCCGACTCGGACCACATCTGCCACTTAGGATTGGGCGCATCTGGATAAAAATGCACCACCTGTCCATCCCAAAGCCCCAACCAAATGCCCCCTTCGCGACCAATCATCACATCATAAACATGCCAATCACTTACCTTATCGGGCAATTGTTTGCGTACTAAAGAAACGGTAAACGTATCCTTTAAAGCGGGCCTAAAAATTTGCACGGCCACCAAAGACCCGTCTTCCCCGGCAAACAAACGCTGTTGTACTTCACGGCGCTGATCAACAGAAATAACCAAATCTCCCGGTACAATGCCTGCCGAATCTGCCGGACTATTCGCCGTAACATGCCATATCGTTACAGGATGATCGCCTCGCAATATACCCAGCCACCCACCTTTTACAATGGCAATGCCCACATCGGCATTGCCAGAACCAATATTGCGGGTCATTTGTCGCGCATTGCGAGGGTGCAAAAAGTTCACCGTTTGTGGTACCACTTCAATTTTTACATCCAAAACCAATTTGTGTAAAACAGCCGCCATCTCAGACGACGTATAGACCACTGCCTGTTCGTTTTCTAAGCGCACAGCCCCCCAAGGCGTAGCCGCCCAAATACGCCCTCGTTGATCAACTTCCAAATCATCAACCGGCCAATGAAACCCTGCTTTTTTGGGAAAAATAAGTGACCATTTTCCTTTGTCCCAATAACCAATTCCGGCATCGCTGGACACATAAACCCGCCCATCAAACCCCGTACAAATTGCGTTAATTGGCCCATTGGGAAGCCCATCTGTTTCATCAAACGAAGTCCAGGTTAAACCATCATAACGCACCACACCATCTTCTACACCAAACCACATCGCCCCCGTTGAATCTTGGGCAATCGACCGCAAACCTTGGCCTTTAAATTCATCATAAATGCGCCACCGCCAAGGCTGATCTATTTCATCTTGCTTTAAAGGAATGTAGGATTCCGCAGTCCAAGCAGACGTCCCTGACAAAAGAAGCACACAAAGAAAAATCAAAATCATAAAAATCCTTATACAGACGCCGTATCTGGTAGTTTTGGGCGATATTGGTATTCAGGCTCTGATTTTTGACGTTTTAAAATGGCCCCAATTTCACGCCAGGTTGCCACCAACCCCACAGGTGATGGTGGCAAATCGTGTTGAATGGCCTTATGCAATCGCCCCAACCGATAACAAGGCACAGCTGCATACATATGATGCTCAATATGAAAATTCATATGCCAATACAAAAACCGCACCACCGGATTGAGTTCGATGGTACGCGTACACAAACGAAAATCTGCGACGTTATCGGACAAACCAATATGCTGGGCATTGTTACACAGGAAAAAAATAAGCCCGCCGTAAAACGATCCAAGCGTAACCAACACAGGCAATTGCCAATACCCCAAATACAACGATCCACCCACAAGCACCACATGTCCCACCGTCATGATGCGATCCCACCAAAACAACCGCCGCCGTCCTTCCTCATTTTCTGGTGGGAACAAAACCTGATCCCACCCAGGATTGAGATGACCAAAGAAACCTCGCCGAATCGTTCCCTTAATACGGCGATAAGCCCCCCAAGGATCAACAAAGGCACTGCGCAAAAAACCCTTCCACGTCAAATGCACGGGTAACACGACCTCACCATCATCAGGTGGATGAAGCGTATATTTGTGATGTTCTGTATGGCTCGCCCAAAAGTGCACCGGATTATACCAACCCAAAAAACTCAGCACATACAAAAAAAACACATTCAGCCACTGCGTGCGAAACACACTGCTGTGCACCAACTCGTGAAATCCATTAATGATAAAGGCATAACACGTGCCGTGTAAAAAAAACGCGGGCAGACACCAATACCAAGGCTGATACAGCGTGGTCCACCAGGCCAAAGCTCCCGTGGCCGTTAGCGTACCCAAAAAGCCAAGGGTTTGCAATGCACCCAACACATCACTTCGTTGATTCAACTCAGCCAACAACTCGCGATCAAGCTTTGTACGATACCACGCAATGCGCCGTGTTTCCAGTGTGTCTTTAGACATATTTCACCTATTGATAACGTTTTTCAGGATGAAATCGGTGATCTCCCAATACCTGGTGCAATTTCTCTGGTGCACCCTCTAAGAGTTGTTCCGAGAGATTATATTTTATATATGCATTGTAACGCGGAAAGGCCCATCGTGGCCCATACTGCTGTTGCAACAAATAGCGCACACGATCTGATTGGTTGGGCATGCCCCTGTGCCAACACTGCGAATTGTGCAAATAGATATCCCCTGCTTTACAAAAAATAGAAACAGGTCCACGCCCCTCAAATTCGGGTGTTTGATCCTCAGGTGGCCTACGCCCCGAATAATGGCTTTGAGGCACATATTGTGTGGGACCATGTTCAACAGATTCAATATCCGTTAAGGCCACCTGAACCGTTAACCAAGGAATGGGCATCTCAATGCGTGGGTCGTGACGTGGCACATCATCTGGCAAAGGGAAAAAAAGCGCATCGTCAACGTGCCATTTGTCAATGGCATTGGTGCGATCTGTGCGCAAAACATTCATGCCACATTGCTGGCACCCGGGCCCAAAGATTGCTTCCATCAAGCCAATAATGGGTTCGCGAATTAACAAGTCACAAAAAATACGATCCAGTTCGTTGATATGCCGAAGAATAAAATTTCGCTGAACATATCCACCCGCAATGCACCTCTCATCGGCCATCAATACATCTGTTTTTTCACGCAGTGCCACAACTTCATCTTGCTCAAGTACATTGCGTATCACAACAAATCCATCTCGCTTAAACGCACGGATAATTTCTTGTGTGCGCACCTTATCAAAAGACACGCCTTCACATATTGCAGATTGTCTCATCTTCACCTCAAATAACACATATAAAATTTAGTCTTGTAATAGCATCATTCTATTTTTTAAAGAACCATACCGATATCAATTTACGCTACAAAAATCACAAGTATAAATGTGATACATCACAAATGTTAAATCAACGGTTTTAATAAGTGCCCCCAATGTGCTAAAAAAACACATAATGCCCAAGGAAAGTGGCTTACGCGCAAAACCCCCATCACACAAAAAAAAGGGTTACACTCGTGTGAGCATAACCCTTATAAATATTGGTACCGAGGACGGGATTCGAACCCGTGCGGCCTTGCGGCCAAAGGATTTTAAGTCCTTCGTGTCTACCAGTTCCACCACCCCGGCACCGTGTGGTTATATCCTTTATATGCTTACACTTACATCCGAATATCACCTTGCTTTGATTCTTGTTATACTTCCGCGATTGCCTACATTTTGCCTACAGCGTGCTTATTTCCGGTTGCTAAGACCACTCGCACCATTGTTAGAGTAGTACAGAAACCCTTAACGGTTCATCATCGTGGCCATCATACCTCAGTCGTCCCATCTCACAAATCTTTCTGTATTCCTCAAAATCTGCGTGCTGCTCAGGCCACTTGTCCTTGTATATTTCGCGATTGTCTTTCCACCAACGAACAAATGGAAAAAATTCTGCGTAAGGGTCAGGTTTTGCTGGCATCTTGGACTGTTCCCCAACTTTCAACAAACTAACCATATCCTCAACCTTTGCTTCTCCGCGTTCATATCTTGCTACCAGCCATTGCATTTCCATTCCTTGCTACCTCTTTCACTTTTGGATGCAATCAATTTGTCACCACTATCCTTCCGTTCTTATACTTATCAACCAACCACTGTATTACTGTGAGTCAATCACACGCCCTTCACCTTTGCGATTCCACGCTCCGACCTCACCGTTACCATAGTCATCTGCCTTGAGCGTCACAATGCCTTCACCTGTTTTGTTATAGACTTCGACTGCACCACCATTTACTGTTTCCGACAATACAACCTGTTCTTTGCCATCGGGTGAAAAGGTTGTCACCGTTCCTCCACCATTTAATGTTTCCGACAATGCAACCAGTTCTTTCCCATCGGGTGAAAAGGTTGTCACCATTCCTCCACCATTTTCCGTGCCCACCAATGCAACCCGTGGTTTGCCTTCTGGTGACCAGGTTGTCACCGCTCCACCACCATCTTCCATTCTCCCCAATGCAACCAGATGTTTGCCTGTGGGTGAATAGGTTTTCACCATTCCTTCACCCTCTAATGTTGCCCCCAATTCAACCAGTTCTTTGCCTGTGGGTGAATAGGTGCTCACCATTCCGTCACCATCTATTGTGCCCGTCAATGCAACCAGTAGTTTGCCTTCTGGTGAAAAGGTTGACATTCCACCACCACCACCTGGTACACTCCGCAATGCAACCACTGCCCCGCCTGTGCGTGAATAGGTTATCACCGCTCCACCACCATCTTCCGCTATGCCCAACATAACAGCAGTTTGACCTGTTTCAGAGTTCACAATACTCAAAGTTCGACAAACAATATTTTCAACGCCTTTTGTCTGTCCCATTGATACGCCTGCAACCATCAAACACAATAAAGCTATCGTTGCAAACCGATACCGGCTTTGTGACCTCTCCAATCGTTCAAGGCGTTGCTCAATCGTTGCCATACTCCCTCCCGAAAAATAAAACACTATGAGTCAACCAACCCGTAATCCTTCCCAAACTTATCAAGCACATACTGCTTTGCCACATCGCTTGCTGGCCTGTCCATATCCCGTTCAACCGATTCAACCACTTCACCATCACACATCACAGTCACCAACCAATTACCGTCTTGATGTGTTGCTGTTACATCCCACGATTGCTTGTTATGGGTGAATTGCATTGTGCAAGGTAACGGGCTTATGTGTACCATCGTGTCACCTGCGAGCTACTTCTTTTCTCCAAGAAATACATCATTCCCCCCAGAATCAGACCTCAACCCAACCAGTTAATAACTCATCCCTTGTTTTTTTTAAGACTTCTATTGCTTTCTCTGGCTCAATTCTAAAAAACTCCCGATTTACTTTTTCACGATTAGAAGAAAGCTTTTGGTGAACAGCTTTTTCGAGTTCCTTATACTGGTAGGACGACACAGACGCGCACAAAATAAAAGGGGTTGGTACTCCAGAGGCTTTGGAAAGTTCTAAAA
>JAYODI010000009.1:93474-122198 GCA_038279365.1 Candidatus Latescibacterota bacterium | reverse complement strand
GCTCGTTGTAGCCTGCGGCTGTGCGTCTATTCGTCTATTACTCGCTACGCTCGTTGTAGCCTGCGTCTATTCGATTTAGGAGTTAAAAATGGTGCTATTGATTTTGTTGTTGATCACATTTATCGTTTTGGCTTTTGCCAAACGTGCACACGCCGAGGATGTTGAATTTTTTGATCGGTCGGAGGGTGAGCAGTTTGCACATAAGTGGGGGTATACCGATACACGGTTTGAGTTTGTGAATGATCGCACGGTGCGGGTGACGGGAAATCGGTATCCGATTTGTGGATTTGATATGCCTTATTTTGTGCCGTTTGTAGAAGAGGTATTACAAATCCCCATTCGGCAAGAAGATATGGGCAAAGAGGTAAAACATGAAAATTTGCCTGAACCTTTGTCTCACGAAGAATTTTTGTTGGCTATAAAACAGGTGCTCAATGATGATCAAGTGTCGCAAGACGATCAAGACCGCTTGGTTCATAGCCACGGCCAGTTGAGTGTGGATGAGATTTATCGGGTGTTGTATGATCGTCCACCTGAGCGTTTGGTCGATTTGGTGGTGTATCCTGAACGTGAAGAAGATGTGCAAACGATTATTCAATTGGCCAATGAACATAATGTGGTATTGGTGCCTTATGGGGGCGGTACAAATGTGAGTGGGGCATTGGCGATTCCGACATCAGAAACGCGATTTGTGGCTTCTGTGGACATGCGCAGAATGAAGGCGATTGTGTGGTTGGACGAAGAGAATTTTCAAGCGTGTGTTGAGGCGGGTATTTCGGGCAAGCAGTTGGAAAATGCCTTAAATGCCAAGGGATATACGTCGGGGCATGATCCTGACAGTTTGGAGTTTTCGACTTTGGGTGGGTGGATTGCAACCAATGCCAGTGGGATGAAGAAAAATCGCTACGGCAATATTGAAGACATTGTGTTAGAAGCCACCTTGATTACACCCACGGGTGAGGTAGAAACCAAACACGCCACACCACGCAATGCGACGGGCGTGCCACCACGCGCCCTATTGTTTGGCAGTGAAGGAAACTTTGGCATTATCACCAAGGCCGTGATGAAAATTAATAAGCTGCCTCAGGTGCGCAAGTTTGGATCTCTGGTGTTTCCGCAATTTGAAAATGGTGTGAAGTTTTTAAAAGCTTTGCGACAAACGGGTCAGATTCCGGCGAGTATTCGGCTGGTGAATAACAATGAGTTTCGATTTGGTCAGGCGCTGAAACCAGCCCCTGAAGGTTTGAAAAAAATAGAGCAGAAAATTCAGCGGTTTGTGTTGTTTTCGGTCAAAGGGTTTGATCTGAAAAAAATTGTGGCATGTACCATTGTGATGGAAGGCACGCCTCAAGAGGTGGCACAACAGAACAAGACAATTTTTTCATTGGCCAAACAATTTGGGGGCATTTCGGGTGGGGCAAGCAATGGTCAGCGGGGGTATATGCTGACGTTTGGCATTGCTTATATTCGCGACTTTTTTAATCAGTTTCACATTTTGGGCGAAACGTTTGAAACGTCTGTGCCGTGGACCAATATTTTGAAGGTGACGCAGGCGGTTGAAAAGACGCTATTTGAGGCGTGTGAAAAAAACGGTATTGCGGGTAAGCCCTATTTGTCTTATCGGGTGACGCAAACGTATCACACGGGTGTTTGCATTTATTTTACGATGGGTTTTAGTGGACAAGGTTTGGACAAGGCCGATGAGATTTATCACAAGATTGAACACCAATTGCGACAAGTGATTTTGGACAATGGTGGATCGCTTTCACATCATCACGGTATTGGTAAGATTCGACAAAGCTTTTTGCCACAGATTCAAACACAAAACAGTCTTGATGTTATGCGCAAGGTGAAGTTGGCAATGGACCCGAATAATATTTTTGCCATTGGCAATGGGCCTTGTGGGGCATAAAAGACTGTTGCAGGTCACTGGTTGCAGGTCACAAGTTTAGGTCAAAAGGGGTTTTGACTTGGGACTTGCAGACTTGAGACGTGTGACTGTGTTTTTCTGTAGTTCGTGGAGGTATTTGGTTGCAAGATAAAGTCGCAATTGTTACAGGCGCGTCGTCGGGGTTGGGTGCGGTGTTGGCGCAGGAATTGGCTAAGGCGGGTGTGCATTTGGCCTTGTTTGCACGGCGCGAGGAGAAACTGGTGGCCACGGCAGAGCAATGTCGGTCTTTGGGTGTGCGTGTGATTACGGTGGTGGGTGATGTGACCGTGGTGGATGATTGCAAGCGATTGGTTGCCGAAACGGTTTCTGAATTTGGGCGGGTGGATTATTTGATGGCCAATGCGGGCATTAGCATGTGGGCGCGTTTTGAAGAAATTGAAGATGTGTCTGTGTTTGGCAAGCTCATGGAGACGAATTATTTGGGTGTGGTGAATGGGGTTCACGCGGTGTTGCCCGAGTTGAAAAAAACGGGTGGGATGATTGTGGCGATTTCGTCTATTCAGGGAAAAATAGGAGTGCCATTGCACACGGGGTATGTGGCTTCTAAACACGCCGTGTTGGGCTTTTTTGAAGCGTTACGAATGGAGTTGGATGGGTCGGGTGTGGATATTTTGACGGTGTTGCCCCATTGGTTGCGTGGCACCGATTTGCGACAAAGTGCATTTGGCAAAGACGGTGAAGCGTTGGGTGCGTCGTCGCGCAAACACAGCAAAGAGTCGATCACGTTAGAAGACTGTAGCGTGGCCATTTTGAAAGCGATGAAAAAACGCAAGCGCGAGTTGGTGATTCCGTGGAAATTGAGAGCTTTGCCGTGGCTCAATTTGATCAACCCCAAGATAGTAGCGTGGTTGGTTAAGGGGAAGGTGAAGGATCAGGATAAATAGGGTTATTGGTTACTCTATATTGAATGGAATGTGATTTTTTAGCGGCAGGATTTATCCTGTCGCTTTTTCGTAGGGTGTGACAATGTCCAATCATTGGTTTGTGATTGCCAACCCAACTTCTGGTGGTGGGCGTGGCCAACGTGTAAGCGATTACGTTGCGTCCCAATTGCGTTCACGGGGTTTGGATGTTGAGGTGCTGTTGACTCAGGCGCGTGGCGATGGTGCGCGGTTGGCACAAATGGCAGTAGATGGTGGGGCGAGACAGGTTGCGATTTGTGGGGGTGATGGTACGGTTCATGAGGTTGTGAATGCGCTGGTGGGCGCGGAGGTTGTTGTGGGCTTGGTGCCGTGTGGGCGTGGCAATGATTTTGCGCGTGCGCTCAGAGTGCCAAACAGTGTGAGTGGGATTGTGGACACGTTGGTAAATGGAACAGAACGCGTGATTGATTTGGGCCGCATTGGTGAGCGGTATTTTTGCACGGTGGCGAGTTTGGGGTTTGATACGGTGGTGGCAAAAACGGTGTATGAAAACCGTGTACCATTTTCTGGGCCGTTGGCTTATACTCTGGCGATGTTGACGTGTTTAGGCCCTTTTCGATGCCCACACGTGACGCTAACAGGTGATTTTGGCAGTTTTGATGGGCGCATTTTTATTGCGGCCACAGGCAATACGGCGTTTTATGGCAGTGGCATTCAGGTGGTGCCAAGTGCGGTTGCCGACAGTGGACAATTGGATGTGTGTTTGGTGCCTGAAATGTCTAAGTGGATGGCTTTGCGTTTGTTTGCCAGAGCATTTTCTGGTCACCACGTTAGATCACCGTTGGTGCGTGTTGAAGCAACACAAACCCTTTCTATTGCCTCAAAAGAATCGCTTTGGGTTTTTGCCGATGGGGAACCCGTGTGCCAAACGCCCGCGATAATTGAGGTTGTGCCAAAAGCATTGCGGGTGATGGTGCCAACGAAATAAACGAAGGTGATTTATTTTATATTGATTGCAATATTAATAAAATGGTGTTTATGGAAACATATTCTGGGGGTAGTGTTCATTTTCGGACACTGGTGTATCAATATCGGACACTTTATAAATGGGTTTGATTTGATAAGATTCGAATAAATTATTGTAAAACAATGGTACAAGGTTTTTGGCATATTTGTTGCGTCTACTGAGAAACGGATATATTCTGAAATCGTATTGGCAATTGTATCGGTTTTTTGTTTGCGGATAAGGGAGGTTATAAATGATACAGATGACTGGCATCCAAAAGTGGTATTCGTCAACGTTTGTGAAGACATTTGTTTTGCGGGGGATCAATTTGGAAATTGGATCGGGTGAGTTTGTTTCTATTATGGGGCCTTCGGGGTCTGGTAAATCGACGCTGTTGCATATTATGGGGATGTTGGATTCATCGAATAAAGGTGAATATTTGTTTGATGGTGAAGCCATTCATAAGATGCGTGAAAACAAACGTTCTGAATTTCATAAAAACAATATTGGTTTTGTGTTTCAAAGCTATCACTTGATTGATGAGTTGACGGTGTTTGAAAATATTGAGACACCTTTGTTATATAAAAAGGTGACGGGTAGTGAGCGTAAAGAGATGGTGGACGCGATGTTGGAAGCATTTGATTTGATGCCGAAGAAAGATTTGTTTCCCCACCAATTGTCTGGTGGTGAACAACAGCGCGTGGGTGTGGCACGTGCGGTGATTATTAAACCGCGTGTGATTTTGGCCGATGAACCCACGGGCAATCTCAATTCCAAACAGGGCGAACAGGTGATGGAATTGTTTACGCAGTTACACACCACCGGCACAACAATTGTGCAAGTGACGCACTCAGAACAATGTGCCAGCTACAGCAAGCGCGTGGTGCATTTGTTAGACGGTGAAGTTGTGAAGGATGAAGTGAATGGATAGGCTGTGTTGAGTGGTGGGGTAGCGTTTGTTACTGTATTGTTGATGGTGGGATATCAGGCGTGACAATCCGGTGGATGCGTTGCGATATGAATGATATTTCAAGATTTAAGTGATTGCAAAAAAACTGCCAGTTCGGTTTCTAACATTCTCAATGTCGGTTCAATTTTTTGCACCAGGTCAGCCATTTTCTCCCATTTGAGCTGGAAGGCGTAAGCCTGGCGAAAGACGTGACGAAATCCAAGATATTCTCGAAGCTGGCTACGCAATGGAGGTGTGATAACCGTTTGGCGGTGTTCAGTTATTTGGGTCATTTGATCCAGGAGATCGCGGTGCCAAAATTCACTTGATGGAAGTGTGTCACCCAATTCGACGACAATGCGTTTGAATATGTTTTCAACGCCTGTGTAAAATCCGTGTAACATGGTGGCCAATGCGGCCAGTTCAATATTGTTGGGCGACGTTTGTGCCGGATGCTCTAATAACGCTCGATAAGTATTTATGAGTTGGTTCAGTTGTTCCAACTCTACATTGACTTGTCTTTTTAATCTATCCGACACGCTGGAGTTCCCCTTCTTCTTGTAAATATTTCGTAAACGGGGTTTGTTCATCCAAATCGATTAGGTCAACGGGGCGTCTCAAGATATCTTCAATTTGTCCCAGTAAACGAAAGAAGACTTGGGCAGGCAGTCCTGAGACCGCTATGTCAATATCTGATGTTTCGGTAAATGCATTTTTTGTGACAGAACCAAATACAAAAACATCGCGGGCACCTGCTTTTTTTAAGAGGCTTGCAGCTTTTTCAAGTAATAGTTGTGTCTGTAAGTCCATCTTTTACCTGCCGTTGGTGAATGAAATATAGAGTGTTCTTAAAGGTAATATCGTCAACCTTTCATAATTTTGCAATATGCATAACCAAGGAACAGAAGTTCTCCTACGCAGGTATTTTTTCAGCTACAAAACGATCAGCCTAACTTTTGTTATATCCATTACCAGTTTTTCACATTAATGGTACTATTTTTTGTGCGTATGTATAAGCCATAAACATGAGCGAGATATTCCAAGATGGCTGTTTTATGAGATGTTGCGACAAGCGGGTATTGATGAAGAGCGGTTTAAAGGTTTGATATAATATTGGGCAATAAAAAACGCGGGATTAGTTCCGCGTTTTTTTATTTTCTGCTTATTCAGTCGGTTTGGGTTTCTGATGTATTTTTTGCGATCTCTCAGTTGAGGTATTTAAGGTTTGCGCCCAAAGTTTTGCGCAAAGATGAGGAAGTCGGCAAAAGCGACTTTGTAATCGTTGTTGAGATCATATGTGGGGTTAAAACCAACGTCGCCTGCGTTTTTGCCAAAGCCACTGACAAATGCGATAAAGTCTGAGAAACCGACTTCGCCATTGGCATCAAAATCAGATGCGGTTGGGGTTTGACCATCGGTGAGTGTGGCAACAGAGAGGGTATAACCGCGTGCGGTGCCCGATGTGGTGGTGATGGCCAAGGCGCGGTTGGCAGTGCCATAGGTGTGAATGCGGCGTGTTTGTCCAGATGAAACGGTGAGTGGTGCAGATAAGGGTTGTGTGGGATCGGCGTGTATAAGGGTGACCAGAACATCGTTGTCACCGTTTGGTTGAATGGTAAGGGCGAGGTTGGTGGTGGTGCCCAAGGTGAGGTAATCGACGCCCCAAAGGCTTGCAATGCGCCCAGTGTTGGGTGTTGGCACAGTCAGTGTGTCACTTTTAACGGCGCTAAGTGTTATGCCGGTGTAATCGTTGCGATAAACGGCTGAGGCCCATTGGCCAAAGAGGTGATCAAAACGCTCGGGTTTGTTGAGTTTTTGGAGGGTGTTGTTGACCGATTGGATGCTGTTGGTTGTGTCGGCTATGAGTGTGCGCAGGGCCGATTGACCGTAGGTTTGAACAAAGTAGCTTGTCCACAAATAGGCTTGGTCAAAATCCCAAGATTGGTCTTCCCACTCGGTGAGGTCTGTGTTGGTGGCCAGTGAGAGGAAGTTGGCCATTTCGCTTGCAGTTGTGTCTTTATATCCACAGGCCAGTTCGGCATATTCTGAGCAGCCTTCGTCGAGCCATTTGGCTTCGTTGGGGTCCGCTTTCCAGTGCAGCATGTGTTGAAACTCGTGGGCAAGTGTGGCACGTGCCAAGGTGCTGTTGATGTTGAGTGGGTTGGCGTCGATATAGACAATTTCGCGCGAGACAGGTGAGGCTTGGTTGGCCACGTCAAAATAACCCGTGATCGTGAAGCCCAAAATGGGGCTGTCGAGCACGTCAATGATGGCAATGAGTATGCGTGGGTCGCCGTCTACATTGGGTGGGTCGCCAAAGAGTTGGGTTTCAATATCAAAGATGCCGCGTGTGGGATCGCTGGGTGTGGACTGGTCAAAGGCTTGTGCAAGGGAGGCAATGTCTGTTTGGGAGACGCGGGTGTTCCAGATGTCGTTTTCAACAAAGATATAACAGTTGTCACTCACAAGCCGACACGTGACCGTGGTTTGATAATGCCCCCCTACAATTTGAAAGCTGAATGCGGGGATGGTGAGGGCATCGCCCACTTTAAAGGGGGAGACGATTTGGGTTTTGGTGGCAGGATGAGAGGTGACATTTGAACGAGGAATAAGATGGGTGCCACTTATCGGGATGGGTTCTGCGTAAGCGTGTGGGCACAAACTTATGGAAGCAAATAGGCAAACGATTAACGCGATCACATATTTGGATAGTGTGTTGTGCAGAAGGTATGGCAGGGTGTTCATGGCTTAGAATTGGATGGACAGTTGCACGTGGAGATCACCTTGAGGCGTGGGAGAAATGGACGCTGTTGGTAAGGTGTTGTGCGCAATGTGTGCGGCATTGAAGGCACTTGCAAAGCGATTAAAAAGGAGTGCGCCAACAAAAAGAAAACTGCGGGTACGCGCCCAAGTTGCTTTGCTGCGCAGATCTATAAACTGATTTCGAGAAGCAACAGAATCCCATTCCCACGTGTTTTCAGGTGTTTCAGGAAGTGGGGTGGCAAATTCACCCTCCACAAATATCACACGGGTGTTGTAATCGTAGATGCTTTTGTAGTTGGCCACACGGTCTAAGTGTGAGTTTTGTCGGCCTTTTAGATTGGTGCCTGCATGAGCTGCGGCATAGGCTTCAAAGGTGTTGATGCGTGCCCGATTTAATTTTTTAAAACCAACGAGCCCCGTCCAAAAAAGCCCTTCGGTAAAAAAGAAAAAACGCGATGACTTTTTGCCACCGGCATATAATTCACCCAAACCTGGTAGGAGAACAGATAAAAATGCAGCTTTTTTAGGTGATTTGGCTTGTGCAAACGAGAGAGAGGGCACAAGAAAAACACCAACCAAAAGTGCGATTGTTGTGTGGCGTATTGTTTTTGTGAACGATGTCAGTCGCATTCTAAAATCATCCAAGCGTGATGTCGTTGGGGGATAGGTTTACGGGCCTTTTGGGTCGTTAAAATGCTTTTTTTAATTCGATAACACTGCGTCCTTGCCAATCTATGGGCGTGACGTCCAGCCAAACAGATGTGTTGGATGATGTGTTGTGGATACGTGTATAAGCCGATGCATGAATGGCACTGGCAATGCGATTAAGCACAGCCACGCCTACAACCGTTGACGCGCGTTTGAGGTATTTGTTGCTGTGGTTGCGCTGGCCTTCATAGTCTTGTTGTAAGTCTGAATGAACGCTCATATTGGCTGTGGTAAAGGGCACTGTGACATCGTCCCAACCGAAGATGAACTGTGCATATTTGCCTATGAGCTCATAATATTGCTGTGTGTCGGTTGCTTTGTCAGGCAGGTGTTCGGTTTCATAATATTGTTGAGACTCGGGTTGTGCCCGATTATAAGCTTGCCAAGCGTGGTAGCGCGATTCGTTCCAGTGTTGATCGGCAAAGAGGCGAAAGTCGGCTTTGAGGTCATTGCCTTTGTTGCGCCAAGAATAGTAGGCCATCCACGTGAGACCTTCGGAGGCCATAAAACCAGCGGCACGCCATTTGGCACCCGAATAAAGCTCACCCAAACCTGGAACCAAGAGTGAAAGAAAAAAAGCGGTTTTGGGCGATTTGTCTTGGGCGGGTGCTGGCCCAATCAAAAGACTTGTTAAAAGCAAGGTTGCTGTCAGATAGCGCATAAGTCCCTCGTAATATGAAGCATCTCAGGTTGGCAAGTCTCAGGTCTCAAGTCAAATCGCGTGCATTTTTGTTTTGACCTGAGACTTGAGACCTGCTGACGTGTGACCTCAATGAATGTGTCCTACATCTGTTAAAAAGCCAAACAGCAAAGTAAAATACATTTTTAAACCACTGCGCGTGAGTGGATCTGTGCGTTGTTGTAATGGTGTATGATCAAAGCCGTATGCCACATCGAAGCTGGCGCGCGTGGGGAATAGATAAAACGAAGTGGCATCATAGCGCAACTGTGCACCCACTTCGCGTTTCCAACCGCGTTTGAGCAAGGCATCGTCTGCGTCGCCATCCCAGGCACGTCCAAGACCAGCATAAAATGAGCCATAGAGTTGGTCTGAGTAAATGGGGCCAGTTTGACGATCAATGCGTGAGAGTATAGGAAAGCGATAGGCGGTGCGAAACATGAGTGCCCGACGGCCTTCGAGGCTATAGAAGGAGTAACCTTTCATGCCGGGCAATCCACCAATGAAAAAGTCAAAGGTGTCATCGACGTCTTTGTCTATGACACCCGCAAAGATGCGCGTGCTAAATGCACTGCGACCCGGTCCGGGGATAAAGGTGTTCCAGTTGAGTGACAGTTGGTTGTAGAAAAAGTTTTCGTATTGCTCAACAAGAATGGAGCTGTTTTCATCAAAGCCATTGAGTGCAAAGTTGAAATAGCGATGATAGCGAACGGTAAGTTGCTGACCAGATCGTGGGTTGATGTCGGAGTCGCTTGCACGGGCAACGGCATCGAGATGATAGGTTGTTGCAAAGTCAAAACCATTGAGTGTGGTGGCACCCAATTCGGTGCGTCCAATGCCATTAAATCGTGCCACATCTTGTGAGGTGCCACTGCGGTTATAAATGAAACGTGTGTCAATCAGGCCACCACGTCGCATTTGATATTTGCCACCAACTTCAACACCGCCTAATACGAATGTGCGGTTGTAGATGCGAAAATCTTCGTCGCGGTTGATCACGTCTTCTTCCACATGGCGTGCAAGGCGATAAGCTTCTAAGAAAAAAGTGGGGCGTTTTTTGCGGTATTCATAAATGGCATACAAGTCCATATCAAAGTCGTGGGCAAACATGCCACTGATAAAGAGCCGTTGTTTGTCTAAGATGTCATCGGAACCCGCCACGAATCCCACTTTGAGTTTGCCTGAGTCAATGGCGAGTCGGGGCATTATTGTGGTGGTTGAATATTCGCCTTTATACGGCGTGCCCGTTTGTGGTGTTGAGGCGATGGGGTTGTAAATGGGGGTGACTTCAAAGATGTCTGATGCGATGGGTTCCCAGAGACCTTGGCCCTCTATGACGCGAATTTCGTAGCCATCTTTGCCAAAATGCGAAAAGGCAATGCGTTGGTCTTGGGGGTTGATGTGGGGTTGAAATGCACCGCCATAAACACGTGTGATGCGGTGTATTTCACCTGTGCCTAAGTTGGCTTGGTAGAGGTTGAAGATGCCATCGTGATCGGAGGTGAATACAATGCCTGAGCCATCTGATGTCCAAACAGGGTCGCGGTCTGTGCCTGTTGATGCGATGCGAATTGTATAGTTGTTGTCTGAGGGAGAGAGGGTTGCAATATCCCGTGTGCCACCTGGGCGATAAATGGAGAAGGCAATTTGTGACCCGTCGGGTGACCAGCGTGGGGTAAATACTTGAGAGCCATCGTCAAAGGTGGTGAGATAGTGGATGTCACCCGATTCGATGGTGAGAATGCCCAAGTTGGTGTTGCCGCCGCCATTTTTGACAAAGGCGATTTGTTTGCCGTCGGGTGAATAAGCGGGGTCAATGGCGCGCAAGTCTGTGGTGAGTTGTGTTTCACCAGGAGATGTGGCTTTGCCCAAACCAAGGGTGTTTTTGAAGTTTTGATAGAGCCCAGAGTCTTTGGCCTCGGGGTCTATGGTATAGAGGTTCCATAAGCGTGAGCCATGTTGATTGGTTTGGCTGTGGCGTGCATATAAAAAGTGTTTGCCATCGGCAGACCAATCAAATGCGGTTACGGCACTGGGTGCGGCGGTTTTGGTGCTGCTGTCGGCAAAAGTGTAAGTGACAAGGCGGGTGCGGCCATAGTCGTGGCCTTTGTTGGTGAGAAAGGCGAGCTGGGTTCCGTCGGGTGACCAGCGTGGGTGTAGATTGAGATACCCAGCTTCGTGTATCAAATCACCTTGGGCGGGGTTGGCATCTATGTTGGCTTTTTGAATGGCGTAGCGTTCTTCGAGCGAGGTTTTCCACTGGGTGTGCAGTTCTTTGCCCGATATGCCCAGTGACTTTTGAATGGCGCCACTAAAATCTGTGCGCCACAAAACGGCCATGTTGCGATACAATTCGCCCAATTTTTCGCGACCATAGGTGTTGACAATGTAGAGCGTGAGTGAGTAACCGTGGTCGTAAACCTTTTCAAATCCTAAGCCTGTTTTGGCACCAAAGACGCCCATTTCATCGTGGGTGAGCAAGGTGTTGTTTAAGATGGCTTGACGCAAGATCATGTCGCGGTGTGAATCCCAATAGTCGTGTTGCACCCCCGGAGCCATATATTGTGCGGTGCCTTCTGCAAACCAGGGTGGGATGATGGTCATCGGAATTGCGTATGAGGTGAGGATGTTGGGATATCCATCGAGAATGTCGTCGCGTTTCCCTTCGCCTTGGTAGTGCAAATAATGCAAAAAAATGGCGGGCACACGCCGTGAGCCTTTGCGCCCTGTTTGTAGCGAGATGATGTGCGTAAATTCGTGGGTGATGACGTTTCTCAACCAATCGGTGGTGCCACGCAGACCAAAGTCGAGGTTGGTGACCCATATTTCGATGGTGTTGTGATAATAATAGGCCGCACCATTGGCATAGTCGTCGGTGTCTTTGAGAATGAGGCGCACTTTTTCATCGGGTTCAAAGTTGTAAAACGAGGTCACGGGGCCATACGCTTCTTCTGCCGCTGTGGTTGCCCGCTCTGCAAACTTTTCCAAGCCCTGATGATAATATATTTTAAAGTGCTCTGTCTCCACCATCTGCCAATTGAGCTCAGGATGATTGGCATCAAACTGCGCATGCGCAGCGGATATGAGCATAAATAACGTAAAAAATAAGGTCATTAATTTGGTCATGAATTTTGTATTCTAAATAATTTCAAGTGGTAACAACATTGACTTACCAATACATTCACCAAAAACAATCTTGATTTTCCGCACCATTCCGTCCAGCAATTTTTGGTTAAAAAACCTGAACCAGACAGGCTAAAAAACTTTTTGTACCCACAAATGATATTTGCGGAAAATCAGCCTCCCCGGCACTTGAGGGGCGGCTTTTTTTGCATACTTTTTTTAGCTGTAGAAAAAAAGTATGTCGCCGAAGGCATAAAAAGATAAAATATTTAAAAAGCGATAGACTTTAATTGAATGATGTTTTGATTGTTGTCAAATATCACTTAATCACAGCCACTTTAATAAACCGCACATCCGTCTGCGTTCCATTCGACGCTTGCAAGCGGCAAATATAAAACCCACTCGCATAATCCGACACATCCCAAGACATTTCATTTTCTGTATTGGGCAATGGATTGCCGTGTGTGAGTTCGTCTACCTTTTCACCCAACGGATTGTAAATGGCCGCTTGCACATCTGCAACACCTGATAGATAAAAACGCACTTTCGCCCGATCACCATTGCGAATGGGATTGGGATATACATACGCGCGCTTTTCAGGTAAAAGGGTTGTAACGGTCGGCTGGACAATGTCGCCAACGCGCGGTTGTTGTAATTTACCTGCGTTGCCAGCACTGCCACCCAATTGCCCCCAAATGACTTGGTTGCCGATATAAGACGGATCAATGTGTTCAAGATGAAAGAGTTGCAAGGCTCCATTTGCTGTAAAGACCACCAATTCCAGTGTGCCGTCGTTGTCTAAGTCGTCAATAAGAGGAGACGCGTGAATAGGGCCAGGGACGGACAATGGAAATCCTGCAAGCGGTTGCCCAGATGCAGTAAGGCCATAAATGAGGCCACCAGGTGAACCCACGAGTATTTCAAGTGCATTGTCGGCGTTGATGTCTGCAATAACGGGTGGGGCTTTTATGCTACCCGATTCGTCTTTGAGTGGAAAGGATAACGCCCCACCATTTTGCAATACGCCATTAAACCTGAAGACCCAAATGCGCCCAGTGCCACCAAAGAGCACTTCGATAAAGCCGTCGTTGTCTAAGTCGGCAAGTACAGGTGATGACGATGCGCCGCCTATGACAGGATCGCTTTGATAAGCAATGCCTTCGGCGGTGAGGATGGTGAGTTGCCCACTTGGGGTGACGACAACAATATCATCGGTGCCATTTTGATCAAGGTCGGCGATGACTGGAGAGCCAATAATGGGATCAAGTGTTGCAAGCAGTTGGCTTTGATTGGCTTGTGTGATGAGGTGGACTTGTCCGTTATTTGTTACGGCGACAAGTTCGTTGTCTGCATCGGTGTCGATGTTGCCCACGGCGAGAGATTGGATGGCGTCTGTCAAATTTATAGATCCACGGCTGCCCGTACTTATTACTCCCCATGTAATTGAACCGTGAGACCATCCCCATATATCTGTAATCGAATTTGAAAAATCTGCTATAACTGGTATTGTTGATAGAAATGGTACGGGGGGGGCAAAATCAACCACCAAACCCGTATTACCGCTGCGCGTATATGTGGAATATGTGGTTCTACCACTATGAAATGTCATCTCTAAACCATCTATAGAGGGTACGATGTCTCCAACTGCAGGGGGATGTGATGCTGCAAACCTGAATGGTCTGTTGTTCAAAACAACAGGTTTACCTGAAATATCCCAAACCGAGGAAGGTTCTATTTCTTGTGTAATGCCCCGAACAATTTCTTTGATGCCGTCTCCGTCGAGGTCAATGGCACGAGGGGTTGACTCTGAGTTAGGCACCAAACCTGTTACAGGCCAGTTGTCTTGCTGTTGTGAAAAGCGAATGGCCACGGTCATTGTGTCGGCTTGTGGGCTGAGTATTTCGATGGTGACACCGGTTGGGTAATTCAAATTGCTGCGGGTATTGGGCGTGGTTTCTGGACCAAAGAGCGCGTTGTTGCCCACGTAGAATGGATCGGTTTCACTGCCTTCAATGGTGCTAAAAGAGATGATGCCGTTTTGCACCACCCGACTTGCCGATACATTGCCAATGTCTAAAAGGCCATCGGCTTCTTCGAGTGAAATGCCTCGGCGATATTGGGTAAAGGTGATTTCGTAGTCGGGGTTGCTGTTGATGTTTTTGCGATCACCGCTGGCGTTGATGACGGTGTCGTCTATGTGCCAAATGAGAATGCCTGAACCAGGAATAAATGCATCTTGGTCGTCAACAGATAACCAAACACCGTTGGGTTGAGACAGTTGAATGGTGGGCGTTTTGCCGTGTACGTTCAAACGTGAAATGCGGTTTTCGAGCAAATAGTACTCGGTTGCACTGATGGGTACTTTGATGGCATTGGGTAGGTCAGATTGGATATGTGCGGCAACAATTTGTACGGTGTCGGAACGTGTAATGGTTGTGGGCGTGATCCAACCGAGTTTGATGCGTGACCACGCCATGGGCAAACTGGGCAAAAAACCAATAAGGGTTGAACTGACGCTGGTGTTGCCCAATGTGGTTTGTTGAGGTTGAAGGCCCAATTTGTCGGCTTCAATGAGGTTGTTGGCTCCCGTATCCATGAGGCTCCAATCGCCCACGGCAGGCAAGTCGTTTTCAAAGTCTGACAGGCCTGGCAAGCCCAACTGAGAGGCGAAAAAACGTGCCAAGGTGCCGTTGAGTCCGCCCCGCCCCGATGTGCTGATGGCTTCGGGTAAGAGCATGCCACTTGTGACAGTGAATGTGCCATTGTCTACAGCAATGGGGCCTTCTACAAAGTCGGTGAGGTCTGTGGTGCTAATAAATGCTGAGGGCACATCGTTGAGGGCTTGGCTGGCTTCGCCGCCCAAACCTGCGTGAAAGACGGCAAAGGCGTCATATTGTGAAAAATCGAGGTTATTGCCTTCGGCCACATCTGCGGCCAAAATGCCATCGCGAAAGAGGCGCACAATGCGTTCTGAAACTTCGGTGCGGGTGCGCCCATTGCCATAGTCGATGAGGGGTGTTGTGAGTTGATAACTTGCGTTTTCTTCACGCGGATAGACGTCGTATAGAATGGCAAGTTGGCCATTGGATGCGGTGTTGTAGTAGTTGGAAAGTGCTTGGAGATGCGCTTCAAAGTATGTGCGGTTGTGTGGCGGAAGATCAAATGGATACACGATGCTGTCTTGCACGCCGGCAAGGGTTCGCAAGTCGAAGGTGCCATCTCCGCTGGTGGTTTCTTCGTCGGGTGTTTCTTGAGGAAAGGATACACGCAGTGCCAATATGCGGTAGGTGTCTACTGCTTGCACAGGCGAAGCGAATACAAAACAAGCCACAAGGCAGAGCAGAAGGGAAAGAGACCCCATCTGGCTACCTTGTGGCTTGTTTTTGATTTTAAATGTCAACCCCACAGTCCCCGCATCTAAAGAATTTAACATAAATGGTGCGTATGCTTATGCGCTGTAAAGAAATTAGAAGTTGAAACCACCCGAAAAGCGAAAGACGTTGCGCAATGCAGCACTGTTGTCGATGAAATAAGAAATGTCAAAGGTGGCCCAGTTGTATTTAAGACCCAAACCCGCTGTGGGCACTTTGCGTTTCCCGTCTTCATCGTGCCAATATCCTGCTCGAAGTGCAAATGCCGAGTCTTCAGAGAGCATATATTGCCATTCAGCACCAATTTTAAAATCTATGTCTTTGAATTCTGCATCGGGTGTGTCGTTGCTCCAGCCTGTTACAAATGAGAAGAAGCCCCCATCGCGATCGGGCAAGGGTTTGTAAATGTCTGTGGTGATCAAAAAGCTGGATTTGTCATTTTTATAGGGGACAAATGCCACACCCAATGTAAAGTTTTGGGGCAGTGGATCGGCTTGGTCGGCATCAATAAATGTCATGTTGGGGCCTACGTTGCGCAATGATGCGGCTAAGGTAAGACGGCTTTGTGGTTTCCACATCAAACCAAAGTCACCCGCAAAGGATGTACCTGCGCCTTTCCCTTGTTCGTTGCCCACCTGTACATTGGATAGGTTTTCGTGCACAAATTTGACCGTGACACCCACCGAAAGATTTTTCATCAGGTGTGTACCGTAAGAGACACCCAAACCCATGCCAAAGCTGGTGAATTCTCCCAAAGGATTGCCTTGTGCATCGGTATGAAATTGTTTGCCAAGTGAGGTATAAATGATGCTGAACCCGAGATTGCCAATGCCTTCAAATGGATGTGTGTAAGCTGCAAAGGATGAAAAGATGTCGCTGGCCAAATTGGGTACGGGTTTGTAAAAGGTGGTGCTCACACTGCGTCTGTTAAAGTCTGCCAAGGCGGCTGGGTTATAATACGTGGCGTTGGCGTCATCTGCGATGGCGACATATGCATTGCCCATGGCAGAAGCACGTGCTGAGGGTTCAAACAACAAAAAAGATGCGGCGGCAGTACTTTCCGTAGTGGCATCAGCCCGGCCCATATTTAAAAGACCCATGCTGAGGAACAACAGAGAGGAAAGAACCTTTTTCATAGAATTTCTCCTTGTTAGAAAAAGATGAAAGAAGGAAGATTGGACGCGTGACAATCGCACTATCACTTTCTTCGTTCATGCATTTTCTGTAATTTTTTGCAATCGTAAATGTGTGGGTAGTGGCCAACGGCCGATAGGAGATCAAATGAAAAAACCCGGAAAGAGAGCGTGTAGGAACACTCCACAAGCCCGGGTGGAAATATTCGCAACGTCGCTTATTAAAGCTGGCATTTGAACTCATACTGACCGTCTACACTTGACCTTAAGTTAAACACTTAACGATGTGCGACGATGAATGATATTGAGTTTCATTTTTATACAACAGATCCTGCAAAGAGCCACGCTTTAACAAACGAACAATAGGCAAATCCTATGGGGTTTATATGGGGTAGGTAAAATAAAAAACGCTTGTTTGATTGAAGTGTGTTGACTATTTTCAAACACACTTTGACATCTTATTTTATGACATATGAAAGGGGTTCGCAGTGATTGACCAAGAATTGCTTGATATTTTGGCTTGTCCTGAAAACAAAACACCCGTTACATTGGCAGATCAAACGCTTGTTGATCAAATTAATGCCGCCATTGAAAGTGGCAAGGTTTCAAATCGGGGAGGGCAGAAAGTTGCAAAGAAGATTGATGGGGGGCTTGTGCGTGAAGATCAAGCGTATTTGTATCCCATCGAAGATGATATCCCCATTATGCTGATTGATGAAGCCATTCCACTTGCAAATATTGCCTCTTAAACCTTAAGATCGGCAAAGTTTCCCAATTCTGAAGGTGTAAAAACTTCAGAAATTATCTTGCCTCTGTCAAGCCTTATTTTAAGTTTTGAATGCTTCATAGAGTAAACGCCTTATTCGCAGTGAAGTTCCTTCTTTCCTTTTTTGGCTATATTATTTGAAAAATAGTTCTTTATGGCGTTTTTGCCCATGGTTGAACAATTGATTTTTCCAAGTGTATTGGATATATAGTGGATGTATAAGTCGGGCTTTATAGTGATTGCTTTTTGTCTGTTATTCGGGTGTCAAGAGGTTGCCGAACAAAAACAGACAAACGCAAAGATTGTGCCAGTATTACAGCCCTTACAAGGCGGATCAATTGCTTGGCACACTTGGGCTGCGCGCGATTCGGCTCGTATATTGAATAAGCCCATATTGTTGTTTTTATATAATCAGCGGTCATATTGGTGCCGTGATTTGGTCCAACGCTGTTTTGGTCATTCGGAGTTGGTGCGAGAAATTAACCGCATTGCATGGCCTGTGTGGGTGGATGTGGATAGGCAACCCGATGTTTTTGAAAGGTTTAGCATGGGTGGGTTGCCAACGATTGCTTTTTTGATGCCCAATGAAGAGTGGATTGCAGGTGGCACGTATTTTGACCCTGAAGATTTGATGGACTTGTTGCGACATGTGTCTTTTCCATTTGCAAATCCGGAACGCATGGCGGCTTTGGAGGAACAACGTAGTGAGTTGCAACGGCGCAATCGGCTGTGGGCACAAAAGAATCCGCGCCCTCAAATGGCACCGTCAAAGGTGTTGCTTGAGCGAATTTTAGACAGTTTGGATGTTGCTGTAGCGCGGGGTGTGGATGTTGGGGCAGAAGGTACATTGGCGTTATATGAGGCGCGTCACAGGACAAATGGCATCATGCCGTGGTTAAATACACGACGCGACACAGATGGCGCCTTTTTTTTATATGCACATACACCCGATGGCCAAGTGGTTGATCGTGAAAAACATTTGGGTATTAATGCATCGATTCTCACAACATTGGCAACGGTGGGACAAACACAAAAAGCGATGGGGGTGGCGGGTGTTGCTTTAGGAGATGTGCTGTTACAATCATTTAGAGTGGATACCCTCTTTTGTGCTGGTTTTGCTGCGTTTGAGACTGCTGCGGGTGTGCCAAGAGATCAGGCAATATATGCGGGTTGGAATGCCCTAACGGTATCAGGCTTGGTTGCACTTTACCATCTGAATAAGGCCCCGCGGTTTCAAGAGGCGGCTGTGTTAACCATAGACGCCATACAAAATAAGTTTAAAAATAAAGCAGGACTGTTTAAGCACTCTGAAGATGAGGTAGGTCGGTTGCTTTTGCAAGACCAGGCGTTTATGGCGCGCGCAGCATTGGATGTTTATGATATCACAGGTGAGGATAAGTACCTTCAGTTGGCACGGGGTTTGGCCGATGGTATGTTGGCACAATTTGGTGACATATCGGGGGCATTGCGCGATCGGAATATCAAAAATGATCCCATATATGATGTGGGGGATCATTGGTTGCCGTCGGGCAATGGTGTGGCCGCTCAGGTGTTTGTGAGGTTGCGTAAGCTCACGGGTGATAAAAAGTATCAAGATGTTGCACGTCGTCTTTTGACTATATTGATTGGGCCACATATTGATGAGGCCCAATCAATGGGGGCTTTGTGTCGTGCATTACATATGTATTTGGCCTTAGACAGCAGTATGCCATAATATGGGTGGGTTAAGGGATAGATATGGCGACAAGTGATACACTTCTTGTTGTGGGGGCAACAGGGTTTTTGGGGCGAACGATTTGCGATTTGTCTCCTGACACGTGGGTTTGTGTGCCTGCTTCACGCCAGGGCGTGGGCCACACACCCATCCATTTGACCGATGAAGCATCGGTCATGGATGCTGTGATGGCCATTCGACCGCGCTGGGTTATCAATACAGCGGCCATGACCAGTGTAGATGGGTGTGAACGCGATCCCGATTTGGCTTATGCGGTGCATGTCGATGGAACTCGGCATTTGGTTCGTGCGTGTGAGAGGGCAGGAAGTGGGCTGATCACCCTTTCGACCAATTACGTTTTTGATGGTGCGGCAGGGATGTATCACGAAGGTGATGTGGCATACCCTCTCAATGTGTATGGCCAAAGTAAGTTAGAGGGTGAACGTGTTGTTGCACAGGCCAATTGCCCACATATTGTGATTCGAACCGCTGTATTATACGGTTATCGGGTAGGGTGTCGGCCCAATTTTGTCACGTGGGCTTTGGGGGCATTAAAAAAAGGCGAGGCCATTCGCGTGGTGACGGATGAGTGGACCAATCCAACATATATTGACGATTTGGCGATGTTTATATTTGAATTGTGCCAGTCCAATTTTCAAGGTCTTGTACATTTTGGTGGACGTGATTTTTTATCGCGATTTGAGATGGTAGAACGCATGTGTGCCATCTTTGATTTCGATCTTGATTTGGTCACGCCGGTCACTTCTGCCGAGTTTAAACAGCCCGCCAAACGCCCTTTGCGGGCAGGGCTTTGTATGGATTTGGCAGGCCAATTGTCTTCTGTAATTCCCCAAAAATTTGATGATTCTCTTATGAAAATTCAAAAGCATCTCAAGTAGGAACTAATTATTTATGTCTAAAGATATTTTGCGTATATCGCTTATTACACCTACATACAACGAACGCGAGAACATTCCCATTTTGGTGGAGGAAGTGTTTGGTATTATCTCCGAATACCCAGAGATTGATTTGGAATTGATCGTGGTAGATGACAATTCTCCAGATGGCACAGGTGAGGTGGCTGAAGGGCTAAAGGATCGTTATCCCATTCAGGTGGTGCATCGCACAGGTAAATTGGGGTTGGGCAGTGCCGTGATGGCAGGGTTTGCCCATTCAGATCGCCCGCTTTTAGGAGTGATTGATGCCGATTTAAGTCATGATCCTGTTGTTTTGCCGCAGCTCATTTTGGGTTTGCGCGATCACGATTTGGCCATTGGCAGTCGTTATAATCCAGAAAGCCGAGTCGAAAAATGGCCTTGGTACCGCAAGGTGATCTCGCAGGCAGGTGTGTTTTTTGCGCGTCGGTTAACTGGAGTGCAAGATCCATTGGCTGGATATTTCTTTTTGCACAGGCGTGTTATTGAAGGGATGGCCCTTACGTCACCTGGGTATAAAATTTTGTTAGAGATTTTGGTAAAAGGACATTATACTCGTTTTATGGAAGTGCCTTTTATTTTTCGCAACCGGCAATTTAGCAGCAGCAAATTGAATTGGACGGAATATTATTTGTTTGCAAAGCAATTATTGTTGTTTTGGGTGTTTAAAAATCGTTTTTCAAAGCATTAGATGGGGTGCTTGTTTTGCAAATAAAGCATTGTTATTTTTCTTGACAGCCCTTTCTTTGAGATTTATGTTAGCCTCGCTTTTGTAACGGTTTATTTTTATTGCTGTTTCTTTTGTGGAGTTTTCTATTTGTGATACAGCGCATACTCATCGGATGTTTGGTTTTTTGTGGGTCTCTTTCTGTTTGGGCTGATGTGCCCAAACCAACAGAGCGCCAGCAAATGGATGCGTTGGTTGAGTTGATGCATCATGTGCGTCAAAACTATTATGAAGATACCGATGCGGTTGATTTGTTGCATGGCGCGATAGAAGGATATTTGTCTCAGCTTGACCCACATTCGACTTATGTGCGCCCTGAAGAACTTCACGATACACAAGAGCGGTTGCGTGGATCATTTGAAGGTATTGGCATTTTTTTTGAAATAGTAGACAATGTGCTTACGGTTTTATCACCCATTGAAGGGTCGCCTGCTTTTCGTGCTGGCTTGCTGCCTGGCGACCAAATTTATCGCATTGATGGCAAGAGCGCATTGAATTTAAAGGCCAAAGATGTAACCGATTTGCTCAAAGGTGAAAAAGGCACTTTGGTTACGGTTTCGGTGCGCCGCGAAGGCGAGCAAGATTTGGTCGAATTTGAGATTGTGCGTGATAATATTCAAGTGCCCAGTGTGCCTTATGCTTTTATGCTCTCTGAAGACATTGGCTACGTAAAAGTAACGCGTTTTTCAGGACGTACTGGAGAAGAGCTTGAAGCTGCCATTGTTGATTTGTTGATGCAAGGGTCCCAGAAGTTGATTTTAGATTTGCGCGGCAATGGGGGGGGCTATCTTGAACAGGCGGTTGTGGTTGCCAATCAGTTCATAGAAAAGGGGCGGCGTTTGGTGTATACCGAAGGTCGTTATCGGCATTCTCGAGAGAATCACTTGGGAAATCGCGATCCCATATATGCACCGGATTTGCCCTTAATTGTTCTGGTCGATCGATTTAGTGCAAGTGCCTCTGAAATTGTTGCGGGTGCCATCCAAGATTATGACCGTGGCTTGGTTGTGGGACATACCACTTTTGGCAAAGGACTGGTTCAAAAGCAGTTTTATTTAAAAAACCAAGGTGCTGTTTTATTGACCATTGCGCGTTATTTTACACCCAGTGGCCGGCCCATACAGCGTCCATTTGGTGATGATCACGAAGCGTATCAAAAAGAGGGTTATGACGATTATGACCCCAATACCGATCCCGATAGCTTGGCTTCCAAAAAAATATATCATACACGCATACTGAAACGCACCGTTTTTGGTGGCGGAGGCATTACACCAGATGTGCCTATTCAGGCCGATTCCTTGGGGGCATTGGCGCGTGTGCTGGTTAAACCCAAGTACTTTGCGGCATTTTTGTCGTATGCAAAGCGACAAGAGGCCCATATTTCACGTCAATATCCCGATTTTAATCGCTTTTTTAGAACATATGAGCCTGGAGCTCATGAATTGAAAGAATTTCGCTCTCTTTTGGTTGAGCGCGAAGTGCCATTTACAGAATCTGAATTTCAAGAAGCCACACCATTTATTCAAAAACAAATCAAACAACAAATTGCACAGATTCGGTGGGGCAATGGTGCAGAAGGTCGTGTCCGGGTTCAGCAAGACTCCCAAGTGGCACAAGCCGTTGCTTTATTTGGTCAGGCAGAAGCTTTGTTGGTTGCGCGTGCCGCAAGCCAGCAAGGCGATACGCAAACATATGGTCGTAGCCAAACACCATATAATCAAGTGCGATAACTTCATTGTTGGACGGAGGCATCATGGCAAAACAGTATAAATTAGAGTCACAGATATCTTTACCACTTTCTAAGGCTGTCGAAATCAGTTTTAACAGTGTAAAGATTCGATTTGGCCGGTCATTGATTACGGTGAGTGGTATTGTTTTGGCCATTGCTTTCTTGATGTCTATTTGGACGTCCAATGCCATGATTGATGGTTTGATGGCAGCAAAAGATCCCAAAATCAATTTGCTTTTGCAACAAAAGGGTATTGAAATTGATCCAGACAGTGCGGCTGCCATTCAGCAACGTTCTAAAGACAATTGGTTGGTGGTTTTGTCCTTGTTGGTGTGTTTGGTGGGCATTGCCAATGCCATGCTTATGTCCGTGACTGAACGTTTTCGTGAAATTGGAACCATGAAGTGCATGGGGGCACTCGACGGATTCATTATTAAGCTGTTTATCTTAGAATCTTCGTTTATGGGAACGGCTGGCACCATCATTGGTGTTGTTGTTGGTTTGACGCTTACTTGTTTGTTAAATGTGACCAACTATGGCATGGTGTTGTTTGCACATGTTCCGTGGGCGCGCATTATTGAAAGTGGTATGATTGCGATTGTGGTGGGGTCTGTTTTGTCTCTTTTGGGGGGCATTATGCCGGCTTATCGGGCGGCAAAAATGGAACCTGTTGATGCAATGGGATTGGAAGTTTAATTTTGATCGAGATGGACGTATGAGTTTGGGAAACGAGGCATTTGGGTTTCCATTCTCCCTTTTCACCTGCGGGGTTTTTTAATGGCTGATACACAAGTACAAGAAGAGAGAGCTGCTGCACTTGCCGAAGCCGCTACTGTGGTGCGTACCCAAGATGTCAAAAAAGTATATGTCATGGGTGAAGAGCAAGTACATGCATTAAAAGGTGTGGATTTGGAAGTGCCTCAAGGCGAATATTTGTCTTTGATGGGGCCTTCAGGTTCTGGAAAGTCTACCTTGTTTAATATGATTGGGGGGTTAGACAAACCCAGTTCTGGCAAAGTCTATATTGACGATGTGGATGTGGCCCAATTGGATGCTTATGAGTTGGCTTGGTTGCGTTGTCGGAAAATTGGATATATTTTTCAATCCTACAACCTGATTCCCGTTATGACGGCGCTTGAAAATGTGACTTTGCCTATGGTTTTTGCAGGTCTTACAAGTGACGAAGCCCGTGAAAAAGGTGTACATTTGCTTACAAAGGTGGGGTTGGGAGAGCGTGTCACCCACAAGCCATTTGAGCTTTCTGGTGGTCAACAACAGCGTGTGGCTGTGGCGCGTGCTTTTGCCAATGACCCCGCCATTATTTTGGCTGACGAACCCACCGCTAACCTCGACTTAACAACGGGTCGTGAAATTATTGAGTTGTTACGCGAGATGAACAAAGAATCGGGTGTAACAGTTATTTCAGCCACGCACGATCACAAAATGTTGAGTGTGTCAGACCGCGTGGTGTGGATGCGCGATGGGCGGGTAGATCGCATTATTAATCGCGATGAACTGACCATTGAGGTGGGCCAAATTGACGGGCATGAAGAGTAAATTGGAATTCTTGCTTGACAATACGTTTTAGATTGTGTTATCTTTGGCGAGTCAGAAAATCATTTTGTTTTAAGGATTTTGAAAAGATGAAAACTTTTGCATCAGCATTGTGGTATTGGCGTCGTTTTGACGGCCGATTTTATTATTATCGGCTTCCGTCTTAGTTTTGTATGCCCGCAATGTGATGTGATTGGTGTTTATGATCGTCAAAAATTGAAGCCGTGGGCATATGCTCGCGGCTTTTTTTATGCGCTTGACTTTTTTCTATAAAGTCGTTCCTTATTAGGTCTATCTTGATAAAATTTCGATAGTTAGCAGAATGGAAGTGTTTTGATGATGCCTGATTTTAATACCGTAAAGAACCTGGCCAATGGATTTGGGTTGGTGCCCATTTCAAAAGAAGTATTGGCCGATACGGAGACACCCGTTTCGGCCTATTTGAAGATCCGATCACGTGCACCTTACTCTTTTTTGTTTGAGAGTGTGGTTGGTGGCGAAAAGATTGGTCGGTATTCGTTTTTGGGTGTGGCGCCTTTCCTGATTTTTAGGTCGCGTGGCAGACAGATTGCGATTGAAGATGTGAAGGCGGGCACAAAACGAACATTTGACGGTGATCCAATTGCTGAACTGAGAAAACTTTTGGCGCAATATAAGGCCGCAGATGTTGAGGGGATGCCCCGTTTTACAGGAGGGGCCGTTGGGTATGTGAGCTATGATGCGGTTCGGCTCATGGAACGGATTCCCGAAAGTGTGGAAGACGATCTGAATTTGGATGATGTGTTGCTGTTGTTTTTTGATACGTTATTGGTGTTTGATAATGTGAGGCACAAAATTCAATTGATTGCCAATGTACATACCCATGGTGATTTGAAAGCCAACTATCAAGATGCGGTTTTACGTCTCAATAACTTGGCAGATGCGTTGCACCAAACCGTAGATGTATCGCTGGAATCGGGTAGCAGTTCGTGCGAGGTCACATCCAATACGAGCAAGGCGCGTTATGAAGAAGTTGTGAATTTGTGCAAGGAATACATCGTTGCAGGCGATATTTTTCAGGTGGTTCCCTCTCAACGATTTGCAATGGATGTAACGGTTGATTCATTGGCCATTTATCGGGCATTGCGCACGGTTAATCCGTCGCCATATATGTTTCATGTCAATTTGGGAGATCATCAATTGGTGGGGGCCTCACCCGAGTTGTTGGTGCGGGTAGAAGATGGCGAAGTACAGGTGCGTCCCATTGCGGGAACGCGTTGGCGGGGTAAGACCGAGGCCGAAGATCAGGCTTTGGGTGAAGAATTGTTGGCCGATGAAAAAGAGCGTGCCGAGCATATTATGTTGGTCGACTTAGGGCGCAATGATGTGGGGCGGGTGTCTAAATATGATACGGTTCGGGTAACGGAGCAGATGGTGATTGAGCGATATTCTCATGTGATGCATATTGTGTCTAATGTGCGCGGTGAGCTTAAGGATGACGTGGATGCGTTGGATGCTTTGTTTGCCTGTTATCCTGCAGGAACCGTTTCTGGTGCACCCAAAATTCGGGCCATGGAAGTGATAGACGAGATGGAGTCGACGCGTCGAGGGCCTTATGCAGGTGCGGTGGGATATATCGACTTTTCTGGGAACATGGATACGTGTATTGCCATTCGTACATTGGTGATTAAAAATGGCAAGGCCTATGCACAAGCTGGTGGTGGGGTGGTGTTTGATTCGGTGCCAGAGCGCGAATACGAAGAGACGGTGAACAAAGCAACGGCACTGTTTCGGGCGGTGGAAATTGCTGAACGGGGAGATTTGATATGATTCTCGTGATTGATAATTACGATTCGTTCACATATAACTTGGTGCAATACTTGGGGGAATTGGGGGCCGAAGTTATGGTTCGGCGCAACGATGAGGTAGATATTCCTGCTATTCAAGATTTGGCACCCGATAAGATTGTGATTTCACCTGGGCCGTGTACGCCCAATGAAGCAGGTGTTTCGCTTGCAGTGGTTGAACATTTGTCGGGCAAAATCCCCATCTTGGGTGTGTGTTTGGGCCATCAATCGATTGGTCAAGCATTTGGTGGCAAAGTGATTGGCGCGCCCAATATTATGCATGGCAAGGTGTCTGATATTTGTCACGACGGCAAGTCGATTTTTGCAGGTTTACCCGATCCTTTTGTGGCCACACGGTATCACTCTTTGGTGGTGGAACGCGCCAGTTTGCCCGATTGCTTGGAGATTTCTGCAGAGACAACGGATGGTATTATTATGGGTTTGCGCCATAAAGAGTTGGCCGTTGAAGGTGTGCAGTTTCATCCCGAGTCGATTTTGACGGGAGAAGGTAAAAACTTGTTGAAGAATTTTTTGGATGCGTAGCCATTACGGTAGGAGGACGTTGTGACCATACAAGAAGCGATTGCCAAGTTGATTGATGGACAAAATTTGACCCGTGTTGAGATGACGGGTGTGATGAATCAAATTATGTCGGGTGAAGCGACCGATGCGCAAATCGGCGCATTTTTGATTGCTTTGCGCATAAAAGGTGAATCGGTAGATGAAATTGTGGGTGCAGCAGCCGTGATGCGCGAGAAGGCCACGCCCATTCAAACCAAACATCGTGTTATTGTAGATACATGTGGTACGGGTGGTGATCATTCGGGTACATTTAATATTTCAACCACAGCGGCGTTTGTTGTTGCGGGTGCGGGTTTGTGTGTGGCCAAACACGGCAATCGGGCAGCGACGAGCCAAAGTGGCAGTGCCGATGTGTTGAAGGCATTGGGTGTTCAGGTTGAGGCATCTCCTGAAGTGATTAGCCGGTGCTTGGATGAAGTGGGCATCGGTTTTTTGTTTGCCGTTTCATTACATGGGGCGATGAAGTATGCCATTGGCCCTCGGCGAGAAGTGGGCGTACGAACCATTTTTAATGCGTTGGGACCACTCACCAATCCGGCGGGTGCCAAACGTCAGGTGATTGGGGTTTATAGCGCGGCGTTGACCGAGACATTGGCTACCGTGTTGGGCAATTTGGGCTCAGAGCATGTGTTTGTGGTACATGGTTCGGATGGACTGGATGAGATGACGTTGACTGGGCCAACACGTGTGAGTGAATTGAAAGATGGTGTTGTTTCGACCTACGATGTGTCACCTAATGATTTTGGATTGGCACAAGCCAGCGCCTCTGATTTACAAGGCGGTGATGCGGATGCAAATGCGAAGATGACATTGGCCATTTTGAATGGCGAAAAGGGGCCAAAGCGCGATATTGTTTTGCTCAATGCCGCGGCAGCGATTGTGGCGGGAGGCAAAGCAAACGATCTGGCACAAGGCATCCAAGTGGCGGCAGACGTGGTGGATTCGGGCAAGGCATTAGAAAAGCTTGAAGGGCTCAAAAAAGTGAGCCAAGGAGCGTCTTTGTGAGCACCATATTGGATGAGATTGTTGCATATAAACGGACGTTTTTGGAACAACAGATGGCTCGTATCCCTTTTGAAAAGATGGCCGAATTGGCCGATGAGTCGCCAGATCCTCCTTCTTTTTTTGAAGGGTTGGCCGACGGTGACGATATTGCGGTGATTTCTGAAGTTAAAAAAGCTTCTCCTTCAAAGGGGTTGATCAGAGCGGATTTTGACCCCGTTGGCATTGCTGAAATTTATGAGGCGAATGGGGCATCGGCATTGTCGGTGTTGACAGATGAAAAATTTTTCCAAGGATCCATTGATTTTTTGGCGCAGATTTCCAATGCGGTTCAATTGCCTATTTTGCGCAAAGACTTTACGATTGATCCCTATCAAATTTACGAAGCGCGCGCAATGGGTGCCGCGGCTGTGTTGTTGATTGTGTCTATTTTGACACCCGAAGATTTGGATGCGTATTTGGCCTTAAGTCAAGAATTGGGTTTGGATGCTTTGGTAGAGGTACATACCGAAGAAGAGTTGGTGTTGGCTTTGGATGCAGGTGCTGAGATTGTGGGCATTAACAATCGCAATTTGAAAACATTTGAGACCACGCTGGAAACCACTTTTTCATTTATTGATCGCATGCCAGATGAGATTTTAAAGGTGAGTGAAAGTGGCATTTATACACGTGAAGATGTGGTGAAATTACGCGATGCGGGGGCCGATGCGGTGTTGGTGGGTGAGAGTTTGATGCGCGAAGCCGATATTGGTGCCAAGTTGCGGGAGTTGGTGGGCTATGGTGCGGGCTAAAGTTTGTGGCATTACAAACCGCGATGATGCTTTGTGTGCGGTTGATGCAGGGGCAGATGCTGTGGGGTTCATTTTTTATGAAAAAAGTCCACGTTATGTGACCCCTGAAACGGTGGGTGAGATTGTGGCCGAGCTGCCCCCTTTTGTGACCCCTGTTGGTGTGTTTGTGAATACACCTGAAACCCGAATAGATGCGATTGTGAAGTTGGCTGGTTTGCGGGCGATTCAGTTACATGGCGATGAACCCCCCGAGGCGTGTTTGGGTCATGCGGTGCCGGTTATTCGCGTTTTGCGGGTGGGGGAAGATTTTGCACCTGAAAGTATGCGTTCTTATTTGGTCGATACTTTTATGCTCGAAACCGCAAAGGCTGGTCACTATGGTGGCACGGGTGAAACATTCGATTGGTCAAAAGCCATTGCGGCAAAAGAGATGGGGCGTGTTGTGTTGGCGGGTGGTTTGAACCCTGATAATGTGGGTGAGGCCATTCAAATTGTGCGTCCTTATGCCGTAGATGTTGGTAGTGGCGTGGAAAAAGAGCCAGGCATTAAAGA
>JAYODI010000009.1:27927-93374 GCA_038279365.1 Candidatus Latescibacterota bacterium | reverse complement strand
AGGCGAATAGGCGAATGGGCGAATAGGTACACAGATTTTGATTCGTCGAGTCGCTAATTCGATTTTTTTCAGATGAGGGAGTATTTGCGGTGGATATTTTAGACGATCTCGCGTTTCGTGGTTACATTTTTCAAATGACCGATGAAGATGCTTTGCGCAAACGTTTGGCCGAAGGGCCTGTGACATTGTACTGTGGATTTGATCCTACTGCAGACAGTTTGCATGTGGGGAGTCTGGTGCCATTGATGGGGCTTCGACGTTTTCAAGATGCAGGGCATAAACCGATTGCACTTGTGGGCGGTGGTACGGGTCTGATTGGTGACCCGAGTGGTAAGAAGGAAGAGCGTGTGCTCAATACGGATGAGGTTGTGCAATCTTATACGGAGAGTCAGCGGTTACAGTTGATGAAGTATTTGGATTTTGAAACAAAGACCAATCCTGCACGCATGGTGAGCAACTATACGTGGTTGAGCGAATTGAGTGCCATTGAACTGTTGCGCGATGTGGGCAAGCATTTTTCGATGGGATATATGCTGGCCAAAGAATCGGTTTCGTCTCGGTTAGAAACGGGCATCTCGTTTACGGAGTTTAGTTATATGGTGCTTCAGGCCTATGACTTTGCCGAGTTAAATCGACAATATGGTTGTGAGTTGCAAATTGGTGGCAGTGACCAATGGGGCAATATTACGGCGGGTATTGAATTGGTGCGCCGGTCTTTGGAAAAAACGGTTTATGGCTTGACCTTTCCTTTGCTGGCCAAGTCGGATGGCACGAAGTTTGGCAAAACGGAGTCGGGTGCTATTTGGCTTGACCCTGCCAAAACATCACCGTATCAGTTTTATCAGTTTTGGATCAATACCGATGATGCCGATGTGGTAAAGTTTTTAAAGTTGTTTACCTTTTTGGATCACGACAGAATTAATGAATTGGAAAAAGAGGTTTCAGAAAACCCAGGTCAACGTACGGCACAACGTGTTTTGGCCGAGGAAGTAACCACGTTTATTCATGGCAAAGCGGCTACTGATCGTGCCATTCATGTGTCTGAAGCGCTTTTTTATGGTAAATTAGACGACTTAAGTGGTGATGAGATTGAAGACGGTTTTAGTGATGTGCCCTCTCATACACTTACGGGTATTTTAGAGGTCGGTTTGATCGACTTGTTGGTTGAGGCTAAAATATCACCGTCCAAACGACAAGCGCGGGAAGATATTCAAAATGGTGCCATTTATATCAATGGCGAACGGTGTGCTGAAATGGATCGCATTTTGAAACCGACCGATGGGTTGGCTGGTAAGTATTTGGTGATGCGACGCGGTAAGCGCAAATATACTTTGGTAAAGTGGTCGGTGTGATTGCGGCGTGGCTTTTTGGATTGGCGCGCTGGGTGTCAAAGCACCCTGTAACGGGGCGCTTGATTGGTTTTGGGTTTCAGTTTGGCAGTTGGTTGATTCCAGTAAAGCCTATTGTAGTCAATAAATGGGTGATTGCATTTCCACACCCGAAGCCGTCGTATGAAAATCATGTGTTGGTGATTCCCAAACGTGCTATCGCCACGTTTACAGATTTGCTTTTACCCGAAAATCAGCGGTATTTATTTGAGTTGTTCAATACTGCCCAAGCATTGGCAAAAACTTGGGGGTGGGCTGGGTTTTCATTTGGGGTAAATGGCGGGGCTTATCAAGAAGTGCGACAAGTACATTTTCATTTGTACCAAGGCCAAGCACATTTTCGCATTTTTGATCAAGGTGTTGGACCCCGCATGGTTTTTGAACATCCCAAACCTTGTCGAGAGGCACACTTGGTTATTTTGCTACCTGCTGATTGGCAAGATGGGTTGGGTATCTTTTCAAACAACCTGATTCAGCTCATCGAAAAACAGTTGTTGGCCTATGCGGGATATACGGTTTTTGTTCAGTTTGATCCATTGCCCGAAAGCTGTGGATTGATTTTGCATTTGGTTTCAGGAGAAAGTCTTCAACCATCAGTAGGAACCCATTAGAAAGGAAGGTCACTTTCCATGAAGGCACCTTGGATTACATATCGCCCAGAATTGAAGGTTTTGGATTGTACGGTTCGTGATGGTGGTTTGATGAATGACCATCATTTTAAAACAGATTTTGTCAAAGCCGTTTATGATACATGTATTGAAGCTGGCATTGATTATATGGAAATTGGTTATCGCAATTCCAAAGATATGTTTCCCAAAAAAGATTTTGGTGCCTTTCGCCATAGCGATGAAGAAGATATTCGCAAGATTACGGGCGATCATGATGCAGAAGCAACGGGTTTAAAAATTGCCATTATGGCCGATGCGGGCAAGAGCAATTGGGCCAAAGACATTTTGCCCAGCAGTGAGAGTGTGGTGGACATGGTTCGTGTGGCCTGTTATGTAGATCAAATTCCCGAAGCTGTCGAAATGGTACATGATGCCCATGAAAAGGGATATGAAACAAGCTGCAACATTATGGCCATTTCAACTGTTCAAGATGCAGAGATTGCCCAAGCATTAGAAGTGCTTGCCACCACGCCTGTGGGTACGATTTGTGTGGTGGATAGTTTTGGTGCGCTTTATCGGGAGCAGGTAGATATCTTGGTGCGCAATTATTTGGAAGCCGTTGAGGGTAAAGGCAAAGAAGTGGGTATTCATGCGCACAACAATCAACAGTTGGCATTTGCCAATACGATTGAGGCGATTATTTTAGGTGCCAATCGCATTGATGCCACCATGGCGGGCTTGGGGCGTGGTGCTGGAAATTGTCCAATGGAATTGTTGCTTGGTTTTTTGCGCAATCCCAAATTTAAGATTCGCCCCGTTTATGAATTTTTGCAAGATTATATTGTGCCATTGCGTGAAAAATTAGATTGGGGTCCTTTGGTGCCTTATAACATTACGGGTCAGCACAACCAACACCCACGTGATGCGATGGCGTTGATTGATGGGCCAGATAAAGATAAGTATGTTTCCTTTTATGATAAAATTGTGGGCGATATTTAATATCGGAAGGATTTGACTTGTGGCAACAAACACAATAGATATTCCTGTCGTGCCAGACGAGCACGGACACTTTGGTCCTTATGGCGGTCAGTATGTGCCAGAAACGTTAATGGCTTTGCTCGAAGATTTGGAGGCTGCTTATAAAGAAGCCAAAGCAGATCCAGCTTATCAAGCCGAGTTGGCTCAGTATTTGCGCGAATTTGTCGGACGCCCAACCTCGTTATATTTTGCACAGCGCTTGACCGAGCAGTTGGGTGGTGCCAAAATTTATTTGAAGCGTGAAGATTTGGCGCACACAGGGGCTCATAAGATTAACCATGCGATGGGGCAAATTTTGTTGGCCAAGCGCATGGGCAAAACGCGCATCATTGCCGAAACGGGTGCTGGACAGCACGGTGTGGCCACGGCAACGGTGGCGGCTATGTTTGGGCTTAAGTGTGAGATTTATATGGGCGAAGAAGATATGGAACGCCAAGCGCTCAATGTGTTTCGCATGCGGTTGTTGGGTGCCAAAGTGACGGGGGTAACGTCGGGCAGCAAAACGCTCAAAGATGCCATTAATGAAGCGATTCGCGATTGGGTGAGCAATGTAGATGATACGTTTTACATCTTTGGTTCGGTGCTTGGCCCACATCCCTATCCGATGATCGTGCGCGATTTTCAGCGTGTAATTGGTTTGGAAGCGCGTGCACAAATTTTAGAAAAAGAAGGACGCTTGCCCGATGCATTGGTGGCCTGTGTGGGCGGTGGGAGCAATTCCATTGGTTTATTCCACGCTTTTTTACAAGATGCCGATGTGCGAATGATTGGGGTAGAAGCCGGTGGACATGGCATTGCTTCTGGTGAACATGCCGCTCGTTTTAATGGGGGCGTATTGGGTGTTTTGCATGGGTCTCGCATTTATTTGTTGCAAGATGATGATGGACAAATTGCATTGACACATTCTGTTTCTGCAGGTTTGGACTATTCGGGTGTTGGGCCAGAACATTGTTTTTTGCGTGATATGGCGCGTACAGAATATACGTATGCCACAGATGATGAAGCCTTGGAAGCTTTTCAGCGTTTGAGTCGTACGGAAGGAATTATTCCGGCTCTTGAAAGTGCTCATGCCGTGGCACATGTATGCAAGTTGGCACCCGAGATGGATAAGGATCAAATTATTATTGTCAATTTGTCTGGGCGTGGTGACAAAGATGTACAACAGGCTACAAACTTTATTACAGATATAAAATAAAGACTGCTTTTGAAACGAGAATCGGATATTGAGGTCTCATGAAAGATGTGGGATTGATTATAATTAAGTGGTAGGTATTTACCTTTTGGTTTGAGATTTGAAAGTGAGCGGTGATGACGCGAATTGGACAAAAATTTGAAGATTTGAAAAAACAAGGCCGTAAGGGGTTTGTGGCCTATATAACGGCGGGTGATCCCAGCTTAGAAAAAACGCATGAATTGGTGTTGGAGTTGGATCGTCGAGGCGTAGACGTGTTGGAATTGGGTGTGCCATTTTCAGATCCTTTGGCAGATGGGCCAGTTATTCAAGAAGCCTCTCAACGCGCATTAAAAGCGGGGGCAACTTTGGATGGCGTATTAAATCTGGTGGCTGATTTGCGCAAAGAAACAGAAATACCCATTGTATTGTTTACTTATTTTAACCCGATACATCGGATGGGCATTGCGCGTTTTGTAAATCGAGCCAAAGAGGTGGGTGTAGATGGTGTGCTGATGTTGGATTTGCCACCTGAAGAGGGGGGTGAATATAAACAAACGATGGATGCAAATGGTTTGGATACCATATTTTTGGTGACACCTACTACACGTGACAAACGCATTGCGTTGTTGGCAGAGCTCACGACCGGATTTTTATATTATGTGTCGCGAACAGGCGTAACGGGTGAACGCGAACATGTGGCTGATGCTTTACAAGAACAAATAGACCGCATTCGTGCTGTAACAGATAAACCGATTGCTGTGGGCTTTGGCATTGCACAACCCGATCAGGTTGCCGAAGTGGCCGCCCTTGCAGATGCGGCGGTGGTGGGCAGTGCCATTGTGCGCCGTATTGGTGAGTATGGAACGGACGCCGATTTGGTTTCAAAGGTTGGATCATTTGTAGGGGCTTTAACGGAGCCTCTGAAGGAGGGGGCGCATGGCGGCTAAGGATCTGGATATTTGGCGTAAAAAAATTGACGCTTTGAATGAACAGATTCTGGATTTGGTGAACCAACGTGCAGAATGTGCGTTGGCTGTGGGCGAAATCAAACGTGCGGCAGGTTTGCCGCTTTACGCACCAGATCGAGAAATGGCAGTACTTGAGCAAATCAAATCGCTCAATGCGGGGCCATTAAGCCATGAGGCCGTACAACGCATTTTTAAGCAGATAATAGATGAGTCGTTGCGTTTGGAAGAAGACCACGCAAATGAAGCATCCTAATGTCATTTTTATAAGGGGTAAGACGTATGAGTTTCAAACGCATTCAGCCCATTCCCAGTGCTGAAGAAATACAAGCAGAAATTCCGATGCCTGAAGATTTGAAGGTGTTAAAGGCAAAACGCGATGCGGAAGTTCGTGCTATTTTTGAACGCAAGAGCGATAAATTTTTATTGATTATTGGCCCTTGCTCGGCACACAATGAAGATGCCGTTTGTGAGTATGTAAGCCGCTTGGCTAAGTTGCAAGAAGAGGTGGCCGATAAATTGGTTTTGGTGCCTCGTATTTATACCAACAAACCCCGTACCACAGGTGAAGGGTATAAGGGGATGGCACACCAACCCGACCCAGAGAAAGAACCCAATATTGTTGCGGGCATCAAATCGATTCGTCAAATGCATATTCGTGCGATGAAAGAATCAGATTTAACGGGCGCAGATGAAATGTTGTATCCGTCTAACTTGCCATATGTAGAAGATTTGTTGAGCTATATTGCTGTGGGTGCCCGCTCTGTTGAAAACCAAAACCATCGTTTAACGGTCAGTGGTGTTGAATCACCCGTGGGTATGAAAAACCCAACAGGTGGCGATTTGGATGTGATGTTCAATGCCATTTATGCCGCACAAGTGCCTCATGTATTTGTTTATAACGGATGGGAAGTTGCCACTTCGGGCAATCCGCTTGCACATGCGGTGTTGCGTGGGTTGTTGTTTGGTGGGCGTAGCATTGCCAATTATCATTATGAAGATTTGATGTATATTTCTGAGCAATATATGGATCGCAAGTTGGTCAACCCGACCATTGTGGTGGATACCAATCACAACAATTCCAATAAGAATTTTCAAGAGCAACCCCGCATTGGTTTGGAAGTGATGCGCAGTCGTCGTCATTCTGAGTTGGTTCAAAAGACTGTGCGTGGTTTGATGGTTGAAAGTTATTTGGTAGAAGGGAATCAAAAACCTGAAGGGGGTGTATTTGGAAAGTCCATTACAGACCCATGCTTGGGGTGGGAAGATTCGGAAGTGTTTGTGAAAGAATTGGCCGACGCGGTTTAGGCGATGAAAATGTAGAGTTACTTATATTATAGGGTGGGTTCACTCCGTTTATTGTGGGCTTTGCCTGTGTGCATGTAAAAAATGCAAAAAGGGTTTGGTTTTTCAATTTTACATTTAGGTTTTTGAATCTCTTATGACAGATCCTCCATTTAAAAATGCGACCATTGTGCTCATTGGTATTGGCCTTATCGGTGGGTCGCTTGGGTTGGCGCTTAAGCGTTTGGGCATTGGGCGAAAAATTATAGGAGTCAGCCGAGCTGAAACCTTAAAAGAAGCACAAGCGTTGGGTGTGATTGATACAGGATTTGATTATGACGCGCTTGGTGATGGGGTAAAAGACGCCGATTTGGTTTTTTTGTGTGCGCCTATCTCTCGTATATTGGAACAATTGCCCCAAGTGATGGATGCCGTGCCTGTCGGATGTGTGGTGAGTGATGTGGGCAGTACGAAGCGTGCGTTGGTGCAAAAAGCCGAAGCTTGTAAACGCAAAGATGTTTATTTTGTGGGTGGGCACCCGATGGCTGGGTCTGAAAAAAGTGGTGTGGGTGCCGCAGATCCTTTTTTGTTTGAGAATGCTTTGTATGTTTTAACACCGGCCAAAGATGTGCCCGATGCTTCGGTTGATGCGATGGTAAAATTGATACGTTGTTTGGGCGCGCGCCCCATGCACATGGATGCTGAAACGCATGATCGTGTGGCCGCTGCTGTTAGCCATTTGCCACAAATGATTGCGACATCATTGGTGAATTTGGTTGGGCGACTTAATCAGGCAGATGGGTTGCCACTGCAAATGGCGGCGGGGGGGTTTAGAGACTTGACGCGTATTGCATCGAGCCCATTTTCAATGTGGCGAGATATTTGCCAGACCAATACAGGGCCAATTCAAACCATGTTGGATGCTTATATTGATGAATTGGTCGCTCTTCGCGATAAAGTTGATCATGAGGCATTGGCGGAGAACTTTGCCTTTGCCAATGAAATTCGAAATGGCATACCAAAAGACTCTAAGGGTTTTTTGCACCCACTCCATGAAGTTTTAATGGTGGCAGAAGACAAACCTGGAGTGATTGCAGATTCATCTTCTCGCTTGGCCAATGCGGGTGTTAATATTGAAGATATTGAAGTGCTGAAAGTGCGTGAAGGGGAGGGTGGTACCATTCGTATGGGGTTTGGCAAACAGGCAGATGCAGAACAAGCGGTGTCTATTTTGAGTGCCGCAGGTTATCAAGTTCGATTGCGATAGGGAGTGATGGGGTATGGTGCAAGATGTGATGGGATATGTGAGCCATAAAGCACGAGGGTTGGTGGGCGAATGTGACACACCAGGTAACCCCAATGTGTCACTTATGGCTTTGGCATTGGCGGCCAAAAGTGCTGGGGAGTCGGTGATTCGCCATTGTTCGCGACGCCCAGAAGTAACGCCTTTGATTACTGCATTGACACAAATGGGCGTTGCGATTACACAAAGTGATGCGGGTGTGGTGGTGGGCGGGAACACACTTCAGGCGCTGAATGAATCTGTTCAAGTAGGCCAGTCTGAATGGTTGTTGGGGTGTTTGGCAGGCCTGACTGCGGGTGCCGATTTCCAGACGAAGTTTGAAGGCCAAGTTGAGACTCAGGGTGTGATTGCCGCACTTGAAGCATTGGGTGCTCAGATTGAAAAATCTACGGATGGGGCATGTCTTATTGGTGTAGGTGGAAAACCCTTGATGGGTGCAAAGCATGCGATTGAGGAACCCGATTCTGTTGTGAAGGCTGCATTTTTTTTGGCAGGCTTAGATGCTTCGGGTGATGTGCATTTGGCACAAAATGCTGCTGGTGATGATGATTTTGAAGTGCTGTTGAAAACTGCGGGTATTGGTTTTGAAAAAGAAAAAGAAGTGGGCAAAGAAGGCTATCATTTGGTCATGACGGGTGATCGTGCACCACAAGGTGTGTTGCACGATTTGCCAGGTGACCCAGATGCGGCACTTTATTTGTTGGGTGTTGCTGCGATGTTACCACGTTCTGAATTGGTGTTGCATTATGTGGGGCACGATTGGAAAACGCGTCGGGCATTGGAATTGTTGCGGCGTTTTAATGCCCAGCTCGATATTCAGGTGGCACGCTCCGAATCAAAATTTGCGATACGCACCGTTACTGCCAAACCCTCTGAGTTGCGCAGAACGCGTATTGGAGGTGAGCAAACCGCGTTGTTTTTGAATGAAGTTCCTTTTTTAGCTGTGCTGGGTTCGCAAGCTGCTGGTGAAACGGTTATTCGCGATGCGCAAAAATTGCGCGAAGGTTCTACCGATAGTTTGGCACTTATGGCTGATAATTTGCGTCGGTTGGGTGCCAAAGTGGGCGAAATGCCAGATGGTTTGGTCGTGCAAGGGCCTGTTTCATTGCAGGGGGCTGAATTGGATGCGGGCGGGGATACGCGAGTGGGAATGGCTTTGGCTTTGGCAGGTTTGGTGGCTGAGGGTGAAACGCAAATTGCCAATGTGGGATCCATGACAGAAGATTTTGCGGAGCTGTTTTCGTGTTTGGAAACCGTTGTTAACGCAAAGAGGTGACACTATGAAAGTATTGTTTAAGTTGGCCGTGTGGATATTGGTCGTGATTTTGGGTGGGGTGTTATTTATTCGGTATACCTATGATTGCTCTTGGAAAGAGAGCTTTGATATAGCCGATGAATTTGTCAATGATTTGTTGGGATAAAAGGCAGGCAAACGGCAACCGTGAAATGGCAAAAGTATGTTTTTAAATTTCACGGTTGCGTCTGCCATTTGCCGTTTGTTTTTTAGTGATTAAAGGAGCGACGTTTGAACATTCGTGCAACGAGCCAAGTTTTAGGCGTCATCGGGCACCCGGTGGCGCATTCGTTTTCTCCCGACATGCACAATGCTGCCATTTCGGCTTTGGGGTTGGATTATTGTTATACAGCCTTTCATGTTTTGCCTGATCGTGTTGGGGATGCGATGCGCGGTTTGCGTGGTTTAAATATTCGCGGTTTGAATGTGACCATTCCCCATAAGTTGGCCGTGATGGAACATATGGATCGCATTTCTGAAGAAGCGTTGGCTGTGGGAGCGGTAAATACCATTTCACATGAAGATGGTGAATTGGTTGGATATAATACCGATGTGTATGGTGTGCTGACTGCGTTGCATGAAATAGCAGGCGTGACAACTTTTCCTGAACATTGTGTGGTTCTGGGCGCAGGTGGGGCTGCAAGAGCGGTGACCTATGCTTTGGGCAATCAAGCTCAGGTGAAGCGTGTGACGTTGTTAAACCGAACGACGAAACGCGCTGAGGCTTTGGCTGTGGATATGGAAAAGATCACGGGAAAGACAATCTTGGTGGGGGGGATGGATGCTGATGCGCAAACCCGCACATTTGCAGATGCGGGTTTGGTGGTCAACACAACGTCTTTGGGCATGTACCCCAACGTAGATGCGTCTCCCTTGGCTGACATAAAGGCGGTGCATCCGGATATGGTTTTGTATGATACGGTGTTTAATCCATTGGAAACAGCGTTGATGCGTGCCTTTAAGTCTGTGGGTGCGGCGGCATTTGGTGGGTTGGATATGTTGGTTTACCAAGGTGCACGTTCGTTTGAAATATGGACAGGCACAATGCCCCCTGTGGATGTGATGAAAAAAGTGGTGGTTAAGCGCTTTGAAGCTTAAAACGGAATATGTGGACTGGGCGAAACGATTCGATTTGTGTCAGGGAAGGATTTTTTGTGGTTGATCGCGATGTGTTGATAAAACCCGAAGCCAAGCGCGTGTTTGTGCGGCGTATGTTTGATGGGATTGCGGGTACGTATGATTTGCTCAATCATGTATTGAGTTTGGGTATTGATATTGTTTGGCGTAAAAAAACGGTTGATAAACTGCAGCCCGGTTCACATTGGCGTATTTTGGATTTGGCAACTGGTACTGGTGATTTGGGTTTTGAGTCGGCTAAGCGCAGTGCAGACATTGAGGTGATTGGCGTTGATTTGTCGGTGCCGATGTTGCGCAAAGGTGTGGGCAAAAACCCTGCTCGATCAGATGCGCTTACTTTTTTGTGCGGCGATGGGGAGCATTTGCCTTTTCCAAGTGCCTTATTTGATGGTTTAACCATTGGTTTTGGCATTCGCAATGTGGCCAATTTGGAACCAGCATTACAAGAAATGTTTCGGGTCATTAAACCCGGTGGACGGGCTGCAATTTTGGAATTTTCACGCCCCAGTGCGCCACTTTTTCGTGGGATTTATAATTTTTATTTTAAGTGGGTTTTGCCACGTATTGGGAAAATAATTTCGCGTGATGCAAGTGCGTATCATTATTTGTATGAGTCGGTGATGCGTTTTCCGGAAGGTCCAGAGTTTTGTAGGCGTTTGGAAGAGGCAGGCTTTTCTCAGGTTCAGGCATTTCGTTTGACGTTTGGGATTGCAACCATTTATCTTGCACATAAGCATTAGGTTTTAAACGGATTGGATGCCCATGCCTTTGTGGATGATGCAAGCCGTGTTGGTTTTGGCTCCGTTGATGTTGGGGGCCTCCATCGTTGCTTATTGGAAACTTCGAAGGTTGGTGCAGGACAGCCCCGCACCCATTGTTGTCTTTTTGCAAAAACGTTGGAATGCATTGTTGGTTGTCATGGGAGGCGTGGTTTTGTTTCGCGGTGCCGCAAGTTCTTATGGTGTGGGCCTGGTGCCTCAAATATTTGGTTTTTTGTTGTCTTTAGAGTTTTTTTATTTGGCCTATGTCAATATCCGTGTGACCCTGAGTACGCGCGGGGTGTTGATGGGGATGCGTTTTTTGTCTTGGCAACACATTTCGGGATATGAGTGGTTAGATGAGCGCGATGTGGTGCTCATCACAAAACATCGAAAACATCGTTTTCGTATTCCTCAGCAGGTCAAGTCAGATGTGCAAGAAATTTTGGAGTTGAATATTTTGAAATGATAAGGCAAGAAAATGGCAAATGTGAGATGGCAAAAAACAATCCAATCACGTGGGTTTATGCTTGGGCCTATTTGTCATCTCACGGGTTTTTAAGGGAGTTTTATTGTGTCGAATCCTTTTGTAGATGAAATTGCTCACCAAGTTGCACAAGCAACGGGTTTGGGGGCAGATGATGTGGTTGTAATGATGGAAACACCGCCCAAGCCAGAGATGGGCGATTATGCATTTCCATGTTTTACATTGGCCAAAACATTTCGCAAAGCACCTAATGTGATTGCCCAAGAGTTGGCTGAAAAAATTCAAGTAGGAGATCGTATTGCTCAGGCAAAACCGATCGGACCATATTTGAACTTTTTTGTGCGCAAGAGCAGTTTTGTTGGCGAAACACTGTCCCAAATTTTACAAGAAGGCGATTCCTTTGGCTACAGCAATGTTGGCCAGGGCAAAACGGTGGTGATTGATTTTTCACACCCCAATATTGCCAAACCATTTGGGATTCATCATTTGCGTTCTACTGTTATTGGCAATTCGCTGCGCAACATTCACCGTGCCTTGGGTTATCAGGTGGTGGGTGTGAATCATTTGGGTGATTGGGGTTCTCAGTTTGCCAAGTTGATTTTGGCTTGGAATTACTGGGGCGAAGGGGAGTTGACCACAGATATTACCATTAAAAAATTGTTGGAACTGTATATACGCATTCACGAAGAAATCGAAGACAATCCGCAGCTTGAAGAAGAGGCACGAGAATGGTTTAGACGTTTGGAAGCCGGTGATGAAGAAGCGGTGCGGATGTGGCAAATTTGTGTGGATGTGAGCTTTAAAGAATTTGATCGGGTGTATCAAATGTTGGGCATTGGGTTTGAATCAATAGCGGGTGAGAGCTTTTATCAAGATAAGATGTCGGCTACGATTGAACGGTTAAGAGAAAAGAATTTGTTGAAGAAGAGCGAAGGGGCAACCATTGTGGATTTGGAAAAATGGGATATGCCACCTTTGATAGCGCTGCGCAGTGACGATGCAACATTATACGGTACACGTGATTTGGCCGCTGCAGAATATCGTTGGGAAACATATCAATTTGAAAAATTGCTGTATGTGGTAGATGTGGCGCAATCTCTCCATTTTAAGCAATTGTTCAAAGTTTTGGAGTTGATGGATTATAAGTGGGTTGAAAAGTGTGCGCATGTGGTGTTTGGGCGTTTAAACTTTAAGGGTGGTGGTGGGGCCTCTACACGCAAAGGCAATGTTGTGTTTTTGGAAGATGTGTTGAACCGCGCCATCGAATTGGCTCGTGAGATTATTGCCGAGAAAAACCCAGACTTATTAGATGGCGAACAAATTGCACAAGATGTGGGTATTGGTGCCGTTATTTTTGCCGATTTGGATTCTCGGCGTGCACGTGATATTGTATTTGATTGGGATGAGGTGCTCAATTTTAATGGTGAAACGGGACCGTATGTGCAATATACCCATGCGCGTTATTGTAGCGTATTGCGCAAATATGAAGGGGCGTTGCCTCCTGAAGAAGTTGATTTTGAAAAATTGAGCGAGGTAGAGACCTTGGAGGTGGTTAAGTGTTTGGAGCGGTATCCCAAACAAATTCAAAAAGCAGCAGATGAACACGAACCCTCAACCGTTGCCAACTATTTGATAGAATTGTGCACCGTGGCCAATCGTTTTTATAATGCCCATCAGGTGATTTCGGATGATGAAGCGGTTACAAGGTCTCGTGTGGCTTTGGTCTATGCCATTAAGACGGTGTTGGCTTCGGGGTTGACCTTATTGGGTATGAAAGCACCTGAGCGCATGTAAGATAACTGGAGATTGTAATGCGTTTTTTGTATGATAAACCCATTTTTTTAACGGGCTTTATGGCCACAGGCAAGAGCAAAGTTGGGCGTGTGTTGGCTACTTTGTTGGGGCGTGTGTTTGTGGATACCGACGAGATGATTGTCGAAATGACCGGCAAGTCGATTCCCGAAATTTTTGAGCAAGATGGCGAGTCTGTTTTTCGCGAATTGGAACACAAAGCCATTTTGCAAGCATCACAAATGGCAGATGTGATTGTTTCGTTGGGGGGGGGCGCTATTACACAGGCTCGAAATTGGGATGTGATTCAGAAAACGGGTGTGTGTTTGTGTTTTACGGCATCAGTTGAGACCATTTTTGAGCGGGTCAGTCGCAAACGCCATGAGCGCCCACTTTTGATGGGGTTGGATGATGATGGGTTGCGCAATAAAATTAAGACCATGTTGCAAGAGCGTGATGTGTTTTATAAACAGGCCGATGCATTTGTCAATTCTACGGAGACGTGTTCGCCAGAAGAAACCGCCGAGCGGGCATTGGTTGCACTTGAAAAGGTTTGTCATTAGAGCGGGTTAAATGACCCGCTTTTTTGTTGAAAGGATGATCATGGAAATCGTTCGGGTTGAATTGGACGAACGCAGTTATGATATTGTCATTGGTCATGGGTGTTTAAAAGATTTGGGCGCTTTGTATACGGAGCGCGGTTTGGGTAAGTCGGTTGCTATTGTGACCAATCCTACTGTTGCTGCTTTGTATTTGGATGTGGTGAAGCACAGTTTGGAAACGGCTGGTGTTTCTGTGGTGGTGGTGACTGTGCCCGATGGGGAAGCTTATAAAACCATTGAGACGGCAGGGAAAATTTATGGCGAGTTGATAGCTGCTGGGCTTGATCGCAAGGGATGTGTTGTGACGTTGGGTGGTGGTGTGGTGGGCGATATGGCGGGTTTTGTTGCTGCAACGTATTTGCGGGGTATTGATTTTGTTCAAGTGCCGACTACATTAGAAGCACAAGTGGATGCCAGTGTGGGGGGCAAGACTGCGGTAGATCATGCTTTGGGTAAAAATATGATTGGCGCATTTCATCAACCACGTATGGTCTTGATGGATACGGCCACTTTAAAAACATTGCCCGAACGTGAGGTGCGTGCAGGATTGGCGGAGGTGGTGAAACATGGTTTGATACGTGACTTGCAATTGGTAGAATTTTTGGAGGAACACATTGAAGCGGCTGCTGCATTAACCTTGGATGTAGAGCAACTCAACTGGTTGGTGGGCCAACAATGCCGTATTAAAGCAGGTGTGGTGTCTGAAGATGAAACGGAAAAAGGTGTGCGCGAGATCTTAAATTATGGTCACACCATTGGGCATGCATTAGAAGTGGTGACGGATTATACATATTATAAACATGGCGAAGCAGTTGTTTTGGGTATGTTGGCAGCTGGTAAAATTGCGTTAGATAAAGGGATGTGGTCGGCCGATGAGTTTAGGCGACAAAATGCATTGTTGGCGCGACTGGGTATTTGTGGTGGTGCTGAGGATTTGTCTGTTGCAGAAATTTTAAAAAAGATGTCACATGATAAAAAAGTGCGTGATGGGGTGATTCGTTTTGTTTTGCCTGAGTCTATCGGACATATTGTTGCCTGTGATGATGTAACACAAGATGAAATGATTCAGGGCATTCTTTTTATGCAGAAATGTTCTCAGAAAAAGACCATTGCTGATTTTTAATTGGGTGAATGGTATGACGATGTTGCAGATGGCGTAAAGCTGTTTGGTGTTGGGTTATGATTCAGAGAAAATAAAGAAGCCCCTTGGTTTTTAAACCGAGGGGCTTCTCTGTTTGTGTCTATTTTACTTAAGAACGTGTTTGAGTAGCGTTTGGTTTTTGATTTAACACATCTTCGATATATGCACGTAAGGTTTCTGCAACACTCCAAGCTTGTGCATAACAACCCCGAGGTGTGTGTGGCGAATCACCATCGAAGATTTCTGATATCTGCCCCAAACCATATTCTTGTAAATGTTGGCGCAGTGGGTCGAGAAAGCGCTGAGCGGTGTGATGGGCTGTGGGGTCGTTTTGATTGATGCGAACCCAAGCCGTGACAAATGCGCCAATTAACCAACCCCACACCGTTCCTTGGTGATAGGCCCCATCGCGGGCATGCGGGTTGCCACCATAGTGCCCCACATATGAAGGGTCGGATGGCGAGAGACTGCGCAACCCATAAGGTGTGAGTAAGTCTCGTTGGATGACTGATAGAATACTTTTTTCCTGGTCTTCAGAAAGCATCCTGTTTGGCAAACTGAGTGCAAAAACTTGATTGGGACGAATGGCTGGGTCGGCGCCATTGGGGCCAATACAATCGAAAAGACAGCCTGTTTGAGGATTCCAAAAAGCGTTGGGAAATTGTAGGGCGACCTTTTGGGCCAATGTGCTGTATTCCGAGGCTTGTTCGAGGTCTCCAAATTGTTCGGCTAAGTTTTGAGCCACACAAAGCGCATTGTACCAAAGTGCGTTGATTTCCACTGGCTTGCCTTCTCTTGGAGTTACCACCCAATCATCTACTTTGGCGTCCATCCACGTCAGTTGTGCACCGGGTTCGCCTGCATAGAGTAGGCCATCTGTATCGACATGAATGTTGTAGCGTGTTCCTTTGCAAAACCATGCAATAATTTGTTTGATGGTTGGCCAAAGTGTTTCACGCACAAATTGTATATCACCTGTATAGGCCAAGTAACGGTCTATGGCATGAACATACCAAAGTGTGGCATCTACACTGTTGTAATCTGGGGTTTCGCCATGATCGGGGAATCGATTGGGAATCATGCCTTGGTCACATACTTGGGCAAAGGCTTCTAAGATATTGCGTGCCTCATCAAAACGTTTGGTGACCAATGTGAGACCTGGCAAGGCAATCATGGTGTCACGTCCCCAATCGGTAAACCAAGGGTAGCCGGCAATGATGGTGGAGAGGTTGTCTTTTCGTTTGACGATAAAGGCATCTGCGGCTTGGGTGAGCAGGCGGGTTCCCACATCGTTTGATGGTGTATTTTGAATCAAGTTTGTGCGTCTGGTACGCTCATTTTTTTGCAACTGAGGTAATTGATCAATCGGAATGGGTTCTAATGATGCGATTATATGAGCCGATTGGCCGGGTTGTAAGTCAAAGGTAAATGTACCTGGGCAATATAAGTCTTCTTCACAATCCAAACCGCGATAGGCTTCTATGGGATATGTGAAGTTGTAATACCAATCGCCTTGGGTTTCGAATTGTCCATTGTGAGAGATATGTAGGGGTGGCAACTGCTCATAGGGTTGATAAAGTATGTGGTTGGTTTCGATTTCTACGTGTGGGTTGATGTAGGGGTTTTGCCGAGTGATATGGTGATAATCTCGAAATGCAACAAGCGGTTTTAATATGAGTTTGGCAGATTCTTTTAAGGGCCCATAGGTGATAGCTGTGGCATTTTGGCCATGAATCATGAATACTTGTTTTTCAACAATGGTATCATCGAGGCGGTATGTAAAAATCGGATATGGGTCAAATCGCATATGTTCGAGATAACGATAACCATGTGGGTGAATGGCACCGTAATAGTTGTTGGCACTTAAATCAAATGTATTGCCATTAGACAAAACGAGCGTTTCTTCAAATTTAGAAAGGGCGACAACACGTCCTAAGGGTGGGTTGAGGGCCGGTACAAGCAATCCGTGGTATCGGCGGGTATTGAGCCCAATAATGGTCGAGCTAGCAAAACCACCAATGCCGTTGGTTTCGAGCCATTCTCGGTGAATGGCTCGGTCGAGATCTCGGCAAATTTCTTTGCCGATGAGTATATCCATAGGATGTCCCTTGTATGGGGTCTGTATTTGGCGTTTTAAAACATAAGTCTGGATGCTTGTGGGGTCAATATTGGGGTTTTGAGCAGATATGTTTTCTCGATCTAAATGTGCAATTTATATGAACGCGATACAAGCGTATTATTCTTATGAAACAATAAAAAAACGGCGCCTGATGTGATTCAGACGCCGTTTTTTGTTTTTTATCGGATTTTACTTCTTGGGCATATAAACATCTGTGGCTGAACCAAGTTGAATTTCGGCGGCAACACCAACAGACTCTGATAAAGACGGATGTGGGTGAATGCTGTGGGCAATGTCTTCGACAACCGCCGCCATTTCGATGGCCAAAACGCCTTCAGCAATTAGATCACCTGCGTGTGGCCCTACAATGCCCATGCCCAATACACGATGGGTATAAGGGTCTGAAATGATTTTGGTAAGTCCTTCAGTGCGCCCAATTGATGTTGCCTTGCCAGATGCAGCCCAAGGAAAGCGGGCAACTTCTACTTTGCGGTTGTGTTGTTTGGCCTCGGTTTCGGTGAGCCCCACCCAAGCTACTTCGGGGTCGGTATAGACCACCGAGGGGACCACTCTGTCAAAGGAAGAATCGTGGCCTGTTAAAACTTCTGCGGCGATGTGACCTTCATGGGCGGCTTTGTGTGCCAATCCTGGGCCTGGCACGGCATCACCAATGGCAAAGATGTGGGCATCGGTGGTTCGCATTTGTGTATCAACGGTGATAAACCCACGCTCATTTCGTTCAACTTTGGTGTTTTCGATGGCGATTTTGTCGGTGTTGGGGCGCCGACCTATGGCCAGCAACACACGGTCGAAGGTTTCGACAAATTGTTGGGTGTTGTTTTCATAGTGAACTTCAATGCCATTGTTAACTTCTACCAGATGCGTGACGCGTGTGCGTGTGTGGATGGCTTTTAGGTCGCGATTAAGCCGTGCAGATAGCGGTTTGATTAAATCGGCATCGGCACCAGGTACGAGTGTGTCTGTCATTTCGACCACGGTGACATCACAGCCCAAGGCGGCATAAACGGTGCTTAATTCGAGGCCAATGATGCCACCACCGACAACAAGCAGACTTTTTGGTACTTCATCCAATTCCAATGCCGCCGATGAGTCCATCACGCGCGGGCTGTCTATGGCAAACAGGGGGATGCTCACTGGGCGTGAGCCAGTGGCAATAATGGCGTGGTTGAATTCGACATGTGAAACGTCGTCATTGTTTTTGACAACCACACGTGTAGAAGATTCAAACTCGGCAAAGCCTTGAATATGACGAACTTTGCGTTGGCGCACCAAACCAGATAACCCATTGGAAAGGCGGCTGATGATGCCATTTTTCCATTCTCGCAGTGCTGGGAGGTCGATTTTGGGTTTTGCAAATGTAACGCCCCAGTGTTGTGCTTCTTGGGTTTCGGCAATAAGGGCTGCCACGTGAAGCAATGCTTTTGATGGGATGCACCCACGCAACAAACAGGTACCCCCTAGGCGGTTATCTGCTTCGATGAGTGTGACCGTGAGCCCCAAGTCGGCTGCGCGAAAAGCTGCTGCATAACCACCTGGGCCACCGCCAATAACGAGTAAATCAGTTTTGTGAGTTTCGGGCATAGTTTATTTATCCACCAAGTAACATGAGTTCTGGGTTTTCGAGAGAGTCGACAATCTTGCGAACAAAACGCGCACCATCTGCGCCATCAATAACACGGTGGTCATATGAAAGGGCGATGGGCATCATGAGGCGCGGCTCAATACGGCCATCTTTCACAACGGCTTCTTCTACACTGCGCCCGAGACCTAAGATGGCCACTTCGGGATAATTGACAATGGGGGTAAATGCTCCCACGCCTATGCTGCCCAAGTTGGTCACGGTAAATGTGCCACCTTGTAGTTCGTCGAGGCCAATTTTGTTGGTGCGCGCGCGCTCCCCAATATCGGTGAGCTCTGCTGCCAATTGAAAAAGATCTTTGCTGTCTACATCTTTGATAACGGGAACCAGCAAACCACGCTCGGTATCGACGGCAATGCCGAGGTTGTAATAGTTTTTGATGATCAGTTCATTGGTGGTCGTATCGAGGCTGGCATTTACTTGGGGAAAAGCTTTGAGTGCGGTAATGACGGCCTTGAGAATGAGCACGGTTGGTGTTAAACGCCCACCGTGTGATTCTGCTGCCGATTTGTTGCGTTGTCGAAAAGCTTCTAAGGCCGTAACATCGGCTTTGTCAAATTGGGTTACGTGTGGAATTTGGCTCCAAGCCACGCTCATGTTTTTGGCAATGACTTGTCTGATTTTGCTCAATGGTTGTCGTTCTACGCTTCCCCATTTAGAGAAATCTGGCAATGCAGGTGCTGTGGGCGCACTCACTGCCGGTGCGGCAGATTGGCCACTTCGCACATGGGTTTTGACATCGTCTTGTGAAATACGTCCGCCAGGTCCAGACCCTGAAATTTGTGTGAGGTCTACGCCCAATTCGCGGGCAAGACGACGTGTTGCTGGAGCTGCCGGAATGGGATCACCTGCTACGGGTGGCGGTGCTGCAGGTGCAGGCGTTTCTGCTTTTGGTTCTGCTTTTTTTTCTGGTTCGGATGGTTGGACGGCAGGTGTTTCCTCGGGTGTTTTTACCGGTTCTTCTGTTTCGGCTTCTGCGGGCGTGCTTTCAACACTGTCTCCTGCTTCTTCAACAGTAATAAGTGTCGCGCCAACTGGCACACGGTCGCCTGCACTGACGTGAATTTTGGTAATGGTACCCGAAATTTCACAAGGTACTTCAATAAGGGCCTTATCGGTTTCAAGCTCAACAACACCTTGTTCTTTTTCTACTGTATCACCTTCGGAGACTAGCACACTCACAACATCTCCGGCTTCAACGCCTTCACCCAGGTCGGGGAGTTTGAATTCGGTTGCCACGTTTCCTCCTCAAGAATCAACGAATTAACGAATCAACGAATTAACGAATTTTCGAATCAACGAATCAACGAATCAACGAATCACAATCCATTCGCCTTCTCGTTTATTCGTCTATTCGTCTATTCACTTATTCGCCCATTCGGGATTTGCCATTTTAATATGTTGTGATTGGGCCGGCAGAAACCGGATCGACTTTTTCGGGATCTATGCCCAGCGTTTCAATTGCTTGGGCAACTTGTTCACGTTTGATTTTGCCTTGTTTGGCCAGTGCATAAAGTGCACCAACAGCAATGCATTCGGCATCTACTTCGAAGTGTCTGCGCAAAGATTCGCGTGTGTCACTGCGGCCAAAACCATCGGTGCCGAGTGTCACCATATCTTCGGGTATCCAGGGGCGAATCATGTCGGGCAGGGTTTTCATATAATCACTGGCGGCAACAATGGGCCCATCGGCTTTTTCGAGCACTTTGGTAATATATGGTTTTTTCTGCCGTTTGGTAGGGTGCAACATGTTCCAGCGTTCTACCTCAAGTGCATCACGTCTCAATTCTTTGTAACTGGTGACACTCCACACATCGGCAGAAACGTTGAATTGTTCGGCCAATATCTCTTGGGCGCGCAAGGTTTCTCGCAAAATAGAGGCACTGCCAAACAACTGAAGTTTGTGTTGGCCTTTTTGTGCCTTGTGTGGCTTGAGCGGATAAATGCCTTTGAGAATGCCTTCTTCAACACCTTCTGGCATTTCGGGATGTTGATAGTTTTCATTGCCCAATGTAAGATAATAAAAGACGTCTTCTTGATCTTGATACATACGTCGAATGCCATCTTGGATGATCACGGCAATTTCGTAGGCATAAGCTGGATCGTATGTAATGCAGTTGGGAATGGTTGATGCCAATAAGTGGCTGTGTCCATCTTCGTGTTGCAGGCCTTCACCATTGAGGGTGGTGCGCCCAGCAGTGCCACCCAATAAAAAACCTTTGGCTCGAATGTCTCCGGCCAACCACATGAGATCTCCCACACGCTGAAAACCAAACATGGAGTAATAGATATAAAATGGAATGGTATTGACACCGTGTGTGGCATAAGCTGTGCCTGCACAGATGAAAGATGACATGGCACCGGCTTCGTTGATGCCTTCTTCTAAGAGTTGGCCATCTTTGGCCTCGCGATAATAGCTGATGTTACCGGCATCGACGGGTTCGTAATTTTGTCCTACGTGGGAGTAGATACCCACTTGTCTAAAGAGAGAATCCATCCCAAATGTTCGTGCTTCGTCAGGAATGATGGGCACTAAGAGATCGCCAATTTCTTTGTCGCGGCACAGTTTGGAAAACATGCGCGCAAAAGCCATTGTGGTTGATGCTTCTCGATCACCTGTTCCTTTGAGGGCTTCGTCAAAGGTTTCAAGTGCGGGTGCTGTTAAGGGTTTGGCCGTCACTTTTCTGCTGGGCAAATACCCACCTAATTCTGCACGTCGTTTTTTGAGATATTGAATTTCTGGGCTGTTTTCTCCTGGATGATAAAAAGGAGCTTTACCGACTTCTTCGTCTGAAATAGGAATGTCGAAGCGTCGTTTGAAATCGCGCATTTCGTCTTCTTCGAGCTTCTTTTGACCATGTGTCATGTTACGGCCTTCACCTGCTTCACCAAGGCCATATCCTTTGATGGTTTTGGCCAAGATTACTGTGGGTGCGCCTTTGTGCTCGATGGCGGCTTTATAGGCGGCGTAGACTTTGGCTGGATCATGTCCACCACGCCTCATCTTTTGGAGTTGCTCGTCGGAGAGGTGTTCGACCAATTTGAGCAATTCGGGATGTTTGCCAAAGAAGTTTTTGCGAATGTATTCTCCAGATTCAACGGTATATTTTTGATATTGACCATCGATGACTTCATTCATACGGGTTTTGAGTATGTCGTTGTGGTCTTTGTCTAATAGGGGGTCCCAATCATCGCCCCAAATGACCTTAATGACGTTCCAACCAGCACCACGAAAGCCTTTTTCGAGTTCTTGAATGATTTTGCCATTGCCGCGAACCGGACCATCGAGACGTTGCAGGTTACAATTGATGACAAATATGAGGTTGTCGAGTTTTTCACGGGATGCGAGATTGATGGCACCCAATGTTTCGGGTTCGTCGGTTTCTCCATCACCCAAAAAGGCCCACACTTTAGATTGGTGAGTGGTTTTAAGACCACGGTCTTCGAGATAGCGATTGAAGCGTGCCTGATAGATGGCCATAATTGGACCTAAGCCCATAGACACGGTGGGGAATTGCCAAAAGTCTGGCATCAGCCAAGGGTGAGGATATGATGAAAGCCCACCGGGTTTGCGCAATTCTCGACGGAAATTTTGTAGGTGTTCTGTGGTGAGGCGGCCTTCGAGGAAGGCGCGAGAATACATGCCTGGTGATGCGTGGCCTTGAAAAAAGACTTGGTCGCCAGAAGCGTCACCATTGGCGGCTTTGAAAAAGTGATTTTGTGCAACTTCGTAGAGTGTGGCGGCAGATGCAAAGGTGGAAATATGTCCCCCGATGCCGTCGGCTTCTTTGTTTGCGCGGGTGACCATGGCCATTGCATTCCAACGCACGAGGCTTTTGATGCGGCGCTCTATTTCTCGATCACCAGGATAAGGGGGTTGTTTGTCTCGGGAGATGGTGTTGATGTAGGGGGTGTTGGAGGTAAACGGAATATCTACCCCCATGTTGTTTACGGCTTCTTTTTCAAGCTTTTGGAGCATGTAGCGCACCCGCTCTGGCCCGTGTTCTTGTAAAATGTAGGCCAGTGATTCGATCCATTCTTGTGTTTCTGTTGGATCTGCATCGGGGGTGTTGGTTGAGACGACCTGATCGGACATATGGAGATCCTTATGTGATGGCCGGGAGTCGGCTTGATCGGGGGCGTTCGTTTGTGTTAGACGCCGTTTGATGATTCTGTTGTCACACGACTAAAGATATGAGTTGCATTTATCAATCTTGGAAAATCATAATTTACTTTCCCAAAGCACGATTGTCAACTCTGTGCCCAAATACAAAGGTGTGATTGAGGTGGTGGAGTGGTATTATTTTTTGTTTAAATTTTTTATTATCAATAAATTGTTTCAATAGTTGACCATTTGGTAAAGTATGTAAAAAACTTTCTTATATATTTAACATAATATGAAATATTGCTCATTTATACTGCTAACGGCGAAGATGCCATTGATATTTTTCAAGACCATCTTCGCCGTTAGATGACGAGATCATTCTGATTTGGGGTGTTTTGTACCTTGGTGACAAGTGTTACAAGAGATGCGTGCGGGTTCTTCTTTGCTACCAAGTCCTTTGAGGTGCGTGGTATTGATTTCATTTGTCATGGTCATCATGCTGCGTGCGATCACTTTGTGTTTGTTTGCGTCGGATGCAAAGTCATATGTAGACAAGGGTTGCCCTTCCTCACCTTTATGACAAAAGTTACACTTTACACCTAAGGCTTTGTTAAATCCTCTCATTGTTTGCATGAGGTCTTGTCTTTGGATGTCTTTGGGAAGCAGTTTGAGATTGGTGTATGTGTCTGGCACTTGTGCAAATGCCGCCGTTACAACAATGATGCCAATGCTTATTGCACTGGCAATGATGGAGAAGTGTTTCATGAGGCATCCTTTCCTTTTTTATGGGTTTATAAATGGTTTAATAGCAGATTCAGAAGGGTGCTATCTGTGTGTATTGAGCCATTCGAGTTGGTTGGTTTTGGGAAAGGCAACAATTGGATTTTCGATGGGCCCAATACCTTCAAATGTCATTTTGACTGTATCGCCCACAATCAAGCCACTTTCAAGGTCTTTATCGGCAAAAACGATGGGTGTGCCCCAATAAAACACCAAAAGCGTATTGGGTTCGAGTGGTATACGTGAAAAGAGTGATTTTTCGAGGTGATACAAATTGTCGGGCATGTTGAGATGGTCTTGCCCTGTGTGGCCTTCTTTATAACCAACGCGTTGGCCATTGCGTACAATTTCACAGGAAACTTTAACGCTTTTGTCGTCAAACTCAGATTCGGTAACAAGAAGGGGGCCGAGACTGGCACACCCATAGGCCCAATTTTTGGCTTGGGGCAAGTTGAGTGGGTTTTCGGCCTCGATGCCGTTGTCTGTGTAGTCATTGCCACCTGTATAACCGAGGCGTTCGATTTGGCCACTGTTGTTAAGGCCGTAGACACTGACCAACTCGGTTTCGGGTACGAGGCGTCGGGTATCGTTGGGATATGAAATGCCACCGCCGTGGCCCACGAGGTTTTCGGTGTCCGATTTGGAAAAGAGCTCTGGAATACCACCATTGGCACATTCGCGATATTTTTGCTCGTAAACATTCACGGCACCACCCGTGGCTTGTTTGGCTTCAATTTCACGCAATTTGGCACTGTCTTCGTGGGTGACACCTGCCAGCCAAATTTTGAGTTGTTGAGGCGCGTTTTTAGGGGCCGTCACTGGACTGATGAGATGCGGTTTGGATGCGTCGGTGGTATTGGCGAGCAATGCTTGGAGTGATAGCTTTGGTGCATCGCTGATGTCGATGCTGTTGACAACGGCTTCCAAACCGTTTTTGCTGCCACCGTGGTTGTAATAAATGTCGTGCAATGATTGAGGATGTGGTGTACAGGCTGTGAGGTCGTGTACGATATCTCCTTCGATTAGGCCGAGTCGTGAGCCACTTTGGGGATGTATAAATTGTAAGAGTTTCATGAATGGTCCTTTAAATTGAGATTGGATAAGGTATTAAAAATGTGATGTTGGATTCGAACTGTTTTAGGATAGCGATATTTGGGATATGTGTAAAGAGAGAATTACACTTTAATAAAACATTATTTATGTAATCATAAATGAATGCTTTAAACCTTCAAAGGCGTATATTTTTATAACCAACAATAGGTTATCGAATTTGTGTTGTTTTTACGGTTATTCAGGTGTTAAATTATTGAAACTTTTAGTTAGAAAAGAAGTCTGCTAATTATGCCTTAGGTATTTTTGGGGATTGAACAAATCATTCATCTTTAGAGGGCATCGATGAAAAAGAGATTCTTGCTTCTATTTTTGTTTGTAGGTTGCGGTCCCGTTCCCATTGAACCAGAGTTAAAAGAAGAATCTCAAATGGAAGTACCATTATTGGCACTCCCTGAAGACTTTCAAAAGATTCCTCTCACCACTGTGCGTTCGGCAACGCTGGAAAATACCATTTTCGAAAAATATTATGCTCCTTCACTGGCGACACAATACTTTGAATATCAGAATCAATATATTACGGGTTATGTTCTCAAGTATGGTGATGCATTAGAAGCGCGTATCCGACATCGAGATGCAATGGCGCACTTCAACCCCGATATTGTCAAACGATCGTCGTCGGATAATACGATCTCTTTTGGGGAAGGGCGTCGTTTCCATATGTTCTTCTATATTGATAACTGTGCCGTCTATTTTACGCTTGATGCACAGCAAGAAGGTTATACCTATGATATCGCAGACCATGATCTGATTTTACTCATGGAAGAAAAGTCCAAAGAATTTAATCGCCAACTTCGTTCCGTCAATCAATCAGCAAACAGACCGCCTTTTTATGTTGAACTTTTTTTTGACTTTCAGAATATCCAACCGCCCTATCAAACACAATTAAAGGCTGGAGAAAAGGTTCCTTTTGTGACCACAATAAACTACACATTGGCAGAACCTGAACAGGGTGAAATTGTTATCGAAATGCGACAACACGACCCTGAAGTTATTACGAAGACGACGATTCCTGTGACAAAAGGTATGGGCAGTATTGCATATTCCGATACGCTACGCCCTTCGGGCAATATCCCAGAAGGGGGGACGACTTTGAGCTTCAAAGCAACCCTACTGCCCCCTTATACGGGATATGAAACCCCTTCAGTTACTCGGAATTTTGAACAGATGGAACGTTTGCCCGACGGACAAACGCGTGTCACGGCCTTTGATGTCATAGACTATCGTGTCAAATAAAAAAGGAAAATGAATTAAGGTGCAAATACCCGTGGTGAAGTGTGAGGTATGGATGTGTAGCTATAAAAAAATGGTTTATCGCAAAAGCCCTGTGTTTTATAATGCGGGGCTTTTTTGTGCTTATATGGCATTGGGTGTTTGGTTTTATTCATTGATATTATGTGGCAGATGTTTTATATCTGAGTGGAATACACGGATGGTATGTGCGCTTTGTTTTGAATTGTTATGTGAGGGTTATGTGATGGCAACGGCATTGATTACAGGTGCATCAAGTGGTATTGGGTTGGAATTGGCGCGGGTATGTGCGGCAAATGGTGTAGATGTGATTTTGTCGGCGAGGTCGGAAGATAAATTGGTGGCCTTGGCGAAGGAAGTGTCGGAGACATATCAGGTAAAAGCGGAAGTCATTGTTTGTGATTTGTCTGTGGTGGGTGCGGCGCAAGAATTATATGACGCGGTGAAAAAACTGGGTTTGGACGTCGATTTTTTGGTGAACAATGCGGGCTTTGGTGTGTTTGGTGAGTTTAAGGATACGGTTTGGAAAGATGAAGCGGCGATGTTGCAACTCAATATTGTGGCACTCACACATTTGACAAAGTTATTTGTGCCAGATTTTATCACGCGTGGATCGGGGCGTATTTTGAATGTGGCGTCGACGGCATCGTTTCAACCTGGGCCATTGATGGCGGCTTATTTTGCGAGTAAGGCGTATGTGTTGTCTTTTTCGGAAGCCATTTCAAATGAGTTGAAAGGTACGGGCGTTACGGTGACGGCGCTGTGCCCTGGGGCCACGGCAACGGGTTTTCAAGATGCTGCAGGTGCAAAAGGCTCACGTTTGTTTGAAACACGCAAATTGCCCACGGGTGCCGATGTGGCAAAGTATGGTTATAAAGTGATGATGCGTGGCAAGCGCGTAGCCGTACATGGCCTTTTGAACAGGATATTGGCACAAAGCAATCGTTTTGCACCGCGTGCATTGTCTATGGCGATTACGCGTATGTTGATTGCGCGTCATTAGCTTTATGAGATTTTAGAAAGTGTCCTAATGGGTGGTAATTGGCATCATTTGGTGGTTGGTGACGTTTCTTGCAGGTGTCCGGTTTTTGATCCTTTCCATTTAACCTTAAAGTGTGTGATATGATTAATCGCGTTTTTATTTTTATGTGTACGATTTGTTTTGTTGGCTGTTTGGCGTCAGACCCGATGCAAGAAGGTGCGGGATTTGAAAACAGACAGGAACGGCAAGGGGCTCGAAAACAGGAGACGCGAGCACCCAAAGAAATAGATCCTGACATTTTAAACACACGTGCTTTTCATGAAGCACCCATGTTGACCCAGCAGGTGGCGCTGGGGGCTTTGCCACCTGTGTCTGAGCGGTTGCCCGATAATCCATTGGTGGTTGTGCCTGTTGATACCATAGGGGAATATGGTGGTATGATTCGACGGGCACTTACGGGTGATATTATCCAAACGGCAGGGCCAACCAAAACGTTGAATGAGAACTTGATGGGGTTTTCACAGCCTTTACCTGATAGTATTGTCTTGGGTTTGGCAGAACGATATGAGTTTTTGGAAGATGGACGTGTGGCTCTTTTTTATTTGAGAAAGGGTGTGAAGTGGTCTGACGGACATCCATTTACAGTTGATGATATTTTGTTTTGGTACTACGATATGACGTTTGACGACGATGCTCGGGCAAACCCATTTCCACCGGCTGGTTGGATTGTAGATGATGAACCGATTCTCTTGGAAAAAGTAGATGATTATACGCTTAAAATCAGTTCTCCTAAACCTTTGGGGCGTTTGTTACCCGAGTTGTGCCGAGAACTCATTGCAGCACCAAAGCACGTGATGTCACCATGGCATCCAAAGTACAATCCGAATGCCACATATGAATCTTTTCGCGACAGCACGACGGTGGGTAATCAGATTTTAAAACCGGGCATACCCCGTTTGTCGGCTTGGGTGCCTGTGGCGTGGCGGCGCGGAGAACGCATTGTCTATGAACGCAATCCATATTATTGGAAAGTAGATACGGCGGGTAATCAGTTGCCCTATGCAGACTCTTTGGCATTTAATGTGATTCAAGATACGCAGGTGATTTTGCTGCGGTTTATGAATGGGGAACTGGATTTGATGGGGCGTTATGCCCGTGTGGATATGCTGCCCACATTAAAAAGTGAGGAACGCAAAGGCAAGTTTGTGGTGCGTATTACGGGGCCTGGGCGTGGGCCAGCTTATCATGTTAATTGGGATTGCCAGAAGCCACTGTTGCGTGAAGCTTTTCGTAATAAAAAGGTACGCATGGCCATGTCACAGGCGATTAATCGGGAAGAGATCAATGAGATTGTTTTTCATGGTTTGCTCGATCCTGCGGGGTTTTCGTTTGGGCCATTAAGTCCTTACTTTGATGAAAAAATGTATCGAATGTATTCCACATATGATCCTCAATTGGCAGGGCGTTTATTGGATGAGGCTGGATATCGAGATGCCGATGGCGACGGTTTTCGAGAGTTGGCCGATGGTTCTCGATTTGAGTTGACCATTGATTTTGTTCATCCGGGTGGTTTGTTCTCTGATCAAGCTGTGAGCGAATTGGTGGCGGCACATTGGGAGGCTGTGGGCATTAAGGTGCATTTGAACGGAGCATTGCGTGACATTATTTTTCCACGCCGGTACAATAATGAATATGACGTGCACTATTGGGGCTTGGAAGGGCCCAATGACCCTTTGTTTTACGCAATAGGCTGGGGGATTATGGCAAAGAATGTTCCTTATTGGCATCAAAATTCGTTTGAAGAGGGGCCTGATTGGTTGTGGGAAGTGACCGATAATTTGAAAATGGCAATGACAACGGTTGATACCAGCAAACTGCGCGGATATATGACACGTGCTCGTGATTTGCACTCTGAAAATGTGCCCATCATTGCTTTGGGGTCTATGTATAATATATGGGGGGCCAGCACGCGGTTGGGCAATGTGCCACGTGAAAACATTGGTGATAATGCCTTTTTGGGATGGAGTCGTCCAGTATTTCATGAACAGATTTATTTTAAAGATCCGTAAGACAGATGCGGTGCTTGACTCTGTCATCTATTGTGTATTAATTTGTGGCGTCGAAATGGGTGTCAGATGCCTATTTGGATTGCTGATAGGATATTGATTTTAACGATTTTATAGCTACGGAAAGTGTGTGACCTATGTTGATTATGACATGTAATATCCGGTGTTATGGTGGCAATGATGGTGAAGATCATTGGTCACACCGTAAAGACTTTTGTGCAGAAATTATTCGATCTCGCACACCTGATCTTATTTGTTTTCAGGAAATGTGGGCTGAGCAATTTGCCGATATGAAACCTGCTTTTCCCGAGTTTGATTCGTATGGGATGATTGATGAACCGCAGACTTTTTATCCGATGAATACCATTTTTTATCGGCGTGATGCGTTTGATTTGCTGTCTGCGGGAGGCTACTGGTTATCTGAAACGCCTCATGTGACGGGGTCTAAGTCGTGGGACAGTGCGTGTGTGCGTTTGGCAAATTGGTTGCGCTTGAAAGAACGTGCTTCGGGTAAAGAGTTTCGTGTGGTGAATACACACTTAGATCATCGTGGGCAAGTGGCGCGTGAAAATCAAGCGCGTATCATTTGTGAAGATGCGGTGGCTTATCCTGAACACTACCCACAGATCTTGACAGGTGACCTGAATTGCGATACACATAATGCGGCCATCGGTGTTTTGAAAGACCGTGGTTGGGTGGATACTTATGGAACCGTGCATGGCACAGAGGCACCTGGTTTTACGTATCACGCTTTTGATGGGCCTGCATTTGCTGAAAAATCGCGTGTAGACAAGATGGATTGGGTTTTTGTGCGTGGTGCTGTCAGGGTGACACGGGCAGAGATCATTGATGATGCGCAGGATGGTCGGTTTCCAAGTGATCATTATTTTGTGTCGGCAGAAATTGATATTTGATTTTAACGGGTGGTGTTTCGGAAAGGGTTTTCATGATTATTACGCAAACGCCTTTGCGCATTAGTTTTGCCGGTGGGGGAACAGATTTTCCTGGTTTTTATTTGCAAGAAACAGGTCGTGTTTTAAGCACGGCTATTGATAAGTATTTGTTTGTGATTATAAAAGAGCGTTTTGATAACAAGATTTATGTGAACTATTCGCAGAAGGAAATAGTAGATCACATTGATGATTTGCAACACGAGTTGGTTCGGGAGACCATGCGCAAAACAGGTGTTTTGGATGGCGTAGAAATTACCACTTTGGCAGATATTCCATCTGAAGGCTCTGGCTTGGGCTCATCCAGCAGCATTACGGTAGGGTTGCTCAATGCTTTGTATACCTATCAGGGCGAACAAGTGCCTGCCGAGCGTTTGGCGCGTGAGGCTTGTGAAATTGAAATTGATATTTTGGGCAAACCCATTGGTGTGCAAGATCAGTATATCGCCGCTTATGGTGGTTTGCGTTTGTTTACATTTGGTGAAGATGGGTGTGTGACTGCCGAACGTGTGGATATGACAGACACATTTCGCCGTCGGCTAAGCAATAATTTGATGCTCTTTTTTACGAACCGCACCCGACGTTCGTCAGAAATTTTGGAAGAACAACAGTCAAGTATTGATGAGAAAAACGCTGTGTTGCGTCAAATGAGCGATCAGGCGTTAGAAGCTAAAATGTTTTTGGAAGAAGGGCGGGTGGATGCGGTGGGGGCTTTGCTGGATCGAGGTTGGCAACTCAAAAAGTCATTGGCTTCGCGCATTAGTGATACTGAGTTGGATATGATGTATAATCGGGCCAGAGAAGCGGGGGCGTTGGGAGGGAAGATTTCGGGTGCTGGTGGAGGTGGATTTTTACTGTTGTATTGTCCACCCGATCGACAAGATGCCGTTGCTGAGGCCTTGTCTGATTATCGCGAGATGCCATTTGCACTTGAGCGTGATGGCAGCAAGGTTATTTTTAATGTACGGCGTGATGGTTGGCCGAAAGAATGAATGCGGGCAGACGGCAGATGTGAAACGGCAAATGGCAAATGGCAAATGGCAAACGAATCAATCGTGTGATTTGATTGCGTGATTGGTTTGTTTGATTGATTTTAAAGTTTTTACATTTGCCGTTTCACAGATTTTAAAGTTTTCACATTTGCCGTTTCACATTTGCCGTTTCACAGATTTTCATTTTGAGGTTTTTAAATGCATATATTGATTACGGGTGGTGCTGGATTTATTGGGTCACATACGGGGCGGGCATTGTTGGCTAAGGGGCATCAGGTACGGGTTTTGGATAGTTTAAAACCACCGGTGCACAAAGATGGCAAGCCCTTCAATATGCCCGAAGGTGCCGAGCTGATGGTGGGCGATGTGACGTGTAAGGAGGATATGATTCGGGCATTGGATGGGATTGATGCGGTTTATCATTTGGCAGCTTATCAGGATTATTTACCAGACTTTAGCACGTTTTTTACAGTCAATGCAGCAGGCACGGCTTTGTTGTATGAAATTATTGTGGAGAAGAATTTGCCCATCCAAAAAGTGGTGGTGGCCTCTTCTCAGGCGGCGTATGGAGAAGGCAAATATCGCAGTCAATCGGGTGAAATTTTTTATCCCGACATTCGATCTGTAGAAGCATTGGAACGCGGTGATTTCGAAATTGTAGGCCCCGATGGGCACGTAGCTGAAAGCTTGGCAACCGATGAAGCGGTTATTCGGCCACAAAATCAATATGCGATGTCAAAATATACACAAGAGATGATTGCGCTCAATTTGGGCAAACGATATGGTATCCCGTCTGTGGCCATGCGGTATTCTATTGTGCAAGGGCCTGGGCAATCATTATATAATGCTTATTCGGGTGCTTGCCGTGTGTTTTGTCTGTCGCTCCACTTTGATCATCGCCCCCCTGTTTATGAAGATGGTTTGCAACTGCGCGATTATGTGAATGTAGAAGATGTGGTGCGAGCCAACGTGTTGGTACTTGAAAATGAGAAAGCCAACTACGAAATGTTTAATGTGGGAGGAGGCATTGCATATACGGTGTTGGATTTTGCACGTATTGCCGCGAAAGTTTATAAAAAAGACTTGGCACCAGAGTTAACTGGTGCGTTTCGATTTGGTGATACGCGGCATATTGTGTCGGATATTTCTAAGTTGAAGGCCTTGGGGTGGACCCCTCAACATACACCTGAAAAAAGTGTGGGAGATTACAAAGCTTGGTTAGAAGATATGGACAATGTGGATGATGTGTTGGCTTATGCACAAGCGCGTATGAAATCTTTAAATGTGGTAAGAGAAATCAAGAAGTAGAGATGCGTTTTTATTTTGTATCTTTTCAATATTCTTGTATGGGTTGGGAGTATATATGAAGGTTTTTTTGTTGGCTGGTGGTTTGGGTACGCGATTGCGCCCATTGACAGATCATATACCGAAGTGTTTGGTACCTGTTCGCGGGCGTCCTTTAATTGATTATTGGTTTGATTTGTTTGATGACTTGGGTGTGAATGAGGTATTGGTGAATATGCACCATTTATCTGATTTGGTGGAGGCTCATTTTATTGTTCATCCGTGGAAAGATCGGGTGCGGTTGTTTCATGAACCCGAGTTGATGGGCAGTGCGGGCACAGTGCGTGCCAATCGCAATTTTGTGGGGAATGATGATTTTTTGGTGTGTTATGCCGACAACTTGACCGATACAAATTTGTCGGTTATTTGGGATCGCCATCAAAAAGGAGATTCAATTTTAACCATGGGTTTGTTCCATACTCCCTTTCCAAAAGAATGTGGTATTGCCACCTTAGATAAGGACGGGCATATTATAGATTTTGTGGAAAAGCCTCAAAATCCAGCGAGCAATTTGGCCAATGCGGGCATATATGCTGTTTCGCCAGAGATTTTTGATGTGATTGGTGATCAACCCTCACCGGTTGATTTTGGTTTTGATATTATACCAAAGCTATCTGGCCGTATGGCAGGTGTCGCTATAGATGGTTTTTTGATGGATGTGGGTACTGTCGAACGCTATGAAAGTGTTCAAAAACTTTGGCCACATTAATATCGCATATGGGGACAGATATTTGAAAGTGGTGTGGGATTAAAACGGAGTGGGACGCCTTATTGTTTGAGGTGCTGACTGGAGTGTGGGCATGTTGTTGCAAAGTGAGATTGCGGGTGTGGGGCGTCGGGTGGTGGCAACCCTGTTGGATTTGGTGATTTTGCATTTTGGGTTATCTGTGGTGATACGTGGCATGGTGTTGTCGCCTACGGGTTTGTGGTTGGTAGACTTTGCCCTTGCTATTTTCTATTCGGGGCTTATGGTGGGGATGCGCGGGCAGACGTTGGGGATGATGGCATTTGGGCTTCGAGTGATCCCTGCTGGTGATGGTGGTTTGGATTATGGCCAAACGTTTAAGCGCGCAGCATTAAAATGGTTGCCCATTTTTGGTGTGTTTATTGCGCTTGCCATTGTGATGCCTGAAGAATTGCGAAATCGAGAGGGGCAGCGTGAGTTGATTGAGCAAGTAGAAGTGGACTCACATTCTGCTATGATTTCTTCTTCCGTTATTTTTATGGGATCTATTTTGTGGTTGTTTTTGTTGCGCGGTGCAAAACGCCACCCCGATGGTCAAGCTTGGCATGATCGGATGGCTGGCACCTATGTTATGAAAACATCTTAAGCAGTTGTTTTATCGGGTGCGTGGTATAAAGAATGTGGCTTGTTTGCTCACTGTTTGATCTGTGTTGCGGTCTAAAATGGTGAGTTGCAGATTATAACGGCCTGGTTTGAGATTGATCAGTGGCAATTCTAAATAGGTTTTGACGTCTATATCGGTGCCAACCTGTTCAAAGCTGAGTCCTACGGATTCGGCTTTTTTGGTGCCTCCTAAGTTGCCCAAAAGCGGTATAAGTGAGAAACTTTGTTCACTTCGTTGTTGTACTTGATAAGAAATGTCGTAGCGTGTTTGACCAAATGTATCGGGCGTAAGGTTATAGATTTCAAAATAAAGATACATGGCCTGGTTGGCCATGGGCAAAAAGGTGGCGGAGGGTTGGGGTTGGATGTAATAATTGCCTCTGATAAAAGAAGAGTCGGGTGCTTGTGTGGCATCGAGAATACGCGATGCCAATTGAAGATCGCTGATAAGCACGTGGGTTGTGTCTTGATAGTTGGGAAGTTTGAGTTGCGGAACTTGATAGGCACCTACTTTGTTGGCATTTTGTCGAGAGGCTTCAATGGCCAGTTCATATTCGCCGGGTGGGGCAATGTGATCAACACGGCTGATGGCTTGAAGCCCACGGTCTCGATTGCTGTCATTTACGGGAACTGAGAGCAAGTGTTTGGTTTTTTGATAATCTAATGCACGCGGATAGATAAGTGCGGTGCGTCGTTCTACAATAATGGTGGTGTCTGGGTCGGAACTTAAGGCGACGTTGTCGATGGGAAGCCCAAAATTGATTTGTAACTCAGTTTGGTTGTTGGGACCTCTAAAGGTGATGGCATCAAAATAGAAGTCTAGGGGTTCGAGCGCATCAATATTATAATAGTCGGGATTTGTTGAAACAACGCGCTGAACCACTGTGGCTGGTGAGAATTCGGTGAGGCGTTGAATGACGCGCATATAAGATTGGTCTTCGGTTTCATATTTTTTAAAATCGGCTTCGGTAAGAGATGGCATGGGGGCATAGTCATAATTGCCCGATAGGAATTCGTCGGTAAACGTAATTTCGATGCCATCGCCCAATGTTTTATATATCCATACTTCCCAAGGTACCGAACTCCAGTTGCTTGCGGTTGTAACGGGTTTGTATTGTGTAAAACCCAATTCATCTGTTGAGGTGTTTGCAAAACTGCCAAGGCTTTGGGTTTTGATAGGAAAAACTGGGCCAACAAAAGTGGCATCAAGCCCTTCATTGCCATAAAGTTGATGGGCCATACTTTCTTGAACGAGTTGAATATCTAAGGGAACTTTGGCATTGATTTCGTTAGATTTGGATCGAAAATCGGGTTCGCCCCAACGGATATAGACCTCACCGCGTTTGTCCCAGGGCCATTTTTTGCCATAAAGGGTGCGGGCATGCCAGACGCGGCGATAGTGTTCGGCACGTCGCAAGGTGCCTCCCGATGTTTTGAAGACGTCTTTTTGAAGCCAAAAACGTTCGAGAAATCGGTCGCGTTGTTCGGCATTGTCTGACATGGCCAAAATGCGATAGGCGCTGATTTCGCGCTTGGTGCCTACAAGGGAAATGTCTTCGTAGAGGGGACGTTCTTCATCTGAAAGTGTCGCGATATAACGTTGAAAGGCGGCCAACGCGCCTTCGTGGTCGCGGCGTTGTATGAGTGCTTGGGCAAGAAGTGGGAGGGCGCGTACATCGGTCATGCGAGAAGCAATTTCTTCTAATTCGCTATATTTTTTTGCTTTGTATAAGGCAAAGGCAAAGTCATAGGCTATTTCTTGGTCTTCGGGTTGGCGGTCGAGGTAATTTTTAAAATAAAATAGGGCGACATCTTGTGAGTTGTCTTTTTCATGGACACGGGCTCTGAGCAAGTGTGGAGAGGCCAGGTTGGGAAATAAGCGCATGGCGCGATCTGCTGCATTGCGTGCTTCTTTGCCTGTATGGTTAAGTTTGAGGTGTGTTTTAATAAGCAGGTCGTGAGGGCGTGCATCTATGGTATCTGCTTGGGTTGCGGCTTCAAAGTGGGGGAGCGCTTTTTCGGGTTGATTGTTTATTTCGAGTGCTATGCGACCAAGCCCTGTGTGTGCAATGGCAAGGTCTGGGTTGTGTTTGAGTGCTCTTTCAAAGGCCGCTTTGGCACTGTCTGCTTGTTCTATACGCAAATACAAAAGGCCCAGGCGTGCCTCTGTGGCTGCGGGATCTGTAGCTGATGGCAGGTCTTTTTTAAGTTGAGATATTTGTTTTTGAATGTTAGATGAAGGGCTTTGGGCTTGGATTGTATGGGCAAAAAGTAAGATCAAAACAAGGATGAAAGGCATGCAAATATTCTCCAGATGAGAGGATCAAAGGCAAAATAAGGTTTTTCTATAAGTTTAAACGCTACATTGGGTTGGGTGTTTCAGCTTTCTTTCTTGACAGGTATTCAAGCAACGGATATTATAAAATTGGCAGTGTGTAGATTGAACATAATTTTAAAGGATGGATAGGGTGTCTGTTGATATTGGGCCTTCAAAAACGAACCCATTAAGTGGTTTTGCTCGGCTAAAGCTACTGCTTCTTCAGATTTGTTTGAAGTTAAATCTTTCGGAACAACATTTTCTTATTGCTTTGGCTATGGTGATTGGGGTGGGGGTTGGTGTTAGTTCTATTTTGTTTCTTGGGTTCTTGGAATTAACGCAAGAGGTGTTTGTCAGTCAAGTTAGAGGTTGGATTGGATCGGTTTTTTTATTGCCTATATTGCCTGCTTTAGGGGGCCTGTTTGCTGGTTTAATGGCTGTTTTTTATGCCCGCGAGGTGCGTGGTGCGGGTGTGTCGGAGGTGATTAATGCCATCGTAACTCGCCGGGGAATTATTCGGCCTCGGGTGATGTGGGCAAAAGCTTTGGCATCTGGTATTACATTGGGCACGGGTGGGTCCGGTGGAAGTGAAGGCCCTATTGTGCAAATTGGGGCCGCGCTTGGGTCGGGTGTGGGGCAAATTTTTAAGTTTTCAGAGTCGAATTTAAAAACGCTGATTGCCTGTGGCGCATCGGCTGGTATTGCGGCTATTTTTAATGCACCCATTGCAGGTGTTTTGTTTGCATTAGAGGTCATCTTAGGTGATTTTACGATCTCTGCTTTTGCTCCTGTGGTGGTTTCGGCAGTGATTTCGGCGGTGGTGGCCCATGCTTATTGGGGAGACCAGGCCGTTTTTACTGTACCCGAATATCTTTTTGTCAATGGCACCGAATTGGGGTGGTATTTGGTGTTGGCGGCATTGGCTGGTGGGGTGGGGGTTGCTTTTATACGATTTTTATATGGGGTTGACCACTTTTTTGAGCATCGTTTTATGGCTGTGCCTTTTTGGGCCAAGCCGGCATTGGGTGGGGGGCTTGTGGGTATCATTGGCATTGCCTTTCCAGAAGTGATGGGTGTGGGATATCAGACCATCGGTAAGGCATTGCACGGTGAATTGGTGGTTGAAATTGCCCTTGTCTTTTTGTTGCTTAAAATTGTAACGGCTTCATTAACGCTTGGTTCGGGTGGTTCGGGTGGTTTTTTTGCACCTTCGTTATTTATTGGTGCGGTTTTGGGAGAGGTGTTTGGGTTGTTTGCCCAAAATTATTTGCCTGGTGTTGTGAGTCCTCCTGGGGCATTTGCATTGGTGGGTATGGGGGCTTTTGTGGCAGGTACCACGCATGCCCCGCTTACGGCAACACTGATCATTTTTGAGATGACGGGCAATTATCACATTATATTGCCATTGATGTTTACGACCATTTTGTCTGTGGTAGTGGCACGCAGCATTGAGCGCGAGTCGATTTATTCACTCAAACTGGCTCGCCAAGGTGTGCGTTTGCACCACGGGCGCGATTTATCGGTGTTGGAGCAAATCCCCATTTCAAAGATTATGCGAACCGATTATGATTTTGTGCGTGAGCATACGCCTTTGGGCGAAATGGTCAGTTTAATTCAACATGGCAGTTTGCACGATTTTCCAGTGATTAATCGAAATGGTCAGTTTTTGGGGATGATTTGGTTTCGAGACATTCGCGAAGTGATGCTTGAAAATGATATGTATGCTTTGCTGATTGCCGAAGATGTGTTGGGTGATCCACCGCCTCAATTGTTTCCGCGCAGTTCGCTTGCAGATGCCTTGGTTCATTTTACGATGTCGGATGCGGATACATTGCCTGTATTTCGGGATCCAGCTGATGTGTATTTGGTTGGTGTCATTACCCGTTCGGACCTTATGCGCAGTTATGAGCGGGAGTTGTTGTTGCGGGAGCGCGAAACGAGTTGATCAGAAAAGATATACGATGGATGGGCTTTGGAGGTGGGGTGATACTTAAGAATCTTTACGCTGTTTGAAATGACTTGGTGTGAGAATGTTTTGACTTTTGTTACACTCAGGCCTACAATTGAAACGGTTCAGGGTAATATTGCTTTTTGCTTGACTTGCACAGATACGACTTTTATTTTTGCGCCTCAATGATTTATCATGTCGACCCTATTCTGGGGTGTAAAGTAGGTGCTGGTTTTGGAGGCTTTCCATGACGTTGATGGAGATTTTGTCGGGTAAATCGGTGGTTGTGGGCCTGGAAGGGCAAAACAAGCGCGATGTTTTAATAGAGCTTGTCAATTCACTTGAGGTTGGTGATAAGATTACTGACCGTGACAAGGTGCTTGATGCTGTGTTGTTGCGTGAAGAAATAATGAGCACTGGCATTGGACATGGCATTGCCATTCCACATGGTAAGTCTGAGTATGTGACTGAGTTAGGTGGGGTTTTGGGTATCAAAAAAGATGGGGTTGATTTTGATGCTTTGGATGGTAAGCCCACCTATATCTTTTTTTTGTTGGTTTCACCATTGGATGTCTCGGGGCCTCATATTAAGGCCTTGGCGCGCATTTCTCGTTTGTTAAAGGGTGAAGATTTTCGCCAGAAATTAATTGCGGCAGTTGACAAAGATGATGCCATTGCTATTATTGAGGAAGAAGAAAAGAAGTATTGAGGTTGTGTAATGGATTGGCTTCTGAAACCTGCTTATTGCATGAAGCAGGTTTTTTTTTGTGGTGAACGAATGGATGGCTTATGCGTTTATAGGCTATGATATTTGGTCATCTATCTGTCTATTTTCCCAATATTTGATTTATGTTTGGACTTTCTTTCGCAAATCCGACCATGCTCTATGGTTTGTGGGCAGCACTGTTGCCGTTGGTGATTCATTTGTTGAATCGACGGCGATCTGTTACGTTGCCTTTTAGCAATGTGGCTTTGTTACAAGCCTTGCAGCATGATCGTATGCGACGGGTAAAACTCAAGCAGATTTTGCTATTGATATTGAGAACATTGCTCATTGTGTTGCTGGTGCTTGCTTTTGCGCGTCCGACTTTAACGGGTGCTTCATCGGGCGCAGGAGATGCGGGAACTTCTGCCGTCATTTTATTAGACCGATCTTTGAGTATGCAATATCGCACATCAGAAGGGTCTTTGTTTGAACGCGGTAAGCTGCGTGTTCGTGAAATTTTGTCGTTGTTTCAGGCGCAAGACGATGTACAAGTTATGTTTGTTGATAACGATGTGATACCCAGTGGCGGTTCGTCATTGGCCAATTTGTTGGCGCGAATGGACAGTTGGGAACCTCAGTTTGAGGCCACAGATATGTTGCCTGGTTTGCAGGCTGCTATGGCACATTTACAAGCCTCAAAAATGCCCAATCGCGAACTGTATATTGTTTCAGATTTGTCGCGTTTGGGGTGGGCGCGTGTTGCAGATACCTTGGCTTGGAATGGGGTGTCTGTGTTTGTGGTGCCGGTGCGCCCCAACGTGGTGCAAAATGTGGGTGTTACTCAGGTTAAAACGGTAGGTGGTTTGTTGCGTGTGGGGCAGCCCGTTACATTGGAAATTGAGCTGACCAACTATGGTGAGGCCCCTCGCGGAGATGTGCCCGTACAGGCGTTTTGGGATGATCGACGTATTATTCAGCAAGTTGCACACATCCCTGCAGGGGGGCGCGAAAAAATCTATGCACAATTTACGCCAGAGTCGGATGGGGCACGTGCTTTGCGTGTGGAAATTGGTGATGATGATTTGGTTGCCGACAACACCCGTATTTCGGTTGTACACGTGCCCGAACAATTGCGTGTTTTATTGATTGGAGAGACCCATCAGGACACCTATTTTTTAATGCAAGCTCTTCAAGCTGCTTCATTTGCAGTACAGGTAGCATCACCTGACCAAGTGACAGATGCGGTATTGTCCGATACAGATGTGGTTTATTTATGCCAAGTATCTCATTTGTCTCTTGGTGTTATTGAACGTTTAAAAAAGCATATTGCTTCTGGTGCAGGGTTGGCAATTGTGTTGGGTGAGCAGACAGATATGCGGCATTACAATGAACGGATTTTACCTGCTTTGTTGCCTGCCACATTAATTGCTGTACGTGGTCAACCAGGTGTGACCACGGCCTATCAGGCATTTCCTTTGGAATTGCCCAATCATCCGATGTTGTCTCACATTGCCTTGGAAGGCACATTTCGCAGCCCCCGTTTTTATGTGCATTATGTGGTGCGACCAGAAGCTGAGACTCAAACTGTTTTGTCTTTTACCAATGGTACGCCGGTTTTGCTTGAGGGGGCATTGGGGCAGGGGCGTGTTGCTTTGTTTGTTTCTGAGTGGGGTTCGACCCTGTCTTGGAATGATATGCCTGTGACGGGGTTTTTCTTGCCGTTTGTGTATAATTTGACGGGATATTTGGTGAGCGGGGCTGTCAGACAAGCCGATTATGTGGTTGGATCTGTGGTATCGCGGGCGCATGATCCGTCGGCTATGGCACGTGAAGGTGTGTTGCGACCTCCAGGACAAGATGCCCAGACGATTTGGCCACAACAGCGTGGTGTGCAGGTGGTGTGGCCTGTGGGGGTGGTTCATCGGCCAGGTTTGTGGGAAATTTATGCAAAAGAACGGTTGGCAGATGTGTTTGCGGTACAATTGGATCCAAGTGCCTCCGATTTAACCCGTATTTCAGATGCCAAACTACAAACTGTTTTTCAAGATGCGCGATTGTCTGTGGTGATGGCAGATCGACAAATGAAAGACGTGGTTATGCCATTGCGCCATGGGCAAGAGTTTTGGCGGTTGGTTTTGGGAGGGGCTTTGTTTTTGATGTTTTTAGAAATGTGGATTGCAAAAACAACGCGAAGTAGTCGCCAAGAAAGTGGGTAAGTGTATTTTAAAACAGTGGGTTGATGTGGTTTGTTTTGGGTGCCCTTGACTTTTGAGAAGAGTGCACGTATTTTTGAAACAGCGTTAAAAATGGTTTGTCTATTTGAATATTGGGTTGGTTCATTCGGTTGGTTTTGCTTTTTTTATTGTTTTGATTGATGGACATGAAATGGTTTGAGCCACGTCGGAAAAACGCGTACGTGGCTTCTTTATTGTGGCAATATTGTATGCATAAGGATGGTTTTGATGGCAAAGAATTTGATCATCGTTGAGTCACCTGCAAAAGCGCGCACAATTTCTAAATTTGTGGGCAAAGATTATCAGGTGGAAGCTTCGATGGGACATGTGCGTGATCTGCCTTCGCGTGAACTTGGGTTTGATACCGATAATTTTGATCCGAAATACGAAGTGTCGCAAGATAAGCGCAAGGTGATCCAAAATCTTAAAAAGAGTATTAAAAAAGATACGACTATTTATTTGGCAACAGATGAAGACCGCGAGGGGGAGGCCATTTCTTGGCATCTGATTCATGCGTTGGGGGTAAAAAAGCAACCTATTAAACGCATTGTTTTTCATGAAATTACCAAACCTGCGATTTTGCATGCTTTGGATAATCCACGCGAATTGGATCAAAACTTGGTTGATGCGCAGCAAGCACGACGCATTTTGGATCGTGCGGTGGGGTATCAGTTGTCTCCGTTGTTGTGGAAAAAGGTGAAAGGCGGGTTATCGGCAGGGCGGGTGCAAAGTGTGGCAGTGCGCATTATTGTAGATCGTGAGCGTGAGATTCGGGCATTTAAACCCGAAGAATATTGGAAAATTAAATCTGATTTTTCTGACCCGTCTTTTCAGGCCGAATTGGCGCGTATCGATGGCAAAAAAGCACAAGTACACAATGAAGCAGAAGCCAAGGCCATTGAGGCCAGTGCATTAAAAGGACAATGGCTGGTTGACGATGTGGCCGAGCGTGAGGGCACACGTAAACCCGTTGCACCTTTTACGACTTCTACATTGCAACAAGAAGCCTCTCGAAAATTGAGTTTTTCTGTTTCTCAAACGATGCGTGTGGCGCAACAACTCTATGAAGGCAATTTTGAAATACCCGGATATACAGGTGGTTTGATTACGTATATGCGTACAGACTCTGTCAATTTGGCTGAACAGGCGGTTCATCAAGCACGCGAGGTGATTGCACAAGAATTTGGGGCAGAATATGTGGAAGAAAAACCGCGGCAATTTTCGAACCGAACAAAAGGGGCGCAAGAAGCCCACGAAGCCATTCGGCCTGCCGATTTGTCGATGAAGCCCAGCGATGTGAAGGCGCATTTGGACAACCAACAATTTCGGCTTTACGATTTGATTTGGAAGCGCACGGTGGCTACGCAAATGGCAGAGGCTCGCATTGCCTATACCACATTAAAGATTCTGGCAGGTGAAAAAGGTGAGTACCAATTTGAGTCTAAAGGCCAGCGCATTTTGTTCCCTGGCTTTTTAAAAGCGTATACCGAAGGCTCTGATGACCCAGAGGCTGAGATTAGTGATAAGGATGTGATTTTGCCCAAGGTAGACAAGGGGCAGATACTCAATTTGGAAAAACTCAATTTGGAACAGTTGTTTACCAAGCCTCCTGCGCGTTATACGGAAGCTTCTTTGGTTAAAAAGTTAGAAAGTGAAGGTATTGGCAGACCGTCTACATATGCGCCCACGATTTCAACCATTCAAAGTCGGGGGTATGTAGAAGGCAACAAAGACAAGCGGCTGCAACCCACTGATATGGGTGAAATTGTGAATGACTTTTTGGTTCAACATTTTCCAAACATTGTTGATTTGGGTTTTACATCGCATATTGAAGATGATTTTGATGAGATTGCCCAAGGGAAAAATGCCTGGAAAGATATGATCAAAGAATTCTACCTGCCTTTTAAAAACTTGGTAGAAGAAAAGGGCGAAGTAGATCGCAGTTCGCGCAAATTGGGCATTGACCCCGACACGGGGCGTGAGGTGAGTGTACGGGTGGGCAAATATGGTTCTTATGTGCAAGTAGGGGTGGCAGAAGAAGAAGAGAAACCATTGTTTGCTTCTATCCCTCCCACAAGAAGCATGTTTGAAATTACGTTAGAAGATGCCCTTACCTTTTTTGAATTGCCACGCACTGTTGGCCAAACAGATAAAGGTGAGGATGTGCTGGTCAATGTGGGCAAATATGGCCCCTATGTGCAAATTGATGGTGACTTTTTCTCTATTCCTGAAGGCGAAGATCCTTTTGATGTGAGCTTAGCACGCGCCCTTGAAATTGCCGAGACCGAACGGGAACGCAAACGGCAAAGCGTGATTCAAGATTTTGGCGAATTTCAAGTACTCAATGGTCGTTATGGCCCATACATTAAAAAAGGAAGCCAAAATTTTAATATTCCCAAAGGATTAGATCCTGCAACACTGGATCGAGAAACGCTTGAAAAGTTTATGACCGAAGGGGGGGGCGGTCGCAGACGCCAGCATGTGATTCACGACTTTGATGGGATTCAGGTGATTGCGGGGCGGTATGGTCCTTATATCAAACACGATGGCAAAAATTATAAAATTCCGCCAGATGTTGAAGCATCGGCATTGGACAAGGCCACCTGTGAAAAGATCATGAAGGAAAATCCGGCAACGAATAAGAAGTGAGGTAGCGGTCAGCAATTAGCGATCAGTTGTCAGCTTGAGGCAAAGGCGAAAAACAAGGCCGTCTTTGCTTGAAAGCGAACACATATTTGGTTGTTGCTGGTGAAAGGTTTTGTATTTTTTATGCAAGATTTTATTCAAAATTTTTTACGGCATTTGTCTCGGGAGCGTCGGTTGTCTGCGCATACGTGTTTGGCGTATGAAACCGACCTGGGGCAATTTCAGATATTTTGGAATGACAGACACCAGGCTTTGGATGCTTTAGACCGCAATGGTGTGCGGTCTTTTTTGGGTTATTTGCATGCACAAGGGTTTGGCCGACGTTCTATTGCGCGTAAATTGGCGTCGTTGCGCACGTTTTTGGGATATTTGTGTCAGACGGGGCATTTGTCGCGCAATGCAGCATTGCAGGTGCGCCCTCCAAAGCAGGAAAAGTCTTTGCCTGTACATTTGAATGTGAATGAGGCCAAGCAGACAATGGAGGCGCCAAGCCCTGATGCCATATTGGGTGTGAGGGATCGGGCCATTTTGGAATTGTTTTACAGCACGGGCATTCGTTTGCGCGAGTTGGCCGGGCTTACTGTGGGTGCAGTAGATTTGGATGCGGGTTTGGTGCGGGTGGTGGGCAAAGGAGATAAGGAGCGGTTGGTGCCTATGGGCAAACCGGCCCAAAGGGCATTGCAACTATATTTGGCGCGACGAGCAGAACTGTTTGGTGATCACTTAAGCCCAGCTGAAGCGCGATATGTTTTTTTGAGCCGCAAAGGTAAGGCCCTTAGCCCAAGTGGCGTACAACGGCGTGTGGAACGACATATTGAGGCAGCAACTGGGCGTAAACTGTCACCACATACGTTGCGACATACGTTTGCAACACACATGTTGGATGCTGGTGCAGATTTGAATTCGGTAAAGGAATTGTTGGGGCATGCCAGTTTGTCTACGACACAAATTTATACGCATGTAAGTGTTGAGCGTTTGAAAAAGGCTTATCGTCAGGCACATCCGAGGGCTTAAAACGTGCATCATAAAGAGGTTGTGGAGGAATTGGACAGAAGGGTGGAGAAAAATCAGAGGCAAAGTGGCAGAAGCTTTTGCTTGTGGATGAAGCGTGGCGCAATTTTGGCTGCGCTTGTTTTGTTTGTAAGTTGTGCTCGACAAATGGCACCGCCTGGTGGGCCTGCTGATATGATTGCACCTTATGTGATCCAAACATATCCTGCAAATGATTCGGTGGGTGTCGATATAGAGACGGCTATTCGCATTCAATTTTCCGAAAATATGGATCGCAGATCGGTGGAAGAGGCCATTTTCATTTCGCCTCAATCGGCTCAAGTGCCTAAATTTCGTTGGCGCGGTCATGAGTTAGAAATTCGGCTTTTAGGTGGATTAAGGCCAGATCGTACGTATGTGATTACTGTGGGGCAGGCCAGTTCTGATGAGTGGCGCAATCGGATGTTGGCTTCTCATACGTTTCGGTTTTCAACGGGAGATGTGGTGAATCAAGGGGAACTTTGGGGGCGGGTTGTGTGGTCTAAAGAACAGATCGGTCAAGCTTTTGCTTGGTTATATGATTTGGATGTGGTGCCAGAACCCGATGTGGCAAACGATTTGGCACATTATGTGACTCAGCCAGATGCGGGTGGGCATTTTCGATTTTCGGGTTTGGGGGTGGGTGTTTACCGGGTATTTGTTTTTTTGGATGCAGATCAAAATCAAACTTATACATCGGGGATAGACGCATTGGCTGTTCCGCCACAAGATGTGACGGTTGATTCGGCGCAAAAAACAGTGCGATTGGGCGATTTAAAAGGTGTGGTGCGCGATACCTCTGGGCCTGTTTTGTCTGCGGTGAGGACGTCCGATCAAAATCACATTTTAATGCGATTCCAAGAGCCCGTTCGCATAGAAACGGCTCCTACGGTATCTGCATTGAAGGTTTTGTCGGTATACCAAGACGTGGATTCAAGCCGTGTGGGGATTGTGACACAAACGCAAAAAAGTGGGCAGGTCTATGATGTCCGTTTGGCTGTGACGGATCCATATGGCAATCGGTCTTTGGTGCAAACCTCTGTGCGGGGAGATGCCTCGGCCGACAAGCGTGTGCCGGAGGTATTGGCGATCAAGCCGAAACTGTTGGCCACTCAGATATTTCCCAATGCTCCATTGGAAATGATTTTTTCTGATGCCATGGCATCGGATATTGCAACACCTTTTTGGGAGGTTTCAGATACAACGCTTTCGCCAGAAGGACATTTTGAATGGTTGGCCCCCAATCGTTTGATTTTTACACCCAACGACTCGTGGCCGATTGGTCAGGTACGTTTGACAAGCAAACGTGGCCTTGTTAAAGATTTGGCAGGCAATGTACTTGATACGCCTGTGGTATTTGATTTTGCGGTGATCGATACCCAAGCGGTTGGTCGCATTGCGGGTATTGTGGACTCGTTGAATAAAAAAAGAGTGGTTGAAGCGGTGTCGGTTGAGGGTGAGCCCTTGTTTTATCAAGCACTGGTGGGTTTGAATGATTCAACATTTGTGATTCAGAATGTTTTGCCCGGTTTGTATCGGGTATCGGGGTTTGTTGATGCCAATAACAATGGGCTTTGGGATGCGGGAAGTGTGTGGCCATTTGTTGCTTCTGAGGTTTTTTTTAGCGCATCTGATACAGTTGAGGTGCGGGCACGTTGGCAGAGTGATACGCGTCGGTTTGGTGTTCAACCGTTGTGGTTTTTACCAACAGAAAGTAAGGATGTGCCATGAATATTTCATTTGAGAATCGTTTGTTGATGCGCCAAGGGATTGGGTTGACAATGCTTTTTTTGATGTTGTGCGTTATTGTGATTTATCAATTTACGCACCGTTCTCCTGATGCGAAAGAACGTGAACGGGCGCAAGTCATGTTGCATCGCATTTATGATTTGGAGATGGCGTATTGGTCTGACAATGGAACTTATTTGCCTATTGATCGTAAAACAAATGGCGATATTTTGCGGTTAAATGATGGGTTGGGAAAATTTTCTTATCGGGTGGATGTGGTGGGGGATCGGTTTGTTGCAATTGCTGAAGCCGATTTAAATGGCAATGGACAATATGAAGTTTGGCAGGTGGATCAACGGAACCCCATTCCGACGTTGATGCAAGAAGATTGAACAGGAGCCAAATTGCTGGTGTTTAAAAATTTTGTGGAGAAATTGTTTGGGCTTGTTTTTCTTAAAAAAACATTTTGTGTGTTTGGTGCTGTGTGGGTGCTTCACTCTTTTTTTTGGAGTGTCTGCATTTGCATATGTGATTCAAACCGATCAAAATACCCAAGGGCGTATTGTGCAGGTGGGGTGGACCGAAAGCCGAGCGCGTTCGGGGGTGCCTTTTTCTTTAAACGTGACCAGCTTTCCGTTTGCTGAAGCCGATGTGGTACGCATTGTTCAAAACAGTTTTAATGCGTGGAATGAGGTTCCGTCTTCTTATTTGAATATGAGTTATCAAGGTACGTCAACGTTGCCAGCATCTGATTCTGATCGTCGTAATGTGGTCATTTATGATGCAACTGGGCGATCTATTGGCGCACCTGCAGGGTCGGGCATCATTGCCATTACACGGGTTAATTGGAATGACAATGGTGATATTGTGGATGCCGATATTATTTTTAATGGTCGCGATTTTACTTTTTCGATTAGTGATGTCAATACGCCTAACCGACAAGTTGATTTGCAAGATGTGCTCACCCATGAGGTGGGCCATTTTTTTGGATTGGACCATACCCCATTGGTTGGCGATCCTTCTGAACGCCCAACCATGAACCCGTTTAATACGGCAGAAGAACCGCGTGCTGGACGAACGCTTGAAGACGATGATCGAGCAGGTATTACCGCTTTATACCCCACAGGTACACTCACCGGTGGGGTTTCTGGGCGTGTCTTACGTGCAGATGGAGCTGGGGCTTATGGGGTGCATGTGGTGGCTTATAAGGCCAATACCCGCACGTTTGTGGCCAGTGCTTTGTCGGGTTCGGTTGGCACCTCATTAGGGGCAGGTGGTGACGGTGATTATGAAATTTTGGGGTTGCCACCAGGAGATTATCATGTGGCCATTGAACCGCTTGCAGGTTCTATTTCACCTGAAAACTTTGGCGGTATTTTTCGGGGCACATATGATCAGGTGCCAGAAATTGAATTTTATAACAATGTGTCTATTCAAACTGCGGCACAAGTGGTTCGTGTGGAGGGTGGGCAAACCCAAACTCAAATTGATTTTGCCATAGGATTGGCGATACCGGGTTCTCCATTTATTTCAGATCTCAACTTACCAGCCAATACACCAGACCCCAATGGCCCATATCGGTTTTCTTCTCGCGTGACAGATAATAAGGGCGTAACGGGTGTCGATTTGCACTATCGCGTCAACAGTGGCAGTTTGCGGGTGCTTGCTATGCGGGCTTCTGTCGATGATGTTTATACGGCAGAAATATCGGGGCAACGCCCGGGGTCTGTTATTGAATATCGGATTGTTGCTGGGGATAATGAGGGCAATGCAACTTCTTTTCCAAGCGCAGAAAGTCCAATGGCTCGGTTTGAAATCTTGGCCATGTCGGGTTCACCTGTGGCCTATGTGGCCGTGCGTGATGCCCGTGTGGTGTCTGTCATTGATACAGGGCCTGGTAAAGAAGTGGCTCGCATTGCAACGGGCGACACTCCTTTGAGTGTGTTGATGACACCTGATGAGCGGTATTTGTTTGTGGCCAATACGGGCTCACAAGGTGTGTCGGAAAATCGCATTACGGTTATTGAAACATCCACACATCAAGTGGCCAAGGTCATAACGGTGGGCACGTCGCCTTTGGATTTGGCAGTGAGCAGCGATGGCAAGCGCGTGTATGTGAGCAACTCACAAAACCGCAGTGTGTCTGTAATTGATGTGGCCAGTTTGAGTGAGTCGCTTCGTTTAAATGTGTCTACTGTTGGTGAAGGGCCATATGGTATTGCAGTTAGTAAAGATGGGGTGCGCTTGTTTGTGACGGATATAGACGCCAACAGCGTGCGGGTGCTCAATGCCAATACGGGTGCAACACAGGCGCAAATCAGTGTGATTCCCTCTCCAAGGTCTTTGATGTTGTCTCCTGATGGTAAGTGGCTTTATGTGGCTGGTTTTGATGGGAATATTGGTGTGGTGAATACCCAAACCAACACGATGGATCAGGTGGTTGATACGGGGGCGACAAGTATTTTTAGAGTGGCCGTATCACCCGATGGGGCTCGGGTGTATGCAACGGACCGCAGCAATGGCAATTTGTTGGTGGTCAATACGGCAGAAGGGCGTGTGACCAACACGGTGCCCGTTTTAACCGATGCTCGGGAAACGCGCGACCTGTTTGTGTCGCCTGATGGCACACGTGTGTATGTGACCAATCAAGATTCAGATGACTTGGTGGTGTTTGATGCCACAACATTGCGGGTGTTGCGTGCTTTTCAACTTGCCGATGGGCCACGTGGCATTGCGGTACGCACACGGCCTTTTAATTTTGAGCCATCGGCAGATGTGGCGAGCAAAGCTGACTTTGATGCCAATGGTTCGGTTGGATTTGGTGATTTTGTGTTGTTTGCAGGAGCTTTTGGACTTTCTGATACAGATAGTGGGTTTGATGTGCGGTTTGACTTGGATGGTGATTTTCGTATAAATTTTAGTGACTTTTTGCTGTTTGCTGGGGTTTTTGGTCGGTTGGTGAATCCTTAGATGGCTTGACTTTTTGTCTTGAACGCGTTATTTATGCTATGGGGGCTTTTCATTTATAACGTTTTTCAAGGAGTCAGACATTTATGTCTTGGGATTCCACTGCTTTTTCTGGTTTTGTGGCTTTGCTTTTTCTTACGGTGTTGTTGGTAAGTAAAATTTTAACGGTTTTGGAACTGAGAGCAAAAGAGCAAGCTTATCGCAGAAATTTGCACAAAATATCAGACATAGAAAGCAACTTGGAGTCTTCTCGGCGCAAATATTTGATAGCTTTAAAGGCGGAGGGTGTTGCTAAAAATCGCGTGAGCCAACTCAAAACGCGCTTGGCTACCTTAAAGCAACATATGGAGCAATTGGCACTGTCTGCTGCACAAGATGCAGCACGCAAGCGACGCGAAAAAGAACAGGTTTTGGAAATGGCAGTTTTGCAAGCTATGGGTGGGGCCGAAAACCGAGACAGCCATTTTTTGCGTGTGATGAAGGTGATTAAGCAGTTGATCAACTTGGAAGAGCAAAATAATAATGAAGCTGTGATTAAGGCTGTGCAGGTGGCTTTGGAAGAGATGGACAAAAATGGCGAGCTTGAAGCTGTATCTGTGCAAAAACCTGCGCAACACACTTCGTCGGATGTCAAATCGGTTGCCGATCAAATGTCTGAACGTTATGGTTAATGTGGAGGATGCATTTTAAAACCCCGATTTTTATCGGGGTTTTTTTTATGCCTGTGAAATGGGTTTGGTGTATTGTGACGGGGGGCATATATTAAGGCAAATGAAGCGAGGGAGATTGTGTTTGGGAATTGAAAGATGGTCAAAGAACGCTGGGGTGCGTTGATACTTTTGAAAAACAATAAGGCATCTATAAAAGGAGATATTTTATGATTTATGGTGAAGGCGATTATACATTTAAGGTGCAAGAAAATTGGTGGAAACTACCTGATGGATGGTCATTTGGATGGATTCCTGCTGTTGCGGTTGATTCGAAAGACCAGGTGTATGTGTATAGCCGTAGTGAGCATCCTATGGTGGTGTTTGACCGAGAGGGCAACTTTGTAACCTCTTGGGGGGAAGATGTTTTGGAAGATGCACACGGCATTTATATTGATGGTGATGACAATGTATATTGTGTGGAGCGTGAAACCCATTGTATGCATAAGTTTACTTCTGATGGAAAATTGTTGATGACAGTGGGCACGCCGCACCAAATGGGCAAACCGGGTGATCCGTTTCGCTTGCCCACCGATGTGGCGTTTGATTCAAAAGGGTTTATGTATATTACCGATGGTTATGACAATGCACGGGTGCATAAGTACACCTCTGATGGGCAATTTATCAAATCTTGGGGTGAACCGGGTACGGGCCCTGGGCAATTTGATTTGGTGCATTGTGTACGGATTGATAAAGAAGATAAATTGTGGGTATTGGACAGATCGAATAACCGCATTCAGTTTTTTGACACAGAGGGCGAATATCAAGGTGAGTGGACTGGGTTGCATCAGCCCGATACCATTTATATTGATGATGAAGCGGGGGTGGTTTATATCGCTGAGTTGGAACAGCGCGTGAGTATTTGGAGCAAGACGGGTGATAAATTGGCCGAATGGGGCAGAGGCGTAGAAAGCGATAAACCGGGTGAATTTAAAAAATGCCCACACGGTATTTGGTTGGATTCTCGTGGCGATCTGTATGTGTCTGAAGTGCAGGTTGATGCACAGTTGCAAAAATTTGTTCGACAATAATAGATGTATTTATGAAACTGTGATGGTTGTTCTCTTTGGACATATTGGAAATAGAGTACGATTTGAAAGGAGTTTTGGATGCGGTGTGGTGTTGCTTCGGGTGATATTACCCCTAAACCGGGTATGATCTTACAAGGACATTGGAGCACAAATCCTTCGCACGCTGTTATGTATCCGTTGGAGGTGCGGGCGATTGTTTTTGAAGATGATGGGGTGCGCTCTGCTATTGTGACATTGGATGTGATTGGTGTGACATTGGATTTGACTCAGCAGATACGCAAGGCCGTATCGGAGCTTGTACCACCAGAATCTGTGATGGTGGCGTGTAGCCACACACATTGTGGCCCGCCTGTGTTGCCTTGTTTGGGAATGGTGCCAGATGCAGCGTATTTGCAGCGTCTGGTGGCTGTTTCGGCAAGTTGTGTGCAGATGGCCGTGGCAGATTTACAAACCGTGACCGTGGGGTTGGGATGTGGATCTACAGATTTTAATATCAGTCGTCGCCCCTTGCCAGGAACGGACAGTATGGTGGCCAATTATGGTATGTTGGTTGATCGGCGTGTGCGGGTGTTGCGCATTGATGGTGCAAAAGGTACGCTGGCCGTTTTGTTTCATTATTCGTGTCATCCGACAACCTTTAATGGCTCCAATGGTTTTATTTCCTATGATTACCCGGGTATTGCCCGCTCGTTTATTGAGCGTGAACTCAGGTGTAAGGCGCTTTATTTGGCCGGTTGTTTTGGCAATATTCGCCCCGCTATTTTAACCGAAGGTGGTGGGTTTACATCGGCCACAAAAGAACAGTTGGATGCTTGTGGTGATGCGCTGGGGCGTGAGGTTTGCCGTGTGTCTGATTGGTTGCAAACGCGTAATGTTGCGGGTATTTCATCTCAAGTGGTGGATGTGGATATGCCTTATGGCGAACCGATGTCGCGTGAACAATTGCAAGAATGGGCCAATGATGAAAGTGACCGTGGGCGTTTGATGACAGGGCCTTGGGCCAAAGGTGTGTTGGCTTTGTTGGCGGGGGCAGGTATTCCGGAAAGTCGGCCCACGCAAATGCAACGCTTGACGATTGGCCCTATTGGTTTGATATCTATTCCGGGTGAACCCGTACAAGAGATTGGGCACGCCATTGAAAAAGATGTGCGTAATTTGTTGGGTGTGGAAGATTTGTGGCCTGTGGGATATGCCAATGATGAGATCGGCTATTTGTGTACGGAACGGCAATATGGTGAAGGGGGTTATGAGCCCAACGCCTATCCTTATTATGGTGATCCTGCACCCTATAAAGATGAAGAACGCGTGATTTTGGAAGCGGCAAAAGCGCTGGCCCAATAAAAGGAGAAACCGATGTCTACTTTTTATGAAGCTGAACGCGAAATTCCTGTTGTTGAGGAAACGGATGTGGTGGTGTGTGGGGCAGGGCCTGCGGGTGTGTGTGCGGCCATAGCTGCGGCACGCACGGGAGCCAAGACACGGCTGATTGAATTGCATGGGTGTTTGGGCGGCGTGTGGACGGCAGGTGCCTTGAGTTGGATTATTGATTCGGCAGATAAGCCGGGCATTATGGCAGAGATTACGGATGAATTGGAACGCCGTGGTGCTCGGGCAACACGTGTGCCCAATGGAAAGAATTATGCCTATGATGTGGAGGCCATGAAACTGCTTTTGGAAGAAATGTGCCTGGAGGCAGGTGTGGATGTGCGGTTGCACACCCGTGTGGTGGCAGCGGCGCGTGATGTGGATAATCGGCTGTCGGTGGTGATTACGGAGTCGAAGTCAGGGCGTGAGGCGTGGGCTGCCAAAGTTTTTGTTGATGCAACGGGTGATGGTGATTTGGGTGCTTTGGCGGGGTGTGGTTTTGAGATGGGGCATCCAGAAACAGGTGCAGTACAACCGATGAGTTTGATGGCTTGGATTACGGGTGTGCAATTTGATGAGATTGAAGCTTTTGTGGGGGGCACGATGTCGGAGCCGAAACAGCGCTTGTATGCTGAAATGGAACGGGCAGGCATGCCACCTTCTTATGCTGGGCCAACCATTTTTCGAGTGCGTGACGATTTGTTTGCACTTATGGCGAACCATCAATATGGTGTGTTTGCCAATGATGCCGAAGCAATTACAAAAGCAACGCTTGAAGCCCGTGCGGAGGTACATCGCTTGGTACGTGCTTTGAAATCTTTGGGTGGGATTTGGAAAGATTTGCAAATTGTGGCTACGGGGGCTCAGCTTGGTGTGCGTGAGGGGCGACGTATTCATGGGCATTATGAGGTATCGGCAGAAGATTTGCGCGATGGTGCTGAACACGAAGATGCCATTTGCCGTGTAACGTTTGGCATTGATGTACATTCTACAAACCCAGATAAGAACAAAGGTGTTGAGGCAAAACCACACAAATCACAGCCTTATGATATTCCATTGCGTGCGCTAATTGCCAAGGACGTGGATGGTTTGTTGTTGGCAGGGCGTTGTATCAGTGGTGATTTTATTGCGCATTCAAGTTACCGTGTTACGGGCAATGCAGCAATGATGGGACAAGCGGCAGGTGTGTGCGCGGCATTGGCGGTTTTACAAGATTGCTTGCCCCAAGCAGTGCCTTTTGTGGCTGTGAAAGAGATGATGCAGGTGCTCAATGGCAAAATATCTGACGCGGTGGTTTAAGACGATGAGAAAAAATGTTTTCCGTGAACAAATCGACAGCTTAGGTAAATTCAAATAATAGGTGCAACCCATAGGTGACCCTGGGTGCAACATGTAAGTGTGTGCGATGCGTGTTTTTTAGATCTTAGATGATGTCATTTTTGCCGATTGGTTAGCAACGATCAATCGGCACGTTTTTTATTTTTTGGGTAAAAGTCTTTTATGAAACTCCCCATTTTTGAAATTGAAAAAGACATTGTTTCGCATTTGAAGGCGCATAATCGCTTGGTGCTCACGGCTCCAACAGGATCGGGTAAAACCACACAAGTGCCACAGATATTGCTCAAGCACAATGTGGTTCAAGGTGAAATTTGGGTGTTGCAACCTCGGCGTTTGGCCACGCGCATGGTGGCGTTGCGGGTGGCCAGTGAGGTGGGAGAGGGCATTGGGCAAACGGTGGGATATCACACGCGACATGACCGGCAATTGGGTGAAAAGACGCGTTTGTTGTTTATGACCGAGGGAATTTTTTTGAGGCGTTTGCAAAACAACCCCACATTGTTGGGCGTGGGTGCCGTGATTTTGGATGAGTTTCATGAGCGCAGTTTGGATGCCGATGTGGCTTTGGGGTTGCTTAGGCGGTTACAAGAGGAGACGCGTGCTGATTTGCGATTGATGGTGATGTCGGCTACGTTAGATGCAAAAGGTGTGTCACTGGCATTGGATTGTTCTCTGTTACAGGCGGGGGGGCGGGCTTTTCCCGTGGACATTTTTTATGTGGATAGAGAACCGAGTGCCCACGTGTGGGATTTGACGGCAGAGCGGTTGCGTGCCGTGTTGGATCAGAATGAGTCGGGTGATGTGTTAATTTTTATGCCGGGTATTTATGAAATTCAGCGCACCCTGACAGCGTGTAGGTCTGTTGTGAAACAAGGAGATGCGGTATCATTTTTTCCGCTTCATGGGTCACTGTCTGTGCGTGAACAAGATGCGGTATTGGCACCGTGTGATACGCGTAAGGTGATTGTGGCGACCAATGTGGCCGAGACGTCATTGACGATTGATGGGATTCGGCACGTCATTGATGGTGGTTTGGTGCGCGTGCAACGTTTTGATATACGTCGTGGCATCAATGTGTTGTTGGTAGAAGGGATTAGCCAAGCGTCGGCAGATCAGCGATCTGGCCGTGCGGGGCGCACGGCACCAGGAACGTGCTGGCGGTTGTGGACAGAGACTGCACATTATGCCAAACCACAACAAACAGATCCAGAAGTGAAACGGTTGGATTTGGCAGATGCGGTGTTGCGTTTAAAAGCGTTGGGTGTAAAAGATGTTGTACGATTTTCTTGGTTGGACCGACCTACAGATGACGCGTTTGATCGCGCATTGGATTTGTTGGTGCATTTAGAGGCGCTGACCGCGACAGGTAATTTGACACCCATTGGGCAACAGATGGCATTGATCCCGGCCCACCCGCGTTTGGGGCGTTTGTTGGTGGCCGCTGCACAATATGGCTGTGTGGAACGTGCCGCGTTGTGGGCGGCTCTTATTGGTGAACGCGATATTTTGTCGCGCCCGATCCACAAACAGTATACACTGGTGCCTGACGGTGATGTGGTTTCCGATTTGGTGATACGCGAAAATGCGTTTGAGCTATCCAAAAGGTTGCGCTTTGACCCACGGGCTTGTTTGAACGAGGGAATAGTGGCTTCGGCGTGCCGAGATGTGGATCGGGCACGTGACCAATTTTTATCGGCGTGTAAAGAGGCGACTATTCACCAGCGGGGGCGTGGTGATACGGTAGATTTGGTGCGGTGTTTGTTGGCAGGTTTTTTCGATCATGTGGCTTTGCGACGTGATCGAGACTCCCGTTCTTGTGTGATGGCCGATTTGCGACGGGTGGAATTGGACAGGGAAAGTGTTGCAGAACCTGGGCTGATTGTTGCTTTGGACACGCGTGAGGTGACCACAAAAGAAGGGGTGCGTACGGTGTTGTCTTTGGCCAGCAATGTGTTGCCCGAATGGCTTGAAGAGGTGCATCCCAATCGAATTGTGTTGGCTTCTGAAGCCGTCTGGAATGCCGATAACAAAGCAGTCGAGCAAGTGGAAACACATGCTTATCAAGGGTTGGTCTATCGGCGTATAGCTCGCCCCAATGCCGACCCCGTGTTGGCGGCGGAGATCTTGGTAGATCGCATTGTCAGTGGCGAAATTGATTTGGCGAAGTGGGATGAGGAGGTGGATCATTGGATGGTGCGTACACGGTGTGTGGGGCAGTGGTTTCCCGAGCGTGGGCTGATTGCATATGATGAGGATGATGTTCGTGTGATTTTATATGAGATCGTCGATGGTGCCACACGGCACAGCCAAATTCGCAACCGCCCCGTTTTGCCTTATGTGAAACAGGCACTTTCGTGGGCCGATCAGCAATTTGTGGAGCAAATGACACCCACGCGTATTGTGTTGCCAAAGGGATTTGGTATGAAAATACGGTATCAAGCAGATGGCCCACCCGTGGGGGCTGCAAAGATCCAAGATTTTTACGATTTGCCCAAGACACCCACCGTGGCGGGGGGGCGGCAAAAGGTTTTGCTGGAAATTTTGGCACCCAATTTTCGTCCTGCACAGGTGACCGATGACTTAGAAGGGTTTTGGGAACGAACCTATCCGGAGTTGAAGAAGGAACTGCGCCGTCGATATCCTAAGCACGAATGGCGATGAGAGGGTTGTAAAAGGGGAAAGTTTTTGATACATTTGTGCGTTATGATCCTTTTTCCTTAAGGGGATTCCTATGAAACTCAGACAGATGGCTTCTGCCGATTGGTCTGCGGTGGCCGATTTGATTTGTGTGTCTACAAATTATTGGTATCAGGTGAATCGTGGTTTTCCCATTTTTTCCAATGGGCCCGATTCGGTGCGGTTGTTTTGTGAGGTGTATGAGGCTTTAGATCCTGGGTGTTGTCTTTTGGCCGAAGACGAAACAACGGGTATGTTGATGGGGTCGTGTTTTTATCATCCACGGGCGACACACGTTTCTTTGGGCATTATGAATGTGCATCCCAATTATTTTGGCAAGGGGGTGGCACGGGCGTTGTTAACGTTTATTACCGATTTTGCAGATGCAAAAAAGAAGCCTGTTCGTTTGGTATCGAGTGCCATGAATTTGGATTCATTTTCACTTTATACCAAGGCTGGTTTTGTGCCACGTCAAGCGTTTCAAGATATGATGATTGCGGTACCCGAATGTGGGTTGGATTTTGATGTGGCAGGGAAAGAACAGGTGCGTGATGCGCAGTTGGAGGATGTGCCGGCCATTGTCGATTTGGAAATGTCTGTAAGCGGGATCGACAGAACCAAAGACTTTGATTACTTTATTCAAAATGAAGCGGGCATTTGGCACACGTCGGTTTATGAAGGGGTGAATGGGCAAATAGATGGGGTGCTTGTTTCGGTGAAACACCCAGGTAGCAATATGTTGGGCCCTGGTGTGATGCGGTCTGAGGCGCAGGTGTTGCCTTTGATTTTGTCGGAACTGAATGCCAATAAAGGATGTTCGCCTGTGTTTTTGGTGCCCGTAGATTCACCTGCTGTGCAAGGTTTATATGCGTGGGGTGCACGCAATTGTGAGGTTCACTTTGCGCAGATTAGAGGACAATTTCAAGCATTTAATGGCGTGGTCATGCCCACGTTTATGCCCGAAACAGGATAGGGAGGACTGATGGCCGTTGATGGAAAAGTGCGTGTAGGGGTTTATGGCACGGGTAAGTTTGCAAATCGAACCCATATTCCCAACTTGCAAAAGTTGGTGGATGTGGATGTTGTGGCTGTATGTGATGTAAATGAAAAGGCACTGACGGAAACAGCCCAGGCATTTGGTATTGCCCAAAGATATACAGATGCTTATGAGATGTTGGACAAAGGCGATTTGGATGTGTTGTATTCGGTGGTGCCTGCTTTTGTGAGAACCGATGTTGAAATTGCCGCCGTTGAAAAGGGCATCCATTTGTTTAGTGAAAAACCGCAATCTACAAAAATGTCGGTGGTTAGAGCCATTGATGAAGCAGTCAAAAATGCCGGCGTGCTGAACACTGTGGGCTTTCGCGAGCGTTACCGCCCGTTGTTTCAAGAGGCCAAACGTTTGTTGGCCGACAAGGATATTGTGCACACGCATTTTCATCGGGCAACAGGAGATTGGGGGCGTCGTTCGAGTGCGCCGGGTGGGTGGCAACAAGATTTTGAAAAACACGGAGGCATGGCATTTGATTGGGGTGTGCACGCAATGGATTATACGCGGTTTATGACGGGCTTAAATGCCGTGCGTGCACAGGCGTTTTACGATATGGCCGATGGGTATGCCCGTTCTTGTTCGTTTAATTTTGAAATGGACAATGGGGCAACCACAGCAATGACATTTATTACTGCCGATGCGACAAATGGCAACCATAGACCGTGGTTCACTTTTTATTTTGAGGGTGGCTATTTAGAAACGTATGAGTATGATCGCATTGTGATGAATGGTGATGTGGTGTTTAGCGGAGAAAATTTTGACCCATGGTTTGAGCAGACCCGTGTGTTTATTGAGGCGGTCAAGACTGGTGATGGATCGGGCATTTTGAATGATTATCACGATGGGTTGTTTTCTTTGGGGCCCATATTGGCGGGTTGGGAGTCTTCTCGAAAACACGGTGAATTGATGAATGTTGCAGATTTTATGGAGGCATAACAGTGCTTGATCGCGTGATAACCTATGGGCGTATGATTAAATTTGGACACAGCATTTTTGCTTTGCCGTTTGCCTTTTCGGGTGCGGCTTTGGCGGCCGTGCAAAGTGGTATTATGCCCATTCAGGTGTTTTGGATTGTGGTGGCTATGGTGGGGGCGAGAAGTGCGGCCATGGGGTTTAATCGGTTAATAGACCGCGATATGGATGCTGCCAACCCGCGCACGGCCAACCGCGAATTGCCCAAGGGTGTGATTTCGCCATTTGCGGTAAAGGTGCTGATTGTTCTTTCGTCTGTGGCTTTGATATTGGCGGCGTATATGCTCAACCCGTTGTGCTTATTGCTTTCACCTGTGGCTTTGGGCATTGTGTTTTTGTATTCCTATAGCAAGCGATTTACATGGGCCACGCAATTGTTTTTGGGGGTGGCATTGTCATTGGCCCCAATTGGGGCCTGGGTTGCGGTGACAGGGCAATTGGATGTTGAGATTTTGTTGTTGGGAGGGGCGGTGTTGATGTGGGTGGCGGGGTTTGATGTGATTTATTCCTGCCAAGATGCCGAGTTTGACAAGCAGTTTGGGATGTATTCTATTCCTCAGCGATTTGGTGTGGGCAAGGCATTGATGATTGCTCGTTTTTTTCACCTGGTCGCATTTGTTTTGATGCTTGGTGTGGGGCACGTTTTTGGTTTGGGTGTGATCTATTTTATGGGCGTGTTTGCAGTGGGTGGGTTGTTAATTTATGAACATGTATTGGTCAGAAACCAAGATTTGTCAAAAGCAGGTATGGCGTCATTGACCATGAATGGCGTGGTAAGTGTGGTGTATTTTGTTGGGACGATTGGTGATTTGTTGGTGTGAAAGAACGAATAGACGAATGGACGAATGGACGAATGGACGAATGGACGAATGGGTTTTGATTCGTAGTTTCGCAAATTCGCAAATTCGCTTTTTAAAGGTTTTTTTATGAAACGCATTACGGTAGCCATTACAGGAGCAAGCGGGGCCATTTATGCGGTTCGTACATTACGCGCATTGTTGCTTTGTGGGGTAACGGTAGATGTGATTGTGTCTGAGTTTGGATGGATGTTGTTGCGCGATGAATGTGGTTTTGATGGCAAGCAGAATACATTGGGTGATTTTTTGCGCGCGCAATTTGGCAGGGGGGTGGATACGGGTTCATTGGTGTTGCATCAGGCAGGTAATTTGGCGGCATCTGTGGCAAGTGGATCGGCCAAGTCGGATGGGATGGTGGTGGTGCCTTGTTCAATGAAGACGTTGTCAGGCATTGCACACGGTTCTTCGCGGAATTTGATTGAACGTGCGGCCGACGTGGCCTTAAAGGAAAGGCGTCCGTTGATCTTGGTACCGCGAGAAACACCCATGAGTTTGATTCATTTGCGCAATATGGTGACTGCAACGGAGGCGGGTGCGACGATGGTGCCAGCGATGCCTGCATTTTATCAGCAACCCAAAACATTTGATGATTTGGCCGATTTTATTGCTGGGCGTATTTTAGATTTGCTGGGTGTTGATCAAGACTTATTTACACGCTGGGAAGGCCGATAATATGGGTCTAAAACGAGATGCAAAAACCGCCTTATGCACAAACATAAGGCGGTTTTTTTATGGTTTTGCATGATGTTTTCTTAGGGGTGTGATAAGGTTTCGGGCTGTAATACTGTGAAGTGGGCTTGTGCTTGGTCGGTGTTTATACCCGTAAGACGCAATGTGATTTCATCGCCAACTTGTACGGGATGACTGGGGTAGACAATGGTTTTGAATGGTGCATTTTTGAACTCGACCAAGACACCGTGCCGTTTGATGTGCAAGACGGTGGCCTCAAAATTTGTTCCGATATGATTTGCCCAAAATTGCAAGAGCAAATCGCGTTGCCTGCGATAAATGATGCCTTCGCTGATGGCATGCATTTCTTGAATTTGAAACCTCAAAATATTAAGGTGCTCTTCGTTGTAAAGGTGAGCGCCATGTTGAAGGTGGTGGTTTATTTGACGTTGCATGAGCAGATGATCGTAATGGTTGTTGGGATCGGTTATGGGGCAATATAGAGCAATGCCGAAACCGTGATGAAATGCTGGAGATTCTGTTTTTTTAATTTTGGGCATCAGGCGTCGTATTTCATGTCGGCGAACAATCGGGTGGTCTATCTGCTGGTGCACCTCGATGTTTTCAACTTCGTCGCGCATTTCATATATGGCGGGGAGGTGGTTTTCTAAACACCATCGCCCTGTTGCAACACCAGCAAGGAGGCGAAGTTCGTTGAGTATGTGATGGGCCAAGTCGTTGGATATGGGCGAAATGGTGGGGGTGTCATTTTTGTAAATGAGGCGTAGGTCGGGCAGATCAAAGTCGCCATCGCGTGGTGTGCGTCGTTCTTGCAAACGATGGGCAAGGTGGTTGAAAAATGTGATGGCACGATGATAGAGGTGAGCAGGGTTGTGATGGGCGCGGGTGATTTCATCGGCTGTGAGTTTTGCTTGAACGGTTGATGCAGAGGGTATGAGTTTGAATGATTTGAGACGCCCTTTGCGATCCATTCGCCAAATGAGGCTTAAGGTTGGAATGGCATGGTTTGTTGAAAAGGATAAACTTTGAGGCAGCAGGGCCAATGTTTGATCGGGTAATGATAAGGTTTGTAAACGTTCGGCAGCAGCGATGTCACAAGGTGAATGGGGCGTTATGACGGTACTGAGGTCTGGAATATGCAGGCAAAACTCAGGGCCCGTAAAAAGAGGTTTGCGATAAGACAGCGCAATGTGTGGTAGGTCTGCGTCTTGGATCACAAACAAACCGCGTTGGAAATGTTTACGATCTTTGAGATCGTAATTTGAAAAGCGCACTTTTGCATCTTCACATTCGGATGTTGAAAATGTGGTTGGAATTTCTGAACGGTGTAAGTCCAGATTTTCATTTGGTTGCCAAATTTTTTTGGTGACCAAGCAATCAAAGGCCAAGCGTTTGTAGTTTTTTGTTTGCGGGTTGACTGCCGATAGAATGCTTCGAGCATCATTTGATCGTTCGGCTTCTTGCCCCCACAAAGCATATTGGCGAATGGACTCAAACCAGGTTTGTTGGCGTTTGGTAAGGGATTGTGTGTCTGTGTCGTGATCGTCTTGAAGGTAGTGAATAAATTCTTCGCGCTCATCGGCTTGTTGCTTGCGATTGTTTTGGGCTAAAATGCGTTGATCTGTCTCTTCTTGTGACGTGGGTATATGGGTGTGTTGGTTGGGTGTGAAGTAGGGGCAATTTTGGTGGAGGTGCAAATACAGAGATACAAAACGCGTCGGATCTCTGTTTTCATCTGTCCAGTATAAATCGGAAATGTCATCAAATGTGAGTGGGGTTTTCGATTCGGAAGCAAGTTCCCAAATGGTTTTGAGATTTATTTGTTGGCTGAGTGTGCGAATGGTTTGGGCATATTGATACAATTCTTTGCCACTGTTCTTGATGGTGATGCCCGTGAGATAGATAAGGTTGGTTTTGTGAAAACGGATGTGGCGTTCATCTTCTGTTTGCACAGAAATTTCGGATACTTGGCGCGATAGCAATTCTCGGCAATAGCCAAATAGGAGGCGTTTGCGAAAACGAAAGAGGATGATTTCTCCAACCACTGGTAAACCATCACGCCCTGGGCTGAGGGGATTTTGTACCACTTCAGATGGCAAATCTTTGCGCTGAGGGTGTTCACCGATGTGCCCTACATAGCGTTCGTCGGGTTGATCTTCGCCTCGGCGTATCACAAAGCCATATATTTTTTTGATGAGGCTTGCATAATAGTACAAATAGCGGTTGGAAAAGGCGACTTCTTGTTTTTGTAGTTTCATAGGAACCTCGGCTCAAAATGGTGGGTGCCCAAAACCCCAGACAAATTGTTGTCGGGGCTTCTGTTTGTGAGACTGAGCCAAGTGATTATCGGTTTCGGAATGCATCGGCAAAAGTGAGGAAATCAGTAAATCCAACCGTACCATCCCCATCTATGTCAAATTTGGAATTGTTGCTGCCATAGGCTTGTGCAAATTCGATAAAGTCTGCAAAGTCTAATTTTCCATCGCCTGTAAAATCTACTTTGTCTAAAGAAGGTGTTGCGCGAATGAGGGGTAATGTACTTGGGTTGGAGGGAAAGACAAGTTTGAGGGCTTCATCTGATATGCCAAACCATTGATTAAGCACAGAGGCATAGGCTTGGCGAAAATGAAATTCGTGAAGGAAGTCTCCGCGACTGTCAAGGTTTTCAAAGTTGGGTGCTGTTCCGTATATGCCTGCGTTGAGTTGGGGGCCAAAAAAGAACATGGGGGCTGTTGTACCGTGATCGGTGCCAGTGCTGCCATTTTCTTTGACCCGGCGGCCAAACTCTGACAAGGTCATGCCCATTACACGATCTTGTAGACCTAATTGGTTGAGGTCTTGTGTAAATGCGGTTACGGCATCATTGAGTTCGGCCATGAGGGCATCGTGCCGGTTGATTTGGTTGGCATGGGTGTCATAACCGCGTTGTGAGACCAAAAAGACTTTGGATTTTAAGCCCCCTGCGATGAGGCGAGCAACCAGTGCCAGTTGATCGCTGAGTGAGGCGTCTGGATAACTGATTTTATTGGCACCAGCCTCCGCCGCCTCTTTGACTTGCTGTGAATATTGCAAAGATTCAAAATTAACACGCCGAATAAAGTCGAGTTCAAAACCTGCAGGGGTAGGAATCTTGCCATCGTCTATAATTTGATTGCCCTGTTCAACGAGGTAGACAAATTGTTTGGGATTGTTGAGTGCAATGCCCATTGCTCCATTTTGCCCTAAGAGTGATAAAGATAAAACTGGGCCGATATCAACGGCAAGCGGATGCTCGGGCAACGTTTCGGGAAACCCAGGTGTTTGTGTTTCAAGGTAACGCCCCAACCAACCGTTGGTGAGATATTCATCGGTGTCTGAGGCCGTCATCCAAATGTCGGTTGCCCGAAAGTGAGAGCGGTTGGGGTTGGGATATCCCACACCTTGTAAGGCAAGCAAGCGGCCTTCGTCGTGAAGTTCTTTCAATCCTGTGAGGCGAGGGTGCAAACCTTGGGTGTCTGAAAGTTTGAGGGCATTTTCTTTTGTGACATGGACGGTTGGGCGTGCCTGATAATAGGCGCGGTCTTCAAAGTTGACCAAGGTGTTTAATCCATCATTTCCGCCATCAAGGCGAATGAGCACCAAGACACGATCTGTTTGGCTCATTGCGGTTGCCGCCAACGGGCCCACGGCGTTGGCTGTGCCATAGGCTCTGGTCAAAAAACCACCGAGCGCAAAGCCAGCAGAACTTTGCGTGGCGCGTTTGATGAATGTGCGTCGATTCATAGGATTAATCTTTTAAAAAATAAGTCACAGGTCAAAATTCCATAGTTTTTTAAGTCTGTGACCTGTGAGCTGAGACTGATGTTATGTCAGTTGATATTCGGGCAGTTCAAAGATTAGTTTAAGAAAGTTGCTGATACGACGGGGTGCGTTGGGGTCATCGGGGTTCCAATCGTAGACATCGGCACCTTCAAGCAACGTGGCCAAAAAGAGTTCTTCATGTTCTGCAGTGACCCGAAATGCGGTCAAACATTCACCCATTGCCCGAATTAATTTTACGGGGTCATAGGGGTCAGGAAAGGTTTTGATGAAGGTGACGCTGTTGGGTTTTTTGAGGTCGTAATACAACCGGTTAAATCGGCGGGGTATGCCGTCTACCAATTCATCGGTCATTTTGTGGCGCTCGGGTAAGGTGGTTGTGCTCACCCATACCCGATACCCTGGCCAACCTGCCACATTGGGTGGATCGAGCAATTTTTGCCCCAATACATCGGCAAGCATATAGAGGTATTCGCCACGAATGTCTTTGTTTTGGCCTGCTTCCATGCCCAAGGTTCGTGCCGTACCGGCCACAAGTTCTACGGGTGTTTTTATTTTGGCTCCAATAATGGCGGGATCAAAAAAATGCGCACTTGTGAGCAGGGTTTTGAGTACGGGTTTGATTTCGTAATTGTTGTCGCGCAGAATTTGGGCCATTTGGGAAATGATGTTTTGGTCTGGAAACTCATAGACAAATTCTTGGTAGAGCTTGGTGCAGATGAATTCAGCTGTGGCACTTTGTTCAAAGATGATATCGATAATGTCTTGTGTGCCAAAAACACCTTCACGCCCTAAAAAATGTTTGGTGCCTTTGTCGTATCGGCTGTTGACAAAAACGGCTTGGCGTCCTTGTACTGTCCAACCGGTGAGGGCTCGTGCTGCGTGGGCAACATCGTCTTCGGTATAATTGCCCACGCCCATGGTAAACAATTCCATAAGCTCTCGGGCATAGTTTTCATTGGGGGCACCTACTTTGTTGGTGTTGCTGTCGAGATAATAAATCATGGCGGGGTCGCGTGTGATTTCTTCAACCAAGGTTTTAAAATTGCCAACAGCGTGTTGTCGCAGTAATGCGTTTTGCATAAACATCCATTGGGGGCGCAAGACGTCTTTGGCCTGGGTGGCAAAATGATTGTGCCAAAAAAGGGTCATGCGTTCGCGAAGGGAAAACTGTTGGTTGACGATGAGTTCCATCCACCATGTTCTGATTTCATCTATTCTTTCGCGTTCAATTTTGCGTTGGTCGGCATCGGGGCGCACGAATGGGTCTTCGTTGACCCAAGTAGCCGGTGGGGTTGGAAAAAGAGAGAGGTAGGGAATTTCTATAAGACGATCTACGACTGCTTCGGGGGTGCTTTGTAAGGCTTCAATTATCTCTTGTGGTTTGGGGCCAATCAGGGTGCGTCGCAACAGGTGTGCCACATGAAAAGCATCCCAGGGTTGTTCTGGTGAGGGCACATAAGGCGCTAACCCAGTATTTGCATAAGCAAGTTTCGGGGCAGGTGCAAAACGATGATGTTGCGACACAAGATGCTCCCAATATATAACAATATGAATATCGGTTTTATATGATAAAATATATGTAAAAAAGCAGGTTATCGGCAAGTGTTATATTGGATATGGGTATGATTTACTGAAGATGTGGCATAAAACGAGGTTCAGGGGTGGTATTTGGTGAGAGAATCCAGAAATGCCTGTTGGGTTTGTAAG